>NZ_BBAI01000004.1 GCF_001311175.1 Lacticaseibacillus pantheris DSM 15945 = JCM 12539 = NBRC 106106 | reverse complement strand
CTCAGAATCGCACCGGAAACTCACCCGGGCTTGGTGAGTTGGAGGTTTCGCCCTAGCAGTGGTGACCATGGAGCACCCCACGAAAGCCGCAGCTCACCGGGCCGGCCTACGCTGCTGACACCCACTACCTTAAGGTTCGACCATCGTCAGTTGGATGCGCTCGCGTTGCAAGTCGACGGACTCAATCCACACCGTGACGATGTCACCAATCGCCACCACGGTCTTCGGGTCGCGGACAAACCGCTGTGCCATCTGCGACACGTGTACTAACCCGTCATGCTTTACTCCGATATCGACAAAGGCGCCAAAGTCCACCACGTTGCGGACGGTTCCCTCCAACTTCATCCCCGGCTGGAGATCCTCCATCGTCAGAACGTCCTGCCGTAAAATAGGTGCGGGCATGCTGTCACGGAGGTCGCGGCCGGGGCTTTGCAAGCCTGCCACGATGTCGGCCACCGTGGTTGCACCCACGCCGGTGGCAACGATGGGCGCCACGTCCACCGCCGCAACTTTCGCTGCCGCCGCGTCACTGCCCAGGTCAGACTCCTGCACACCGGCCGCCGCCATGATTTGCTTGGCCACTGGGTAACTCTCTGGATGGATATCCGTGTTGTCCAAGGCTCGCTTGCCACCGATAATGCGCAGAAATCCGACCGACTGCTCGTACGCCTTCGGTCCCAACCGCGGTACCTTCTTCAACTCGGCGCGGCTGTTGTACCGGCCGTGCTCATCGCGATACTTCACGATATTGACCGCAATCGTCTTCGACAGGCCCGATATCCGCGTCAGCAGCTGGTAGCTAGCCGTATTCAGGTTGACCCCTACCTGGTTGACGGCACGTTCAACCACCGCGTCGACTTCCGTTGCGAGGTCTTTGGCCGGCAAATCGTGCTGGTACTGCCCCACGCCGATGGATTCTGGATTGATTTTGACCAGTTCCGCCAACGGGTCCTGCAACCGGCGGGCGATGCTGATGGCACTACGCTGCTCCACGTGTAGGTCGGGGAACTCATCGCGCGCCTCCTGGCTTGCAGAGTACACCGACGCACCGGCCTCGTTCACAATCACGTAGTAGATGTCGCGATGGATTTGTTTCAAAGTTGCGGCGACAAACTGCTCCGACTCGCGGCTGGCCGTCCCGTTACCGATAGCAATCATCGTCACTTGGTACCGTTCAAGCAGGTCGATCAATTCCTGCGTAGCCGCACGGCGCTTGGCCTCTGGGGCTGGCTTGTGCGGGTAAATAACCGCCTTATCGAGAAACTTCCCGTTTTCGTCCACCACG
Source organism: Lacticaseibacillus pantheris DSM 15945 = JCM 12539 = NBRC 106106 (assembly GCF_001311175.1). Lineage (GTDB taxonomy): Bacteria > Bacillota > Bacilli > Lactobacillales > Lactobacillaceae > Lacticaseibacillus > Lacticaseibacillus pantheris. Next base: position 117,362 of record NZ_BBAI01000004.1, on the reverse strand, counting down.
GCTAGCTTGCAACCAGTCCGGTACGCCGGGTCGAACCCCAGCACAACTTTGCCTTAATCGGGGCCTGCATCAGGAGGTTGTACAGGTTCTGGCCAAAGACCTTGATGGACTTAGCCTCGGCGTCCGCGGTCAACACGCCCCGCAGTTCGCGCTCGATGGCCGGTCCGATGAACCGCTTGTACGCGTCCTCGTACGCCTCCGTGATGAACGCCGTTGCCTCGGAGTGTGGGTGCTGACCAATAAACCGGAAACGGCAATAATTCATGACGGCGCCGGTATCAACTTTGACTTTGACGGTGAGAATCTTCTCCTTCTCGCCGCGGTTAATCGCCAGCGTGCGGGTGGAGGTCATCTTGCTGATGGGTTCCTCAAAGTCGTAGTACTGCTGGTACACACCCTTCTCGTCGAGCTCCTTCCCCTTGGTCTTCACCGTGACGCGGACGCTCCCAGTCCGCTGCGTGTAATTGCGCACCCAGTTACGCACGGTCGCCACCTCACTGAACGTCTCCGCCAGGATTTCGTGGGCGCCGGCGAGGACGTCGGCCACCGTCGCCACTTCTTTGGCTGGGTCAACGTACCCCGCGGCCTCAGTGGCCAAAGGTGCGGTGGGAAACGTCATGATCCATTCCGCAAACGGCTGAAGTCCGTGCGCGCGGGCGACCATGGCTTTGGTCTGCCGCTTCTGCTTGTACGGCAGGTAAATGTCCTCGACGTCTTGTAGCTGGGTGGCAGCGTTAATCTGCGCCTTCAACTTGGCCGTGAGCTTCCCCTGTTCGTCGATGCTCTTAATCACCGCGGCTTTACGATCCTGGAGCTTGGTGACACGGGCGTGCGCCTCCTCGATGGCCTGAATCTGCACTTCATCCAGGCTGCCCGTCATTTCCTTACGGTAGCGGGCAATGAACGGAACCGTGTTGCCGTCGTCCATCAAGTTCAGTACCGTGGTAATCTGGTGCGCACTGATGTCGGGCAGGTCGGGACGCATCAGGGAGACGGTTTGTGATTGTGCTTCAGTCAAAGTATGTTCCTCACTTACTGTTAAATTCTGGTTGAACGATAGTTACTATCATAACACTGGCAAAGGAATTGGTTGGGGGGTGCGGATACTCTAGCTCAACCTCTACCTACCAACACTACAAGAACGCCATGCAGGGACCAGCGCGTTGCTAGCCCCAGTCGCTGCCATTAAGACACGAAATGCCCATCACATGGTTAGTTATTCGCCAACTTGTGATGGGCATAGCATAGTTGAACCACCAATATCAGTAAGACGATACCACCAGCAGCATAAACAGGTACTAAACCGGGTAGAGCACCAATTTTTTTGCTTATTCGACCATGACCCCATCAACTCGTCGCGGGCACCCCCACCGGGCCGCAACAGCTAATCCTGCATTCGGCCACCGATACCGTCGTGAACGGCTATATCTACTGGTTCCGCCACCCCGATGCCCTCGCGTACAAAGACGTCGTTGCAACCAACACGTGGTTGCTCGACACGCTGAGTACGTGTCTTTAAGGTGTAAAACACCCCCACACATAGCTGTCGAGGGTGTCACTATATAGTTTCCGGCCCACATAGACGCAAGGTTTAACCGCCACGCTTCTGGCTTTTTTTAATCCATAACCACCCGCATTCAGGTTCACTGACCCATCCGTTTGTTGTACAACATGTGGTACAATTAAATTAAAAAAAGGGGGGCATCAAGATGGACGCAGTTAGCTATAGCAACTTTCGCCAGCACTTAAAGACCTACATGCAACAGGTCAATGAGGACGCCGAACCAATTATTGTTACGGCCAGGGACAAAGAGGATAACGTTGTGGTCATCAGCCAGCATGATTATGACTCCCTGCAGGAAACGATGCACATTATGAGCAATCCGGAGTTAATGGCCAAAATCAGAAGAGGGGATGAACAGTTCGCGGCGGGCAAAGCAATTACACACGAATTGCTCACGGATTTCGACGATGATTAAATCCTGGTCTGACGATGCATGGACCGATTATATGTACTGGCACGATCATGCCGATAAATACATGGTTAAACGTATTAATCGGCTGATCAAGGCCATTGATCGCACTCCATTTACTGGTATTGGTAAACCAGAGCCACTCAAACACGACCTGACAGGTAAGTGGTCGCGTCACATCACGCAAGAACATCGCATCGTGTACTCAATTGTGGGTGCCAACGCGGGCAAAGCAATACAAATATATTCTTGTCGCGATCATTACTAGCAGGCCTAATTAAACGCACCCTTACTTTGGGTGCGTTTTTTTTGACGAAAAAAAGCCCGGGTCCCAGCCATCAATGCGTTACGACTTGATCAAATATCCGTTCTTCACTACAACTACACCAGTCCCGAAAATGTACATTGCTCCAATCGCCAGGGTGTGGCACCATTGGCCTTGAAGAAGATAAAATAACCTCAGGTAACGTTATTCTGGGAGGAAATCGAGCATGAAGCATAAAAAGATTCTCGCATTATTCGCCACGTTAATTGTCGCCGTCACCCTGTCGGCCTGTTCAGCCAAAGGCACCGCCGCACCCGCCAACGCTACGACCAGCACCACACCCACGTTCTACTTCCACGGTTACAGCGGGTCGGCCAACTCCACCAACCACCTCATTCAGTACGCGGTCACGAACTACCACGCCCACAAGGTCTACCAGGCTGTAGTCGATACCAACGGCGAGGTCACGCTCAAAGGTCGTTGGCCTAAGTCCACCAAGAATCCTATCGTTCAGGTAGTGTTCAAGGACAACAAGAACGCCAATCTCCAAACGGACGCCAAGTGGATTAAAAACGTGCTGCAGGCCGTCAACCGCAAACACCACTTTGCTAACTACAACGTCGTCGCACACTCCATGGGCAACCTCGGCTTCATGTACTACGTTCTGTTCCAGCAGCACACGTTCAACGCGCCCAAGCTGCACAAACAGGTCAATATTGCCGGTCACTTCGACGGTATTGTCGGTATGGACGATGAACCCAACCGCAACACGCTGACCAAGTCCGGCCGCCCCACCATTCTGGATGCGCGGTACAAAGAGATGCTGCGCAACCGCGATAACTTTCCCAAGCAGCAGGTCGACATCCTCAATATTTACGGCAACAAGGATGATGGTACCAACTCTGACGGCGACGTCACCAATGTTTCCAGCCGGTCGCTGCGTTACCTGCTGCGGAGCCGGTACAAGAATTACACCGAGATGATGTTCACCGGTGCCAAGGCGCAACATAGCCAACTACACGAAAACGATGGGGTGGCAAAGGCAGTGAACGATTACCTGTACTAACCACGACCACTTAACGCAACAGGGCACCACGGCAGCGTTCCCCTACGCAACCGTGGTGCCCTAATTATATTATCCGGCGTTACCTACCGCATCAACGAGCAACTTCGCCACCGCCCGCACGGAGAACGGGTTCTGCCCCGTCAGCAGCCGGCCATCCTGCACGGCATACTCACTGTAGAAACGCTTCTGATCAAAGTGGGCACCGTGCTCCGTCGCCACCGTCCGGTTCAAGAACGGGACCACCGACTTCTTACCGGCGATAATCTCCTCCGCGGTGGTAAAACCAGTCACGTGCTTGCCGGCAATGAGGTAGTTACCCGCCGCGTCTTTGATGTTCAGCAACCCCGCAATGCCGTGGCACACCGAGGTAACGTAGCCGCCCTGGTTGTAAATACTCAGGGCCAGCTGTTGCAACTCGGGATTGTCCGGAAAATCCCACATCACGCCGTGACCACCCGTGTAATAAATGGCCACGTAGTCAGCTGGATTAACCTGGTCCGGCCGCAACGTGTTGCGCAGGGCGCGGTCCACAAAATCGGCGTCCTCGTACACCCGCATAATGTCGGCATCCGTATACTTCATGCTACGGGGATCGAGCGGAACAAAGCCGCCGCGGGGGCTGACGTAATCAACGCCAATGCCCGCCTGCTGCATTGCGTCCACAAACTCGGCCGCCTCGCCCAGCCACAAACCGGTGGGGTCGTTGGTGCCGGCGTAGCGCGTCACGTTGGTTTCCACTACTAGTACTTTTTGCATAATTAGGCCTCCTGCTCTGCCAGTTATCGTGTTTATTTCACACTATTAAAGAATAGACGTTATTGTCTGTCAAGAGTCAATAACAGGCATTATTGGTGCCATAATTGTCCGCAACTCAACGTATAATCGTGCGCAGTTAACTACAACCATGCTCATATTGAATTGGTCGGCCATTATCCGTCTCAGTAGTCAATTCAAAACCAGGTCAACACGTATCGGCACCACCGATTGCTTTCCGGCCAGCAATACCGTATAACGAGAATAAGCTTGATTGTATGGGCCGGTCCAACGCCAGCCACCTTTGATCAGTTAAAACGCAAGCATGTACGGCCGGTGTTTAGGGCCATACATACTTGAACGAGGTGCATTGTATTGAGTAATCCCAAAGTGCCACTGGCATATTACCACCAACCGGACAAACGCCTACGCGCCACCCAAGAAAAATTGTTCACCGCGCTACGCCAACTGTACACCGCACAGACTCCTTATGCGGACGTCACCATTACTCGGCTTTGCCGACAGGCCGGCATCCCCCGCCAAACATTTTATCGCCATTACCAAAATGTGGGCCAAGTAATCGAGTACGACATGGCCGTGATGGTGAATGAGTTTCTCCAACAAATCGACCACACCGTCGGGGGTACGGCCCAGTCCGCCGAAATAGCGGTCAAGCTAATGCTGGCCAACCGTACTACCCTAGAGATGATGTTCTGGGGCGACGTGACCGAACAAGTGATTCAATACATCAAGAGGGATATGCACCGAGTACACGGCTACATCAAAACCGCCAAGCGCGACGACACCCTCCGTTTGGAAATGGATGCGCGGATCCTCATAGCATTCGCCAAAACGTTAACTTTGCATCCGGAATTCACTCGTGCTGACTTCGTTTCTTTGTTCAAACAAACCATACCGTCGCCACCCGCGGATATCTAGTGGCCAGCCGAGACGATGCATGACAAATACCGCGTTTTTGTAGCGTAACGGACCTGCCGCAGCGTTCCCTAGGCACCTATAATTGGTCTCATCAACTAGGAGGCCTCGAAATGAAATTAATTACACTTGAAGAGCATTGGGAATCTGACCGCGTCAACCAGGCTGCTAAGCCATACATGTCGGCACCATCCTACCCACACCAAAACCCCGACGACCATAGTATCGCGGAATTTGCGGCCAAGTCGCAGCGGGATAACACCGAACTGATTAGTGCCGGGCAGCAGCGGCTGGACTTCATGGACGCCAACAACATCCAAATGCAAATTATGGGTTATGGCGACAACACTCCCAAAAATCTGGATCCCAAAGTAGGCATCGAGCTATGCCAGATGGCCAATGATGACCTAGCAGACGCCATTAGCCAGCATCCGGACCGTTTCGGCGGCTGGGCAACGTTACCCGTCGGTGATCCGGAGGCCGCGGCGGCTGAACTGGAACGCGCGGTAACTCAACTAGGTCTCAGTGGGGCAATGATCCACGGCTATTACGACCACCGCTTCTTTGACGATCCCTTCTACGAACCAATTTTGGCGGCGGCCGAAAAGTTGGATGTGCCACTATACTTCCACCCCGCCTTTATTCCCGCAGAAATCAGTGAATACTACTACGAAGGCCAGGGTTGGTCCGAGCTGACCGCCTTCACGTTCGCTGGTGCCGGTTGGGGTTGGCATGAGGATCTTGGCGTGCAAATGATTCGCTTGATTCTCGCCGGCACCTTCGACCGTCACCCCAACCTCAAAATCATCACGGGCCACTGGGGCGAACTGGTCCCCGCATTCCTTGAACGCATGGACCAAACACTGGGCCTGACCGTCAACTTACAACGGAGCATTAGCCAGACGTACCGTGAAAACTTTTACATCACTCCAAGTGGCATGTTTTTCCCAGCACAGCTCCAGCTCATCTACACTGAAGTTGGTGCCGACCACCTGATGTACTCCCTCGACTACCCATACAACCACCCGGCAGACGCCGCAAAGTTCTTGACGGATTCCATTTTGACGCCGGACGAGCAAGCAAAAGTCGCGTACCAAAATGCAGAAAAATTATTACATCTCCGCAAATAGAATCGCAAAAGCCACCCCTACCTTGACAATGGTTGGGGTGGCCTTTATATACCGCAAAGGGCTGGCGTCGGACCAGACCATGTTGGTCCCAAGTGGACAGCCACTTGTCGGTGATTGTCATCTACGGGCAAAGCCATACTTTTCATACGGCCAAAATACTCAATCCCTCGGCGACGTCACCAAGCGCATGTTCTGCGTCGTCGGAATCAACCATACGAGGCTATTCACGCCCAGCCCGACAAACAGTAACGGCGGGGCAAAGATGACGGCTACAAGCGTGACAAAGTTGATGCCAAAAGACATGACCTCCATCTTGATTGCGAGGTTGATCAGATGCGGGTTCGAGCGTCGAACCACCGCCCGCAACAATAAGAACGAGAGGTTAACCGCAATGACGTTCAGCTGAAACAAAACCGCGGCCGGCACCGAATGAATATCCGTGCCGAACCAGGCGGTGACGGCTGGTGTGAGCGAGAGCCAGAACAAGAAATGCAGGTTCGCCCACAAAGCTTGTACGGTCACGTTTTCCGTTTGCAACATCAACGTGTGGTGCGATATCCAAAATCCAGCAATCACCAGAAAGCTGAGTACGTAGGCCGCGAACACGGGGGCCATACGCCACACCACCGTCCACGAATGCTGGGTATCAGGTAAATGGATTTCCAGAACTAAAATTGTGATGAGAATTGCGATGACACCATCGGTAAATGCCTCTAATCGTGCGCGACTCATGTTGCCCTCACCTCGAATAAATAGATAACGTTATTATACCGCAAATTTATGGTACGGATGAGTTATGCCGGGCAAGCAATGTGAATAAGATGGCGGGCCCGACAAAATAATCCGACATCATCGTAAAGGCCCGCAACCATAACAGTTGCGGGCCTTTGCGTTACCCTCTACAAAATATTCAACATCAACATTAATCCCGTGAGCAACCGGTGCCCACCCCACACAATGAGCGCGGGCACACCCAGGTTACGGCTGCGCCGGTAGCTCCATAGCAGTGGCAGTTGCGTGAAGATGGTGACCACCACGTTGGACCAGAGATCTGGCGACGACGGCGTGGTGGCAAACGCCCCGGCCAGAATACCCGTGATGAGGTACACGCATAAATTGCGCCAGTGGGGATGATGCTGCATCCGCCCGTCCAGCACCTGGATGATGGCTAGGAAGATCATCAGGGTCACCAAAACGTTAGCGGTCGTCGTGAATACTCCCTGCCAAGACATCAGCCGGTACGCCGGCCACGAGTATTGCTGCCACGAAGCGAGGCTCTCCTTAATGTTGGCACTCGGACCCGTTGCCACAAAGATGGTAGCCACGTGGCCAAGAATCCCGAACACGGGGTACAACAACCCGTACCCACAGTAAATTCCAAAGTCTCGCCACCGAATGCGCGGAAACAGTTGCCGGAATGCGCCGCGGCCACCAGCCCACCACAGGCCGGCGAAGATAATTGCGGCGTAAATGGCACCTCCGCCAATCACCTTCAATGCGGCCAACCACGGGGTGGTGTGAAGGTACGCCTGTTTCGTCAAGAACAATACTTGTGCTAAGGGATTGTTCGTATTGAAGAGTAGGTAAGCTACCCAGCAGCCGCAAAGAAGCGGAGCCACTGATTAAGAGTCAAGCGCGGCGCGAAGGGCCACGGTAATGATTTGCGACTACTTTGCATGGCGCACCTCCTTCACTAGTGTTGCGAGGTCGAGCGACAGAATTCGGTCGACGTGGTCCTGGCTGGTCTTCCGGTACGCCGCTGCGCTCGATTCAAAGATGAGGTACATACGGCCTTGATACGTACTAATCTGCTCGAGGTGGCTCGGCATCTTGAGCACCAACACGGCATCACGTTCACTAAACGATTCCTTCAGTAGGTTCTCCTTGAACACGTACAGCTTGGATGGCCCCGGGCCAAACGATTGCGACAGGAACGCGTAGCCACCGTAGAACACCGCCCCCTGAACTTTGCTGAGGGTGTGCTGCTTAAACAAGGCCGTCGAAACCACGCTCACCTGGTTCTGCAATTGCTGGAGCGGCCCGGCACCAACAATCTGGCCCTTCTTATTCACGTCGTAATGCTGCATGTAGCCACTACTCTTTGGGTTGAAGAATCCGACGAATAGAATACCGGAGTGATACGTTATGAAGGAGGCGCGACTTTGCGTACCCAACGAAGTCCGGCTGTCATATTTAATCGGGCGCGCGCTCTTGTCGTCGTATGCCAACAGGCGCTTGAGCTTGATGCCAATGATTTCGGCCGTTCCCTGATACTCACCACACACAAACAACTGTTGGTGGTCGGCATCGTACGTAATGCCACCAACGTGTGGCCGCCCTTGCAGGACAACGGTTTTCACTAACTTGTTGGTCCGAATATCCTGAATGTACAGGGTCGAGTTGTACTGCTCCCCGTGATCGTACGCCGACGAAATCAGGTAATGCCCCGCAACGTCCACCCCTTGTGGCGTCATCATCGTGCTCATCCCCAGGGTGCCTGGGCGTTACGCGTACGCGTGGCGCGCAGCCCCGGCACGATGGGCATCTTGGCCATATCCACGGCCCCGCCATCCATCGGCGAGGAGCCAGCCAGCACCGCGCCTTTGAGGTCAGGCGAAGAGTCAACGGCCCGGCTGACGGTTGCCAGAGAGTACACGCTACCAGTACTCGTCGTCGTCCGCGACGTTTCCGGTTCGGGATGAATAACGCGGACGTCAGGCTGCCCCCAGCCAAAGCCGCCCCAGAGAATGACGGTCAACGCCAGCACGACGCCGATAATCACCCAGTTTTGTCGATTTTTCACAGCTTCCAATTCCTTTCGTGGTACACAGTTATGTGTGGTCAAAATTGATAATTGCGGTAACGGGTGCGGCTAGGTAGCCTGACGCCGCTTGCGCCGGTCATCGGCCAGTAGACCAGCTCACCCGCCGCGGCAAAGCCAATCCCGATGGCGTAAGTCACCGGGTTGAACTGCAGGATGAGGTACGCAAGCAGAACCAGCGACAGCGCTGGGATCGTCCGCCCGCCCCACAACCGGACGCCGCGCGGCAACGTGGTGTCATTGCGCAACTTGAAGGTCGCCAGTACGGTGGAGATGTACTGCACAAAGGAGCTCAGGACAATCAGGTTGACTAGGAACAGGTAGCTACCACTCAGCACCAACCCAGCGGCCAGCACCATGGTGGCCAACAGGGCGACAATCGGCGCCCCAAAGCGATTTTGCTGACCAAACTCGCGTGGGAGCAACTTCTTCTCGGTGGCGAGCGAGGCCAGCTCCACCGGAGTGTCGAAGGAAACCGCGATGGCGACCCCCAGAGTGGACACCAACATCCCCGCCAGGATCACGCCGCGCCCCACCGGTCCGACTACGCGCATGAACGCGGCCGCCACCGGCAACTTTTCCGCCACGATTTGCGACCCCAGCAACGTGACGGTTAGAAATTGCGTCAGTAAGTACAACACCGTCACGATGACCATCACCACGATGAGCGCGCGGGGCAACGTGAGCTCGGCGTTGCGCATCTGCTTTGCCGCCACCGGGAGGAACGAAAAGCCGGTGAACATGTAGAAAGCCGTGGTGAACGCCCCGACCAAATCGTGTCCGGACGCCCCCACCACGGGGCTGCCGATGTGCCCGTGGACGGCAATCATGAGCCACTCCCGATGATGAAGAGCAGGATGAGGCCGACTTTGACGGCACTAGACAGGTCGTCGATCACCTTCATCGTGCCGGGGCCAAAGACGTTGAGGATGGTGATGCCGCCCAAAATAGCGAGCGCCACGCTAATGTAGATTGAGCGGTGCTGCGCTGCTGGCCAGAAGCCACTCAGTGTGGTCAGGAACGCAGCAATTTCAGTACTGATGGTGATGACGCCGAGGAACCAGCTGAACCATCCAATCTGGAAGCCGGCGTGCGGCCCAAAGGCTTGGTTGGCGTACACCCACGCCCCGCCGTCCTCATCAATTTTGGATGCCATCACCGCGTAGTTCATCGCAATCATCAGCGTGGCCAGGCCCGCCAACCCGATTGTTGCCAGGCTGGCCCACCCCGCCGCTTTGAATAGCGTACCCGGCAACAGGAATATCCCGGAGCCAATGATGCCGTTAATGCCCAGCAGCAGTACGCTACCGAACGAAAGTGTGGTGGACTTGGCCATGGCAGCGGCCTCCTTAGTGTCGTTATTTTTAATCCATTATACGGTATTCGGCCCCGAAAATGTAGGGACTAATTGACGTTGATTATAGGGTATGGGGTTAACTAGCTGACTTGGCATTGCGTGTATAGACACGGTTGGCGGCGTTATCGTTGGGTAAAAAAAAGGACCGTGCTGACTGAGCATGGTCCTGCGGTTGTTGTGGGGATACTTTGCGTTGACAAGCACTCTCGTCATTCGGCACGCCTGCGCGTCGCCCACTCCTCTCGACTCAGGGTATACTGTGTCGCCATGATTTCCTGTCCATCCTTCGTGGTGAACGGCCCGATTTCACCAGCAAAGTGGAGTCCTAGCTTGGCCAGCACGCGACCGGACGCCTGGTTTTCGTTGGCAAATTCACCTTTGACCATCGTAATGGGCTGCGTCGCGAACATGGTATCCACGAACGCCCGGCCGGCTCCGTGACGTAGCCATGGTTCCAGAACGCCTGGCGCACCGCATAGGTCAATACGCCACCGGTGTGCATCTCAATCAAGCCGATGACGGCGCCGGTCGTGGTGAGCTCAATCGCCGCCGCGGTGGGGTTATTCAAGAAATGGTCGGTGAACAGCTGGTCAAAGTCGCCGCGGAGTTTCACGTCGTTGTACCGCGTAAACCGCAACGTGTCGGGCTCCCGGAACAGCTGGAATAGCGCCTCAGCGTCGTCCGGACGGAAGTTGCGGAGAGTGAGGCGTGCAGTGCGGATACCGGTTTGTAATTCTGTCATGACATTACCTCAATTCTAACTACTAATCGCCAAAATCATGCTTTCGGGTGGACCAAAATGGCGCGGCAGGACAACATTTTGATCCGGTCGAAGGGAACCGTTTGCGGATCGATCAAGCCGTTAGCCACGGCCACGGCATACTCCACCACCGGCGTATATGCGTACGACATTAATACGTCGAAGACAACTGGCATGAACACCCCGGCCGCGACACCCCGCTCCGTTAACTGCACGATGGGCTCGTACCCTGCATACGCTTCTGCGCGGGTGACACCGAGTTGTTGAAGCACTGGTGACTGGTTAAACTCGCGGATGAGTAGCATATCCGCAAGGTGTTGTTGTGCGTAAGCATAGACCAAGTCCATGTAGTGGCGCAACTCACGCTCGGGGTCACCGGAAGGATCAAATTGAGTGGTTGCCTTTGCCATCGCCTCTTTGTGGTGTAAATACAAGGCCTTCAGCATGGCGTTCTTATCCTTAAAGTACGTGTAAAGCGTGCCCGAAGCGATGCCAGCGGCCTGCGCAATTTTGCTCAAAGAAACGGCGGCAATGCCTCATCCATCACGATCTGACCCGCCGCAGCCAAAATTCGTCTTTGTTTATCATCGTCCCGTTCACGCATTAGTTACCTGCCTCCGTATGCTGTTGAATAAATTGCCATGCCGCACGCCGCGTTGTGACGGCCTCCTCCAGTTGGGGTTCCCAGTTGAAGCCGTGCCACATTCCTTCCTTGATGATGGCAGTGTATTCCACGCCAGCCGCGCGCAGCTTATCGCTAAATCGCGCCACGTTGCTCAACATCAGGTCCCGCGTACCAGTGCTCATAAAGGTTGGTGGAAACCACGCCCCCACCTCGCCGTACATCGGTGACACCAATGGGTCGCGCGGATTATTATCACCAATATACCGCTCTGCCAAACGTAGCGCCATCTTAGCGGAGCCAACGTCACGTTTTTCGTTAAAAATGGCGGAGTCGCCGTCACCCGAGATGTCCAAAGCTGGGCAAAACAAAATCATGGCGACGGGCAACGGTTCCTGTAAATTGTGCGCCTGCTGCACCACAGCTGCAGCAATTCCCGAGCCGGCGGAGCTGCCACTCATCACGATGGGGCGATCACCCACTACTGCCCGGACACCGCGATAAAAGTCCAATACTTCCTGGACCACCAGCGGGGCCTGCCCTTCAGGAGCTAGAGTATACTCCACTGAATAAACGGGCAGATTTGTCTCTGCCGCAGCCAGCAAGGCGGTCCGTTCCCGCGCGGTGCCCATGATGAAGCCACCGCCATGGACGTTCACAATAACGGGTCCCGCGTCGTCAGTATGGGGGCTGGTTATTTTCATTCCCGCCACGCCATTCACCTTAATGGGCTCCGTCGCCAGGTGTCCCGTATCGATAAGCCCTTCCTCTACCACGTTTTCACCGGCTTGAAATTGCGTACGAATGCGGTTAATCATTCTTGCTGTAATGGGCACAAAATTGGCAGGTTAAAGTATTTAAAATCAGCAAGCATGCGCCGCGCCGCCGCTGAAATTGTATTACTTTGGGCTGATTGTAATTTAGTCATGATGTATCCTCTTTTATAATTGATTGGTCAATTAATTAACTTTGCTCAATATTAATTGGTCAATCAATTAAAGTCAAGAGTAAATTACATACGAATAGTGATTTAATGACCGCAACCGCTATAATGTAGTTATCACGAGGAGGTTTCGACGATGACGACCAAACTGGAGTTATTATTCACCCTTGATGCGGGCTACATACAACCTTTCAAAGTGGCCTTGAACTCGATTCACATGAACAGCAATGACGCCCCCATCCGCGTTTGGCTGATTCACGACGGTATCGACGAGGAGCTACTTGAGGAAGTGCGGCAACAAGCCGCCCTGTATGGCTGGGGCTTTGAGCCCGTTACGGTCAACGGCAATTTGTTTAACAATGCACCCACGGAAGCCCGATACCCGCGGGAAATGTACTTTAGATTGCTCGCCGGTAACATTTTACCCGATACAGTCCATAAAGTTCTGTACTTGGATCCAGATATTTTGGTCATTAATTCGTTACTGCCACTGTGGAACACCGACCTGAATGGGTACATGCTGACGGCGTCGACCCATACCGGTGTGATTGACGTCACCACGGCTTTGAACAACCTCCGTTTAAACACGGAGCACGGCTACTTCAACTCCGGCATCATGCTCATGGATCTGGACCAAGCGCGCAAAACCATCAAGTGGGACGACATCAAGCGCACCATCGACGAATACGGCGACTACCTGATGCTGCCGGACCAGGACATCCTCAATCACCTCTACGGTTCAACCATTCTGGAGGTGCCCGACGAGGTGTGGAATTACGACGCCCGTAATTACGTCACCTACCTCACCCGCTCATTGGGCAAGCAGGACATCCACTGGGTGATGGCCAACACCGCCATTTTGCACTTTAACGGCAAGCCCAAGCCGTGGTCGGACAAGCATGATAACCGGTTTACCGCGCTGTATTTGAACTACGCAAAGTTGACTGAGGAGCTGGGGAAGTGAAATTCGGTTTCAATCCAAGCGTCGATTAATCCAATCCAATATAAAGTATGAAGGTCTTCAGCCTGCCCACAAAAAAACTTGCAAATACCATTCCGCCACTCAATAGCTCAGCCTTTGTCGGTTTTGGTTATGAACCATTTGACAGCGGATACAACGCCTGCTACCATGAAAGCAGTTACGATGTTATTGCGTCGGCTCTCACTAGGTGTGCGCAAGCATGAGTGACAAGCATATATTGAATCGATAAGGTGTTATCAAGTAATTGAGCATGACTTATCTACACGGGTTAATGTGTGGACAAGTCTATTTTTTTGGAGGGATTTACTTGCGAATCAAACGCGTTCTCAACAACAATACTTGTATTTCCACCAATCGCGAAGGTGTCGATGTACTGTTGATGGGCCCAGGAATCGCGTTTGGCAAAAAGCAAGGACAATCCATCGACATGGCCAAGGTCGAAAAAACTTCTTCCTGAAGGATCCCACGACCATGAGTAAATTTACTGAGCTAGTCATTGACGTTCCGTTAGCCGAGATAGAGGTCGCCGAGCGCATTATTAACTACGCCAAAATCAAGCTCGGCCGTCAGATTAACGAAATGATCTACGTTAATCTCACCGACCACTTGTCGATGGCAATTAAGCGTAAGCAACAGGAAGGTATCAACCTATCTAACCCGCTAAAGTGGGACATCGCTCGCTTCTACCAGACGAATTTGCGGTGGGTAAGAAGGCAGTCGCCGTCATTCAAGATGCCTTCAACGTTGATTTGGGTGACGACGAGGCAGCGTTCATCGCAGTCCACTTTATCAATGCGGAAAGCGATAGTCCCCGGGAACAAAACCTAGCCGTTGGAATCACCACGATTATTAAGGAAGTCGAAGACCTGGTTAAAGATTACTTCCACACCGAATTCGACGAACAGTCACTAAACTACTACAGATTCATTACCCACCTAAAATTCTTTGCCCAACGTATTCTACTGGGTAAGCACTATGACGACGATGAGGACGAAGAGCTATTAACAGTGCTGAAGTCCCGTTACTCTAAGTCTTACGCCTGTACGCTCAAAATCCAGTCGTTCATTATGGACAAGTACCACTTCGAAATCAATAATTCCGAACTGTTATACCTAACCGTGCACATCAACCGGTTAGTCCGCAATTTATAGGGTGTTATCGGGACAATCCCGAGCATGACCTAATGGGTGCCGTTATGGGCATTCGTTAGGTTTTTTTTATTCAAAAAGGAGTGATCATCATGAGCACCAAGGATTCTGCTGAACAGATTTATAACGCCGTTGGTGGCGAAAGCAACATCAATTACTTAACCCACTGTGTCACGCGGCTACGCTTCCGCCTGAAGGACGAAAGCAAAGTTGACGACGCCAAGGTAAAAAAACATTGCTGGCGTCATGGGCGTTAACCACCAAAACGGCCAGTACCAAGTTATCATCGGTAATGCCGTTTCTGACTACTACAACGCAGTCGTTAAGCTTGGCGACTTCCCCACCGATGAGGACGCGTCCGCAACCACAGCTAACGCAGACACAAAATCGGGCAATTTATTCGACCAATTTGCCAACTTCATTAGTTCCTGCATGTCGCCCCTAATTCCTGCACTAATCGGTGGTGGGATGATCAAAGTCATTTTGATTCTCCTCACCACTGTCGGCTGGATGAGCGACAAGTCGCAAACTTATACCTTGCTATCAGTATTCGGCGATGCGCCCTTCTACTTCCTGCCGATTGAGCTAGCGATTACCAGTGCCAAGTACTTTAAGGTCAACACCATTCTGGCAGTCACCGTTGCCGGCATCATGATTCACCCCAACTTTACCGCCCTGGTAACCGCCGCCAAGCCAGTGCATCTGATGGGTCTACCAGTCACGCTGGCAACCTATTCCAGTTCCGTTATTCCGATCCTGATGGTGGTTTGGGCCATGAAGTACATCGAAATTGGCATTGATAAAGTTTGTCCGGCCAGCTTAAAGAGTATCCTGAAGCCGCTGCTTGAAATTCTCATTGTTGGTATCCTCGCCCTGATCGTTATTGGCCCAATTGGCACCTATGCTGGTAAGGGGCTATCGTGGTTAATCCTCCTGATTCAAAAGCACGCCGGTTGGTTAGCGATGGCCCTAATGGCCGCATTCATGCCGCTAATCGTTATGACCGGGATGCACTGGGCATTCTCCTCAATCTTCCTCATTGCGAGCGTGGCGACCCCAGACTCCTTAATTTTGCCCGCAATGTTGGCCGCCAATATTGCTCAGGGGGCTGCCAGCCTCGCCGTAGCCGTTAAAACTAAGAACAAGCAAACCCGCGAAGTTGCGTCAGCCGCTTCCATTTCGGCATTGCTTGCAGGTGTGACCGAACCGGCGCTTTACGGGGTCACCCTCAAGTACCGCAAACCACTATATGCAGCCATGATTTCTGGTGGTATTACCGGATTGTTCATGGGTATTGTTAACCTCAAGGCATACGCCTTTGCGGTGCCATCCGTGATCGCACTACCGCAATTCATTTACAACGGGGCACCGAAGAATATTGTTTACGCCGTGATTGTTGCCGTCGTTTCAGCAATTCTATCCTTTACTTTGACCCTGATTCTCGGTTTCAACGAGGATGCTCCGGAAGCCGCCAAGGATAACGCACAACCTGCGACTACTGCCACCACCAGCATGGCCAATATTGACGGCGGCGCGAAGGATACTAAAAAGGTCTTCGCCCCCGTTGCCGGAGAGCTGATCAACATTGAAAGCGTCTCCGATCCCACCTTTGCCCAAAAGATGATGGGTGACGGTGCCGCCATCATCCCAACCGACGATCACTTATACGCGCCCTTCGACGGTACCGTGGAGACGGTCTTCCCGACGAAGCACGCGATTGGTCTGAAAAGCAAAGACGGTGTGGAACTCTTGATTCACGTCGGGATTGATACGGTTGACCTCAAGGGTGCGCACTTTACCGCGCACGTTAACCAGGGTGCCACCGTTAAACAAGGGGACCTGCTACTCGACGCCGACCTGGACGCCATCAAGGCTGACGGGTATGACACCACGACGATGTTAGTTGTGACCAACACCAAAGACTTTGTTGATGTCGTGCCTAACGAGGTGACCACGGTCGACAAGAATGCAGTCGCCCTGTATGTCATCTAGCGTGTGTTGGCGCTAATAAATTTGGTCACGTTTTGATGATCACAACACCATACACAGTTATTCATCACAGTGAAAGGAGCATTTATGATGCAACAATTTCCCGAAGGATTTCTCTGGGGCGGCGCCACCGCCGCCAACCAACTTGAAGGTGCCTATCAAGAGGGCGGCAAGGGCCTATCTATCGCCGACGCCCTCCCCGGTGGCCCTGAACGATTCAAAATTGTCGACCAACCCGACTTTGATTGGTCCATCGATGAGGACAAGTACACCTATCCTAACCACAAAGGCATCGATTTTTACCACCACTACCAGGAGGATATCGCCCTTTTTGCCGAAATTGGGTTCAAGTGCTACCGTTTCTCCATCGCCTGGTCGCGTATTTTCCCGAACGGGGATGAAACGCAGCCCAACGAGGACGGCCTGCAGTTCTATGACCGCGTCATTGACGAGTGCCTGAAGTACAACATCGAACCCGTCATCACCATCAGCCATTACGAAATGCCGCTAAACTTAGTAACCACTTATGGCGGGTGGAAGAACCGCGCGCTGATCGGCTTCTATGAGCGGTACGCTCGTGTGGTGCTGACTCGCTTTGCCAGCCGGGTTAAGTACTGGATGACATTCAACGAAATCAACTCGGCTTTGCACTTCCCGGTCATGGGCCAAGGGCTCGTCGCATCAAACGGCGGCAACGAGATGCAAAACCGTTATCAGGCTTGGCACAACCAGTTTGTTGCTGGCGCCAAAGCCGTGGCTATCGGGCACCAATTGCGATCCGACCTGCAAATTGGTTGCATGTTGCTGTACGCAACTACCTACGCGTACGACGCTAACCCTGTTAACCAGCTGGCGGCGCTCAAAGAAAATCAGGCCATGAATCACTTTTGTGGGGATGTCCAAGTACGGGGCCAGTACCCGCTGTACACGGAGTCGTTGATGAACCACTATGGTTTCTCGTTCAAAGACCTGGAAGTGACTGACGAGGACCTCGCCGTACTCGCCGCGAACCCGGTAGACTATATCGGCTTCTCCTACTACATGTCTACGGCGGTCAATGTAACTGACAAGTCGCTGGCCACTGCCAACGGCAACCTCGTGGGCGGCGTGACGAACCCATTCCTCAAATCGAGTGATTGGGGCTGGCAGATTGATCCAACTGGACTCCGCATCGCGCTGAACGAATTAGCCAACCGATACAACAAGCCGGTCTTCGTGGTTGAAAACGGCCTGGGCGCAGTTGATCAACCCGACGCCAACCACTTTGTTCAGGACGACTACCGCATCAACTACCTGCGCGAGCACATCGAAGCCATCCGCGGCGCTATCGCCGACGGGGTGCAGGTGATGGGCTACACGCCGTGGGGATGCATCGACCTGGTGAGCGCGTCGACCGGGCAGATGTCCAAGCGGTATGGGTTTATCTATGTGGATCTGGATGATGAGGGTCACGGGAGCATGAAACGGTACCGGAAGGCCTCGTTTGAATGGTACAAGCGGGTGATTGGGTCGAACGGAGAGAAGATGAAGTAGAGCCAACACGAGAAACGCCTGACATTAGGGGAGTTATGGTTTCCCCTTATGTCGGGCGTTTTTTTTGTGGATTAATGTGTGGAAAAATTACTACTCAGGCCGTCAAACACAATTCTTCAACCTTATAATCGTTATACATTCTTCCGTGTCACCTTATGAAAGTGCTGAACTTTCTTCTCATAGTCGTCAACAACTGCGCGAACATTCTGCTGACCTTTCCATCCCGAATAGCCAAACGCCAACATTCCCAATGCACCCAAAACCAACAGAACAGTTCCGAAGATTTGCAACCAAATTATCTTTCCATGGAAGAAGTAAATCAAAACAATACCAACGCCACTAAGAATTGTGGAAAGTTGAAACCAGTATCCTAAATTTTTCAGCATGTGCTTCTGATAAGCTACTTCCTGTTCGTACCCCTTAGTCATTTCGTCAATAGTCATGTGATTCTCCTCCCTCCACAGACTTTTTCTTTAGTAGGACAGGCCCGGGTTGAAGAAGCCAACGATAACCCCGAGAAGAGAGATAACAACTAGTATCAGCATGGTCCAGATTGCAGAAACATGCTTCTTTGTCATCAACCACCAGCAGAATAAGGTCACGATAACTGTTAGCAATCCAGGAAAGATACTGTCCAGTTTTGCTTGTAGATTGAGGAATACTTTGCCATCTGCTCCGTGCAATTTAAGCGATGTTGTCACGTTAACCCAAGACGCCAAAACACCACCAACAACCATACTACCCACAGTACCAATCGCACGACGAACTGCAGCCCCCTGCTTGCCAACCAAAAAGCTAACTGCCTGATCACCAAAGCGATAACCACGGAAATACAAGAAACGTTGGCCAAAGTAAGCAATTAATACCCAGGCAATAATGTAGAAAATGGCCCCCACCGGCGAACCACCCGTGGACATCCCCAGGGAAATTCCTAACAGAATAGGAATTAGAGTTCCATCAATCAGCGAGTCACCAATACCGGCAATGGGGCCCATAAGGCCTGCACGCATATCGTTAATGGTTTCCCCGTCAATTTCCTTACCGTTCGCACGCGCCTGTTCCATGCTGGCAGTGATGCCAACAATCACCGTCCCCAGCATGGGGTTAGTGTTAAAGAACGCAGTATAAGCATGAATTGCCTTAACCTGATCATCGTGTTTGGGGTAGAGCTTTCTGAGGATGGGCAGCATTGATGCCATGTAACCAAAGGTCTGCATATGTTCCTGTGAGAAACAGGTCAGTGCGCCCCAGAACCAACGGTGAAACGATTTTGTCAGTGTTTTACGATCAAGTTTTTTTTCATTTCGTTTGTTGTTTCCATGATCAAATATCCTCCTCGTCATCATCGCTTGGGCCTTCTGCAACAGCCGTAGTTCCACCCTTAGATGAAGAATTTCCAGACATCTCAATCTCATAAATAATAACCGCGAACAATAGCGATACGACCGTGACGGAAACTAGGTTTAAATGAAGTGAGGCGGCGAGTGTGAACCCAACTAAAAACGGAATAAAGTCAGCCGCCCGGCCAATAATCTGTCGAAGAAGAATTGCAATCCCCACACATGGCAGCATACCGCCAACAGTGAACAGAGTCTTCATTGCCAGGCCGTCCATTGGTAGTGCACTCCGCAAAGCGGAAACCGCGGTTGCACCATAGTACGTGAGCAACATTGTTGGCAAGAATGAGAACAATGCGTGTGAGATCCAAGGCCAACCAAAGTTAACTGCTGTTAATTTATCTAGTTTGCCATTGTGAACGTCCTTCCAACCAAACGATTGCCATACAAGATTCATTGTTGCAACGGCGTAGTACAGAACAGTACCAACCGTTCCGACTAGGGTACCAACCGACTTAGCCAAATTAGCGGCGCCACCACTCAGGGGATTCAGTCCCTGCGATGTAATCGCGACCATTGCCAGCGGGATGCCGATATAGGAAATAGCACGAACGTCTGCGGAAACAGTCCCACCAGGAGTAACTAATGCAATATAAACAAGTTGCATCGCGACCCCACACGCAATACCAAGCTGAAGATTCCCTAAGATAATGCCACAAACGAGTCCACCAACTAGCGGGCGGCCAATTGTATAATTACCAACTGCTTGACCAGCCATACAGGAGTTGGAACATAAGCAAGCAAATAGCCCTAAAATAGCTGCTTGAAACCAACTAATCGTCATTCTCCTTACCTTCCTTCTTAAGTAAGAACCATTGCTGATTTAATATTTAACTTTCAATACCCAAAACGTGATTTAAACTTATCCCAACTACCAATGCGCTGATCAGGCAACAAAGCAAACTCAACTTTGTAACCCGCCTTCTCAATAGCTTCGAATGAAGCAGCCTCTTCAGGCGTGAACGACTGATTATCGCCAAGCTTAATTGCGTTCTCCCTGTCATTACCCGGACCAACGACAACCGTTTTAATATCACCAGGCACAAAACTTAAATCAACCAAAATCTTTTCCATATCCTGTGGATTCTTAGTAATGAGGAAATACCTAGTACTTGAGTTCAAAACCTTATCCTTAACGCTATTGAAGTGGTCCAAGGTCCACACAAAGGTTTTCTTATCAGACGCAGCCATGTACGCTTCCTTTAAAACTGGATTGTTTGCTGCTTTATCGTTTACAGCTATAATTCCATCCATTGGGTATTCTTTGCCCCAGCGAACGGTAATCAACCCGTGAATCATACGGTCATCAATACGTACAAATGAAATTGCCATGTTACCCACCCCCTTAAATATCTTCATCCTCGGAACCCGCTTCTGGGTCCGTCTGAAATTCCTTAATTGCTGCAGTAGCTTCTGTAAAGGCCTTTTCCCTTAATGCCGCGTTATCCAAAGTATCCTTCGACATTAGAATTGTCAGTGCCATTGAAAAATTCATTCCGCCCAGAACCAGGGCGTTTTTCAACTTACCGTGCTCACTCAAAACGTTGCACACAGTTGTAAGTGGACTGCCGCCAACGATGTCCGCCAAAACGACAAACTCTGCATCCGCTGGCAATGTCTTCAACAATGCATTGAACCGCTCACCAAATGTTGAAGCAGCTTCATCGGTTCTCAGGCCAACTGCAATCAGAGAACCCTGCATATCATTACCCGCAAACATTCCCAGTGTTTGCTTTAAGCCAATTGATAGCTCCCCATGACTGACAAGAAGCAGATATTTCATCTAAATCATCCCTTTATTAAAAGTTTTGAAATATGGATTCGCCGTGAGAGACGACAGTCAACCAAATCACACCTTAGTTCAATCCATTTTCGTTATATCATCAACGCGTCTGCTCAGCCGTGTAAACTACCCTCCTTCCTATAATTTCAACGCCAACCGCTTTGTATATTCTGCTGGACGTCATAAAGGCTAGCGCTTACAATGATTATGTTAAGCACAGAAGCATTAAAAGTCACGAAGTTGTTGTGCTTAAATTACGTAAATAGTGATTAAAACGAGGTGACTTTCTTGAACGCAATAGACAGAATTTATGGTCAGCTTTTGGAACAATTTCCAACTGAGCGAATTACGACCACGCAGGCAGCCGAGGCAGTCGGCCTGACTCGTGGTGTAACCAGTAATTATTTGTCCAAACTGCATAAGACAGGCAAACTGATCAAAACTGGTAGTCGTCCAGTTTACTGGCAAATTAAGCGAGAACATTCAGCATTTGACGACCTAATCGGAAGTAATGGCAGTTTGAGCACTAACATCCAGCTAGCCATTGAAGCCATCGTTTATCCCAGACACGGTCTGCCAATCTTTATTACCGGACCATCGGGAAGCGGCAAGCTGCCATTTGCGCAGGCAATCTACCACGAATCTATTCGTCGAAATGTATTATCCACAAACGCTGTGTTCAAACTTATCGACTGCGCAAACTATAAGGATCAGGTGGGTACACTAAAAAAAGAAGTTGCAAAGTGTGAACACTACTACAGCTTCAGATATCGCGACCGAGGCGGTTTACATATACGTTAAAAACATTCAGATGCTAAGCACATCGGATCAACACTACCTTTTTACACACACTAGCCAGCAGCAGAGCGAGAGCTTCCGCTATATCTATTCGGGTACTGATGATATTTTCGAGACCGCTCGTGTTTGGTTCAAAAGCGCGGCGGTCCAACTAAAGCTTAATTCATTCAGTAGTCTTCCGCTCAACGAACGCGTTGAGTTCGCTGCATTTTATCTTCAACAACAGTCTGACCAACTTAATACGGATATTCAGATTACACCAAGTGAATTAATCAATTTAGCTAATTTTGAGCACATCAACAACATTACGGCACTAAACAACCGTGTACAGTTACTCTGTGCTGATGCATATGCAAAGGCTCCAGATCACACACACTTATTGTTAGGATCATCGTCTGATGCCGCAATTTTGGTGACCCCGCATCAACAAAATTTACGAATAGGAATCAAATCGTTAGTAACAAGCGCGCTGCAGCTTGGTCCAACGACCGATTCCATGCTAAAAAAAGCTTAATGATTCGCTAACCAATGGCGAGTCAATAACCGAACAACAATTTATTCTTAGTAAAGTGCTTAACCAAATCGATACTATATCGAATGACAAGATTCTATTTTCGGTTGCACAAACTGTGCAAAAGACAATTACAAAATGTATTAGTCACAACTATGGAATTAAATTTCCTAGAGACGAGACCTTCTGGGAAAACGTAGCACTGGGATTCGTCTTTGCTGGGATTTGCCGGGATAACCTGACCGATACTCAGTCAGCTAGGCAAATGCAAAAGGCCATTAAGCATCGCTATCCAAGAAGTTACTATCTTTTCACACAGCTTTTAAACAATTTAAATGAACAACAAGAACAAAATCCATACTGTTACTTACCTTTTTTTCATGATAATGACCAACTGTGCAAGCTCAATTGAGTCTGTAAAGTATAATGCAATTTTGCTTTCGCACGGCGAAAATACTGCGTCAAGTATTCAGCAGGTAGCAAATTCATTGTGTGGTAATTACGTATTCGAGCATTTGATATGCCGATTGATGTAACAATTGATCAAATTAGTAGTCATGTTAGTGAATATCTATCTAACCAAAGCCCATCGGCTAAAGGCAACATTGTTTTATTTGACATGGGTTCTTTACGACAAATGTTTAGGGAGATTAAGTCCGTTTCAGATCAAGAATTACTAGTAGTGAACAACGTGACAACGGCAATGGCCTTAGATATTGGTCTGCGAATCCAACGTAACGATGAATTCCAATCTATTGCTGAAGCAAGTGAACATTATGGAGAAACAACGGAAACACAATATTTTGAAGGTCTATCAAACAAGAAGAATATTATTGTCTCCTGCATGTCAGGCGTAGGTCTTTCTGAGGAGATTAAAAAGTTAATTAACACAACACTTTCGTCTGATATTGAAGTGATTACAGTTGATTACAAAGAACTAAATACTCTGCTCACCAATCATGATCAAAAGTTTTTTTTCCAATACCCAATTAATTATGACAACCACTGATGTCGCCAGCGATATTGGTATCGAAATAATGAATGTGTACAATATCTTCGATAAATCCGCCGCTTTAAAAATCCAAACTATTCTTCGCAATTGCGGTGAAAGCACGCATTCCATAAACGAGCTAGTGGATCGTCTAGTACGCTTTCTGTCAATTGAAGGTATTCGTGGTCGTCTTCAAATACTGAATCCTGATATTGTTATTCAAGAAAGTCAGCGCATTGTTGACCACTACGAAGACTTTTACAGCGTCAAATTCAGTTCTAGAATCAAACTCAACTTGTACATGCACCTATCCTTAATGATTGAACGTATGATGACCAGTAGGCCGAGCAATAACTCAATTAGCCGAGCGACGTTAACAAAGCAGGAACAAGAATTCTTCGCTATATCTAGTGGCATCTTTCAGCCAATTGAACAGAAATTCAATATCCAGGTGCAAGACTATGAGATTGCTTTGCTTTACGAACTAATTAAGGACTTTGTTCTGAAATAGTAATCAATTATATATTCAAATCATTCTAACCCATCCCAATGAAAGTCAAAATAAGCCCTCCAGCTAATGCCAGAGGGCTAGGGATACCTATTGAATTAACATCAAATATCTACTTGTTAATCACCCGATACCCCTCACCAGTCTTCATCACGTGGCTCTTAAACACGAGTGCACCGCGGTAGTCATGCCCGGAAACGGCCTGCCAAACGGCACCCACACTTAAAGTGTCATCACCAATATTAATCAATCGGTGGGCAACATTGCCGGGAATGTAGCGCACAATGCCAGGGCCAATGGGTAACAACTTTTCGTTACCGTCGTCAAAATGCAACAGTAGTAGCCCGTCACCGGCTAATCCCCAGTAGTATTCGCCCGTATCGCGGGCCTCGTGGTAGTGTCCGCGGGTAAAGATAAACTCATCCCCCACCGTTCCCGCATGCAAGTGTGATACCCCAAAGAACAGCCCGCCACTTTGGCCCTGCTCAACACCGTTGTGGTCAGACTCCACCCAGTAGGCAATGTCATCCTGTTCACCGTCACGAAATGATTCGGGGGCCAACATCAGGTCGCGCAACGCACCTTTGTGAGTCTCGCCAGTAGTCACGTCACCCACTAAATCACCATCCGTATTCAGTCTAGTATCCATGAACTTTTCCCCTTTTATGGTTCATAATTCCGCCACACATCCATGTATTCTTGCGGCCGGGTGACAAAGTTGAACTGGTCGTGGTTCTCACGGTACTGCTGATAAATCGGAGTGCCCGCGACCATCCCCAACGCGTGATAGTCCTGTGGCCGCTTTTCAATGAGCTGGACATCATCATAATTGTCGTTATGTTGCCAGCTGATAGCACCACCATCATCTAAAATAGGATAAAACGCCAAGCCGTGGTGTGCCCGTACATCGGCATATTCAAAGCCATAATCACGAATACACCAAGCACCAAAGGACAGCGGGGTATCAGGATCACCATTAATGGTCGCGTGCGCCCACCCAGGCGGGACAATCAGCACTTCCCCCGGGTTAGCCGTGACGGCGTACACACGCCCCGGAATGTCCTGCGCCGTTTCCTGCATTAACACAATACACTTACCCGACCACACCTCGTAAACCTCGGCCGTCGAGTAATTACATGACGGCGAGATGGCGTGGATATGGCCCTGACTGCGCACGGGTTCACGCCCGATTCTACCCGCCGCATAAGTGACCGCACCAAACAGGAGCATCCGTTGCTCAAGGTCCGCACGGTCTGCATCCAGGCCGATATCCATTGCAATTGAGTACACCACATCAGGGCCCTGGGCATGCGGATCCAGCAGACTCGGCCGAATATCGTCCAGGTGCCGTTGTTCCACTTGGGGACCAAAGACGCCTGGCCCGTACTCAAACGTCATTAACTGGTGGTTCACACTGACTGGAAATCCCGGATTAAACACATTAACACGTCCTTCACTTGACGAATGCCTGAATGACCTTGATTGGTCGTTCTGGATACATATTGCGAATCTCATACTCGTTGACGCTGGCCGGCACGATGAACGTCTCGCCAAAGTGCACGGTAAAATCATCAAACGAGCCGTCCTGACTAACCACTTTGGCCTCCTGCCCATCAACCATATTCAACATGTTGACGCTATGGTGATTACTCAGGTGCGCCACCGTATTGATTTCGTGTCGATACGTCTCAATAAACTCCGTGTCCGTCGCCAGACCAGTCTTATCCACCCGTTCGTACTGGTTATGACCCACCGGTACGAACTGATTAATCAGGTTGTCCTGCACCCACTGCGTGTCACGTTCAAGCCGAATATTGTCCAGCCCCTCCTCAACGTGGAGTGGCCGCGGCTTACCATCCAGTCCAATCCGCCCCCAGTCCCACATCTTGAAGGTAAAGATGTACGGTGTCGCACTAATTTCCAGAATGACCGTGTTACCACCGCCGCAGTGCACCGTGCCGGCGGGAATCAGAAAGTGGTCACCCGTCTTAGCGGGAAACTTATTGATGTACTTATCGTCGGGAAACTGCTCGTCGCCTCGCTCCGCCGCACGGAGAACTTCGGCCAGCGCTGCTTTGTCCACGTTGGGCTTGTTGCCCAGGTATACGGATGCACCCTCTTCAGCGTGCAGAATATAGTAACTCTCATCCTGGGTGTAATTCATGCCGTACCGATCCTTGATGTACTGCGTGAGCGGGTGCACCTGTAGACTCAGATTGCCACCACCAACGGTATCGAGATAATCAAAGCGGATGGGGAACTCCGCCCCAAAACGCGCATACACCTTTGCACCCAGGATGGGTTCCGGATCGTTCAGTAGTAAATCCGTCGCCGGCACCTCGATAGGCACATCGCCATAACGCAGGATGATGCTATTCTCCTCCGGTACCCCGTCAAATGCCCAGCCGTAATTGGGTACGTCGTCTGGCAGGTCAAAGTGTTCCTTCATCCACTGCCCGCCCCATACGCTCTCATCAAAGTAGGGTACGGTGCGGTAAGGCTGGGCGGTTAACTGCTCCAGACCAGCCACGAGGCTCGGCCCATCAATCATTTTGGGTTCGTGAACCACGTTCGAATCGACCAGATAATCAACGTGCGGTAGTAGTTGCTTCTTCAACCGGTCAGCAATGCGCCATTCGAAGAAGTATCCCCGCTTGAACTTACGCAGTGCGTCCTCGTCAGCATTATCTTGCCGCCAGTTGCTCAAGCCCGCACGGTAGCGGAGCTGAACCTCCCACCGCGTCAAATCAAAGTACACTAGCAGGTCGTGCCGTGGTGCCAATAAGCTAGCACCAGTACCGTACACCACTGTCAGTCCGTGCTGGGCACCAATTGCGGCACGGTCACCGTCCAAGTTCGGGAAGAATTCGTGCATCCTGTATTGCGTCATGCGGCCCAACACCCGGTCATCCGTGATGGAATCAGCAATCTTAGCGTTGACCCGCTCTGCTGGCAAAGCGTAATCATCAGCATAAACCATGTTATCCGCGCCCAACTGACTAATAATGGTGTCCTCAACTTCGTGCCGGTTGACGCCAGGATAAAACTCCAGCACCACCGTTACGTCACGAGCATCCACTTTGGCAATCCGTTGACGCAGCGTGGTCACAATATTTTCAGCACCCTGAATACCAACCGTTTGCCCGGCCACCTTGGTTTCTGGCCTTAAATTATACTTCATCCGTTTCACCCTCAAATCATTGTTCCGCCTAAAAATCTTCGTCGTCCGCGCCATCATTACCGGTATCACTAACGATAGCCAAAGCCTGCTTCCCGGCCTGTACCGCCTGCTCCAAGTCTCCAGTCAGCACAAACTCCAGCAGAAACGCCAGGTTAATGCCAGACACATAGGTGACGTTAAATCCACCACTTTGCAAAGCCGCATAGGCCGCACTACCAGCAGAGCCCGCCGGAATATCCGACAAGAGCGTGACCGGCTCTGACCGTGAATAGGAATCAAGCACCCGCGCCAAGCGGATCTGGTAATCGGCCAACCCCGCGTCGTCCATTTCGAGGACGTCGGCTTTGACAACGTCTCCCGCGACGAACTGGGCAGCACTCAGCATTCCGGACGCCAAGCCTTTATGACTCACCATGAGTAATTGCATAATTAACCTCCAACTACATCATTGCCTTGATGCCGTACGCAATCCCGTAACCCACAAAGGCGAGGACAAAGTACGCTAGAATCAAGCGTAATGGCGAAACGTGCTTCTTCGACATGAAGTACCAGGATACAACGACCACCAACAGCGGCATTAATGCAGGGAAGATGCCATCCAAAGTTTTCTGGATATCAATAGTGGAGTGCGACATCTTGATGACGATTGGTAGTGGCACCTTGACGTAAGACGCCGCCACACCACCAGTCACCACCGTGCCCAAAACCGTAATGGCGGCAGTTACCTTCTGCGCTGTCTCACCAACGAACAGGTCGACCGACTTCGCACCCAGCGAATACCCTTTGTAGAACAAGAACCGTGAGCCCAACACCATAATGAGGTTGTAGGCCACAATGTAGAACAACGGGCCCAACACACTCCCGCCACTAGCCAATCCCAGACCGATGGATAGCAGGATAGGAATCAGCATTTCCGGGATCATGGAGTCACCAATCCCGGCTAGGGGACCCATCAACCCAATCTTCATGGAGTTGATGAAGTCGCCATCAATATCAGAGTTGCCCTGTGCGCGCTGCTCTTCCAAACCAACGGTAATCCCGTTTACCAAAGCACCCAACTGCGGCTCGGTGTTGTAAAAGACTGAGTGCCGCTTCATCGCGTCCTTGAATTCCTGAGGATCCTTGGCGTATAACTTCTTGAGCACCGGCTCCATCGCGTAGGCGAACCCGAATGCCTCCAAAAATTCATAACTAGTGGAAGCCAGGTTGTACATCATCCACCGCACGTAGGACTTGTTGAGGGTCTTTTTGTCTAGAAGTGATTTGTTCTCGTTTTGAGTCATCAGAATTCCTCCTCGTCGTCATCATTACCGTCCTGACCGTCATCTTTGGAGTTCGACTTGCCGTTGCTAGAAATGGCAAAGAAGTAAATCACCGCGACCATAGCTGCCACCATGGCGAGTGCAATCATGTTGAGCTTCATGAACACTACCGCCACAAAGCCGAACAGGAAGAACACCCACATGTAGTTGTTCTTGATGACCACGTTCAGCAACATCACAATCCCCAAGGCCGGTAAGGCGCCACCAAGGAAGGTCATCACGTCCAGCAGGTACTGTGGCATTGCAGCCAACATCTGCTTGGCAAAGCCAGAGCCAAAGTAGATAACCAGGAATGACGGCACAAAGCGGAGCACGAAACTGAAGATTTGTGGACCCCATATGGCGTTAAAGTGGAATGACCGCTCGTTGCCCTCCTCGATTGCTTTTTCAGCCCGGTGGTTCCAGTACGAATTGGCCACCTGAAAGAAGTTGAAGATGACCGTACCCACAATCCCAATCGTGGTAGCCATCGTTACGGCCACACCAGTCGACGCGTGTGACAGCACCGCCAACGCAATTGCTGGGTAAGCAATGTAGTTCAGGTCGGCAGGCATCTGGCCACCAGGCGTTACCATGGCGATGTATACCGCCTGAACAGCCGCCCCGATGATAATCCCCTGCTGCACGTCACCACAGATAATCCCGATTAGTAGCCCAGACACCAGTGGTCGGGAGATTGTGTACCAACCACCAGTTAACCCGAATAGCCACGGGGTTCCTAACGCCCCTAAGTAACACAAAACTGAAATAAGAAACGCTTGTATAAATAGCATGCTGTTCCCTCCTCACGGAAAATCAGCCAAATACCTTCTGTGCCTCTGCCCAACTCGTTTTTTTTGGAATCTGGAACCAACTGGAAGTATATTTCCATGCCATGGTTGCTGAGAAATTCAAAGGCATCCATGTCGTCAGCACTGACGTTCGCACCCGGACCAACGCTCTTGGCTTCGGCCTTTTCACTCATCGGACCCACGTTGATCTTGGGGAAGGCTGCCTTCATATCAACACCCGCCTCAATTAACCGCTTGTACGTCGCTGGCGTCTTGGCTACCACCATGTACTTCTTGTCGCTACCAACAATGTCGTCCCAGCGTTTGGCCACACGTTCCACCGGCATGACGAAGCCTTTAAGGCCATGTGGCACGGCTCCCTTCAGCACCTTGGAAATGATGGGGTCGTTCGCGGCTTGATCATCAATTGCGACGATTCCCTGTGCGTCCACCTCCGAAAGCCACCGTGTGATGACTTGTCCGTGAATAATACGTTCATCTACCCGAAAAAAATACAATTGCCATACCGAACATCTCCTCTGTCAGATTGTTATAACATTATTACAAAACTCAGTATAGGTACACGGGGCGCACGTGTAAAGGCTTACAATGTTATGTTTTTAGCGGTCTTGGTATGTTCCGTTTGTATTTGTTATACGTAAAGTTATAATTGTCATATCAATATAACCAAGAAGCTGGAGGCACGCCTATGCTTAATAACGGTCAACCACTATATTCGCAAATTGAAGATGAACTACGCTTTAAAATTGAGAGCGGCGAATGGGACGTCGGCAAGCGGATTCCCACGGAACAGCAACTGGGTCAAACGTACGGTGTCAGCCGCATTACGGTACGCCGCGCCTTAAGCTCCCTCGTCGAAGCCGGCTATTTGGAACGGTTACGGGCCAAGGGCACCTTTGTTAAATCCACCAACGATAATGCCAGTAAGTCGAGCTTCACGATTGTCAAAAGTTACACCAACGAAATGCTGGAGCTGGGCCGCAAGCCTGTCACCATGTGGGTCAAGGTCGAAAGGATTCCCGCCGATGAATCGGTGCGGCGCCACCTACACGTCGAAATCGGCACCCCCGTCCTCCACCTATTGCGTCTCCGTGGTGCGGACAACGAGGTCATTACCCTTGCGGATACGGTCACCCCATTTCGGGCCGGTTACAGCCTCAAGGAAGAGACCTACATGGGCTCGCTGTACGAATACCTCAGCAACTTTGGCATTCACGTTTCGGACCAGTCCGAGTACGTTGAGGCCATCGAGCCGGACAGTGAGCTAACGCGCCTGTTGCGGATTACTAAGCCCGAGCCGCTGCTCAAGCGCGTGCGGAAAATTTCTGATAAGGCGTCGGGCTACGTGGAGTATAGTGTTAACTACTATGTGGGCTCACGGTACCGGTATTATGTGGCGTTTTGATATCGCATTGTCCGCACGACGTATCCCTGGTGCCTCTGATTCACTTTTAGTCCTAGTACCATGCAGTTTACGGAGGTAACTCGCGCAAAGCGGCGGTACACTAGCAAAAATGTGGAATCAACAAACACACTAGGTTACACTTACCTTGAAAACGTTGTGGAGGGTGTCCCAAAATGGGTGAGCCAAAGTATGCACGCATTATAAAAAAAAATTAAATCAAGAATTGCCAATAAAACCTACAAGCCGGGAGAATTGTTACCCAAGCAGGAGGAGCTGGCCAGTGAACTGGCGGTTAGTCGGATGACCATTAAGCGGGCGATGGATATTCTTGCTGAGGACGGTGTGGTGATCCCCCAGCGCGGAATCGGTACGCTGGTCAGAAAGCAACCTGGTCGCCCCGCCGGTCAGTTGCCAGTCAACGCCTATGAGGGTCTCAGTAAGGACCTCGGCGTGCCGGTCACCAGTAAGGTCTTGTACTTCGACATCCACTTTCCGGACGCCAAGGTACAGGAGGCGCTAGAGCTGGAAGCAAATGAGCCGGTGTACGAAATCAAGCGGCTACGCATTGTCAATGGCGAGCCTTACGGTTTGGAGCATACATTCCTCACAATGAAAATCATCCCCAACCTGGATAAGGATGCGTTACTCGGATCCTTTTACACCTTCCTCAAGGAGGAACGCGGGCTAAAGGTTGGTAGTCAGTACCGGATAATTTCAGCGGAAAAAGCCGGCGATGATGACGTTAAATATCTCGGCTCCGCTCCGGACGAGCCCGTTCTGCAGGTAGAGCAGACGACATACCTCGAGGACGGCCGCCCCTTTGACATGTCCATTGATCATCATCCGTACAGTGTCCACCATAAATACACGTATCTAAGCGGTAAGAGCATCTAGAAGCTGGCAAATCGCCGGCTTTTTATTCATTCCTTCATGTATATACCTGACGATGTTCATGTATTGACATGAAAGTAGAACGAGCATACACTATCCTTGTAAGCGATGCCAATAGAATTAGTTGAACGAGGGTTCTCACATGGAGGAAATGCTATGACCAAAACAATTATGCTCGCATGTGCTGGCGGTTTTTCGACCAGCCTCATCGTAAAACACATTCAAGCAGCCGCAGCTAAGGAAAAACTGGACTACAAAGTGTTCGCAACTGCGGCAGTGAATGCCGAAGAGGAGCTCGAAAGCGAGCATCCATCAGTATTAATGCTCGGGCCGCAAGTACGATACATGCTACCAGACCTCAAGAAACAGCTAGACATTCCGGTACAAGTGATTAACATGCAGGATTATGGGCTAATGAACGGGGCACACATTCTGCATGACGCCATGAAGTTGATGGGGGATGAATGATTGTGCAGACCCTGGTCAAAGATACCCTGCTTGCGCCACTGTTTGGTGACGGCGCAATTTTGCAGGCCAATACTACCGTCAACATTTTCGGTCACGCCCACCCCTACCAGCAGGTGCGGGTGTCACTGGCCCAGGCAAACGTACAGACAGAGGCCAGCGAAGATGGAGCCTGGCTCGTATCAGTGCCTACTGGCAAAGTTGGCACAAGTGCTCAACTGCACGTAGAGACCTCGGACAATACCACCAGTACGGAGGTACGCTTCGGCACCGTCATACTGGCCGCGGGTCAATCCAACATTGAATTCACCCTGGACGAGGAAAAACACGCTGCCGAATTGCGTCAGGCTTTCCCAACTACGGAAATCAGTTGTTACCAGGTGGCGTCAATTGATACGGAGGACGAGCCGGCATACAACGTACCTGGCTCCCCTGCGCCTGCATGGCACCAGCTATCCGCCAGCAATTTTGGCTCCCATTCCGCCATTGCCTTCTACGCGGCTTTGGAACTACTACGGAATGGGCAACGTGGCCCTATCGGTATTGTGGAATGCTATCGCGGCGGCACCTCAGCGTCATGTTGGCTACCCGCGGATGCGTTAAACCGGGAACCAACGCTAAAGGCCACATACATGGATGCATATCACCGAGCAGTTGATGGTGTTGCGCAAACTACTTTTGACAAGGAGAATGCTGAGTACGACGCCGTGTTCAATGCCTACCAGCAAAAGAAGGCTGCCTACATGCGTGCACACCCGTATTTAGGGCAAAACATCGTTAAACAAAGGGTTGGGCATACCCCATGGCCACCGCCGATGACTCCAGCCGCCTTTTTCCGACCATCAGGGCTATACCATACTGAGTTCAGTAAGATTGTGCCGTTCACATTTGGTAGCGTCATCTGGTATCAGGGCGAGAACGATGCTCCCCACCCGCACGCGTATACGGCGTTGTTGAGTGGTCTGATCAATCGCTGGCGGGCTGACCTGAAACAGCCGCGGCTCCCATTTTACGTGGTACAGCTACCCCAGTATAACGACGAACCTATCGATGCCTGGCCACTGCTACGTATGGCGCAGGCAAAGGTAGCACGGGAATTACCTAACGTGCACTTAGTCTCCATTGTCGACACGGGTGAGCGCCACAACATTCACCCGACTGACAAACGTACTCCCGGCACACGGATTGGGGCGGTGATGGCAAATGCGGCAGGATACTGCGATACTCCTCAGGTTCAACAAATAACCACGGAAGACGGACCCACAGACGGATTACGCCACGTAACCTTCTGCGTTGGCCAATCACACCAGCTGCAAGTTAACGGTCAACTCGAAGTTCAAGTATTAGTTCAAAAAGGTTGGCGTACGGTCACCGCAACAAAAGCCACGGTTACCAGCAACGAATTGACAATCGACCTACCGGCAAATGCAGCCGCCGTCCGGTACTGCTGGGACAATGCGCCGGTACCGACCTTGTATAATGATGTTGGGTATCCCGTGTCACCGTTTAGTTTGCGGATTCGTTGAGGGAGACGGAGAAACCGTAGATAGTGAAATTAATCGCCATTTTAAAACCGTCGTACACATTGGTTGTGTGCAACGGTTTTTATCCTTGATGACGCATTTAACGGTCAAAAAGTATGATGCTATTTTGCGAGTCCACCTTGCCTAAGTTAAATGTGTCAATGATATATTTGCTAGAGCTAAAATCAACGACTCCGCTAAAACCAAATCACTTAACATTGTGAACCCACCATTAGTTACAGCCGGCGATAGGATTATTCTACGTGGTATCAATAATCCACATTACATCATAGAGTTATTTATCCTTGCCGCTCAATGTACATGATGTAAACTATGACTATATCTGTAGTATAACGACAACATTTCTACTAGCGGGGTACAAAAATGATTACAAGTAAAAAAATTAGCCGATTACTATCTACAAACCCTTCGACAAAGTGTATTAACTGACAGTCCCGCCAAGCCGCAAGGATCCGTCGACATTGAACCAGAAGATTTTTTTGCAGGAAAGATTCCATCCCAGTCCGTGGGAAAATTTTGGTAGTCACACTCATCCAAAAAAAACAAACAGATCATACCCTAAGCGTTTTAATAATGCCCATAATTCGCAATAACACTAGAAATCCTGCGCCGATGGTTATTCCAGCAAAAATATCATCTGACGGCGAGCTCACACCAATAGAACACAATTTCCCATGGATTCCCAGAAAGTTATTAAGCCCCGTGTTAGAAGATTCTGAACAAAATCAAGGTCAGCCTCCTATCGCGGACCTAGCGCAGTTTAATACACAAATTGAGGTTAATCCTTTTAGCACTGATGATTGGAACACCTTTGCAGTACAATCAGCAGAGCTGTTTGAAAAACTCACTCATCAATCACTTGTAAATTTTCACTTTAATAAAAATCACTCATCAGACGACAACGAAACCAATAAATTCAGAATTGTATTAGGCGAGCAAAATTCGGGTATGTCCTTTAGCATCCAACGCACATATGAAAAGATTATTGATACCAAGAAAAACTTACCGTTATTCTCCTCAATGGTTCCTAACTCTTCACATAAAAGCCAACATGTTCTAACTGCGCAACAACTATCTGAGGAACACGTGAACCATCTCGGTCAAATGAACCCAGAGCATGGACTCACTGACACTCAAAGACAAGCATTGGCAAACTATACTGCTCTAAAGCCGGGACAAGTGCTTGCCATTAGCGGCCCTCCTGGGACAGGAAAAACATCATTACTGCAAAGCGTTATAGCCACTGAGTGGGTTAAGTCAGCTGTTATGGACGAATACCCTAAAGTGTGTGTAGCCTCATCAACCAATAATCAGGCAGTTACGAACATTATTAGTAGCTTTACCCATGCTGCCAGCCTCCCCGAGGACAGTCAAATTATCTGGCCAGCAACTAAGATATACAAAAATTTTACGGACAAGCAAGCTATGTTTGCTGACCATTGGTTGCCTGGTAATAAAACATTTGGGCTCTACCTGGTATCCCCTGAAAAATATAAAAGCACAAGTGGTATAGATGCTAAAATTACAGCACGGGAGCATCAGTACCTCAATAATTTAAGCACACCAGAATCCTTAGCGGAAAATACTAAGGCATTCCTTTCAAATTGCCAACAATTGTTTCCAGAGCTCAACGCATCTGTTGAAGTCTATCGTGACGAACTGCACCAGGCATTAATGGATGTTGTTGACGATATCCAGCTAATACTAGATGGTGATAAGCGTGACTTTGATGGTCAAGTTAAGAAAGAAGAATCTTTACTGGTCCAAATAAAGGAACATCTTCACCAACAGCAAACTCTATTCGCTACTAACAAACAATTGTTGGAGTCTTGGTATGACTACGATCATAAAAACACCACAATACTCGACTACTTACCAGTCATAGGCAAAAAGCAGGCCAAAAAGCGGCGTCAAAACTTTTGCGAACTACACGGTCTAGACGAAAAAGTAAACTTGGTGGCACAATTTAGGCGTTCAAGAAAAGCCGTGCCAAAGGCACAGGACAAGTATGCCCAACAAAAGGAGAAGCTTAATCGACTATACCAAGCGAAAGGTGAATATACTGATGCGATATTCAGAAACCACATCGTGAAAGGCGAGCCACTAGATGCCCAAATTGACACTAACATGAGATACCTAGCGTTCATGCTATCCACTCATTACTGGGAAGCACGATGGTTGTTAGAACAAGAGGATTTACCTCAAAAAGAAACCAGCCAAATTACTAAAAAGAGAGATTGGCAAATCATTTCAATGCTGATGCCTTGCATTGTTGGAACATTTTATCAAGTGGATAATTTTTTTCAAAGAAGACAGTAAACGGCCGATGTTTAACGATATCGACCTGCTAGTGGTCGATGAAGCAGGCCAAGTTAGTCCGGAAATAGCCCTAGCCAGCTTTGCTCTAGCTAAAAAGGCACTTGTAGTGGGGGACACTAAGCAAATTCAGCCAATTTGGGCCCTCGAAAAGAATATTGATCGGGTCAACATGCGCCACCTAATTAACTTCAGCGAAGATGACATAGAAACCATCGAAAATGATGGATTCTCTGTTGCTAGCGGCGACCTTATGTCAGCAACTCAGCATCAATCATCTTTTATCGCTAATGAGAATAACAGACAAAGCATAATGCTGAAAGAACACTTCCGCTGTCTGCCCGACATCGTTGACTATTTCAACAAAATGTCCTACGACAACCAATTAATTCCCAAACGTTCCACGCCAAAGGGCTCATCAGGATGGTCATTGCCACAGTTCGGATATGCTACTCTGCTTGGTAAAGCAAAAACAAAAAAATGGTAGTCGCTACAATGAGCGAGAGGCACAGGCAATTGCAAGGTGGATTCGCGAAAATAAAACCCGGATAGAATCTATGGATCATGGCCATAAAACTCGGTTAAAGGATACAATCGCAATAGTGACCCCATTTAAGGAACAATCGAACACAATCAAACGTGAATTACAAAAAGAAGGGCTCAAAGATGAGGAGCTCACGTGCGGAACAATTCACGCTCTACAAGGTGCTGAACGGAAAGTGATCATCTTTTCCCCCGTTTACGATAGTGATAAAACGGAATTTTTCTTTGATAGAAACACCAATATGCTCAATGTTGCCGTTTCTAGAGCCAAGGATAGCTTTTTGTATTTCGGTAATGTAGACATTTTACCTGTGAAGGAATCCCTGCCATCCGGACAACTCGCGCGAAAACTGTTTGCGCATAAAAGCAATCAAATCGTGGGAGTATCAAGTTTCCAACCCGACGAAATAATTGCAAATTTAACAGGTGCAAAGGCTCATGATGACTGGCTAATTAGACAACTCTCTCGGGCCCAGGAAAGAGTGGATATCAGTGCTCCTTACATTTCCAATCTTGTACTTCAAGATCAAGCAAAACCGGTACTTGTGGCCATGGAAAGCTGTATTAACCGAGGCGTCTCGGTGGTTGTTCACCCAAGTGCAGAAATGAATACTGAAAAAAAATAAATTGCAAAATTTCCAGTCTGGTATTAATACTCTTTCGTCACTGGGTGTGACTATCAAAATGACACACAGGCGTATACACTCAAAGCAAATACTGATTGATCACCACATTCTTGCAGACGGCTCCTTCAATTGGTTGTCAGCAAAACGCAACAAAGAAGATAAATTCTATAATATCGACACCACAATGGTTATAGATAATGCAAATCTAGCTGAACAGTTTGCTCTGGATGTTTTTCGAGACACACCTCAAAAACAAGCATAATAAAAGTAGGTTCAACCCTCTCGCCCCCACCGGCAACTGTTGAACCTATTTTAGTACTGCGTAAAATCAGCTTCCGTTGTTTCAACAAATTCGATCGAAATCAATATCTGCCTACGCTTGATTAATCAAACCAAGCGCGGTCTGCAAAACCTTTTCGCCATTCATAGTCCCGTAGTCACGAATATCAATTACTTCAACGGGAATATCCAGCCTGCCCTTCAAATCCTTCTCCATAAACCGGACTTGAGGTCCAAGCATCAGGACATCCGGGTTCTGTTCCTCCATTGCGTCATCAATACCACTCGATGCCGTAGCAAAGATATCAACGTCAATATTGTCACTGGCCGCGGCTTCTGCATATTTGCGACCAACATGCTGGTGGACATACCTGCGGAGCAAGCTAACATAATTACCTTTTTTGCCATAATGAACCATCCTTTCAAATTCCAGTGTCCATGCATTAACTACGCTTGTTGTTCTGCCTGTTGCTTCTGAAATACTCGGTTAGATGCAATTACAAATGGTGCGTAAATGAGTGTACCGATGACAATCGTAATGATTTGCATCAGTGATGCACGCCAGTCACCACCCGTTGCCAGATATCCAGAGATAACGGGAGGAGTTACCCAAGGAATCAGAATATAGGTTTTAGCAACAAGGCCAGCTGCTGTTGATACATAAGCAATCAGCGTTGCTACTAGTGGCGATAACACAAACGGAATTGCGTAAACCGGGTTAAAGACAATTGGAACACCAAACATCATTGGCTCACTAATGTTAAACAGACTAGCAACACCACCGATGTTAGCAATCATCCGTTCATCCTTACGACGAGAGAAAATAATGATTGCTAACACCAGGCAAATCATTGTGCCACCGCCGCCCATGTACACATACGCATCCAAGAATGGTTGAGTAACGATGTTTGGTGCCGAAGACCCAGCCTTAATTGCATCAATGTTCTGCTGCAAGGAGGTTAATAGAATTGGTCCAGAGATTGCGCCAAAAACAAAGGCACCATGGATACCAAAGATAAATACAACGGTAGCAAGGAATACGTATAACAGAATACCTGGTAATGACTGGAAACCACCAACTAGTGGTGCTTGCAGTACCTTCACGATAACATCGGCCGGGGACATTCCTGTTAACGTCTGCACCAGTACTTCAATAATAGCAAAGAACGTAATGGTTAAAAATGCTGGGAACAGTGAGCTGAAGGCCTTCGATACTGCTGGTGGAACACCGTTGGGCATCTTGATCTGTAGTCGTTTACTCTTCGAAAGTTTTACCAGGATGGTCGTGCCAACTAGACCTGCGATGATGCCCATCATCATGGCGTTAGCCGATGTTTCGTTCTGGCTCAGTGCACCCAAGACGGATACACTTTTACCAGTTGCACTCTGAATGGTGAGTTGATTAGGCACCAACGCGATGTAACTAGCTACCGAAACCATCCCTCCGATTGACCCATCGGCCTTGAGGTACTTAGCGAGTCGGTAACCGATGAGAAAAGTAATCAGAATCGTCAAGAACCCCAAAGTACCGTTGTACGCCTGAGTCCCAATTGCCATAATCTGCTCATGACCAGGCATTGACCGTAATAATCCAGTTTTCGGCGCCAATAGAACGTTGTTTACCAAAAGGAAAAACGCTGCTGTAATGGTTAACGGAATGCTTCCGGCAAAGGCATCACGCACGGCCATGATGTAATTGTTAGATGACAGCTTACCAGCGAAAGAAGATAAACCGTCGATAAATTTGTTAGACTTCATTGTTGTTTCTCCTTTGAGGATGATTTGAGGAGTGTGGCAATCACCGATAGCCACCGACCACTATTACTAATCCAAACTTCCTTGTAAGTTGCATTATTAAACTGCGGCCAGTATGGTGCATCTTCGTCATCACGAGTTTCAATACCAACCGGCAAAGCTCCAACTTGGGGGCCGC
Organism: Lacticaseibacillus pantheris DSM 15945 = JCM 12539 = NBRC 106106; assembly: GCF_001311175.1. Classification (GTDB taxonomy): domain Bacteria; phylum Bacillota; class Bacilli; order Lactobacillales; family Lactobacillaceae; genus Lacticaseibacillus; species Lacticaseibacillus pantheris. Next base: position 77,800 of record NZ_BBAI01000004.1, on the reverse strand, counting down.
TAGATACCGCGTACAAATCATCAAACTTGTGACCCAAACCAAGCATTAAAGATTTACCGAATGGATTTTCTCCGGCTATCCAGTAAAGCTGGTTTTCAGCTAATTGTCTTAATTGTGCGTCGTGTAAAACGTCGCCTAGGGTTGCGGCCCCTAATGCAGTCGATAGAAGAATTCCGTTATTACCACGGAAGGAGAACCAAACCGGAAAACGCTTGACGTACAGATGATCGGCTATCTTTATCCCCTTTTGCAATTGTTTGCCATACTCAGATTCGGCCGTTGCGTCGGTCAGCAGATGCTGAATGTGAAAACTGTCTTTATCTTGTTGCTCATCGTCAAAGTACAATCCGGAAGATATCATCGGGTACGGGGCTGTATATTGCTGTAGCCACAGAAGATAATCGCCGTACATCCGTGCACCATCTTTAAACAATTGCTGCTCATCAGCAGTAGTAATCTTGATCAGCTCTGCTAACGCAAAGGCAAATAAGTGTTCACGTGACTGGTGGTTAAAATGCTGAAAAACAGTGTGTGTTTCATCGCGATAAAACACGCCTTTAACCACTCTACCGTTAACGGTAATTCCACCACGTTCCTGATAAGTTAACAGCCTTTTACCGGCACTAATGGCTTTTTGTTGGTAGGTATCGTCATGGGTTAATTTAAAAAGAACTGCAGCCGTCCATGCAATAGTGGAATCATAAGAGGACTTTGACGTGTTATAGGTGTGCTCCCACATAATTGGTTCGCGCTTATACGGGTGTTCCATGAAGACGGCACTCGCAAATTCAAAGTCGCTGATTGCGGCCTGAGTAAGCACCCGCTTTAATTGAGTGTTGTTGGTGACCAACGCGGCTTTGCCCTCAATACCCGCAAACAGGAAATTATCATACGCGCTGTTGTGTGTACGAGCACGAACGTCATCAAAGTTGCCGATTTGGTTATCCGTCCACCGGGAGGTACCAGACTAGTAGCGCGGTATCCATCCCCAAAACGCGTCTTCAGAATGAAGTCCAGACCCCATTCGGCCTCTTCCTCGAGCCGAGCAGCAAATGCCGGTTGTTCTTTTTGATATACACTCGACACCTCCAACAGGCTCAATGCGACTTCACCGGTCTGCATGCTCTGTTGTGATAGGTCGCCAGCATCGTGCCAGCCACCGTTAAACGGAACTGTCATGCCGTTATGCTCTGCAAACACATCCGTATGGCACGTTCCGTGTACTCCTGGTACCGGAGCACCGCAACGTTGACTATAGATAAAGTTCAGGCTATCAAGCACTGATTCAGACCAAATTTTGTTACTAGGAAGAATCTGAACGGTTTCCGGTCGGCATCCCGATACCCTAATCTCATATTTTCCGGGCTGACTTAGCTCCGAAAAGTCACCACTAAATAATTGCCGCCCGTCAACACTCTGCTTGGTTAATTTACCGTCCAGAACAATGCGGTTCGTACTTTGATCGATAACCTCAAAACTCGCTTCTGGGACGTTATCACTAACGAGGATGGATTTACGACCATGTTGGTCATACCCCAGTTGCGATGCAATAATCACGCCGTCCGTTGGCCGCCAGCGACATTTTTTGATGAATTTTGGGTAACTCCCAGGATGATATCACTAATCTCAATGTCGATTTTGCCCGGCATATTCATGTATGAACCATTCGCCGCCGAGCTAAAACTAATCTCAGTAATAGCATCACGAGGCAAATCACTAATGTCTAGATGGTATTGGTGCGGTTTGTGATCGTTAGCTAGGTTGATGGAATGAAACCCATCGCGCATGTACTTGTCCGGAATCTTAACAACACCATCATTTTTAAACGCAACGGTCACGTTTGAGTTAATGACGTTCACATCGTTAGAACAAATCGTAAAGATAATCCGGTTATATCCGGCCCAGTCGAGCCGATTCAACGTTTTATACCCGGTGACCGTCCCATACTGAATATAGTCACCATCAGTCGGAGAACCTTGTGGCCAGCTTGAGTACCTCGTTGGTGATTTTAGCGCGACGACCCCGACACCGTGTGAAGTTATAGATCCCCGGTCACGATGTTGCCAAACAGACGTGGTCATACTCGTCAGGTCAACCGCCTTGCTTAAATGCTTCTCACTTGGAGATTGCTGTAGTTTCAATAAGTGGTGCAGATTATTTGTCCTCTGCAATACCTCTTGAATTGACATCGACTTTCACCCCCGTTTCAAAACCACGTAAACCTGCGCCAACAATCGAAATATTATTAGGATTAATCTGACTTTTTACGATACCCATTTTCATTAGACGTGTAGTCTCCGGGGTAATTCGAGCACAGATACGGTCAATCAACCAATTTCCGTTGCTGGTGCCGCCACCAATTACAACTGCGTCAGGATCACTAGTACGAATTAGGTTCTCAATCAAAACGGCTAGGGCAATTAACGCTTCGTCCATGACCTCAATTGCCACTAGGTCACCATTGTCATAGGCACTAAATAATTGTTCTGCCCCAACACGGCCGTTTTCTTCAACCTTTAATTCAGTCTTGGCACCTTCCTCGATAAGTACCCGCGCCTTAGTACTGATACCCAGTCCCGAAGCAATTGGCTCAACACAACCATAACGGCCACAAACGCACTTATCGGTACTATGAATATCGACCGACATGTGTCCCACCTCGCCGGCATCAAAATGCGCACCGGTTAAAATTCGGTTGTTCTCCACAATCCGTCCCGCGATACCCGTACCAAGATTAAGATAGATAAAATCAGCTGTTCCTCGGCCAATACCGACCTTGTTTTCTGCATATGTAGCAGAATAAACGTCATTCGCAGCTATGGCTGGTATTCCAAACTGTTCGGTTATCGCACCAGCGAGGTCAATTGGTTCGCACCTCCCTGGATCAATCTCGTACCAATATCCCGTATCAGCGTTAATCCTGCCAACCGTACTAACACTAATTTGTTGAATTTGTCCGTAATGCGGATGGCTGAGATAGTTATCTATCGCGTTAATGATTTGTTTTGTTGCTAACGCCTGCGTACCGACGTCGGAAGCAAACTTCATTTGTTGATGCAGGTGGCCTTGTCTATCGACTTCAGCAACCACAATTTTTGTTCCGCCTTGATCAATCGCCAGGACGGTCGGTATATTTGTTGTCATAGCTCATCCCTCTTTGGTAACGTTCCCACATACGTGAAACCGCTTTATTTATCTTTCGACACCATGCTATCGCGGCTTATCTCGACTGTCAAGCACAAAACACTAATTTGGTAACGTGCCCAAAAATATCTTGCAAGCCCTTACTTTATGTTTTAAACTGACTGTAATCGTTGATGAGCAGGGGGAGTGCTAACATGGACGCTAATAATTTAACTATCAAAGAAATCGCGCAAATGGCCGGCGTGTCAACCAGTACCGTTTCACGCGTACTAAACAAACAGGCACATGTCGCACCGGATAAACGTGATCGGGTCCAGAAAGTTCTGGACCAATCGGGTTTCCAGCCAAGTGCAATTGCGCGCGGAATGGTGTCCAAGCACACCAACACCTTTGGGGTGGTTGTTTCTGATATTGCTAATCCGTACTTCACTACCTTGGTCTCACACATTGAGGCACCGGCGAAGGCCGCCGGATACAACATTCTACTGTTCAACACCATGACTGCTGGCGAGACACCCGTAGATGCAACTCAGGTAGAAATCGACGCATTTGCCCGACTTGAAGAAAAAAAAGGTGGACGGAGTTCTAATTCTTGGTGGTGAAATTGATCGGTCGGAACCGCGACCGGAGTATTTAGACGCGCTCACCAGAATGGCCGGCAACCTGCCAGTTGTTATTATGGCCCAGCCTCTGCAGAATCACGACTTTCAGTACGTTTCACGGTATCAGCAGCTAAGTGGTTCTATCATTACTCAACACCTGCTGGCTAGTGGGTATCACGATATCGGTTTTATCGGTGGCGAGCCAGGAATTACCATTACCACACAGCGACTAGCCGGATACAAGGATGCCATGAACACCTACAGCAAGTTACGTGATGACCGAATTTTTCTCAGTAACTACTATGTTGAAGACGGATATAGCAGTATGCAGAAGCTATTGGAATCTGATACACGACCGGAAGCTATTGTTGCAATTAACGACCAAGTAGCGTTAGGGGCTGTTCGCGCCCTGAATGACAACAGCCTGAGCTGTCCTGCTGACATGGCCATTGCCAGTTGCGATGCTTTTCCGGACAGCAACTACTTCACTCCACGTATTACTACAATCAATCATCACAACCGGTTATTGGCAAATGTGGCGGTCCGCAAATTACTGCACCAAATATCACCAGAAAAATACGATTTAGGTGACCTAACCATACTGCCACCAGAATTAGTGGTTCGTGAGTCATCCGGTTTAACCTCGAGGAGTAATCGAAATGAGTAATAACTACGCAATCTTCAGTGATATCGACGGTACGTTGGTTGATAATCAACAGCAGGTGTCACCAACCACAATCCGGACGATTAACTCGTTAATTGACCAGCACCACCACTTTTCCATTGCTACAGGACGAATGCTCGAATCGGGTATTGCTATCGCCCAACAAATAGGGACTCAAGTTGATGTCATCGCAAGTAACGGAGCCGTTATTCACGCTAATGGGCAAACGAGCTTGTCACTACTAGGTGCTAATGCCCTGCGTACCATCTATCCAACTATCGAGAAGTATCGCCTATCGACGTTCTTCTTCACTACCAACCGGGTTTTCTATACCAACCTGCTACCAGATTATTTTTCGGCCGATGCACAGCAAAGAGTTGCCGGGACTGGTCAACCTAAATACGCAAAAGTGAATAACGTTGACGAACTAGTAGACCACCAGAAAGAAATCGTTAATGGTATTGTCATCAGCGACGAAAATCCCCCGGCGTTGGCCGCAGCGAAGACCGCATTGTCCTCTTCCAACCACTTTGACATCACCAGTTCTTCTCCCAATAACATCGAGATACTACCCCACGATGTCACGAAGGCGACGGCAGTACAAAGATACTGCGAGTTAGTCGGTGTACCGCTCAACCGATCAATAGCATTTGGGGATGGTCTTAACGACCTGCCAATGCTCAAAGCGGTGGCGGTTGGCGTGGCTATGGGCAACGCACAGAAGCAAGTTCAACAATCAGTTCCTAACCATACCCAAAGTAACCTAGATGATGGTGTGGCAAACTTTCTCAATAAATATTTCGAGGTATAAAAATGACTCCAACTATGTATACGTATATTAACCAGGAACACTCAGCACTCACAAAAATACTAGATAATTACCCCACACAGGTTGACGCCGCGCTCAAGGACATCAAATTGGATGCACAGAACTGGCTAGTGCTAGCCACAGGATCCAGTATTAACGCATCCCGTAGCGCCAAACTCTACATGGAAAACATCGCCAATATTCACGTGCAGATTGAGGAACCCTTCAACTACACAATGTACGAATCGGTCAGTCGCAATACCGATCTGGTATTAGGTGTATCCCAAAGCGGCCAAAGCACCGCCACTATTGATGCAATTGAAAAGGTGTCGCGTCAACGCTCCGTTAACCGTATCGCGGTCACGAGCCGTCCCGATACAGAACTACCCGCGGCGTGTGACACTACTTTGGACATACTCACGGGCAAAGAACGGGTGGGCTACGTCACGATGGGCTTTAACGCAACAGTTTTGTCGTTAATGTTGCTTGCACTGCGTTTTGCCAAGCAGTCCGGTACCATCGACTCAACACAAGAAAAGGCCGAACTGAACGAGTTCGCCAATGTTATCGGCCGTATCCCCGACGTTATCAAAAACAGCGAAGAGTTCTATGCCCAACATAAGCAGAACATGCTGACCCCGCGGCAATACACGGCTATTGGCTATGGGGCAACAGTAGGCACCGCAATGGAATTTCAAACAAAATTTGTGGAAGTAGTACGGTATCCTGCGGGCGGCCATGACCTAGAGGCCTTCATGCACGGTCCCTACCTAGGCATCCACAAAGATGATGTGCAATTCTATTTGGTCACCAACGCTCAGCAGGTAGTTCTAGAAAAGATGGCCGCACTACGTAACTACGAGGCCAATTACATCGACAACATCTTCACCATCAACCTTGGCAGGAATCAGGATACCGGTCGTCATAATTCGCTAAATCTAGGAGCCGTGGACGACCCATTTAAGGCCCCTATCCTAGCCGTCACTCCCATTCAACTATTTGCCTGGTTGATTACCAATGATCATGGCGTTGATCTTGGTCATCAAATATTTACGGACTTCTCGGAGGTTGTTCATAACAAGACGACTGTGCAGGATTATGTTTGATGCTTTCTTCAGTTACAAAGACCGCCCGGACAAACTTTAATGTCCGGGCGGTTTTACTATCCATACACAATTTTGCGCGTGGCTAGGTTTTATGCGTTTTATCTTCCATGTTTTATGGTCACTACAAGTCGCCAGTAAGGAACTGTGCCTTCCCGTAGCCAAAACTCCAGTCCTCATCCGCATTAACGGTCAGGTTGATGACCACATCGCTCGTCGCGATACCTAACTGCTCATGCAGCGCGCTCACCAGCTGGTTGTAGAACGCCTGCTTCTGCTCGGTAGTCCGCGGCCGCGTCGTGAGGCTGAAAATCAGGACATCTTTAGTCCGTTCAATGCCCAGCCCGGTATCCAAAATCTGCATCTCGTAGGGTTCATGCTGCGTAACGACCTGGTACCGATCGCCCTCGGGTGCGTTAAAGGCGTCAAGCATCACGCGGTACGAGATATCCAGAATGTCGCGAATTTCCTGCTCAGTGCGGCCCTTGAGCATATCAATTTTCATTAATGGCATGTGTGTGACCTCCAATATTTTTGTTAACCCTAGCTATCGACTCTAACTGGCGAGTGCTGACCCCGTCACCCGGTTCTAATAACCCTTTTTGGTACTGAATATTACTTAACGGTAACTTTATCATAAACTTCTTCGAACGATTTGTGACCTAGTGGCCCACGTACTTTTACATCCAGTGTGGCTAGCACTAATGGACGTGGACAATGACATGCTACTAACTGTTCACCTAACAAACACAGTGTTAGGTGAACAGTGTGTTTGTTAGGTGAGCTACCCGCATAACCACCCGCCAAATCAAAATGACAAAGCACATTCAAAGGTCGCAATTAGGTGCCTAGCTACTAAATATTTATACTCGTGCTTTTACATCTGATTAACACTAAATTTGGCGGTAAATTTTTGAAAAGTTGCAATTAGTGGGCCTTGTGTACAGGCGGTAATAACAGTCCCTATTCCGATAACCCCACCCAGTCTCCAGCCCACAATACACATTGATATATCAAAAACATATCTGATCATGGGATACGAAACTTTCAGTCGTTTTGTCATACGCATTATAACCACATCCAGTGAAAATGGTCCCAATCCACATGAAATCAACAGCCCAAATGCAAGTGAGCATGCGCATTGTCCAACCAAAACAATGATCATTCTGACGATAACGTTAGTGCTTACCGCGGTAACAAGGGGAATCAAACCTTCAAACTGATAAATTGTCATACTGACTAAAAACGGATTAATGACGGTTGCCATCCCAATTTTGTGAATGTTTACGGCCGCCGCCGCACTTAACAAAATGCAACTTACGAGAAAGACCGTCATCGCAAAGTTGATCCCAAAAACCGGCTCAGTCCCTGCTCAAGGATTGTTAAGGGATCCGAGCCTAAATTTGCCGCGACAATCAGACTAACACCCAACCCTGTAAAGTATGCAGCCGCCACGACTTCAAATATCCTTCCAATCAGCTTCATTACGTACACCTCACGCTATAAAAAGAGTGACAATCAGTATCGATTGCCACTCAATGCAAAACACCATTGACGCTGTATTAATTTACAGATTAGCCCCTCTGGCATCAATTACACCCTTATACCAAGTGCCCGAATCCTTCTGATAAAGTTTACCGTCGCCTTCACCAAAATCGTTGTAGTCTACGTACACGAACCCATAACGCTTGCTCATCTCTGCCGTCCCGGCGCTGATAATATCGAACGGGCCCCAGGAACAGTAAGCAAAGATGTCTGCACCATCATCAATCGCATCCCGAAGCGCCTTGAGATGATCGGCCGTATAGCTAATCCGATAATCATCATGAACCTTTTTATCATCCGTCAAAACGTCGTTGAATCCAAAACCATTTTCGCCAATCATCATTGGCACACGATAACGATCCCAGTACTTAGACATGCATACGTACAGTCCGCTCGGGTTGACGCCCCAGCCCACTCGTTGGCCTTAATATACTTATTTGAAGTCGTTGTACCAGGATCCATCGTGTCTTTAGTGGCATCAACCACGCTTGAGTAGTAGTAACTAATGCAAAGAAAGTCAGATGTATTCGCCTTAATAACCTCTAATTCTCCGGGACGAATATCCAGCTTAATACCCTCATCGGCGAAGAAGTTCAGCGCGTACTGGGGGTATTCACCCAGAATAGGGACGTCACCAAAGAAGTACTGCATCCGGTCCCGCTTGTAGCTAAGCAGGACGTCTTCTGGCGATGGCGTGTTTGGTTCCGTGTGCGAATCCGCCAGCATGACTCCCATCTGCAAGTTACTATCAATTTTATGTGCATACTCGGTGACCTCGGCTGACGCAACAAATTGATGATGAACGGCCTGAAATTTGGTCTGCGTATAGTTTGCTACTTTGTCCTCGAGGATACCTAGTGATGCAAATGCTTCGAAGTGAATCAAATTAATCTGGTTAATAACAATCCAGTACTTCACTTGCTCGTGGAAGTTGTCCAACAGTACTTTGGAATACTTAACAAACAAATCAATCAATTCGTGATTAGCCCAACCGCCGTACTTCGTGACCAGGTTGAGTGGTAGTTCATAGTGATTAATTGTGATAATTGGTTCAATGCCCTTTTCGTGCATGTAGGTAAATAAGTCACGATAAAACTGTAACCCCTTTTCGTTCGGTTCCGCCTCATCCCCATTAGGAAAAATACGTGTCCATGCAATGGACAAACGCAACGTTTGAAAGTCCATATTCGCTAAGGAGTCAATGTACTCCTTATACCGAGCGTAGAAGTGTACCCCGTTGCGTTTTGGGTAGTAATAATCACCATTGACGTAGTCTTCAAACGTCTTTGAATCCATGTTATTGAAATGCAGTTCCGTCTTAGGAACGTTGGGTAAATACGGCTGGATATCCGCAGTACTTAAACCTTTCCCATCAACATCGAATGCACCCTCTGCTTGATTAGCCGCGATGGCCCCACCAAACATAAAACTTTTAGGAAATGTCTTGTTCATTAGCTACTCCTTCTTGGCAAGCATTAACTTCAATACATCAATCAACTTGTTAGTGGTCAGCAATTCAGAAGTAATGGTCATCAATGTATCTTGCGCATGGGCAAACAGTGGTGAGTACTCGTACTCAACGCCCTGTGCTTCGCCCTGAATGACACTAGTCTGCGAATTATGGGCCAAAACCATCTCCTTATCCGCTTCGTCCATCTTCTGGGCAGCACCGTCGAAATCCTGTTGCTTTGCTAACTTAAATGCATCGTCGGCAATATTGCGAGCATTCCCCGCATGTAGAATAATTTCCATCGAAACTGGTATTAACTCTTCAGCTTTTTTTTCTGTTTTCCCATCATCGTCACCTACTTCAAATTTTCGCCATTACTATTAATAACCTCTTGGTACCAATAGAACGAGTCCTTCTTGATCCGGGCCAAATTCTTCAAATCATCATCAGTCCGGTCCACATAGACAAAGCCATACCGCTTTTGGTACCCATTGCTGGTACTCAACAAATCAATATACGACCAGGGGTTATATGAAATGACCGGAACACCTCGTCCGATTGCACGCCCAATGGCAGCGATGTGGTCAGACATATAGTCAATGCGGTATTGATCGTGCACCTTCCCATCAACCAGCTCATCATGAGCGCCAATACCGTTTTCGGTAATCATCAAGGGTTTATTGTACCGGGAATACAAATCTTCAAGCGCATACTCAAGACCTGATGGGTCAATTGCCCAATCCCAGTCAGTCGTATCAAGGTTAGGATTCCGACAAATTTCGTAATAGCCTGGTTGGGTCTCGTAGCCCGAAATATCGCCCTTCTTACCACTCAGGTTAACCCCTGACCAACGGCGCTTGGCTCCAGTCTCTGGCCACTTAGCCGCATCACTGTTGTAGTAGTTAATGGCCAAGAAATCGGAGATACCCGCCTTCATGATGGCCTCATCACCTAATTCCATGCGTGGTGCAAGGTTATTATCCTGTAGATATTTAAGTGCTGATTCATTGTAGAAGCCCTTGAAGTAAACGTCCGTGTAGAACAAGTTGCGCAGGTTATTGGCATTTTGCGCGGCCAACGCGTCCTTCGGTTCTGAGGTCAATGCGTAAATGGGCGAGTAGCCCAACGCTGCACCGGCCATGGCGTCAGGAAAGTACTTGTGGACCAAAATAACCGAATACGCCTGGGCCAAGTTCATATGGTGATTAATTTGATACTTAATTTGCTCATCATTTACATAACGGTCAGGAATGTGGTTCTTTTGCTTCCAATACTGAACAATAATGCTCTGCTCATTAATGGTGAGCCAGTACTTGATTTTTGAACCGTATTCGCGAATCACAAAATCCGCATAGTGAACATAATCGTCAACACTTTGCCGCCCAATCCACCCATCGTATTTTTCTACCAGTGCTTCGGGCATGTCATAGTGATACAAAGTCGGAATCGGTTCAATACCGTTAACTACCAGCTCATCAATCAGATTGTGGTAGAACTCTACCCCTTTGGGATTGGGCTCCCCAACCCCCTCGGGAAAAATGCGGGACCACGCGATAGAAAAGCGATATGATTTTAGTCCCAGTTTCTTCATCAACTGCACGTCTTCCTTGTAGCGATGGTAATGATCACTGGCCACTGAGGCATCGGCAAAACCCGTCTTGCCCTTATTCACCACATCCTGTTGGGACAGGCCCTTACCATCTTCTAACGCAGCGCCCTCAACCTGGTACGCACTGGTAGAAGCACCCCACAAAAAAATTCTTTGGAAATACTGCCATTATTCTTCTGCCTCCTTAACCAGTAATTCGTGATCGTACACCTTCAAGAATGGGTACCATGTAGCCATATACAGCGCGAACAGCACAACGTACCAAATAACTGCCCGCCAGTCTTCCGTGATCATAATCGACGAGAACGGTGCCGGAATCTGGCCAACCTGAATCATCTTGGCAGGAATGTTCAGTAGGCCAAGACGCATAACCGTCCACACAATTAGTGGGCCTGTAATCGAATTAATCCACATCGGAATCATCAAAATTGGGTTCATAACAACTGGGCCAGAGAACATCAGGGCTCATTGATGTTGAAGATTGACGGGGCAATACAGATACGTCCAATCGCCTTCAAACGCCGAGATTTAGCAAACAGCATGAGGATGTTCAGGGTCAAAGTTGCTCCCATCCCGCCCATCGTAATCAGCGCAGAAGTAAACATTACTTCACTAGTAGAAATATTTGTTGCAGCCCCACCAGCGGCCACCGCAGCAATGTTCGCCGAGATTCCGGCCATAAAGATAGGTGTTGATACCGCGTTGAACGCCCAAGAAGAAATACCCATCGTGTACAACAATGACGGAATAAGACTAATGAGGATGAACCCGGGCAAGGTCTGTCCAAACGACTGTAGCGGGCTAAAGAGCCATGCAACCAGGTTAAATAAGTCAACGTTGCCAATAAACACGATGGTTGTAAAGATTGCAACACTGATGAGAATTGGAATGATGGTATTAATCCACCCGACCACAAAGTCCGGAATACTGGAATCTTCAAGGATGTGCAATTTACTCCATAAATGGAAAACCAATGCGACAGCAATTCCCGTTAACATCCCAATAAGTAGGCCGGTAGCACCAAACCGACCAAACTCAACGGTCATCAGCCCCTTTGCATTAATTTTAGGGTTAATGTTGATGATGAAGACCGCTACTGAAGTCAGTCCCGCCATCTGTAAATACTGCGGATGCTTCAGATTTTCCATAGCTTCACTGGCAATCAAGTAAGAAACAATGATGCCCAGCATGCCAAACGTAAAATTGCTAATGTTTGTGAGGTCGGGTAGTACAGGTACATATGACCGGATAACGTTATAAAGGAAAATCATCGATCCAGCAAGAATGAACGGAATGATTTTCTGCATTGAATCCGCGATGGCAGCAATCCATGGACGAGAAATAAATTTCTTCATCGCCGGGGCCGCCTTAACGGAAAGCCAATTGACTAGCTTATTCATAGTATGTGTCCCCCATTACTGAGCTAACAGGCTGTCGTTGATGAAACCAACGAGCCCCCTACCATCGAGCGTGCCGTAAATCTCTTCAGGAATGACGTCAACCGGCACGTTGAATTTGGACGCTGCCTCCCGAAAAGCAGGTAGCTTCTGTGCGTAGTGCGGGCCAATTAACAGCCCATCAATAGAGGATAGAAAGGACGTTGCTTCCGTTTCACTGCGAGCCTCAATTTTATAATCTTGCCCCAGTTTCTTAGCCGCTTTGCGAGCACTCGTTGCTAAAAAGCCACTCGACATACCCATTCCGCAGACAAGGAGAATACGCTTCTGTTCTGCCATAATAATTGCCTCCAATAGTGTGTTTGAATTACCCATAGTTCAAAAATGTTTGATCAAGTAAGCTTACTTTATGCCTAAACTATATTCGCAACTTCGATTACGCTCGACTCGATTTTTGCCGGCGCTGCGGAAACAGTGATTGCCTTACTAGCGGAAAAGTTAATTTCCCCGCCATAGGCAAACTATGAGTTGACCAGCCTTGCCATAACCCTAATCATTAAGTGTGGGTTAGTGGTTATTACGTAGAAACGGAGAAGAATCATGAAACAAAAACTGGTTTTGCTTATTCGCTTACTAATGAAGACGGATGGCGCGCTGACAAGCCGTCAAATCGCAACCGAACTTAACATATCGACCCGCACAGTCCGCAACTATGTCCACGAAATTAACGGCCTCAGTCCCTCGAAAATCATCGATTCTTCTGATCAGGCTACCAGGTACTAGACCGACTTGCAGCCACTGAGTTACTACGTATCAGCAATGAGGTCGGGGACCACATTCCACAGAACGATGAAGAACGGTATGCCTACATAGTAAAAAAAGCTGTTGCGTTCAGCAACAGCAGACATCTTTGATTTAGCAAACGAACTATACGTTTCCTACCAAACGTTAAGAAGAACCATTCAATATAGTAACCAACAACTAGCCAAGTGGTCGCTTACAATAGTTTCCAATAAGGACCGTCTATCCATAACCGGCGCCGAAAGTAGTAAGCGGCAATTATTTAGCCATTTAATCTACCGCGAAAACACGGGCAACTTACTGAGCGTGCGTTACCTAGAGGAAGCATTTGGCAAAAGAAGAACCAGCGTACTGCAATATGCCGTTGACGAGATGATTAACAAATACAATCTCAACGTTAACGAATTCGCCTACAATAACTTACTACTACACCTACTGATTTTGATTGCCCGATTATCATCAGGCAATACGGTATCGTCATCCAGTGAAACTAAGCGGAGCTTAATGTCAGACTATACTGAATTCTTCATTACCTCGATCGAGCATGAACTAGATATATCAATCAGTAATTCTGAAGCCACGGAGATTGAAGTGCTGATTAAATCAAACGCAAACATTCCGCACGACGATACGGATACAACCAAAGTAGATGAAGAACTACGCAGCAACATTCTGACAATTGCAAAGTTGGTGCGGAGTCTGTACATGGTTGACCTCAGCTCAAATAACTTTGTTGAACCCTTCACCATTCACGTGCACAACCTGGTTTACCGCATCCAGCATGAGCACTCTATTCGCAACCCTATCAGACCCAACATCCGGAACAATTTCCCACTGATATTCGATATCGCAACCTATGTAGCTTTTCAGATTGGCGAGTTGTGGAACATTCATATTCCGGAGGACGAAACTGCCTTTATTGCCCTGCACATTGGGGCAGAAATCGAGCGGCAAAAGCATACACCGCAGAAACTACGGGCGATCCTAATTGCACCCAACTACCTAAACCTTGCAAATCGCGTTCATGATTTTCTAAGGGTTAATTTTTCGCGCGATATTACCATCATTCAAACAGTCGAAAAGGTCTCGCCAGACTACGACACATCCCCATACGACGTCGTCTTCACCTCGTTCACAAATGACTCGACGCACTATTCACCAAAATATAGCATCGAGCTCGACCCGTTCAATCTCGATAACCAAAAATCAGAAATTCAGGACAAAATCGACCGTGCGTTCATGCACAAAAAGAAAAATGACGTGCGCAATCAGTTCTTCACCTTCTTTGAACCTAAGCTGTTCTGGCATCTATCCGGGCACACAACAAAAGATGAAGTCCTCAAACCAGCAATAGATGAAATGCGCAAACAGCAGGTTGTGAACGATAACTTTTACGACGAAATTTTGGAACGAGAATCGATGGGCTCGACGTCATTCAAGAATATTGCGATCCCACACCCGATGAGCTTTAACTCGCCCAAAACAAAAGTAGCCGTCATTCTCAACGAAGACGGCATTACCTGGGATGGTGCTGAAGTAAATATGGTGTACATCATTTCAATATCGGAAAAATATAAGGACGAGTTTCGGAGCATATACGAGAATCTCATGGACTTTCTGTCGGATGATCAGAAGTTTAAGTCTATTTTGGAATCCCGGGATTTGAACTCGTTTTATGAGCGGCTGTTGTCGTAACGGAATAATGTGGAAATATCCGTCGTAAATTGTAGGACATCTTACATTCAAAACTGCGCTTGTCAGGGACTGTGTTCGCAGGAAATTATTCGAATACGCTAATACCTCGAACCAACACTTTCGTCGGTCGGTCGCCTTTAGTCTGATCAACCAGATGAGGAAACTGGAACAAAAGCGGCGTAATCTACTAGGCAATCAGCTATAACAAGCCCGCCAGAACTCGTTGCAGTACCAATCAGGTATCGATCATGTCATTAAAGAAACCAGATAGATCAGCCTATTAAAACATTGAATAAGTATAATACACAAGTAGTTGATGAAATATATGTGTACTAAAATGGCTTCCTTGAAGGTATTAACAGCACCACGAAGAAGATTAATAATACAGCATACAGTTAAACTAGCGTGAATAATTTCATCAATCGTAAATTCCTGGAACGGGTTTGATTCATAGTTCAGTTCAGTAAGGCGGAAAAACAATAAAGATCCATCAACTCTACTTGACGAAAAAAAACCTTTTCCCAATACGGTTGGTCATTGGATGCTTACACTAGAACAATGAATATATCAGAATAAAACCAGCCGATTTGACACCAGTAGGATACTAGACCATGCCCGCAAGTTAACTGGTCAATATTTACTTCAACTATGGGAGGGCAGTTCAGTTTCCCTATTTTGCCGGTTTCAGCTTAATCTTCATCGTCCCGGACCCACCTACATTAATCACCCACGCCTTGACGTCCGATGAAAATGAAATTCCTAGTTCAATTTGTTCAATTGTCCACCCATCGATTGGATTGTCAGCCAACGAACCCACAAAATTTCGAAGAGATTCCTTCAAGTCGCGCATCATTTCTGAAGTAAATTCCACTCCTGCCTCACCAACGGATGATGGCATGTATAATTCGCCAACAGCTGAATTATCATTCTCCCCGGAAATTGGTTGAATGTATATTTTACTCGTCATTTTCGTCCTCCTCATATAGTTTACCTTCATGATTAACAGCAATAAAGTTTTCAATATTGAATCGGTTAGTAGCTTCAATTTCGCTGTACAAATCGACATTATTTCCACTAATATCTTCAACAGAAATTAGGACAACGTAATCAATCTCATCGTCATCAGGAATGCTTGGCCGTGAATAATATTCAAGGGTGAGTTCCCAATCACCTGATTGATAGGCATTGAAATCCTCTGAAAAATGATGAATATTTGTCCATTTTTGCCGTCCCTGTTTAGCTGATGGGTTACGAGTTTGAGCATTTCCTTTTGAATTTACACTATGAAAACTAGTATCGACATATCCATCAAGATAGTCCTTACCATTAATTCTTCTTGCACTTGGAAAATCAACAACCGTTACTGCAACGCGTAAGCTTGCCACTCCTCGTTTTCGAATGCTCTCCAATACCTTTGGCACTAAGAATTTAACAGTTAACACTTGCTTTCGTTTCAAAGTACCATATCGAATGTAGGTTGCGTTGTCATTGTCGGATGATAGGACTCGTTCAATATTTGTTTCTCCAAATCCAATTTGCGAATTAAATGGCATGGTGTCGGCTTCGCTTCCACGGTGATACATTAGCGCTTTAGCTTCAAATGAAGCGGTTCGGTTTCGATCTTTATAAAGTTGTGCTTTAGCAAAAGTGTTAAGGCAATACGCTTGAACTATAGCTAAGTCAGCTGCCGCTAATGGCGAGCTGAAACTCGTCCCCGAGTCACGTGTGAGAAATCCCTCACGATCAGTTACCTGGACAAACTCTCCTCCGTTCTCGTTGTTCAGAGGTAAATTACCACCAGGATAAACTAACCCAGGCTTCATGGACTCATTGAATCCGGTGCCCACACGGCTGAAGGTCGATAGGTCTCCGCTTTGCGATATTGATCCCACGCTGGTTATTAACAGCCCATCAGCCGGGGCACTAATCCTTGCCCCCGAATCTGATATCACATCACTCATGGATTGATACCGATTACGAAGCTTGTGATTTCCTGTTGGTGTCACAAAGTTGACTCCATATTCATAGATCAAGCTATCTAACTCGGCTCCGAGCAGACTAACACTTTTTTTGTGTAAAAGGCACCTCGGCGTTATAAGCAAATAAAAAGGTTGCACATTCATCATGAAGGTCCTTCACAACTTGCCTAATCTTCTTAACTAAGTCTGTTGCTGAGTTACGTTCTGACATTATTGGAACATCAATTACCTGAACTTTAGGAGTAAACGCCCCTAACTTTGCCTGCTTCTCAAGATCTTCACCAAAAATGCAACGAGATGCTACACGAGTGCCGTGATTAGCCTCACCGGAAATTTCCTCCAGTTGATTAGGTAGCCGATACACATACTTTACGGCCGCCTGGAGATCTCCAGGCAGCTTAATACCGTCATCGATTATCGCAACAGTAGGCAACTTTTCAATATCAATATCGTCATTTAGCTTTGCGTTAGCGAGAGATCCAGCTTTATCTACCAGTGTTGCTTCACCAACAAAATAGTCGTTCGGTTCGATTGCAAGCACAAAGTTCTCATTAGCTAATTCTGCTAGTGCGCTAGACGGAATAATCATATGTGCAGATAAGGTATCATCACTCAGCTCTGCGGTTTCAATTTCAGGTTGTTCAGGAAACTTGTCCTTTAGCTGATCAAGCAACATCTGTAACTGCTCCTGATTATGAAAATCCCACACTCCCGCAATGATAACGTTTATATCAATATTTTTAGAAGAAGACGCAGCGTTAGCTAATGATGTGTCTATTTTTTTCGGCTGGTGAAAACGGGGAAATATTCTGCACATAATCCCAAACCGCTCGTTCTCTTTCGGACTTCCCATAATCGTTAATCTGCCGAGCCAGTCGCCTAACATTACTCTCAGTACTCGAAACGATTGCCTCTGACTCTCCCAGTATGGCACGCACCGTTAGCCCCTGATCTGTAAAAATTGCTTCATAGCGCCCCCGCTGCTCTATCTTTTCTCCCTCGTCCAATTGAAGCTTAAATATTGTTTCGGCATTTGGAATCGTAAACATTGACTTATTGCTAGATGCAATTACTGCATGAAATTCCCGCCCCAAGTTATCCGAATGTTCTTCGTAATTGAAGTTCTCCTTTGGCTTAGGTATTAATCGATGCTTCGCTCTCCTTTCGAATGTGTCCTGGTCTGAAATCTGAAAATGAGGTTTATTCTTTTTCATCATTACCACCTACCCTCTTCAATCGGTCTGACAAAGTCGTTCTTGGCACATCGAGAGCCTCCGATAAATCAGTTATTGAGATGCTCTTATCATTTACCCACTTCGCAAGTGCCTGGTCATTAATCGTTTGCCTCATACTAAGCTCTTCAATGTAGTACTTAGATAACCGCAATTCTTTTTCATATCCTGAAACCTCTGCTATTGCGAAATTCATCATAAACGACCTTAAATCCGCGTAACTAAGACCGTCAGTGATTTTGGCAGTCCGAATTACTTCCTTTTTCTCAATTGATATTTTATGCTCTAATGAAAATTCCTGCATATATCGTACTCGCTGCCTAATATCAGGCTTTGGGAGCTCAATAACGGTTGAAAACCTTCTCAACACTGCAGAATCAAGTTTTTCAGGAAAGTTTGTAGCAGCAACCAATAATGAGTCTGAACTAAGGTTATCCATCTCTTGCAGCAGGACATTAACAACTCTTCTCATCTCCCCAAGATCATTCCCTTGATCGCGGCTCGCACCTATCGCATCAAATTCATCTAAAAATAACATTTCCGAGGAGACGGATTTAAAAATGTTATGTATTTGTTTACCCGTACCTCCTAATGCAGCGTCAATGATGGAAGCAATACTATGAAAATCCATATTGAGATCTAAATCAAGAGATATTTGCTTTGCGAGGCTTGTTTTCCCACCCCCAGGTGCTCCTACAAGCAATACTCTGTTCATCGCTTGTAGGCCTCGTTCTTCAAGATCCTTACGATGGAGAAACTGATTTTCAAGAATCTCAACCTTTTTCCTAATATTCACAGGTAAAAGCAATTTATCAGTTTCAGATTTAATACGTGTTTTTTTCAATAGTGGCACCATGCCGCCGTCTCCACTCATCGCGAGCCGATGTCTGTTGGAGAGTTCCTGCAGGTGAAGAATCAGACTTCACAGATGAGGTACATAAGAACCCTCACGATAACCTCTTCTCACTTGTTCAAAAACCACTTCATAAGGTAATCCTCTCTCAGTCGTTTTATGCTCAGAACCAAAAAAATTCATTTAGTTGTTTTATGAAGTCATCATCATCTTGCTTAAAATACGCATTGAACAGCCGCAGGAGGCTTTGTTTCGTCGATATACTTACTTTTGCCAATTTTCGTCACTCCCCGTCATTTTAGGCAATTGTACTCGATTATTGCCCTTAAATCAACGCTTCAAGTTACAGCGTTTTCGTCTCCTGCCGTCATTTAAAAACATGTGAGCTATTTCAATCCCAAAAGCATTCTAAAAATGTAGTGATTTCGCTGTGACGTCACTCGCGGCGGGCTGGCGAAATCCGCTAGCTAACCGCCTTACAACCAAGCACATAACTCGGGCAAATACTATCAGGATGTCCAAATACTTGGAATAGCGCCTAGCAGAATAACAGTTTTAAAAGGAAGCTATGCTATAAGCATTGTCACTTCGCACCTACATCTAACGTCTGTCAGACGCGTTATGTTCAAGCTACGAACAAAAAAAACCGCTAGGGTGGCGGCAATCAACTGGTACAGCTATAAATACCCTAAAGAAAAAAATGAACGGCATGAACCCGATGAAAGACCAGAATCACGCCGTAACAGAAATCACATAAATTTTTATTTATTTGCCTTGTCTGCGTGCCGTGGACCAGCACCCACACAGTTAACTACAACGGTTTTCCAAGTCCATAATTTGGGGAATGGGCAATATTATCGAATTATTCACCCAATTAACTCTTAACTTCCTCCATCTCTTCCTTATAAATATCAACCAATTTGCACGACTTGAACCGTCTCTTTGGCCCTTCATCAACCTCATCATCAAAGCCAAATAGATTCAGCTGCTCCACCTTTCCACTTGGTGTCGAACCATCCAATGGCTCTCCACCATTTATAATGGAGTCCAGTGTGTATTCTGTTCGTTGTACCTTTTGCACACCATTTATAACCGGTAACAGCTTCCATTCACTAAAGATTATTGGGCTTCCATCTCTAGTAGTTTTTTTTAATTGCATCCCCCTGCTGCATATTTGCAGCAATGATTGTCATGGCACTACTATTCACCTTGCGGCTCCCCTCACCATTCCATTTGCGAATAGCTTGGAAATAATACTGACTAAAAATATGGTACATCCGCATAACTAGAACTTCGACATTGTCCTCTAAAAGCTCAATACCATAAAGTGATGAAAGAACAATTTCCGCATTTGCTTCATACGACTTTAGGTCCGTGCTTAGCCTATTTGCCAGACTCAACTTTCTTCTCAACAGCTCAGTTAAAAACGCGCCTTCTCCGGCAGCCGGTTCCATAAATGTGGTCGATAAATCATTCAAGGATTCGACTAGCTCCGGCTGATCAAGCATTTGCTTTACAATTCGTTTAGGGGTAAAAACCTCACCATGTGCCTTAACTCGTTCATTTGATTTTATGAGGTTTTCGTCAACCATTAGTTCATCTCCTCTACATGGGTATTAATAAACTGGACCTCATCGTCGCTTAATTCATATTTCACGAATAATTGATTGTCTATATCCCTAATGGAAGTTTTCCAGTCAATATCAGAGTCCTGCGTAAAATTCTGTACAGGAATTTCGCGATACGTGGATATTGGTCCGTTCTGTGTAACCTTCCATATCCCCAACATGGTTCTAGCAAACTTGGTTTTCAGATATTTTTCAGCTGATTCTGCTTCGAACCTAGTATCGAATGCTCCAATACTAATAAACGTTTCAGTATGTCCAACGCCAGGCTCGGCAATGTACATATCGCTTAAGGGCTCGCCAAATTCACCACTACCAATAGCACTTGCCAAAAAGACATTGTACTTATCTAACCCAGGCCTGTCAGTTACATAGTCCCGCCGAATCCATTCTTCAATTCTCGTGTCTTTTGGCTTTCCAAGTATGCGAATATACTGATTCCCATCATCAGGTTTATTATGATAAAACACTTCAGGAAGCAGCTTCATTATATTCGATGACATATCATATTTATGACCAGCACTTAACCGTTCAATAGCGTCCGGAAAATCCTGATGTAGCTTGTCAGTTAATCTGTAGATAGTTCGAGAGAAACCGATACTATTCAAAGTATCAGTTCGTTTAGACCGCACCTTATCCAGAATGGGACGTAACTCGTCGAACTGTGTAAATGTGCCAATTTTACCAAATTCTTTTGTAGTATCGCGTAAAGTTATTGCGACTCCGCCTTTAATATCAGTTTTGGGAAAAATATTTCCGCTATGCTTTTCGAACATAACCACTCGTAAATGCGAATCATTTAACATCTTCTCATTCCAGATCGAGGAAGTATCCCCCGCATTAAATAGAAACCGAGCAGGCGTAATCATTATTGATTTTTCTGAAAGTTGATACGACAGTTCCATGAAATACTGATAAATTGACTTCTTGCTTTTGCTATCACCACGTTCCGACTCTTGGTACGGTGGGTTACCAATAACCACATCAAATTTCATTTGATTAACAATCCTTTCTTTGAATGCATCAAGCACATACTGAACCGTTTCATCATTTGAATTTTTGGCCTTCTCAACAATACCATCAACATATACAACGTTTGTGCCGAACTCATGATATCCGCACAAAGTTCGGTTTGTTATGCGTTTAGCCATCGGAGTTTTAGCAATAGCAAAAATGTTTTTAGCCAGAATATTTCGCCATATTTCGTCTTCATCCTTGGCAGTAAATTTGCCACCAGTACGTTCGCTCAGCCGTGCCTGTTCTTGATAGTACAACGATGTGGCTGCATATAGCGGATAAAGTCCAGTCTTAGAATTGATTTCAAGTATTCGGGTGTCAGGTTTAAAAATATCTTTTGTCATTTCAGTATCAACCCAGTGCGTAGCATTATCACCATCTATTGAGGTGTAATTATACGTAGTATCAAAATAGGAATACCCCCCGACTGTCTTTCCTAACTGCATATTCACAACACGCCATGGAGTGAGTACAGTTTCTTTATCTGGGTTCTTAAAGGTTCCGAATAGCTCACCAATATCTGCAGTACGCCTCAAAGGCTCCATGTGGTCCATTCGCTTAACTCGCTGGCGAATAATGCGACCAGCCTCAATGAAAATATTCGCATCATAATACTTGGAGAACTTCTTGAACTTTGCCTTATCGACACCTTTTGGCATGAATTCTGCCCATGATTCAGCATCAACTTTGTCAACAAATGTTTGGATATCAATATCCCTCTCAATTGGAATATCCATTCCATAAATCATCATCGGGATACGAATGGAAATGGACCGTAAGACTGAAATCATCGTCTTACGTTGTTTCTTGAGAGCACGTTCTTTTTCCAGAAGTTCCTTTTCCTCAGTAGTTAAATCTTTCTTATGCTTTTTCTTTGCTTTTTCGGCATCGTTATACTCCCTATCGGTAAGTCCTTGATGGTTAACGTCAATTGTATTGGGTTTCTTTTGGGCTTTGGTCGTACCAATTTCTGCCTTGAGGTCGTTAAAGTCTTTAAGGTCGGCCTCATCCATTTTCAACAATTCGTCGTTATACAGCGAATCATCATCGAACCCGGTACGAACCGCCTTCTCAGCATAAACTTTCTTCAACTGAGTCATCAAACTATCAACATTATACGGCGCCATGCCTTGATTCTGTTCACCAATAATTGGAAGAAAATTGAGCAGCTCACCCATTTTCTCTTTTTGATCGTCTGTTTGCAGTTTACCAGCACCAGTATCCAATTGAGACGAAGCAGCCATAACATTCAAAGCACGATCAGGCGCAAAATCAAAGATATAGCAGTCCGTCTTCATCCCCATCTCCTTATCGGCGTATGGCGTCTGGGCCCGAAATGCTGCCTGTAGATATTGCATTGCACTGTTAGTATTGGACAGGAACATAACGGCAGTCCACTGGGGAATATTAACCCCGGTTGTCAATTTACGCACAGTCAAGGTAATGGTCTTAGTTTTCGACGGGTGCTTGGTGATAGCGTCGCGAACGCGATTTAAGTCTCCCTCACTAGCACCATCTTCTTTACCGTCATCAACCACGTTAACGATGGTATATTCCATACCAAATACAGGGTGCTTTTCCATCAGTGCCTTTAGTGCCTTAGCCGCAGCAATTGATGGCAACAACCACAAAGTATGTCTCAATTCATTTCTAAATTTCTCGGTTGAGTACGGGAAGTTAGTATTTTTAGATGGTGACGTAATATTGTTCAAAAATTGGTTAACTTTTGTTTCGTATACAAAGCGGCCATTATCATCCACCTTGAAAAATTCGTGGAAATCGAACGACTTTTGGTCAAAGTCAAGGAACCGACTATCCTGAAAGCTATTTTTCATTTCAAACGTGAACATAGAGACCTTCGGCAATACAGCGTAAGGATTTACTTCATCGGGGTTATCAACATTCCAATGTGCTTTGGCTTGTTGTTCCATCGTGTAATCCCATGTGAAAATCTGCTCAGGTTCGTACCCGTCAATCAAATTGAACGGAGTCCCCGAAAGCTCAAGGACACGAGTCGCATCCTTAACCACACCTTTAATCACGGCCTGCGCTAAATCTGTCTGTGTTCCTTCGTGGGCTTCATCAATAATCACTAGATTCCAATCAATTTTTGCAATAAGCTCATTCTTGTCGCCGGCCTTGCCCCCAGCCCATTCAGAGCCACGCAAATCTTGCATACTAGCGAAGTAAAGAAATCTGCCACCATCATCGACTAATTGTTCCAAAGAAGCGTCATGCTTTTGTTTTGAACCATATCGGTATCCAGGCATCCCTAACTTATCGAAATCCTTAAACCAGCTATCACGAACAACGGGGCGGTGTGTCATGATAAGAACACGACTGTATTGCTGGTTCTTGATTAGCTGAAGGGCGCTAAGGGTCTTGCCAAAACGCATTTTGGCATTCCAAAGCATTTTCTTTTCACCATTTTTTTTTCGTCTTGAAGACCTTTTCTGTCCTGTCGATAGCAATTTGTTGTTCAGGACGTAGCTTGATCTTTGGTCCAACAACAGTCGGCGCATTTATAAATGATTTTCCCTCACGAACCGCCGCAATGGCATTCTTAACAGTATCAACATCCGTAACGTACCACTCACGAGCGGACCCTTCGACCAGCTTAGGGTCCCTCTTGATATTTGAGTTATCGAGAACTTCATGGACTGCGTGGTCGTCAAACCATTCACCATGCCCATTGACCTCCCGATAGGCAGCCTCAACCCATTCGATATTTGGTTTAACTCCCATCGTTCCAGCGTACGACTTGATACGTTTTAGCGCTGCACTATGTAGAAATTGGCTGTTCGGTGTAGTATCAACAATTTCACCATGATAGGTGGCTTTACCAACTTTTTGACGTCCAGCGTACTGTGGCCACTGCACAAGATCATCCGCCGTAAATGAATAAACTAATGTCTTAGCCGATGTAGTGTATAAAACGGGTTCCTTGAAGCTAGGAACGCTTTGTCGGAACCCACAGTAAGAGTACACAAACCAATACATTAGTTTGTGAAGGTTAAGTAGTGTCTCACATGCGTCATCCTTTGAAACTTGAGCATTAACGTCATGTAAAACAGTGTTGCCTTTACGGCGAATATCATCCAATATGTCCATTACGTCCTGCGTAACATAACCATTTTTGCGAATTAAGGAAAGCGCCTCGAAAAAGCTTCCTGAAAAATCATGATTACGTTTCTTCAGAACGTATCGAGCCACACCCTCGGGTACATTACGCACAATTCCGGGCACCTGCTGGTACTTTTGATTTGCGTACATAAGCTCAGCCGTTTCAAGTGGCCCAACAAATTGTTCAGCATCCTTAATTCCTTTTAAGAATTCAAAATTACTACTCATGGAAAAACCCCCGTATACGAACCAACCCGTGTAAATACTAACGTTAATTGTACACTACAAATCATAATCGCATACATAGCGATTTGTCACAGAATAAGTGCAACATTTTTCCTTGCTCTCCTTCATAAGGAGGCTTTCGTCCCAGAAAATTTAAAGAGGGATTTTAACAGCTTATCAAGATAATTATATTCCAAGAAGTACTATCAACGCTTCTGCTCATCCATCCTCTGACTACAATCCATGACGCGATACATATCGGTAAAGTTACCACTATTCCCCGAAAAAAAACATCGATTTCGAGAACGAGACAATCAGCGTCAGTAAGAAATTGTGTTTATACAGCTACACAAATGAAAACCAAAACTGGCAACCGTCCAATGCTATTGGACGCAAAATCCCCGCCAGTTCAGACCTCATTCGGCCCAAACTTGGCGGGGATTTTGGCGGGGAACGTAACAATTTTCCCGCCAATCGTATCCTTTGTATCTTCCGAAAATGCCGTTAAATCAACATTCCGGGTTCAATTAACATATACCTTTTATTCCCATTCAATCGTTGCCGGCGGCTTACTAGTAATATCATACACAACGCGGTTGACGTGCCCGACCTCGTTAACAATCCGCGCAGAAATCTTCTGCAGGATATCCCAGTCGATGCGGGCAAAGTCGGCCGTCATGCCGTCAACACTCGTGATTGCACGGATGGCGATGGTGTAGTCGTACGTCCGGCCGTCGCCCATCACGCCGACGCTGCGGAAGCCTGGCAGGACGGTGAAGTACTGCCAGATGCTCTCCTGCAGGCCGGACTTGGCGATTTCGTCGCGTAGGACCCAGTCGGAATCGCGCACGATCGCCAACTTTTCCTCCGTCACTTCGCCCAGCACGCGGATGCCCAGGCCGGGACCTGGGAACGCTGACGCCAGACCAGGTCGTGCGGGATGCCCAGCTTTTCGCCGAGTTCGCGCGCTTCGTCCTTGAACAACTTGTTCAGTGGTTCAATCAGCTTGAACTTTAAGTCGTCCGGCAAGCCGCCCACATTGTGGTGGCTCTTGATGGTCTGCGCCGTGTCCGTGCCGCTTTCCACGACGTCGGTGTACAGCGTACCCTGTGCCAGGTAGTCGATACCGTGCAGCTTGCGCGCCTCGTCGTTGAAGACCTCGATGAAGTCCTTACCGATGATTTTGCGCTTCTGCTCCGGATCCGTTACGCCCTTGAGGTCACCCAGGAAGCGGCTGGCCGCATCCACTTTGATAATCTTCACGCCCAGGCCCTTGCCCAAGCTGTCCATTACCTGGTCCGCCTCGTTCTTGCGCAGCAGGCCGTGGTCCACAAAGATACACGTCAGCTGGTCGCCAATCGCCTTGTTCAACAAGGCCGCCACCACGCTACTGTCCACCCCACCGGAGAGACCGAGCAGCACCTGCTGGTCGCCGACCTCGGCGCGGATGGCCGCCACCTGGTCCTCGATGAAGTCCGACATGTTCCAGTTGGCGTCGGCACCACAAACGTCAAACGCAAAGTGGCGCAGAATCTGCTCACCATACTGCGTGTTCTGCACCTCGGCGTGGAACTGGATACCGTAGAACTTGCGCTGGTCGTCCGCCATGGCGGAAATCGGGCAGTTCGTGCTGGTTGCGGTCGTGACAAAGCCGGCTGGCACCTCGCGCACGAGGTCCCCATGACTCATCCACACGGTCTGGCGCTCCGGCAAATCGCGGAACAGCACCGGGTGCGTGTCCGCCAGCACGTCGATGTCGACGTGCCCGTATTCACGCTCCGTGGCGGGCTCGACGCGGCCACCGAGCTCCTTTGCCATCAGCTGCATGCCGTAGCAAACCCCCAGAATCGGGATGCCGAGTTCAAAGAGTTCTGGGTCCACGCCCAGGGCCCCCTCATCGTAAACTGAGTTCGGACCGCCGGAGAAAATAATCCCCCTGGGCGCCAGTTCACGCACTTCCGCGGCAGTAATCGTATGCGGCTTCAGCTCTGAATAGATGCCAAAGTCACGGATACGGCGGGTAATCAGTTGGTTGTACTGACTACCATAGTCGAGCACGATAATCTTGTCGTAGTCCTTGTTTTGCGCAGTAGCCACCATGTCACACTCCTTTGATATTAATGGTTTAATCGCTGTAACAATTCTAACGGTATTTACGGGGCCGGTCAATCACCTAGAAACGCCGCACCGCCACCGTATCAATCGTGTGGTCGGCGCGCTTATGCAAAATGACGTCCGCCCGCGCCCGCGTCGGCAGGATGTACTCCTCCAGGTTGGGCAAGTTGACCTCGTCCCACGCCCAGCGGCACAGGTCGGCCGCCGCCTGCGGGTCCCCGTTGGCATAATCATAGTAGTAATCGTTCGGGTCGTCTTTGGCTAAACTCAGGAGCTTGTAGAAGCGCTCCTCATACCACCGCGCGATGTCGGTGGGCGCCGCGTCGACGTAGAGCGCCAAGTCAAAGAGGTCCGAGTAAAAGATGGGCTCGTCGCCGCCCGTCTGCAGGACG
This sequence comes from Lacticaseibacillus pantheris DSM 15945 = JCM 12539 = NBRC 106106, assembly GCF_001311175.1. Lineage (GTDB taxonomy): Bacteria > Bacillota > Bacilli > Lactobacillales > Lactobacillaceae > Lacticaseibacillus > Lacticaseibacillus pantheris. The sequence goes on along the minus strand of NZ_BBAI01000004.1, from coordinate 50,421 downwards.
TTAATCCCCTCGACGATGACGATATCCTGCTGGTCGACCGTGGTGAAGCGGCCGGGCACGACGTCGTACTCTTCGTGCGAGTACACTGGCGCTTTGGCGGGCCGGCCCAGCTTAATGTCCATGAGGAACTGGAGCAAAGCATGCATGTCGTAGCTTTCGGGGAAACCTTTGCGTGCCATGATACCGCGGCGCTCCAGCTCAGCGTTCGGGTAGAGGAAGCCGTCGGTCGTCAACATCTGCGTTTTGAGATCGGGCATCACCCGGTTCATGAGCAGCTGGAGTAGTCGCGCCGAGGTGCTCTTGCCGACCGCGACGGAGCCGCTGATGCCGATGATGAAGGGCGCGACCCGCTCGCCGGTACCGAGGAACCCGGCTTTGGCCTGCTCGGTTTGCAGGTAGTTATCGCGCCGCAGCCGCAGGTAGCGGACGAGCGGCATGTAGACGTCGCGCACATCGTCGATACTGAGCTTATCGTTGAGGGACCGCACGCGGTCGATCTCCGCCGCGGTAATGTCGGTCCCGTTGGCGGGCCCCATCGCCGCCCACGTCGCACGGTCGAACATCCGGTACTGTCCTGCATCATTCACCACAACTGTTGCCTCCACACTTTCCTTAATGTGCGTATTCTACCACAAATAACGGGTTACGGTGGCGGCGCTGCTCGGTGCGGGTGCTGTTGCGTGCTACGACTTTGTGGACCGCTCCACGGTGACCGCTGCTAGTGGCTGGTCGTACTGGCGCGCTGGCTCCGGTTGAGCGGCTGGTTCCCGCGACCGGTGCTGTGAGCCTCACGCTCACGCCCGTTCCGGGCTACCGCGAATTGCCCTAGCCCGAGGAAACCACTCGGTCTAGCCAATTTGATTCTGAGGTCGCTCAAGTGACAGTCTGCGACGGTCACTTGAGTTAACTCCCGGTAAGGGCTAAAGCCCAAACCGGAAGTAAACCAACAGAACTACGGGCATACAGCCGTCGCAGGTACCAACCACTCAACCTCCACCACCACACCAGTACGACCAACGATAGATGTTCATCGTTACGAATACAGTCGTCTCCGCACCCGACCGAATCTCCACCGCCACGTTAGCGTGAACGACAAACATTATCCACGTAACCTCTAATGACTATTACAGCCGATTAGTGGCAACCTCCTGACTGTCGGGAACCCGCGGGTGGTGTTTGGGGCGGAGGCGTCGTGCCCGGAGACGTAGTTGCTGCGACCCCAGAGCGCCGTAGGAACGTAGTGACGTACGGCGGCAGGTTCTGTAGACAAAGGTGCATTTCCTTTGGCTACAGAATCCGCGGGAGGACGGCACGTCCGGAGCGTGCGGGTGTAGCAACCTACGGCGTAGGGCACGTAAGCCGCAGCCCCAAACGCCACCCGCGCGTTCGTACACAAAAGCGCAAAATGCGACCACCCGGAGGTAGTCGCCATGGAGGTTACTGTTCAGTTGTGTAGAGGTCGGAGTCGATCGCTGCGATGAGCGGCGAAACCGTCCCCGCCGCAATCACCGTCAGTCGGTGCATCGCCCGCGAACAAATGGTGTACAGCAGCTCGCGGTCCGCATCCCCGCCAAAGTTGGCGGCCGTAACGTCCCACGCCACGACGGCGTCGAACTCCAGCCCCTTGGCCAGGAACGACGGCACAATCAGCACGCCCGGTACCAGCCGCTGGTTCTCCGACCGGATCAGCGTCGACTTCTGCCCCGCCGCGTGCAACCGCGCCTGTAGCGCCTCCGCGTCGCCCAACGACCGGGTAATGACCGCCGTCGCGTCGTGGTCGGCCGCGTTCGTTTGTAGTTGCGTGGTCAAAGCCGCGAAGGCCGCATCCACGTCTTTGCGGACCAATACCTGCGGCAAGTCGCCCTGCCGGTTGAACGCCACAATCTTCTGGCCGCTCTTCAGGATGGCCTTCGTGAACTCGGTGACCTGCGCCGTCGACCGGTACGACTGCGTCAACTGCACACGCGCGTCTTGTCTGGATCGAACATCTTCGTGACCGACCCCATCAGGTTACGGGCGCTACTACCAGTAAAGATGGCCTGGTTTAAGTCACCCAGCAGCGTGAACTTCGCGCGGGGGAAACTCTTCTGCAGATACGCCAGCTGGTACGGCGTGTAATCCTGAATTTCGTCGATGAAGACGAAACGCATCTTCCGGTCACCGTGACGCCCAATCATCAGGTCGTACAGGTGCAGGTACGGCGTCGCGTCCGCCATCGTCAGCTGCCGCTCGCGGAACTGGTCGACAAACTCCTCGACACTTTGCGCCCATTCATCCACCGTGATGCCAAACTTCGTCACGTCCAGGAACTCCGGTACCGCGCGCAGGAACGCCACGTACTGCGCCCGCACGTTCAAGAAGCGGTTGCGGATGATGGCCGCATCGATGTCCTCAAACGCGTTGGTCACGATGTGGCGCGCGTAAAACTGGAACTCGCTGTCGCTATCCTTGAACTCGCCCGGCTGGCCTTGCGACTGGAGGTCGCGGATCTCCTCTTCGGACAGGTTCTCGACCGCCTCACGCACCCACTTTGCACGCGTCTCAGAACCCACCCGCCGGTTCAGCATCGACGTCAGCCGCTCCTTAGTCGCCTGGAGCCGGTTGTTCATGTTATAGTTCTGGTTATAACTATAGAAGATTTCCGCAATCTTCTTGCGGCTGAAGAACACGCCGTCACGGAACCGGATGTCCTTGAACCGGACGCCCGCGCTGCGGAGGTGTTCGGCGTACGCCTCGGTCGCGTGGAAGAACGCATCGCTCTCTTTGAGCGCCGCCACTTTGGCCTGCAAAGGTGTTTGGTTAGCCTCGAACTGCTGGAACAGATTCTGCACCTTGAGCCCCGGCGTCCGCCGCGTCACGTACTGGTAGTACGTGAACTGCACCATGTTCTGCTCGCCCATCTCCGGCAACACATTGCCAATGTAATCGGAAAACAGTTGGTTCGGCGAAAACATGATCACCTGGCTGGACGTCAGGTTCCCCCGGTAGCGATACAGCAGGTACGCCACCCGCTGTAGCACCGCGCTGGTCTTCCCGGAGCCGGCCGCGCCCTGCACGAACAGCAGGTCGGCCGTGGTGTCCCGGATGATCTGGTTCTGTTCGCGCTGAATGGTGGTCACGATGCTCTTCATCTGGGTGTCGGACTTTTCGCCCAGCACTTCCAGCAACATCTGGTCGCCAATCGTCTCGGCGGTGTCGAACATGGTCTCGATCTGCACACCGTCTTTGATTACGAACTGACGCTTCAGGCTCAACTCCACGCTTTGCGGGCCATCCGGCGTCTGGTAGGTCACCTGGCCCAGCTTGCATCGTAATAGATGGAGCTGATGGGCGCCCGCCAGTCGTAGATGAGGAAGTGCCCGTTGGCGTCGGTGAAGCTGCCCAGGCCGATGTAGATGGTCTCAGGCTTCTCGCCGGCCTCCTGAAAGTCAATGCGTGCAAAGTACGGATTCTTGAGCAACCGCTTGACGGTGCCCAACTGCACGGTCGACTGTCGGTGGGCGTTGGCCCGCTCATCGAGAAGCTGTTGCTGCTGCTGCACGGAGGCGGCGGTCTCGATGATTTCATCGTCGTTGGTCAGGTTAATGGAAAAGTCGCTGAAGAAGTTGTCACTGATGCTGCGTTCTTCGGATTGCGTCTTGGCAATTTCCTGCGTTAACCGTTTGTCAGCGGCGTGGAGTTCGTGGACCGTATCGTCCAGGTGTTGCTGTTCGTATTGCTGATTTGAGTCCTCCAAGGCCCAACCCCCTTTTTGTACCGAAATTAAAAAAAATATCGTTGTAATATGGTACCACTATTAGAAATCTTCTTCAAGCGTCGGCGCGGCAATTCCGGCGATTTTGGACACTTTGGTGGTGTCTGCCTATCGTTATATTGTAATGTGGTAGTCGTGCAGGCAAAGTGGCGGTGGGGTTGCAGCAGTAGTGGTCACCGGCAGCGTTGGCCGGGCTCACACTACCAATGTTGCAACCACGTCTCCGGACACGATGTATCCACCCCACCACCACTTTGCCGGCACCCGTTAGTTCGTGATTAACCAGTCACGCCCCGTCGGCCAGATACGCAGTCATCCTCTTCTTGAGGACTATATTTAGACCTGTAGTCACTCAAAATTAGTTGAAACAGCAAAACAAAGGAGCTACAGCGAAAGTTAGCTCCCTTTAAAACATATAATCTATATCCATAACAGTAGAAATCACAATCATCAGGTGGCAAACTTCTTGCGCGTTCAAGCTGATGTTCTCGTTACCATGAACAATGTAGAGTTCAGCATCAATCTACACCAGGTTGCCCTGTTGCACTACTACCATTTCTCATTTTCACGGCCAACATCTTTGCCCACGCCAAAATTACCAACAATTTTCATATCTGCCCGAAAATCAAAATTATCGAACTGGCCGTTTTCCCACGGGTTCCCAGAAATCTTCTTCTCAAAACTCCCCTTTGTTCCAGCCTCGTTCGACCTCAAAATCACTCTGTCTCCTGGTCGAAAATTCATTGTTTTGGGAATTGTAATGACGTTTGAATTGCCAATACGACGAACTTTGTATTCACCTATAATTCGATCCAGCCTATCCATTTTGGTCACCCCCCGTCTCTATAGCCAAGGTATATCATCGAAGTCCGTGATGTACAAGTACATCATCATTTATATTGATGTATCAAACCATTCACCAACCAGGACATCAGAAAATAAACTACCCGTACTTTAGATACCTCCTGTCGACACCCGTCAATTCGTGGTTCACCGGTAATATTCAACATACCACCAGGCCAATCGTCATTGCTACGTCGTACTTTGCTTATATTTTCAGGGATGCCAACAAGGCCCAAGAAGTTCGCCCCCATGCAGGCCTCCATCTCCCCCCATTGCAGAACAATTCAATTGCTTCGTAGTCATAGAAACCAACAAAAATACAACGCTCAACGACCCTTAGACCACCTGTCCAACAATCGCAAAACGTTGCATTTTCTCTAATCAGTACTCACCATTTATTTTAGATCAAATAATATCCTTACTTGACTGCCTTCTTGCCAAACAACGTGGCCACAAACGGAAAGGCGAAAATAATAATTGAAGCAATGATAATTGGCAACTGACCCATCTTAGCCACCGTCCCCAGCAGGACCCAATTGTGTTGAAGTCACTATCAGACCAGTAAGTCGTCGTGAACCCTAATGAACCAAAGAGCCCCGTCGCCAGTAATGGGGTAAAGCTCAGAATAATCCCGAACAGAAATGGCCCAATCAAGCACCGCGGCGACCACCCGTCGCATTACCGAAGATTGCCGCAATCCCACCACAAAAGAAGTGCATCACGATACCGGGAATTACCACTACGGTGCCCAACAGTATTTGTACACCCATGGACAGCAGACCGCCCAGGAGACTCATGAGGAACCCAGCCAACAGCGCGTTAGAGGTGCCTTTAAAGAGAATGGCGAATGGATAACCAGGAACGGCGTTGGGCACAATCTTGTCACTGAAGCCCTTAAACGCCGGCGTGATTTCATCTAGCAACATGTTCACCCCAGTTACCAGGACAATAATGCCACCAGCAAATTGTGCCGCCTGGGTTAACGCCCACACGTATGGATTCAACGTGGTTAACTTGCCGACGTACTCGGGACCGGCCACAGCCGTCACGATGAAGAACAAAATGGTCATCACAATCATCACGGAAACATTACTATCTTGCAGAAAGGCTAGGCCCTGAGGAAATTTGATCTCCTCAATCGATTTCGACTTCTTTTTCTTGTTAACCAAGGAACCAATCTTGGCGGAAAACCAATACTCGATGGTCCCAAAGTGTGCAAAGCTCATGTCATCGCGCCCAGTAATGATTTTCATGGTTGGGTGCGCAATGGCAGGAAATACGCAGAGAATAACGCCCAGCACCATCGAACCAAAGATAATTGATTCGAGTGTATTCATGCCACTAAGAACCATGATTGGTGTTAGGCAGCACGCCATGTAAAAAGCGTGATCACTGGAAAGAAAGATATACTTAAACTTAGTAAACCGCGCTAGCAGGATGTTGAGTATCAAACCAAAAACAAAGATAAAAGTAGCAATAGTCCCGTATTTGGCGACGGTAATCCCAATAGCAGCCTCGTTACTAGGAATCATACCGTGCATGTTGAATGCCTTGGTAAACAGCTTCCCGAAATTATTCAGCACGCCGACAATAATGTTGGTGCCAGCCAGCAGAACAATGAAGCCAATAAAGGCACGGATCGTACCACCAATCACTTCGGTGAATGGCTTCCGCAACGCAATCAAACCAGCCATCACGACGATACCGGCAATGATTGACGGCTGACTCAGTAAATCTACAAAGAATTGCATCGGCTCACCCCCTATGCCTTGCCGGTCGAACCAAATACACGCAGGCGCTCACGAATTTCCTTTTCCACAATTTCAATTTCCCACGGGCTTACATCCGAGATGAATAACTGCTTGTTTTGGAGTCCTTCCGTGAGGCGCTTTTGCACCTCAATCGCGACCCGGTGCACCATTTCAGAATAGTAATTGATCTTGCAAATCCCGTTGTCGATGGACTGACGATACTCATCATCCGATAACCCGGAGGCCCCATGCACGACCAGTGGGAAATCCACGAGGTCAGCAATTTCCTTCAGCCGGCCAAAGTTTAAGTGGGGTGCCTGCGTGTAAACCCCGTGCACGGTCCCATACGCAACCGCCAACATATCAATGCCGGTTTGTTCGATGAATTGCTGTGCCTCTTCCGGATTGGTGTACGTTTTGTCCAGGTCAGCGTAGTCAACGTCATCACCGCCACCTTCACGGTTCATCGGTCCCAGTTCGGCTTCAACCGAAACGTTCAGTGGCGCCGCGATTTTAGCAATCTCCTTGGTGCGGGCAATATTAGTTTCGAAGTCATCCTGGGAGGCGTCCATCATCACGGAAGTAAAGCCCAACCGCATGGCACGCACGATGTTGTCAAACGTCACCCCGTGGTCAAAGTGCACAACCACCGGCACCGACGCGTGTTTTGCCGCGTTAATCATGACCGGACCAATCACATCGAGTGGTACGTAGTTGTCGTGCAGTTCCGCGAACTGGATAATCACCGGTGAGTTTTCTTTTTCTGCCGCACCCACGATGCCGCGAACCATCTCGATGTCGGTCACGTTAAACGAACCGATGGCGTAATGCCGCTGCTTTGCGTCCTTAATTAATTCCTTTGCGTTAACTAAAACCATAATTATTTTTCCTCCTAAAGTAACCGTAACTGCTGACTAAATGGGTATAGTGCCAAATACTTTTTGTACTGCTGGTTGTAAAACGCAACCCTGGCTGGATCTGGGTGGAACACCTTGTCGATGGTGACCAGCTTCTTCATGGCCGAAGCAAATGAATCGAACAAGCCAACGGCCACACCGGCCATGATGATAACACCCATCGTGCCCGATTCCTTCATGTGGACCCGTTCGACGTCGCGATTAAATATGTCAGCTTTGATTTGCAGCCACATATCCGAACGGGAGCCACCACCCGTCGCGCGCACCTTGTTAATGTGAATGCCACCGCGATCCATATTTTCAATGTTCATCCGCTGTTCAAAGGCCACGCCTTCCATTAAAGCCCGGTAGATATCAGTTTTTCGAGTCGCGCTGGAAATACCCACTATCATGCCGCGTGCATCCTCATCGAAATAGGGTACGGCAGCCCCGCTAAAATGTGGTAACACCAACAAGTTCGTGGGTTCCTGAGGGATATACTTATTAAAGATGTCGTACACACTCACCCCCGCAAGATGGGCCGCGGCTACCTCCTGATAACCAAAGGCATCACGGAACCACTTCAGTGAGGTGCCACCATCATAGATATACGAAATGGTAGTGTATTTTCCGTCCATGTACGGCACGGACGGGTAGTTATGTTTAGCGTTGTCCTCGAGGTGCGACAAATCCGTAAAAACCGGCGAGATATTATCGACCGAGCCCATCCCGTTTGTTGCAATACCCTCTTCAATTGTCCCCGCACCGATTGAGACACAAATCTGGTCGTGGGCACCGGTGACTAATTTCATGTCCCGATTGACCCCTAAAACATCCGCTAATTCGGGTTTAATGGTGCCGACGACGGTGCCTAACGGATAAACATCAGGCATTAATTCACGTTGGATCCCCGCGGCAGACAGGATATCATCGTCAGTCCTTGGCCGTCACGTTAAAGGCCAGCGAGCGGTCAGCCAGCGTATAATCAATGGCGCTCACGCCACCCAACTTGTATAGAATGTAGGCCCCGTACAGTAGAATTTTGTGAATGTGACTGTATAAATCGGGATGATTGGCCTTAATCCACATAATCTTAGGGACGGAAAAGGTCACCGCCGGGTTAAGTCCCGTCTTGGCACGAATTTCGTCCGTCGAGATCCGCGTCAACAAGTCCGCCAATTCCTCTTTGCCACGAATATCCGTCTGCAGCATCGTGTTGAGGAGCGGCTCACCGTTTTCGTCCACCGCGACAAACGCTTCACCGAACGAAGAAACGCTGACCGCCAGAATTTCCTCGTCGACAAACTTGCTGGACTCCTTAATCACGTACTTGGTACTAGCCCAAACGGTGCTCGGATCGAGTTCGTATTCCCACTCACCCTGAATCGTGGTTTGATACTCTTGATATGCGGCCGAAAGAATGTTGCCCGCATTGTCAGTGATGGTGCTCTTAACCCCGGTAGTACCGAGGTCTAATCCCATTAATGCCATAATGTTTGCCCCTTTCGTTAGCGCTTACATTGGAGAGTATATCGAGCTTGCAATAATTTGACAACGAGTGGTGAAAAGGTTGAAATATTTTCAAATTTTGTCATAATTAAGTTGTATTTTCGCAAAGGCATTGTCATGAGGTGACATTATGATTCCCTACCAACGCCAAGAACAGATTCTCAAACTAGTCAATAATCAAAAATTCTGTCGCTACTCCGACATCGCTAGCCAACTATTCGTTAGCCAAGCAACTATCCGTCGTGATACGCGCGATATGGAACGGATGGGGCTCGTTCGCCGGGTTACTGGTGGTATCACGCTTATTCGTGATCCTGAGGACGTGCCGTACGATTATTCCGCCACCCTTAACCTCAAGGAGAAACGCCAACTGGCCCAAAAGGCCGCGACTGTTGTCTCCCCCGGTATGTGTTTGTTCGTCGATTCCAGTACCACCACACTGGTTTTCATCCGTGAACTGATGAGCATCGATAATCTCTACATCGTCACAAACGGCTTTGTGCCCGCGATTGAGTGTTCCAAAAACAGTTCTTGGCACGTTAGCCTGCTAGGCGGACGCGTTAATTCCGTTTTGCAAAATGTCGGCGGTAACAAGGCCATTACAGATATTGCCAACTACCAGGCAGATTTGGCCGTATTCTCATGCCGTGGCCTAACTGACAAGGGAGCCACGGACGCCAACGACTTGGAGTCTGGAATTAAGCATGCTTTTTCAGCCAATGCTGACCAGAGTATGCTGTTAGTTGATAGTACCAAAGTCGGCAAACACCAGTTATACATCAGCGCCCAAATGCACGACCTCGACTACATTGCGTGCGATGTAACTTTGCCCACACCAATTCAAAGTGCAGCCGACCAACATTCAGTCCAAATTCTGGACTAACGAAAGTCTCAGGAATCGGTGCTACTCAACGTGCAATTGCATTAACTAGACGGCCGTCGAACATCCCCCTAATTGTGCTAAAATGAAGCTATATTAATTAAGAAACTAGGTGACCCACACAATGAAGCAAGGCACAACTATCATCACGCTTGATAACGGGTACCACCTGTGGACCAACACACAAGGCGAAGGCGACATTCACCTCCTTTGCCTGCACGGTGGCCCTGGTGGCACGCATGAGTACTGGGAAAACTTTGGTGAAGAACTGGCTGACCTCGGCGTTCAGGTACATATGTACGACCAGTTGGGCTCGTTCTACTCTGACCAGCCGGACTACTCTGACCCGGAAATTGCCGCCAAGTATCTCACTTACGACTACTACCTGGATGAAGTCGAAGAAGTTCGCCAGAAGCTCGGCCTGGACAACTTTTACCTGATCGGTCAGTCGTGGGGTGGCGCACTGACGCAGCTGTACGCGCTCAAGTACGGCGAGCACCTCAAAGGGGCCATCGTTAGTTCGATGACCGACAATATTGACGAGTACGTTGAACACATCAACCTCGTCCGCGAAGAGGCTTTGCCACCTTCAGCCGTGAAGTACATGAAGGAACAGGAAGCAGCGGGCAACTGGGACGACCCGAAGTACCAGTCTTACGTCGATATCCTCAACGCCGGCTACGTTGACCGTAAGCAGCCACCGGCAATCAGTCACCTGATTAGCACGATGGCAACTGACGTTTACAACGTCTTCCAGGGCGACAACGAATTCGTTGTCACTGGTAAGCTCAAGGACTTTGACCTGCGCGACCAGATTCACAACATCACGGTGCCAACTCTCCTGACGTTCGGCGAGCACGAAACGATGCCGATGAAGTCCGCCCAGCGGATGGCAGAGGTAATTCCACACGCTCGTCTAGTAACGACGCCAGATGGTGGACACCACCACATGATTGACAACGCTCCAGTGTACTTCAAGCACCTGAAGCAGTTCATTAGCGACGTGGAAACAGGGAACTTTAACGATTAACAATAGTAACCGGCCTGGTGGGGCGTAAAGCCCCGGGGCCGGTTTTTTGTTGCCATAAAACGATAATTTGCTCAACCAACTCCCGCAAGTTAGCCACCGACAGTTTTAATTGCCAAGCCCAGGTTGCGAGAACCTGCGGGTATATTTTAGTACGGAGTTACCATTCAAAGAGACGGGACTGCTGCCGCCCACCCGCCAGTTCTCCACAAACAACATACATGTAAAGGAGTACCGCATAATGCACCCAGAAACAAAATCAGTCCCCACCAAGACCAAACTATCAATCCTAGCAGTCGGCTTGCTGTCATTCGTCGGTATCCTCGTCGAAACGTCGATGAACGTCACCTTTCCCACGCTCATCAAAACGATGGGCGTCACCCTCGATACCGTGCAGTGGCTCACCACGGCGTACCTGCTCGTGGTCACCATCGTCATGAGCACCACCGCCTACATGCTCAAACGCTTCAATCCCCGGCCACTCTTTCTCTATGCGGTCGCCATTTGCCTGATCGGCGGCTTGCTGTGCCTCTTTGCACCCAGTTTCCCCATTCTCCTCGCTGGGCGCCTCCTGCAGGCCGTCGCCACCGGGATTTCGACGCCGCTGATGTTCCAAATTATCTTTGCTCGCGTCCCCCATACCCAGCTGGGCGTTTACACCGGGTTTGCCAGCGTCATCGTATCGCTCGCACCCGCGCTGGGCCCGACGTACGGCGGCGTCCTCACCAGCATCTGGTCGTGGCGGGCCGTCTTCATCGGTATCCTACCGCTACTTGTAATCATTGCAGCTCTGGGTGCCACTACCATCACGGGTAAAGCCGCGGGTGTCGGGCAGCAGCGCTTCGACTACCTCGGCATGGTGATTCTGGCGGCTCTGTTCGCCGGCATCGTCCTTGCCTTCAACGGTGCGGGAACCTATGGCTGGACTGGTAGCTCATTCTGGCTCTGGCTGGCCGGTAGTATCGTCATCGCGCTTGTATTTGCCATCTACGCCCGGAAGGAACCCGTAAGTTGCTTAACTACCGCATCCTTAAACTACCCGTGCTCCGGTTACGGCTGCTAGCCTACTTTGGACTCCAGTTCATCAACATCGGTCTCTCCCTCGTGCTGCCGCTGCTCGCGCAAACCGTACTGGGGGCGTCAGCCATGACGGCGGGACTGATGTTGCTGCCCGGCGCCTTGTCGGTGCCGTGACCGCCCCGCTCGCCGGGCGCGTGTATGACCGCGTCGGTGCAACCATCCCCTTGCTGTTCAGCAGCATCATGGTCTGCGTTGCGCTGACCCTCCTCTGGGTATTCACGGACAGCCTCACCGTGGTTGGTATTGCTGGCCTGTACGTGGTGCTGCGGCTGGGCTTTAACTCCGGGTTCGGGGTCGCCATTTCCGACGGCAGCATGCAGGTTAGCGGGACGCAGAAATCCGACCAGAACTCGTTGTTCAGTATGATGCAGCAATACGCCGGCTCGCTGGGCACCAGTGTGATGTCGCAGTCATCGCGGCGTTTACGTTGAGTATGACCACGACGAGCGCCACGGTATTGGGAGCCGAAGTCGACTTTGCCCTGCTGCTGGTGCTAGGGTTCGGCATCCTGCTGGCGACGGTGTACACGCGGATGGGATATACGGACAACTGATTAAACCGGCCAGTTATACAATCATGATGGGGACGGAACTATTACAGTAGCGGGAACCGCGGGTGGGCTTGGGGACGGAGGCGTCGTGCCCGGAGACGTAGTTGTTGCGACCCCAAAGCGCCGTTCGAGCAACGCGAGTTACAACGGCAGATTCTGGAGACAAAGTGATTTTCTTTGACTCCAGAATCCGCGGGAGGACGGAACGTCCGGAGCGTGCGGGTGCAGCAATTACGGCGTAGGGCACGTAAGCCGCAGTCCCCAAGGCCACCCGCGGGTTCACTCCACGCAAAATGGCTTCAGGTCAGACCGTAGCGGTCAAACCTGAAGCCATTTGTTTACCCTAAATTACCGTTCCGTGTCGCGCCGACGCTTGATGCCGAAGAGCCCCAGCGTGGCAGTCAGCAGGCCCACCCCGAGGATGGCCCAGGCGTTCTGCTGGTCACCAGTCTGTGGTAACGACCGGCCACCGGTTGCTGGCAGGCTATGGTTCGTGCTCCCAGTTGTTGGTAACGTCCACGCTGCAGTCGGTACCGTCCGGGTTGCGTCCGTCGCGGTACCTTTGCCCTGCGTGCCAGCGCCCGTGGTGGTCGTATTGTCACCGGTTGACGGTAGGTGGTGGGTGGTGTTGTCGTCATCCCCACCTGGCGTCTTGGTGCCGTCGTTATCCACGCTGTCGGCCGCCACCAGGATGTTGATGGCCGCCGTATTGCTTGCTGGCAACGTCACCGTCCCGGCCGCCTTGTCGACGAAGTGGTAGCCGGTCGGTGCGGTCACACCGAACTGGTTGCCGGCATTACCGACGAGTTGCGTGGTACCCACGACTTTGCCCGTAGTGGTGACAAAGTTGACCACGTACTGCTCGGCGTAAACGGCCGGGCCGACCTGGTGCTTCGTCCACACGTGCGGGTCGTTGGTGTCAACCTGCGCGTACGGCCGGTACGTTACGGTGACATCGGCCGGATTGGTCGGCATCCCCGTCTGCGCCGTCAGCTGCATGCCCGCGACGTTCGCCACGTCCGGCTGCCAGCTGGTTTGCGCACCGTCGCGGGTCGTCGCCGGCAGGTACGGCGTAGTGACGCCCGCAAAGTTGCCCTGCGGCGTCGCCACCGTGGCGCCAGTGACCAGGTCCGTGGTCGTGCGCCACTGCACGGTCTGCGTGACCGCGGCCGGGGCCTGCGTCGCGTTACCCGCCACCACGTACGTGATGGTGCGGCTCGTCGTCGCAGTACCGTGGCTCTCTCCATGCGTCAGGTGCACCACAATCGGCGTATTCCCCGTCGCGGCAAAGGTGTAGCTGCCAACTGCAGCCTGACCGTCTGCCAGCACGTAGCCCGTTGGTACGACGGCCGTCCAGCCGGTAGTGCTGTTCGTCGCCCCCGTCAGCGTGGTTGGCATACCGACCGTGGCGCCGGTTATATCATCCACGTAACTCAGCGTTGTGCTCTGCCCGTTTGCCGTGTAGGTGACCGTCGCCGTCTTTGCGGTTGGTGCCGTTACGCTGGTTGCAGGCACCGTAAACGTGACACTGGCCTGGTCCGGCGTGTAGCCCGCCACTGTCGGCGAAGCCACCGCGACGCTTTGCTGGCCGCTCGTCCACGTGGTCTTGCCGGTCACGTCATCGGTATCGCCCGTCCAGGTAATCTGTTGCTGGCCGTCGGTTGGGTTGGCACCGTCCGTTACGCCTGGTAGTGCACGGTGTAATCCACGTCTTTGGTTGTCACCATGTGTGTGTGCGTCAGGTGCACCACGATTGGCGCATTCTCCGTCGCGGCAAAGGTGTACGTGCCGCTGTCAGCCTGACCGGTTGCCAGCTGGTAATGCTGCGGCAGGTCCGTGGACCAGCGGAAGCTCGAGCCCGTGGTCCCCGTAAATGGTACCGACGCATCAACCTGCGCGCCACCGTTATCGTCATCCACGTACTTGAGAATCGTGGTCTGCTTGTCCGCCGTGTAGGTCACCGTCTGCGTTTGGGCAGTTGGCGCCGTCGTAGTGGTCGCCGGTACCGTGAACGTGACGGCAGTGCGGTCAGCCGTGTAGCCGGCCACTGCGGGTGAGTCGACCGTGATGCTTTGTTGGCCACTCGTCCAGGTCGTCACGTGGGTCACGTTATCGGTGTCCGCGGTCCACGTAATCTGCTTTGCCTTGTCCGCCGGTGTACCGCCATTCGCCACCCCTTGGTAGTGGGCGGTGTAGTCCACGGCGCTAGTCGCCGTGGTGTGTGCATGCGTCAGGTGGACCACGATTGGGGCGTTATCCGCGGCGGCAAAGGTGTAGCGGCCACCGTCGACCTGACCGGTTGCCAGCTGGTAACCTGCAGGCACGTCCGTGGTCCAGGTGAAGCTCGAATCCGTCGTCCCGTTAATTGGAAGTAGAGCACCAACCTGCGCACCGTTATTATCGTCGTCCACGTACTGAATATTCGTGGTCTGCGCGTTTGGTGTGTAGGTAACCACTTTGCTTTCATCCACTGGGTCCTCGTTGTTGAGGGCGGTGACCACAAAGGCCACGGCGGTATCACTGGCCGTGTAGCCCGCGATTGGGGTCACTGCGACGACTGCTGGCGTGGACTGCGGCGTCCAGTTTTTGGCCCCGGTAACCGCGTCGATATCCTCATTCCAGGTCACCAACTGGGTGCTGGTAGCCGGTAGTTTGTCTTTGGGTGCGCCGGTGTAAGTCACTGTGTACGCGCGCGTTTCCGTAGTCTGCGCGTGCTCGTGCGCCAGGTAGATGACAATCTGTTGGTCGGCCGCCGTGGTGTACGCGTAACTGCCAGTGGCAGCCTGGCCGGTTGCGAGTTTGTAGCCAGTTGGTACGGAGGCGGTCCAGTTATAGGTTGCACCCGTGGTCCCGGTGACTGGTACGGTGGCACCCACTTGCTGATTGTTGTTGTCTGCGTCCTTGTAGATAACGTTCACAGTCTGCGGATCCGCACTGACAACCAGCTGAATTTGAACGTTTGGGTCTGCGGACAAACTGAACGTGGTGTCAAAGTACCGGTTGTAATACGTCGGAGCGTCAAAGAAGGCCCCGGCCGCCATGGCGTTCAGGTTGAGCCGCTGAACGAGGGTATTATACGTGTCCGTGCCGATGTCCGCTGTCACTGTTTGACCGTTGATTGTGGCCTTGATTCCAACGAGGGTATACCCATCAGTAACCAACTGCGCCAGAGCCCCCATTGCGCCAATATTTGCAGCAATCGTGGTGGCTGTGTCGTTGTCATCTTTGCCAAGTAATACGTAGGTCACCCGCGCGGTGGCAGTACCCGTACTACTGTTGAGCACCGTGCCGGTATCCGTTACTTCTGACAAACCGTACTGTAAATCGTCAGTCAGATTATTGACCTTAACGATGTGCACATTGACTACTTGCTGGTCCACCGCGGTCAGCGTGTAGTTCACGGCGCCCTTGGTTACGGTGACACCCGCTTCCTGGTTAGGAGACAGCATATAGCCGTTAGGCACATCAACATTGAAAGTCGCTTGCTGACCCGATGCACCGCGGACGGTCTTCGCCACCGTAGTTTCACCGGTCGTGTCGTTAACGACATTAAAGGTCACGACGTACTTGCCCTGCAGCTCGTACTGAATAATGTCGCCGTCAAAGTCACGGCTGGCCACCACCCCCGACGCTGCTTTGCCCGCGGTCTTGCCGTCCGCCGCGAATACCTTGTACGTGCCACTTAGTTCGTAGCCCTCCGGAATCAGGTTCTGGTCCACCGTGGACAGTTCGTCGTAGCTCGTCGGCAACGTGGCCAACTGATCGACGCCATTTTCCAGCGTCTGCGTCAAGTCGGGAATATCAATGTACTGGTCGTTGCCGTTGACGTCAACGTAGTGGTACCGTGCGCTGACAGTTGAGTAACCACGCAAAGTCAGGTTGGAACTACCTTGAGCCTTACCGGTCACGGAGTACGCACCGCCATCAATGGATAGCGCCGTCTGGAGGTACCCCGTCGTATCCGTATGGTCGGCGCCATCAACGGGCATACCGGTCAGGTCAATTCGCCCGGTCGACGTGACGCTAGCAATGTTTGCAATACTAATCAGTACGGAGCGGACGTCGCTCCACGCAATGCCGGCGGTGGCTAGCTGGTCAGCAGTCATGTAGCTACTAGTATCAACTTTGGCCTGATTATTCACCACGTTAGCACGGCTGGTCGAGTAGAGTACGGTCGCGTTCAGTACCGCACCAGTACCGTCCGCAATCGTGTAATTGACCGGTACGGTGACGGGCCCGGAGAGGGCAAAGGTGAAGCCAGAGCCTCACTGTCGCCCTCAGTGGGTAGGTTCACGATGACGGTACCGTCGTGATCCTGGCCGTCGTTAGCGGTGTTCACCAACGACACGTAGAAGTGCGAGTCCGTGGTAGCGTATGCGTTGCTGTTACCAGCAGTCACAGCGTCGGTATCCTGCGTTCCCTTCGCAAAGGTGAAGTCGGTAAAGATACCCGCCGTGTTGATGGTCCACGCACTAATACCTTGCCCGTGATAGAAACTAACGGCGTCGGCGTTACCCTCCGTGTAGCTCGTGTCCGTCACCTTGGTGGCATTATCCAGCGCGGTGGTCGGCGAGTAGATGTACATTGCGAACGAGTACGTACCGGGTAAGGCGTCGGCCTTGTTGGCGAGGTTCAGTTGCACTTGGCCGGTTGTCGTCTTAACCGACAGGCCGGTCCCGGTGTAATCAATCTTGACTACCGTGCGACCGTCATCAGCGGTGAATTCGGACACCGTGGCGCTTGGATCAACGTTCGTGGCACTCACAAAGGTGGTTGCGGTGGGAATGACGTAGTAGAAAATCGGTTCGTAAATGGAGTCGGTCGTGTGTGCAAAGTTACCAGTGGTCATGATGGCCATTGTGCCCGCATTCGTCGCGCCGGGAGCCTGATTGTTTTGGAGTACGTAGCCATAAACAGCAGCGTAGGGTTCGGTAACCGTCTCGGTCATTTTGGCAGTGGCGGATGGTGCCGACTGGCCGTCAAAGGTCATGCTAATCCCAAATATCAGCACATCACCATTCTTGACGGCCGTCCCATCGTCCAGGGTCGCGTTGAGCGTCCCCAGCACGCTGAAAGTGTTGTTCGTAGTGATGACATTGCCGACCTTTGTCGTCAGGGCACCGGTTAAATTTAACGCGGCACCTGCGGCCAACTCGTTCACAACAAGTGCCGCATGGCGAATGGCGGCACCGTTAGTACTCGTGATGGTGTCACCACCAGCGGCCGTACCCGTTTCCGTAGTGCCATCGGCTAACGTCAGTGTGTAGGTGAACGTTAGGTCGCCAGGTAAATAATTTTTATCACTCACTTCACCTTTGGGCACCACGATTCCCGTTGCCACCACACCGTCAGGAATATCCAGATCAAACTGTACGTTCTTCTGGTCAGCAACCGTGTTGTTGGCAAAGGTGAACTGGGTTAGATAGCTGGGGTCATTGGTCGTGTCATTATCGAGGACCAGTTTATCCTGGGTAGTACTGCTGTTACCGGTGGCCGTTACGACCCCCGCAGTTTTCACGGCACTATCGCTGCCCGCAATCACCACGGACCACGGGGTGGGACTCGTTGCCGTGTACACGGTGCCCGCGTCGTCCACTTTTTGGCTCATTGCGCCCGCATTTGTGGCCGTGTACGTTGTGTCTTTGTCCGTGGCCGCCTGGGTAAAGGACCCGGCCAAACGGTAAGCAGCAGCGACTTCCCAGCCCTGACTACCGGACCTTTGGGTACGGTAATTATGATATCTGTGCCGGCGCCACCGGGCTGCGTGATGGTGGTAGCATCGGTAAACGCATTCAATTTGGCGGTATCCCCTGCGTTGAGTGCAAAGCCAGCTGGTACAGCAATCGTCAGCGTCGTGCCATAATTGACGGCTGAATTCACCCGTGCCGACTGGTAGTCATTGTCCAGGATTCCATTGGCTTCACCCACATTGTAACTGAACACGTACTCCGTGCCACTTTGCAAGGCCGTCGTGGCGCTACCGGTCGGGTACGTCAGGCTCATCCCGGTCATCGATGCATACGGCTGAATGGTTTGGGTAAAGGTCACCGGTGTTTGAGCCACACCGTTCACCGTGTAAGTGACGGTCTTGGTCACCGAGCCAATCGTCGTCATTGGCTTGTCCTGAGCACTATAATTCGTTTTAAGTATATATTTAATAATCTGGGTAACCACACCAGACTGACTCGTGGTAAAGGTATCAGTAATAGTTTTGGTACCATCCGCGTTGTTACTCGTCGTGGTGGTGCCCTGGTCAGCTGTCAGGCCACCCACGCTATCAAATTGTAAAATGTAAGTATCGGCCGGGATGGTCACCGTGTAGACATCCCCCGCCTGTGGGTTGGTAATTACTAAGGTCAGTGATAGTTCCTTTTGATTACTACCGTAACCTACCGTCGCCGTGGATGTTTTAAGTACCGCGTTGCTAGTATCTGCCGGTGCCGCCGCCACGGCGTTCACCTGTTGCGGCTGGCCTGTGGTGGAGTATTGAGCTGCGGCGTGAGACTTAGCACCACTCAAAGCCGCGCTGGTGGGTTCCACCAACGTCTGGGTAGCGACACCACTGGTTGCAGCACTCGTGGTAGCACTACTAGCGACACTACTGGTCACGCTCGTGGGCGTGGCGCTGACGGCGTTACTGCTGGCCGCGCTACTAGTGGTGCTGGCCGCACTCACCGGCGTACTGCTGGTACTCGTCGCTGAACTGCTGGCGGCAGTGTTGCTACTTGTGCTGGTCGCGTCGCTGGACGCACTGCTAGGTGCAACGCTACTGGATTCGCTGGTCGCACTACTGGTGCTGGCAGCACTTAATTGGGCGGTGTTGCCACTCGTCGCGGTCCGTGCGTTGGTGGTGGCCGTCACCGGTGTGCTGCTGGTATCCGCACTAACGGTGTCGTGACCCAAAGCAAGGTCCCCGCTCCAATAGCTAGAGTACTGATTAACGCAAACGCCCATATTTTGCCCTGTTTATACATCTTATAATGCTCAGTTTGTTCCGCCGTATATCGCGGTGCATTGTTCTTAGTCATGCAAAGTCCCCCTTTGATTGTTGCCGTACTCGCGACCAACCGTCTCCGTGAACCTTTGCTTACACGTCCTAACGTCACGCAGTCGCCCGTCTAGCCATTCCCCAATGAACACATGACTAGGTCAACATCGTGAACTAATTCGTCTCAATTTTAACACATCTCTAATAAGAAACTAACTATATTTCGTGCAATTTTGGATAGATTATTTTCTGCTTGTGCGTTATTGAATTAATCTAACCATAAAAAAAAGGGTCGCAATCCCGCTGGAATCACGACCACACATTAACCTGATTATGCCTGGAGAATTAAACGATTAATCATTTCCGCCACGCCTGATTCATAATCGGCATCAGTAACCAGCTTGGCCGCCGCCTTAATTTCGGGCCGACCATTCGCGACGGAGACTGGCATGCCCACCTTTTGTAACAGCGGGAGGTCATTCAGGTTATCGCCAATGCCGATAATTTCTTCCTGGCGGATGCCCAATGCCGCTCCCAGTTGCAGTGCCGCCACCCCTTTATCCACGCCGAGCGGGTTGAACTCCGTGTAGATGCCACTTGAGAACGTGAGGTTCAGCTGCTGGTCCATCACCGCCATCACCTGGTCGGCCACGGCCCGTTGCACGGCGGGGTCGGGATTCATCGTGATGACCTTCATAATCTGCAGGTCGCGGAACCGGCTGAAGTCGTCGTCCGGCATGACGGTAAAATCCGCACCTCGCGTGCGCAGGTACCCCACGTCGTCAGCCCGCGGGTTGTACATAAACATCTCGTTGAGCGTGTAGATGTGCGTGTCGGTGTCGGGAAACGTCTTGGTCACCTCAAAAATCCGCCGGGCAACGTCGTAATCCATGGGGTTCGCTGCCACCACGCGGTCGTTCAGGTTGCTGACGGTGGCCCCACCGTTGTACGCAATCACGTACTGATCGTCACGCCCGGCCAGGCCTAAAGTGTCAAGCAACGCGCGCACGGACGTGAAGCTACGCCCCGTGTTGGGCACAAACCTCACCCCCTGGTCCCGCGCCGCCTTAATCGCCGCCACGTTCGCATCCGAAATCGTTCCGTCATCGCGCAGCAAGGTTTCGTCCAGGTCGCTCACAATCAGTTTATACATATCCATTCTACCCACTTTCACAAATTCACTAATCCTACTCAGAATAGCATAGAAAGCGGTTGCGGTGAACCCGCGCCGTCACGCTTGATGGTTGCGTCCAACCAACACCAAGTTTACAAATCAGTTGGTCGTGGCGCCGTGCCACCACCGGGCGACCAGCTGCCTTTGACTCAACAGCACAGGAATCAGCAGTGCCAGTGCCAGCAACCCACAGGCAGGAAAGCCCCAGACACCACTGGCCAAATCCATCACCCCACCAGCAAAGAGGCTGCCGACCGGCGTCGTGCCCTGGTTTAACAGTACGTACACGCTCATCACACGGCCGCGTAGTTCGTTGGGAATCTTAAACTGAAAACCCGCGTTCGACTGGTTGAGGAAGAGCATGTTACAAAAGCCCACTGCCACCATCAGTATCATTGCGACACCGTACGAATGCACAACAATCATTGCCGCCTGCAACGCCGCGGTGCCGATGCCCACCATCAGGTAAATGTTGCGCTGCAACCCAAAGCGGGACAGGTAACTCATGAGGATGGCGGCAACTAACGAGCCCGCACCCGTTGCGGATAGGAGGCTAGCGTACGTCTGTGCACCCGAATGTAGCACCTCCTTGGCAAAGATGGGGATGATAACGTTGTTGTTGTAATTAAGCGTGCAGACAATCAACATCATTTCCGCGCTGAGGCGAATTTCCGCGTGACTCCACACGTAGCGCAAACCATCCTTAACGTCTGACCAAATGTGCTTCTTGGACGGCGTTGCCAGTGGATGGGTCTGCTTAATTAGAAACAGCCCCAACAGCACGGCTAGGTAGCTGGCCGCATCCACCAAGAAACAGAAGCCGAGGCTAAACTTGACCATCAAGAGCCCGGCTAGCGAGGGCCCGGCCACTTTGGCCAGGTTAAACACCGTCGAGTTAAGCGAAATCCCGTTCAGAAGGTCCTTATGGCCAACCAGCTCGACGACAAACGACTGGCGTGTCGTTGTGTCGAAGCTTTGGAGTACCCCGTAACCGAGTGCAATGGCTATGACTTCCCAATATTGGACGACGTTGGTGTACACCAACACTGTCATGACCACCCCCAGAGCAAGGAAACCACTTTGAGTAATAATCAAAATTTTGCGTTTGGAGTACCGGTCAATGAGCGTACCAGCCACCAGCGTTAATAGCAGAATCGGCAAAAATTGGGCGGCGGACAACAAACCAACCAGAAAGGCTGAATTGGTCATCTTGTACACCAACCACGTTTGTGCGGTCCGCTGTACCCAGGTGCCCATAACGGACACACACTGACCAATCCAGAAATAGCGAAAATTATTTGAGTGAATTAACGACGAAAACGTATTATCAAAAAAAATGCATGGTTATCTACCGCCTTATTAAAAATTACCCCAATCACTTATGTAATACATCCTCTAAGCAAACAAAGAGACCACGGCCGCAACCGTGGTCTCCATCATCAAACGTTAGCCTTAATCCTTTGGAACCTGATTATAACTCAATACCTTGATACCGTCATCCGTGAGTTGAATCTTGCTGACACTGCCATTCTTTGGACTCACCGACACGTCGTAGCCATCCTGACGACCGAACTTATCCACGATACTGCGAATGGTCGTGCCGTGGCTCACCATCAGCACGTCCCCACCATCGGGATTGTCGTCACGCAGTTCTTTGAACCCGTGCATCAGTCGCGTCCAGTACGTACGCGCGTCCTCGGCGTCACCAAACGGATCGGCGGCAGCCATGAAGTCTTTGCTGGCGTCCATGCCGTGTTCCTTAATGATTTCGTGGAAGGTCCGCAACCCGCCGTGGGGCATCCCGATGACGTACCAGGTACGGGCAGAATCGTCGCCTTCAAAGTAGCCATAGCACTGCTCCCGAAAGTTTTCGGTCAGGTGCAGGTGCGTACCCGGGTACAAGTTGGCTGCCAAAATGTGTTTGGCCGTGTTCCGGGCGCGCATGGTATCGCTACAGTACGCCCGCTGGAAGTGAATCTCACGTAAATACTTGCCAGCCCGGTCAGCGTCAGCCTCACCTTTGTCAGTCAGCGGCGAGTCACACCAACCCTGCATCCGGTTGTACTTGTTCAAATAAGTCTGACCATGGCGCACGAGGTAGACAGTTACTGGTTCCATGATGGGGCCTCCCAAATGTTTTCTTGATACCCTCATCATACCATTATCACCGCTGGATTTGGGCAAGGGTTACCGACCGGTTTGGTGGTGGGGATGGCTCCGGTAGTTGGGGTTGCCTGTGGCCGGCTACCTCCGCCATCCCCACCACCCAAACCTAGGTTAACTGTTCAACTCCAAAATAGAATAATTTTAGAATGAGCTACATACCTACATTTAAACCATTAGATGCCAGTCATTTATGGTATGTTCCCGTACCCCAGGAACAAATTGAGAGTTCGTTTATGCACTGTCAACATTGATCAAGTGATGTTACCCGAGCAATACGTGTTTGACACTTGGTAAATTCCAACCGCTGTGGCAAATCGTGGCCGCGGGCACTGTTATTTAGAAAATTGCTATCACTCTCGCACACTAGGACCGCGCTACCGGTATGGTGGGCCGTTTGGGGGGGAGGCGACTGAGACCGGAGTATTGACCGCTCCCGGGGGGGAACCGCTGTTGGAGCCGGAGGCGACGTACAGCGCGACGAGATTCAAGACTGGCCGGTGGGTTTCCGGATAGGCCTGAATTTGTGCCGGAAACACGCCCGCATTTGGCGGGTTGGAGCTTCGCCCTAGGAGCGGTCAATACGGAGCGTCTCACAAATCCGTAGCCCCCAAACGACCCACCAAGAACCAACGTTACAGTGTGGAACAGCCGATAGTGAAGACACTAAAAAAAACGGCTTCCAAGTATACCCCGGAAACCGTCTTTGCCATAATCACTATTTAGCTTTCACAAACGTTGACCCATCTGCTGCTGGTGCCGCCGACTTCCCGACGAACGCAACCAGGACAATGATGGTAATCAGGTATGGCGCGATACTGAAAATCACGTCCGGCATCGACTTAATGACCGGAATGTACGCACCGACAATGGATAGCTCTGCGCAAAGCCGAAGAATACGGCCGCGCCCATGGCTCCAACTGGGTGCCACTTACCGAAGACCATCGCCGCTAGGGCCATGAACCCTTGGCCCACAATCGTGGTTACCGAGAAGTTCAGCGTAATCGATTCGGCCATCACGGCCCCACCGATACCGCCCAGGAACCCAGAGAGCATTACACCCATGTACCGATACCGGTACACGGAAATGCCGACGGAGTCAGCGGCCTCGGGATGCTCACCGACTGAACGGAGGCGTATTCCGAAGCGCGTGTGGGTCAACACCCACGCACAGAAAATCGATACGATAATGCCAGGTATGCCACCACCGACGTCTTGGTGAAAAAGATTGGTCCAATGACCGGAATCTTCGACAGCAACGGGATTGTCGTAGTGGATAGCGGGTGCTGCAAAATTGCGGTCTGCCCGCGGCCTTCATACAGCAAGCGCGTCAGGTACACCCCCAGCGCCGGTGCCATCAGGTTCAGCACCGTACCACTGATGATGTGGTCAGTCCGCCAATTGATGGTCGCCACGGCATGAATGAGTGAGAACAATACACCGACCACCCCGCCGGCAATCAGGCCTAGCCAGGGAGTCAGGCCACCCAGTTCTTTACCAAAGGTGAGGTTAAACACCGAGCCAGCGAAGGCCCCCATGACCATGATGCCTTCAAGACCAACGTTGACAATCCCCGAGTGTTCGGAGAACGCACCGCCAATAGCCGTGAAGATGAGCGGGGCGGAATAGACAAGCGTTGTTGATACTAACGTCAGTAAGATTACTTGTAAGTCCATTGATTACGCCTCCCCATCGTGTTCATCGTGGTGGTCCGGTTGTTCGACTTTGCTTTGCTTCTGGCCCCGTTTGCGTGGCGGTATCTCGCCCGCCCGCGGCTGGTCTGCCTCCGCGTCACCAGGTCCAGACGCTACGCCCGCGGCCGCAGCCGTTGATGCGGTCACCTTGCTGGCGTTACGCGCAGCCTGGCGCCGCGCGCTGGTGTTCAACGCGTAACGAATGATGTACTGCGCACCGACAAAGAAGATGACGGCGGCAATCACGATGTCCACAATTTCTGACGGCGTGTTCGACATGATGGAAATGTTCAGTCCACCAATCTTCAACAGGCCAAACAGCACGGCCGCAAAGATGATCCCGATGGCCGAACCGCCCGCCAACAGCGACACGGACATGCCGTCGTAGCCAATGCTAGGCATGGCGTCGTTCACGATGATGTTCTCGTAGTTACCAAGACCATCGACGGCGCCGCCCAATCCACAAAAAGCGCCGGAAATCAGCATAGAGAGGATAATCGTCTTCTTGTCGGACATCCCCGCGTACCGTGCACCGTCGGGGTTCATCCCCACGGCCCGAATTTCGTAACCCAAAGTTGTTTTCCGCATCAGCCACCACAGGAAGATGGCCGCAATAATTGCAATAATCAGTCCGTAATGGAAGGTCGAGTTTTGCGTCAAGTTTTCCAGAAACGGTGTCCGCAACCGTGCCGCTGTTGGAACCGTCGGGGAGTAATCGTTATCCCCTTTGGCCAGCACGCCCTTCACGAACGCGTTCGTACCGTATAACGCCACGTAGTTCAGCATGATGGTCGTGATCACTTCGCTGGTCCCGAAGAAGGCCCGCAGCACGCCGGCAATCCCGGACCAGATGGCCCCACAGATGACGCCGGCAATGATAGCACCGGGCAACATGATGATGCGGGGCAGATCGGGAAACCAGAGGGCAAAGGAGACGGCACCCACCCAGCCCAGCAGCGCCTGGCCGGCAACACCAATGTTAAAGAAACCGGCCGAGTTTGCGATAGCAAAGCCGCACCCCGTCAAGATTAACGGGGTCGCGGTCCGCAACACTTCACCGATGGCGTTAGGTGTACCCACCGCACCCATGAACATGTTGGCGTAATCCTGAATCGGGTTGAACCCCGACAGCAGCATGATGATGGCACCCACCAGTAAGCCTAAGAAGACCGCAATGATTGGGATCCAGATGCTACGAATCCAAGTTTTACTAATCCGCATTGGTAGTGGCCTCCTTGTCCTGCTGGCCAGAGCCGGCCATCATTAAACCAATTTGTTGTTCAGTCAAGTTCTCCGCATCCTCAGTCGCCACTAGGTGCCCCGCGTGGATAACGGCAATCCGGTCGGCGAGCTGACGAATTTCATCCAGTTCATAAGAGATTAGTAGCACCGCATGTCCTGCCGCCCGCGCGTTCAGAATCTGCTGGTGAATAAACTCAATGGCACCGACGTCCAGGCCCCGGGTTGGGTTCATGGCAATCATTAGTTGCGGATCCCTGCTCATTTCCCGGGCAATAATCAGCTTTTGCTGATTACCACCAGACATGGAGCCAGCGGAATTGTGCATATCGGCAATCCGCACGTCAAACTGTTTGTTCAACCGGGCGGTCATTTCCGCCGCGGCTTTGGCATCACGCACACCGTGGTGGGCCAAAGGTGGCCGGTAGTACTCCATCATGCTCATGTTATCAATTTCGGACATGGGCATGATCAGGCCAAACTTTTGCCGGTCTTCGGGAATGTGGCCGACACCGGATTCGGTGACCTGCCGCGGCTTGGCGTGGGTCGTGTCCTTACCGCCCACGGTCACCGTCCCGTTAGCAACCGGCATCAAACCAGTCAGCGCTTTGACCAGCTCACTTTGCCCGTTACCATCGACCCCGGCCAGGCCGACAATTTCACCGGCGTGCACCGTTAAGTTGAAGTCCCGGACGCGGTGAACCTTCTTGTGGTCGACCACGTCGAGGTGCTCAATCTTCAGGATGGCGGGCCCATCCTGGTAAGGGGCCTTGTCGAGTGCAAAGTTGACGGCGCGACCGACCATCATGGTGGCCAGGTCCTCAGCGGATTCATCGGCCGTCTTCACGGTCTGAATGACGTGCCCCCGGCGCACAATCGTGGTGTAGTCGGCCACCTGCCGAATTTCCTCCAACTTATGCGTAATCAGGATGACGGCTTTGCTTCATCCGCGAGCTTCCGCATAATTTTCAGTAACTCGGTAATTTCTTGCGGCGTCAACACCGCAGTGGGTTCATCAAAAATCAGCACGTCCGCGTCACGGAAGAGAATTTTGACGATCTCCACCCGCTGCTGCATACCGACGGAAATGTCGCTCACCTTGGCGTCCAAATCCAGCTCCAAATCGTATTGATCCAGAATGGCCTGAATTTTCGCCCGCGCCTGTTTCTTGTTGAGGCGACCGGCATTGGTTGGCTCCGCGCCCAGAATGATGTTTTCCAGGACGGTAAAGGCGTCGACCAGCATAAAGTGCTGGTGCACCATCCCCACTCCGAGGTCCGTCGCGTCTTTGGCCGAGTGGAGGTCTACCACCTGACCCTTGATTTTGATTTCACCACTAGTGGGGCGCAAAATGCCCGACAACATGTTCATCAGGGTCGACTTACCGGCCCCGTTCTCCCCTAACAGTGCGTGCACTTGGCCGTTGTAAAAAGAAATGGAAATATCATCGTTGGCCTTGAAAGTACCGAAAGCTTTGGTTAAATGATTGATCTCAATTGCTGCTGTAGCCATATAGCTGGTCCCCCAGCATGCGTGTTACTATCCACGCACACCAAAAATGAATTATTCCTCTGCAATTATGTAGGCGGTGGCCACCCACTAGGTGTACGCCGCCACTGGTGTCTATCATACTACCAGTTGTGGCTGATTTGTTGCGACCACCAAAATACCTATTAATATATTACCGTGTTTCTGCCCGTTCCGATACTGGTAATTGCGCCTAATTATAAATTTTCCGTACATTATCCGTTTTCATCCCCACATCATTCACTGGTGGAAACGGTTAGTGGTGTGAGAATCTGAGCGGGGCGCGGCTGGGACTGGGGGCCTACGCCTTTGTGGGTCACTCCACGGTGACCGCTTCTAGGGCGAAGCCTACAATCGCAAATGGACTGGGTGGTTAGAATCTGAGCGGGGCGCGGCTGGGACTGGGAGCCTACGCCTTTGTGGGTCACTCCACGGTGACCGCTTCTAGGGCGAAGCCTACAATCGCAAAGCCCGCGATTTCCGGCGCGAATTCAAGCTGCCGCAAACCCAGCGTCAGTCTTGAATATCGTCGCGCCGTAAGGGCTAAAGCCCTAACGGCGGTACCCCCTGGTAGCGGTCACCGTTCCGGACCCAGTCGGCTCCGGCCCCCAGTCCCAGCCACACCCCACTCAGGTTCTCCGCTAGTTCGATTTCCACTCGAGGGTGTGTGGGGATAAGTACGGATACTGCTAGCGATGCGGGTTGTAACACCTCCCTTAAATTAGAGGCGGCGTTAACAGACTTATATAAAACCCTATTCACAAATCAAGTTCTATAACTTCAAATACATCGAGTACCTAGCGTGTCTATGAACACCATTTCGAATTCTATTGGTGTTGCATCTGCCTCACTGTTCGTGGACTACACCTACCCCCACTATAGTTGGTATGCTAGCTAGCCATTATCGGTTATGGCCACCAATCCAGTCTCCAAGGTTGTAAACTCCGCAATTGGAGGGCTGGGGCTGCTGGTGTGAAGCGGAGTGGGTATGGGCACCACTGGCTGTTCACGGTCCGCATATGCGGACGCCGTAGGAGCGCAGCGACGTACGGCGAGACCAGTTTAGAGACTACGGCGCTTTTCCGTAGGCTCTAAGTGGCGGCGGAAGACCGCGCTCTTTGCGGGCTGTAGCCTTCTCCACCGCAGCCGGTGGTGCCCATACCCACGGGAGCGTAACACCAGCAGCCCCAGGCCATGGGCATAGTGCGCTGTTCGTGGTCTACCCATCTGCTGACGACGCCACTATGTGTGGGTCGAGCCGGGCTTGCTGGTATGGAGCGGAGTGGATGTGTCACCGATTGGCTGTTTACGGTCCGCGTATGCGGACGCCGTAGGAGCGCAGCGACGTACGGCGAGACCAGCTTAGAGACTGTGGTGGGTTTCCACAGGCTCTAAGTGGCGGCGGAAGACCGCGTTCTTTGCGGGCTGGAGCCTTCCCCACCGCAGCCAGTCGGTGCCACGTCCACGGGAGCGCAATACCAGCAAGCCCGGCTTGATCCACGCCAAGTTACGTCAAGCCACAAGGAGGGTATAGAAAAACCGGGGCGTAGTGGCCCCGGTTCGTCGACGCTTAGGTTACTTCAATGCGGATGGCGTTTCAGCGACCTTGATCTTGCCGTTGATGATGTCAGTCCGGTACTTCTGAACGTCCTTCCATACGGAGGCGCTCATGTTGTCGCGGGCCAACTTAACACCGTCACCCTTCAGGCCGTACGCAATGGTCTTGCCACCAGGGAACTTGCCTTTCTTAGCATCCGTTGCCAGGTCCTTAACGGCCGTGTCCACACCCTTAACCGTGGAAGCCAGGGTCAAGTTGCCGCCCTTGTACTTACCTTCGGCAGTCTGGTCACGGTCAACACCGATTACCCAAACCTTCTTGGACTTGATGGCGTTCTTGGCCGCGGAGAAGACCCCGGAACCAGTACCACCAGCAGCCTGGTAGATGATGTCTTCGTCGTTGTTGTACATCGTCTGTGCCAACGTCTGACCAACATCTGGCTTGCTAAAGCTGTTAGCGTACTTCACGTCAACAGTAACCTTCTTGTTCTGGTCCTTGTTGACCTGCTCAACGCCCTGACGGAAACCAGCCTCAAAACGGTCGATAACGGCACCGTGCACACCACCGATGAAACCAACCTTGCCTGACTTAGTGGTTTCAGCTGCAGCCACACCAGCCAAGAAGGCCGCTTCGTTATCCTTAAACGTTGCGCTAGCGACGTTCTTCACGTTAATAACGTCATCAATGATGACAAAGTTGGTCTTCGGGTTCTTCTGTGCCGCTGCCTTGATGGTCTTGCTCAGCTTGTAGCCACTACCAATAATGGTAGCGTACTTAGCCTGCACCATCTTGTTAACGTTCGGCGTAAAGTCGGCCTCGGAATCGCTCTGGGCGTAGTTGTAACCACCAACGCCCTTCTTCAGACCATTGGCCTTACCCCAAGCTTCCAGCCCTTCCCATTCTGACTGGTTGAAACTCTTGTCGTCGACACCACCACCATCGGTGACCAACGCAACCGAGTGCTTACTCGTCTTGCTCGAGCTGGACGAGCTCGAACCACACGCTGCCAGAACTACCGTCAATGCTGCGGCCGCCGCCACAGTCGCTACCTTAGTGAATTTCACTACAAGTCCTCCTCTGTTTTAAGGGTCCGTTCCCTGCTTACAAAAAAAAGATACCACTGATATTCACGTAAAACAAGAACAATCGCCACACATTTTTCATAAATCGTTCGAAACTGCATTGGCCCAGTTCTTACACGAAAAAGCGTGCGCGTCAGCAAGCTGGTTGCAAACGCACACGCTTTTTAATAATCAAAATTGGTTTAATCGGTTGATGTCATGACACGGCCGAAACAGCATTCCGCCGCGCCTTTGCCATCACCCACGTGAGAAACACACATCTATTATCCTCCATTACCGTCCTAAATGCACGCCCAAATTAATTGACATGTGTCCGGCATGGTAAAAATGTGGACATCCCGCTTTGATTTTAGCTCAATGTTCGTTAATTGCGGTTACTCGCGTGGACGGACAATCCCGTTGTACAGCCACACGGTGAGCACGTAATACAGGATGTAGAGCACCGCAAAGATGGCAAACGGCACCCAGATACCAGCATACGGATTGATCAGTAGTGCTTTAAACAGCTGGAGTCCGAACAATACGTGAACTACCCCCAGCACTGCCGGCACTCCGAACAGGACACCGATTTCGGTTCGAATCGAGTTCCGTAGCAGCTTGGGCCGTACACCCATGCGGGATAGCATCCGGTAACGCGCCCTGTCGGCGGCAGCCCCCGACAGGATCTTGAACATCAACGTGCTGGCAAGCATGGCGAGGAACGCCAGCCCCAGGAAGAAGCCCATGAAGGCAAAGCCACTGTTCATCCCGTTCATCATGGTGTACATGGTGTACTTATCCGGTGCGGAACGCTTCATCAGCTGTGGGTAACGCTTAATTTCCATTTCATGGATTTTCTTCATGACCGGAATGTTGGCGCGTAAATCACTAACCCGGTAAGTCACCACTTTCTGCACCTGCCCACCTGCGCGAGCATAAGACTGCGCGTCCACAAACCGCAGTTTGGAGCCGCCCGCGATGTTCATCGTGGTCAGCGTTAAGAATGCGTTCTGGTACTCGACCGTATTTTCCTTGGCCGTATCCGCTTTGTACTGAGAATACTGCATCACGTCACGCTTGGTAAAATTGGCCTTCACCTCGAGTACCGGGTGCGCGTTCACCTCATCCGCTTGGAAGTAGGCGGTGTTGTTGGACTGATCCACTTTGACGTCGTAAGTAACCTTGCTGGTAACCCCCGTCAACTTGTCGGCCTCACGCTGCGTGGCCGTAGTCGGGTCGTGCAGCACCACGTCGTAGGTACTCAGTGCGTTAGTCATTGTCGGTGTTTCCTGGTAGAAGTTCAGCCCGACCGTAATGGCACCCAGTGCTAAGGCAAAGAGGATGGACACCACCGCCAAGATTGCGGTGTACGAGTGGAGCCGGAACCCAATCTGGGCCAGGGTAAAGCTACGGACGTTCTTCTGTGCGAACTTGTGGTTGCGTCGTAGCGCCCCCACAATGGATGTCACCACGGCCCCGACCAGCAGGAAGCTACCCAAAACAATGGTGACTAGCGCGATGGGAATACTGTTAATGCCCAGGTGGTTAATGGCCTTCATGGCCCAGTAGCCAACGCCGAGGCTGATGATACCCAGAATAGCTAGCAGCAATTCCCGTACCGGCCGACGCTGCACGATGACCGGCTGCGTGTCCGCATGGAGCAGCTCCAGCACCGGCGTCCGCCGCATCTTGCGGGCGTTGACCAACGCCGCGAGGAAGAACAGGACGGTAAAGAAGATGATGGTCGTCAGGACCGCCGGCCAGTACAGGCTCACCAGGTGTCGCGCGGGGGCATCCAGCATCTGCCGCAACAGTTGGCTCACCCCACCGGTTAGCCCGACACCGATAGCGGTCCCGACCAGCGTGGCGCCGACACCGAGTGCCAGCGTCTCGGTAAAAATCAGGCGACTGATCTTGCGCGACTTTGCACCCAGCATCATGAACAGGGCGTAATCCCGCTGCCGCAGTGAGAGCAGGAACGAGTTGGCATAAATAATGTACACAAAGGTGATGATGGCGAGTAATACCGCCCCAAAGCCGAAGATAATCGGCGTAACGGACACCGTCGAATTTGCCTTCTGGAACTGGTCGTTGGTCGCCAACGCCATGAACATGTAGAAGATGGCGCTGCCGATGACCAGGCCGGAAAACAGCACGACGTAATCACGGAGGCGGCTTTTAATACCCGATAACGCTAGTTTGTTGAGCATCTCGACACCCCCTAGTTCTGGAACGTGCCGAGGACGTCAAGCAGTTCGCGGTAAAACTCCTCGCGGCTGCGGTCCCCACGCTTGATTTCCTGACCGATCACCCCGTCCTTGATGAGCAAAATCCGCTGGGCGTAGCTCGCCGAGAACGGATCGTGCGTGACAAGCAGGATGGGTACTTCCTGGTCAGTGTTCAACATTTTCATCGTTTCCAGTAACTCCCGGGCGCTCTGGGAGTCCAAGGCCCCCGTCGGTTCATCCCCAAAGAGGATGGCCGGCTTGTGCACCAACGCACGGGCCGCAGCGACACGCTGCTTTTGCCCACCACTGATGGCGCTCGGGTAGGAATCCAAGATGGGCGTAATGCCCAGCCGTTGCGCGATGGCGTCCACGTCCTCAGCGATACGGCCGGACGGAACGTTTTGCAGTGCTAGTGGCAAAGCAATGTTTTCCCGCGCCGTCAGGGTTTCTAGCAAGTTAAAGTCCTGAAAAATGAATCCGATCGTTTGCGCGCGGAAGTCAGCTAACTGGTCGCCGCTCAACTGCGTCACGTCCGTACCGTTAATGGTGACGGAGCCGCTCGTTGGCTGATCCAGGGTACTCAATAGGTTCAACAAAGTGGTTTTCCCAGAGCCACTTGCACCCATGATGCCGACAAACTCGCCGGGCGCCACGTCAAAGCTAATCCCCTTTAACGCTTGGTACTGCTTTTCACCCTTCTTACCGTATGTTTTTGTTAGGTCGCGTACAGACACGACGTTTTGGTTAGTCATAATGATACCCTCCCGTTTGATTACTTACAGTTACTACGCGGCTACACGTTGATAACCGCGGAACACTTATTATAGTACTGGTCTCTGCGCGCCGATTCATCGGGCGGAAGGCTGAAAAGTGCAGTGAACAATCACTGGCACGCAAAAAGGACGCCACCCGTCACAACCGCAACGGCGTCGTCCCCTACTTTGTATCCATTAATTAATCCTGGTAGCTGCTGACCTGGGTGCGACCATCCTTGGTCATCCCCCAAACAACTACGAAAATCACGGCGTCGACCGCCAGTACCACGAGCCAGCGGAGGAGCCCCATGCTGGCTGGTAGCAGCGACTCAACTAACCCCCATGAGGTCAGGCCAATCAGTACCACCAGCATCACACCGGTCAGGGTGTACCACGTCCCTTTGCCAAAGGCGATACCGCCACGGGCCGCAGCCTGGCGTTTTGCCACCCACGGCATCAGGAAACCGAGGACGATCATACCGGCCGTCACCCCGATGTTCAGGATCATTTCCATAGTCCACTTACCCGTACCAAACACGGCGTCGACCGGGAAGAATCCAAGGACAGCCAGCAGCGCGGTGATACCGAACATCCACCAGCCGACGGTCAACCCGGCCCACCGGTGTTTTAGGTAGACGTAATCGCCACCGTGATACTGTTCGTTGTGCTTACGAACCATAATGTACGCCCAGAACAGGAACAGCGTGCTGGCTGGGCTGACGATCCCGTTCAGGTTCAACAGCCAGTTAAAGATGTCGTTAATCTGCGGCAACATCCCCGCTAGCGCCATGATGATGCCACAGATAGCGGTGGTCAGCCAGTAACCGTTAATTGGCAACCCGTCGCTGGTCAGCTTGGTTAGCTGCTTGGGCATGTACTGCTTGGCCACGTCACCCAGGAAGATCCGCGTGGACGCATCCAGAATCACGGCCAGTTGTGCCAACATGTAGATACCCTGGACGGCGGCAAAGATGTACATCAACACGTTACCCATCCCGTACTGCGACCAATAGCCTGGAACGCGTAGTACGAACCGTTCATCTTGAGGTCATTCGGCAGGTGGTGCGCATTGAAGTACACACCCAGACTGAACGTACCAAACAGCGTTAGGAACATGGTCATGATGGCAATCATCTTGAGGGCTTTCGGGAAGTCCCGGGACGGGTGCTTCATGTCTTTGGTGTACGGTGCCGCGATTTCCGAGCCGTTCATCGCAAAGACAAACAGGCCAAAGGTGGCCAGGAACCGGAAGTCAAAGTGTTTCGGCAGAAAGGCGTGCAAGTTGAACGGGTGGGTCGCAATCGGCTTACCCGAGGTCAACCCCGCAAACGTCATGACCACGAAGAGAATGGTCATCAGGAACATGGCCCCACCACCAATGGTACTGAGAATCTCGAGCGAGCGGTTCTTGAACAGGTGCTGGAACCAGATGAAGCCAACGAAGATAACGGCCGTTAGGATACCAAACCAGGCGTTGCCCAGGTGACTTTGGATGTCACCGTTACCGGTAATGATCCACCCCAGCGAGATAACGACGGAGTTGGCGACGTCCACCACGTACGGCAAACCAGTAATCCAGTAGAACCACGCGGCAAAGTAGCCAACTTTGTCCCCATTCACCGCGCGCATCCAGGAGGTAATGCCACCGCCACGATCCTCGAACTGCGAGCCATGTGGGCCACAATCAGGTTGTACGGAATCACGTACAGCACCGTCATGACGACCCACGTGAAGACGGCAACGAGCCCCTGGTTCTGGAAGTTGTAGATAATATCGTCAAAGCCGATGACGGTCACAAAGTCCATCAGGCCGACGATCACCCAGGGGATGAAGCGTTGTTGCGATTGTTGATTATTCATATTTTATGTCCTCAGTCTAGTGTTTACAGCAAACAACTGGACTGACGACCGGGTGACTTATTGCTAAAACGACGCATGGGTTGGTCCTCGATATGTATTTTAATGAAAAATTGCATTGTAAATGTGCCTCAACCATGTTACCAAACTTCCCTGGTTTGGCAAAGGTGGGTGGGTGTGCTGGCAAAGTGGCGGTGGGGTTGCGGATTTGTGCCCTGCGCCGTAGTTGCCACAGCAGTGGTCGCCGGCCGCGTTGGTCGGGTTGGTGAGTTACGGCTTTCGTGGGCACTCCGCGGTAATCCACTGCTAGGGCGAAACCTCCAACTCGCCAAGTACACGCGAGTTTCCGGTGCGATTCTGAGCCTGCCCGGAAGCCCGCCGGTCAGTCTCAGAATTCGTCGCGCCGTACGTCACTGCGTTCCTACGGCGGTACCCCCCGGCAGTGGTTACCGCTCCGACCCACACACCTCCACTCACCAACCCGACCGACGCGGCCTCTAACTACTAATGTTGCAACCACGTCTTCCAGCACAATGCCTCCACTTCACCACCACTTTGCCAGCACCCGTTAGTTCGAAGCTTGATCCTTGCATTGACCAGATAGTTATGTTGCACATTTACCTACCCCGTATAGCAACGATGAGTATAAATACAACCTGGCCATTCTTGCGGGGGGGACTGCGGCAGACAGACAGGTACTCGTGAACCCCGTCTTCCGCTACCCCACGGGTTCGGGTCACCTACACTAGACGTATTGACATTCCCAGTACCTACCGTTACTATGTACCCGTACCTAGTATTACCGAGTAGGCGACAATTACTAACGAACGTTAAGTGCAACCAGCTAGCTAGCAGCTTTTGAGAGGTGAACGAATTGAAAGGTCTAACCGAATTATTGAAGGGTGCACTCGAAGGTATCGTCCTTCAGCGTATTGCCCAAAGCGAAACGTACGGATACGAAATCACCACCTACCTGGTCGACCTCGGCTTTGAAGACATCGTTGAAGGTACCGTCTACACCGTGCTTCTGCGACTCGAGAAAAAGGGATTGCTGAACGTCGACCGGCGTAAGTCCGAGATGGGCCCACCCCGCAAGTTCTACACACTCAACCCAGCAGGTGAACAATACCTGCACGAATTCTGGCAAAAATGGGACTTTCTGGGCGCTACCATGAACAAATTGAAGGAGCAAAGCCATGCCTAACATTAAAAGTAGCATCAACAACATGATTAAGGACAAAAAGCGCTACAAGCAGTTCACTAAGGACGTCGCGGCCTTACCCGCGCCTTACGCAGCAACCGTAACCGCCCTCACCAAATATATGTGGAACTTCGCCCGCAGTGGGGCCATGATGGACGTCCTTGAAGAAATTTTGCGTATCTTCCAGGAAAACGCAGCGGAGAACGTGCCCGTCCTACAAATTGTCGGTGATGACCCGGTAGAATTCGCCGAAAACATCATGGCACAATACCCCGACGAACTCTGGCTGATAAAGTACCGCAATCAGCTGCGCAAACAGGTGGCGGAGGCTGAGCAATCATGAACGCAATCACAGTCCGCGGCGTTACCAAAAACTTTGGCGAGCTCTCAGTACTCAAAGGCGTTAACCTTGACGTCCAACAAGGTGAAATTTTCACCTTGCTGGGCGCTAACGGTGCCGGCAAAAGCACCCTGATCAACATTTTGACCACACTCTCCCTGCCAAACTCTGGCACCGTGAGCATCATGGGCTTCGACCCACGCAAAGATGGCAACGCAGTGCGCAAGCTAATCAGCCTGAACGCGCAAACTGCCACACTTGACGGCGAATTTTCCGGTGCCGAAAACCTGCGGCTAATTGCACAACTTCGTGGGGTCAGGAACGAGCGGGCGGAGATTGCCGTGCTCGCAACACGGTTGAACCTGACCGACTTTTTACACCGAAAAGTTAAAACCTACTCAGGAGGTATGCGCCGACGCCTAGATATTGCGATGTCACTGATCGGCAATCCGCAAATCGTATTTCTTGACGAGCCCACAACCGGGTGGATCCCCAGAACCGGCTGGAGCTTTGGCAGATGATTCGCGAAATTCGCGATGCCGGTAAAACGGTCTTCCTTACCACGCAGTACCTCGATGAGGCCGACGCCCTATCCGACCATATAGCCTTTATCCATGACGGCACCATTGTTAAATACGGCACCCCGGCGGCAATCAAGCAACGCGTCGCCGCTACGTACACGCTGCAGGTCGCCCCTTCCGACCAGGATGCGGCAGGAACGGCTTTGTCTAAAGCAGGCATTCACTATGTGCAGGCCGAACACGGTGTGACACTATCCGCTGACAGCGGTAACGCTGCTTTGGCAAGCCTACTGGACGCCCAAATTAACGTTGAGCACTTCGACCGTGACGAAACTAACCTGGAGTCGGTTTTTCTGGACGTCACTGGAAAGGTGGAAAAATATGAAAACCATTAAGCAACTCGGCGTCCTCACGGGGCGCATTATTCGTCAAAATTTGACGAATGCGGACACCATCATCACCGTGATTGCGATGCCGATGTTCATGCTACTGTTCTTTGTGTACGTCATGGGTGGCAACATCGTTACTGGCAACGGTAACGGCGCGTCCGCCTACCTGCGCTATGCTTTGCCCGGATTTTTGCTCCTGACAATGGCGATGGGCTCAGCCTATACGTCCATGCGCATCAACTTCGACCGCACGTCGGGGTTCCTGGATAGGTTGCACTCACTGCCAATATCGCGCTGGGTAATACTTGGTTCACACGTGTTGGCGTCAGTAATTTTTATGCTGATTGCCGAAGCGCTGGTCTTCCTAGTCGGCGTGGCGATGGGTTACCGGACCGACGCAACGCTTGGTTCAGCCTTCATGTTCCTGGGCCTGTCCGTCCTCTTTGGCCTGGGCATCACGCTGCTGGCGGTCCCGTTTTCACTCAAAGCGGATAACTACGCATCAGCGGGTGGTTTCTCGTACGTTCTGTTGATGCTGCTGTTTGTCAGTTCGGCCTCATGCCTACTAAAGGAATGGCGAAACCCATCCAAATTTTTGCGGACCACCAACCAATGACTCCGATTGTCAATGCGGCCCGCGGGCTACTCGACCAGGCGGCAGTGGTCGGCCAGCACACCGATATAATCGCCGTTGCTTGGCTAGTCGGCTCAATCATTGTCTTCGGACTCCTATCTTACCGCGTCTACATGCACATGTTCCTGGCCAAATAGTTTTTTTGGGGGAGTGCTGGCAAAGTGGCGGTGGGCTTTCGGTCAGGCTCTGAATCGCGGCGGAAACACGCCCGCACTTGGCGGGTTGGAGCCTTCGCCCTAGCAGTGGTTACCATGGAGCACCCCACGTAAGCCGCAGCTCACCGGTTCGACCGACGCGGCCGCCAACACTACTGTAGCAATCCACGGCGGAGGGCACGTAAGCCGCAGTCCCAAAGTCCACCCGCGTGTTCACCCCACTTTGTGTTCACTAACACCCCAGACACGGGGACGGATGTGGTACAATGAGGACAATTATTCCGGAAAGAGGTGCAAGGACATGCGTATTAGAAGTGTTGTTTTGGCAGGTTAATGAAACAGTGCGCTGACTGATACGTGTGCCCGTAATCGAGCACCTGTAGGGCCCCAGCGGCCCTTTTTTTTCATGCCTGTTAACCACCCGCAATCGCACAGTTACTATGTTGTGGGGTACACCACAAGCATCGCATCAGGTACGCTGGCTCAACCGACGTGCCCGTGAGGAGGATTTTTTTTATGCCCGAAACACAAACCAACGCCATCGTCGCCGGCATCTCCCGGCGCCAACCGAACTTTGATTACACAATGACCGAGCTGGCCAATCTCGCTGCGGCCAATAATTACGTGGTGGTCGACTCCGTGCGCCAGAACGTCGACCAGGTGATCGCCGCCACCTATTTTGGTAAAGGCAAAGCCGAAGAAATTGGCGAGTTGGCCCGGCTGAAAGGCGCTCAAGCCATCATCGTGAACGACGAGCTGACTCCCAGCCAGCTGCGCAACCTCGAAAAGATTATCGGCGTGGACGTCATTGACCGCACCCAGCTGATTCTCGACATCTTTGGGACCCGCGCCCGCTCCAAGCAGGCCAAAACCCAGGTCGAAATCGCCCAGCTACGGTACGCCCTGCCCCGGCTGCGTCAGCGCAACGCCAACTTTGACCAGCAAAGCGCTGGTACCGGTGCTGGTGGGGCTGGCCTCGCCAACCGTGGTAGTGGTGAAACACAACTCGAACTGGACAAACGGCGCCTCACCAAGCGCATCAGTCGCTTGAAGCAGGAGCTCGCCGATGAGGCCAAAGACGAGGAGACCCGCAGCGCCCAGCGCAACGAGAGCCACCTGCCGACGGTCGCCCTAGTCGGCTATACCAACGCCGGTAAGTCCACCACCATGAACGGTCTCCTCAACCTCTTTGCCGAGCAGGGTGAGACCAAGAACGTCGAGGAGAAGGACATGCTGTTCGCCACGCTCGACACCTCGGTGCGCAAAATCGAGCTGCCGAGCAACCGCGCGTTCCTATTGAGCGACACGGTCGCTTCGTCAGTAAGTTACCCACCAAGCTGGTGGATTCCTTCAAGGCCACGTTGGCCGAAGCCAAGAACGCGGACCTGCTACTCCACGTGGTGGACTACGCTGACCCGCATTACCAGGACATGATGGCGGTCACCGAAGCGACTTTGGCCGACATCGGCATTCACGACGTGCCCACTATTATCATCGATAACAAAGCCGACCTGCGTGCCGATACCGTCTACCCCGAAATGGTCGGCGACTCGGAACTGATTTTCTCCGCGCGTGACCAAGCGTCACTGGAGAAGTTAGCGGCCCTAATCGAGGAGAAACTGTTCGCCCACGAAGAAACGCACCGCTACCTGATACCGTTTAGCGACGGCCAGGTGGTCAGCTACATTAACGACCACCTCAAGATTGACGCGACTGAGTACACCGATAACGGCACGCGCATCACGGCCGCGGTGGACGCCACCCAGGCCGGACGCTTGGCTAAGTATCTAGATGAAGACTAACACGTTGCCCCCGGCCTGCCTTGGTCGGGGGCTTCGTCGTGCTATTGGTGGTTCTGGCTGGTGGGATACTGCGACTTGGTGGACCACTGCTAGTGGCTGGTCGTACTAGCGTGATGGCTCCGGTTGAGCGGCTGGTCCCCGCGACCGGAGCCACCACACCAGTACGACCAACGGTAGATGTCAGTCGTTACAATGAATAGATAAGTTTGATATAACGTTAAAATAGCGTGGCCATCCATGCCCGGCACGGTGTGAAGTTAGACTGTCAATTTTGACAACGCGCCTCGAAGTCCCGCCGTATTCCCCGTGCAGGAAGTGTTCACGCGATTGTTCACTCAAACTACGGTGTTTTCCGACATTACTACATATAATGGGAAACAGCGGGAGGACTTTGGGTCTGGGTGTCGTGACTGTAGCGGTTGTGGACACAGTAGCGGGCGGCCGCGTCGGTCGGG
Organism: Lacticaseibacillus pantheris DSM 15945 = JCM 12539 = NBRC 106106; assembly: GCF_001311175.1. Classification (GTDB taxonomy): domain Bacteria; phylum Bacillota; class Bacilli; order Lactobacillales; family Lactobacillaceae; genus Lacticaseibacillus; species Lacticaseibacillus pantheris. Next base: position 10,391 of record NZ_BBAI01000004.1, on the reverse strand, counting down.
CTGGTGAGCGGAGGCGTGTGGGGTCGGAATGGTAACCACTGCCTGCTTCTCGCAGGAATGGCGCAGCCAGTCCGAGAGCTCCATTGGCTTTAGCCGTTAGAACGCGACGACTTCTGAGACTGACCGGTGGTTTTCCGGACGGGCTTGGAATCGCGGCGGAAACACGCCCGCACCTGGCGGGTTGTAGCTTCGCCCTAGCAGTGGTTACCGCGGAGCACCCACGTAAGCCGGAGCCCACCACCTCGACCAACGCTGCCGTCACCAACCACTACCGTTGACGCACGTCAGGTCGGCATGGTATAACATTGGCAGTAGAAATCGAGAGGAGGCCGCGGCCATTGAAGAACTAACCAATCACAGTTGCATGTCACCACGCCGCCAGTCAACGTACTGGTTCCGTTTGGTGTCGCCATGATTGGTTAGAACAACGCTTCAAGGTCCGGTCCGCAAAGTCGGGGCACCATGCCCGCTTTGTATAAACGCGCCGCCAGTCTGGTTACACCACCCGGACTGGCGGCGTTTGCGTATCCCCAAGGAGGTCCATCATGTCCACCATTACTATTAACCACCTCACCTTTGCCTATCCCGGCCAGGACGATATTTTCACCGACCAAAGCATCACCTCGATACCAGTTGGCACCTCGGTTTAACCGGCCGTAACGCGCGGTAAATCCACCCTGCTCAACCTATTGCGTGGGCAACTAACCGGCACCGGCAGCATCAACGTGCCCGTACCCGTCACCTACTTTCCGCAACCGGTCCGTGACACCTCCCGTGACGCGTGGATGGTGATCGACGATATTACCACTAGCGAAACCTGGATGGTTGAGCGTGAATTAACGCTCCTGGGCGTGCCCAGCGATACCCTCTACCGCCCCTTTGACAGCCTATCCGGCGGCGAGCAAACCAAGCTCCTGCTGGCCGTACTGTTTGCCGACAACACCAGCTTCCCGCTTATTGACGAACCCACCAACACCTGGACCACGCTAGCCGCGAGCAAGTGGCTACCTACCTGAACGGTAAGCGCCAGGGCTACATCGTTGTCGCCCACGACCGCGACTTTCTTAATGCCGTCACCGATCATACCCTCGCCATCGAGAAACAGGGCATCACGCTGATGCAGGGCAACTTTGCCACCTATACGCAAACCAAAGACGCGCAGGATCAACGCGAGCAGGCGGAACAGTCCCAACTGCGCAAAGACATCGGGCGACTGCAGGCCACCGCGCGGGCCAAGCGGGACTGGTCCGGCAACCGGGAGGCCGACAAGCACGGTAACCGCCACGTGAAGGGGAGCACCCAGGGCGACGGCACCATCGCCGATAAGGGGTTCATCACCGCACGGGCGGCGCGCACCATGAAGAAGGCCAAGCACCTGGAACACCGTATGGACGATGAAATTGCGGCCAAGGAAAAACTGCTGCAAAACGTGGAGTACATCGAGCCGCTCCATATGCTGTACACACCGGACCACCACGACGTCCTGATTACCGTCCGCAACCTCAGTCTGAGTTACGGCGACCAGCCCCTGTTCGCGCCGGTTTCGTTCACCGTGAAGCGCGGCGAACAGGTAGCCGTCGTGGGGCCGAACGGTGCGGGCAAGACCTCACTCATCAGGCGCTGCAGGGCAACTTTGCCGGCCACGTTGACGGCGAAATTACCGTCGTGCAGTCGGCACAGGCAAGCCACGTCCGCCAGCTTTTTCCCGATAATCGCGGTCTCCTCGGCGACTTTGCCGAACAAAGGGGCGTTGATTACCAAGAATTGCTTCGGAACCTCAAGCAGCTAGGCGTTGAACGGTCCGTATTTGCGGTGCCCATCGAGCAAATGTCCGCCGGTCAGCAAAAAAAAGGTGGAGCTCGCTGCTAGTCTGGCAACGCCAACCGGCCTCTACGTGTGGGACGAACCGCTGAATTACCTGGATGTATTCAACCAGGATCAACTCATCGACGTCATCAATTCCGTTCAACCCACCATGCTACTCACGGAGCACGACCAACACTTTATTGACGCCGTAGCAACCAAAGTTATCACCCTTCAACCGGCGTAATTCGAGCCCAAAACTGTTTAATCCTGGTAACCATCGGTGGTCACAAGCCCAGTCTTTGATATAATAACAGGAGTGCACCACATCAAAGGCTGTCGTGGAGGTGATTACCGTGGCCAGAACATCAGAAGAGCTCCTTGCGCAACTGCGGCAGCAACTCACCCGCGGCCGCGTCGTGTGGTCGACGGTTTGGGTGCGCCGGTTGTGGACCACCATCCTCGACCTCATGTGGACGGTCAGTATCCTCCTAGCACTCACCAGCCTGTTCGTCTACCTATCCGATCCCACTTTGGGGGCGCTGTACTGGTACCAATTAACGACCCCCAGTTTCTGGTCGGCTAACATCGTGCTGTTTTGGCCGTGGAGCGTGCTGATATTCTTCACCGTGTTGGAGGTGGTCCGCTACCTCGCTCGCGTGGGGCGGGTCCGCAACACCGCCGCTCGTATTAAGCGTCATCCCGAGGCCATCATCATCGCGCACACGCTGAACATCAATGCGCGTATCTCGATGACGTACCGCCAGCCGGAGGACGCACGCCCCGTCACCCAGGTGATTGCAGCGCTCTCCGATGCCGACAAAGTTGTCTGGAAAGACTGGTGGCACAGCGCCGCACCAACAAAAGCGACGCCAAGGGCCACCAGTACACCGGCTTTGACGAACGTGGTATTCGCCGCTTTCTTGCCGCCCGGACCGACATCGAAATTTTTGAATTTATCAACCAAACTACGGCCATCCCCTACTTCTGGTCGACTAGTGACGCTGGATTCGTGTCAGCCTACTACCTTCCTGAAGGGGGCCACGCGCAGATCATCCTGGCGCGACTTACACCCACGAATACAATCAAACTCATTAGTCCCAAATTGTGGCTGCTACTGACGTTCGCCGAGATTCTCAACATCGGTGAAGACAACTAGCTGGTCACCGCTCCGCCACACCAAAAAGCATCGTCCCGCGTCAACGTGGGCCGATGCTTTTTTGGTGGACGACCTCATTTCCACGGCCATCACGATAATTATCCTTGCCGAACCGACAGTCGGTACCCCCACCAGCTCACGGCCAGCAGCAAAACCACCGCGATTGCCAGCGCCGCCACGGACACCATCGGGGGTGCAAACAGACTGGCAATCATCAACAAACTACCACCGACCATCGTGTAGCCCATCGCCCGGGCAACTCGCGGCCAGGTACGAGGGTCCGCCGCGGCTTTGTGCATACCATTCAGCGTCCGGTTATAGCCAGCGGGCACTGTTGGCAGGTAGTTACCCATCCCCATGAACATCATGGCCACTACGATGATTGCCACCCGCCGAATGTCGATATCACTACCCAGATTGGCCTGAATCGTCGTGAAGTACAGGATAACTGTAATCGTCGGCATAATGGCGTACAGCAACCGTTCAAAGCGCACCGCCTCGCCCTTATGGTTAGCATTCAACCGCGTGATACCGACCAATAGTAGTTGTAGCAACGTCATCAACACGGGTATGCCGTAAACAGCCATCGCCTTAGGCATCCACCCGTTAACCTGGTTGTTAAATCCCCAGTGGGTGGCCATGCGCGCTGGTAATTCCGGATAATGGGCCCACCCGTACAGTACGCGCCAGATAACGGCAATCGTAAAAGCCAGAACACGGTTAGTTTTATTCATGATGTGAGCCTCCAATCGAGTAAATCCACGTCAGCACGTCCTCGAACACGCTGGCATTAATGTCATAGTAGATAAAGTTTTTTTTCACGCCGCTCCGAAATTAATTCCGCTTGCTTCAACAGTTTTAAATGGTAGGACACGGTTGCTTGACTCAGTTCAAAGTGGTCGACAATCTCGCCGGCAGAATATGAGTGCTGCTTTAATAACTCCAAAATCTCACGCCGCACCGGGTCCGCAATCGCCTTTAACGTTTCGGTCATTGCCATTTGGCTCGCCCCCCTATTTAGATATCTTTCTAAATAGATTGTACACCCGCCATAGCCGCTTTGCTACAACTATTTTGAATTCTTTCGATATAGGTTGCCAAACAAAGTCACCAAAAGTGTGCACGGTGTCGCCTTTTAATGTCCTAATGTACGTAAATAAGTCGTATTTACCGGTTAATCAGCACCCAATTCGCAAACTACATCGATAGGCGAATGCTGTAACGGCAATGTTTGTGCGGTCACCTGGACATTTTTTTTGACGCTTTTTGCGCATTTATGGTTGCCAATGGTTACTTTCCGTGTATAATAAGTTCAGGAAGGTGATGAAAGTGCTTACAGACGAACGCAAACGCCATATTCTCCACGTGCTCGACCGCGACGGCATGGTCAGCGTCCAGAGCCTCTGCTCGGACATGGCCACCTCGTCGTCCACCGTCCGCCGCGACTTGGCGGACCTCGAGGACGAAGGTCTACTCGAGCGGATCCACGGTGGTGCCAAACGCCGCGGCGGACTGCGCGACGAGCCGACCGTCCGGGTGAAGGCCAACCAGAACACTAACGCTAAGTCAGCGATTGCCCAAGCCGCGGTGGCCGCCGTCAGCGCCGGGGACCTGATCTTCCTGGACGCCGGCACGACGACCGCGCACCTGGTGCCGTTACTGCACGACGTTCCGGACATCACGGTCGTGACCCCGGGGGTTGATAACGCATCACTGCTGGCCGACCACAATATCCGTAGCATCATGCTGGGGGGGCAACTAAAGCCCACCACCAAAGCGGTCATTGGTGCCGAAGCAGCGCAGCAACTGCAACGCTTCCGCTTCAACATCGCCTTTATTGGTACCAACGGCATCCACCCGGACTACGGGGTCACCACCCCCGACCCGGAGGAAGCCGCCATTAAGCGGCTGGCAATTGATCACTCCGTGGATACCTTCATCCTGGCCGACCACAGTAAGTTCGACCAGGCCAGCTTTAGCCAGATTGTAGGGCTACGGGCCCACACCATCATCACCACTGATATCGAGACGCTGGGCAGTCCGTACAATGAATGTCGCAACATCGTTGATTCACTACATTCACCGACTGTCCGTCAGCAATAGAAAGAGGTACTGCACTTGATTTACTCAGTCACACTGAACCCCGCCATTGATTATGTTATCGGCCTGCCCCACCTGGAGTTAGGGGCGGTCAACCGCCTCACCAGTGCCGTCAAGCTGCCCGGGGGCAAAGGCATCAACGTCTCCCGGATTCTGCAGGCCCTCGACATTCCCACGACAGCCTGGGGGTTCAACGGCGGCTTTACCGGCGAATTCATCACTGATAGCCTGCACGCGCTGGGCCTACACACCGACTTTGCACCAGCAGCCGGCGACACGCGGATTAACGTCAAGCTCAAAGCCGATAGCGAGACCGAGCTGAACGGCGCTGGCCCCACCATTACGGAGGACAACGTTGCGGCGTTCAAAGCTAAGTTCGATGCCCTCCAGCCTGGAGACGTCGTCGTGATGGCTGGTAGCATCCCGCAAGGCCTGGGCGACTCGTTCTACCGCGACCTGATTCCGCTGATTCACCAACACGGGGCCGACTTCGTCATCGACACCACCGGTCAGGCGCTGCTAGACACGTTGCCAGAGCACCCGCTCGTAGTCAAACCGAACCACCACGAGCTGGCCGCACTCTTCTCCGACAACGAGTACACCGACCTCCAGCAGGTGGTGGAACGTGGTCGCCGCTTACTCGAAATGGGCGCGCAACACGTCCTCGTCTCGATGGCTGGTGCGGGTGCACTGATGATTACTAAGGACCACGCCTGGCACGGCACCGTACCTAAGGGCGACGTTAAGAACTGGGTTGGGGCTGGCGACAGCATGTTGGCCGGTTTCACTGGCACCTTTGCCCAGACGCACGAAGCACTCACGAGTTTTAAAACGGCCATCGCCTGCGGGAGCGCCACCGCGTTCTCAACCGACCTGGCCGATAAGGAAAAGATTGACGCTGTGCTGGCCACCGTCAGCATCGAAGAACTATAAACCAAACGGATTGGAGCAACTATCATGGACATTCGCGAACTACTACTTAAAGACGTCATGATTATGAACCTCAAGGCCACGACCAAGGAGGAAGCCATCGATGAGATGGTTGCCAAGTACGCCGAACAAGGCATTATTACTGACGCCAAACTTTACGGTGATGACATCCGCAAGCGTGAGGGTGAATCCACCACCGGTATCGGTGACGGCATCGCCATGCCGCACGCTAAGGACAAAGCCGTAAGCCGTGCGACCGTACTCTTCGCCAAGAGCGACGCCGGGATTGACTTCAACGCGCTGGACGGCCAGCCGGTCCACCTGTTCTTTATGATTGCCGCCCCTGAAGGTGCCGACAACACCCACTTGGCGGCCCTCGCCGCATTATCCTCCCTGCTCATCAACCCGGACCTAGTCGCCCAGTTGAAGCAGGCCCAGACACCTGACGACGTGGTCAGCCTGTTCAGTGCCGCTCAGGCAGCTAAGGAAGCCAAAGACGCGGCGGACGACGCTAAGGAAGCGGCCCCTGCCCCACAAACGGCGACCATCCAGACCGGCGCAAAGCCGTTTATCGTGGCCGTAACGGCCTGTCCTACCGGGATTGCACACACGTACATGGCTGAAGCCGCGCTCAAGGAACAAGCCGAAAAGATGGGCGTCGACATCAAGGTCGAAACCAACGGCTCTGAAGGGGTTAAGCACAAGCTGACCGCCAACGACATTGCGCGCGCCCAAGGTGTCATCATCGCAGCCGACAAGAAGGTCGATATGGACCGCTTTGACGGCAAGCACCTGATCAACCACCCCGTAATTGACGGGATTAAGAAGCCAGAAGAGTTGATTAACACCACTTTGAACGACGAGGGTGCCATCTTCCACGGCAACGGTGCGGCGGGGATGACGAAGAGGAAGAATCCGGCAGCTTGTGGAACCGCATCTACAAGGACCTGATGAACGGTGTATCGAACATGCTGCGTTCGTGGTTGGTGGTGGTATCATCATGGCCATCTCCTTCATCTTTGAACGGTACGCGGGTGCCCACTCCGGACTGTTCACGTTCACCAACAACCTGGGTAACTACGCCTTCAGTTTCTTGGTTCCCGTTCTAGCCGCCTACATTGCCGTCTCTATCGGTGACCGGCCGGCCCTCATGCCCGGGTTCGTTGGTGGGTGGATGGCGACATTGACCGCCGCATCCTTCGTTAAAGCCCAGAACCCAGCCGGATTCTTGGGTGGCCTGGTTGCCGGGTTCGTTGCCGGCTGGATGGTTGTTGGCCTGAAGAAGTTGTTCGCCAACATGCCGCACAGTCTGGACGGGATGAAAACCATCCTGATCTATCCGGTAATTGGCCTCGCGTTAATTGGTCTGGTCATGTTCTTCATCGTGAACCCAATCTTTGCTGCCATCAACGGTGCTTTGATTGGCGCCCTGGAATCCATGGGCACTGGTAACGCCATCCTGGTGGGTACAATCCTCGCCGCGATGATGAGTATCGATATGGGTGGCCCCTTCAACAAAGCCGCTTACACTTTTGCCATCGGGATTTACTCCGCATCCAACTACACTGATGGTCGCTGGATGGCCGCCGTCATGGTTGGTGGGATGATTCCACCACTGGCTATCGCCCTAGCATCCACGTTCTTCCCGAAGAAGTTCACCGAACAGGAACGTCAGTCTGGTATCTCCAACTACGCTTTGGGTCTAACCTTCATCACTGAAGGCGCCATTCCGTTTGCTGCCACTGACCCCGTGCACATCATTGGTAGCTCCGTCATCGGTTCCGCAATTGCCGGTGCCCTGACCCAGCTGTTCCGGGTGAACGTGCCGGCCCCTCACGGTGGGATCGTTGCCCTGGCCCTGACGAACCAGAAAGTCGGGTTCCTGGTATCGCTGATTGTCGGTGCCGTCGTCGCCGGGTTGATCCTGGGTATCTGGCGTCCCGTTGCCAAAGAAAATGCTTAGGTAAATGAAACGTCCTGCAGCCAGATGGTTGCAGGACGTTTTTTTTGTATAGTGAGTGCTGTGCTGGCAAAGTGGTGGTGGAGTTGCGGCTTTGTGAACCACTCCGTAGATTGCTAGGCTGGTGGTAACCGGCAGCGTAGGTCGGGTTGGTGAGTTACGGCTTTCGTGGGCGCTCCGCGGTAATCCACTGCTAGGGCGAAGCTACAACTCGCCAAGTGCGGGCGAGTTTCCGCCGCGATTCTGAGCCTGCCCGAAAAACCACCGGTCAGTCTCAGAATTCGTCGCGTTCTAATGGCTAAAGCCATAAGAACGTTGCACCCCGGCAGTGGTTACCACTCCGACCCACACGCCTCCAACTCACCAACCAACCGACGCGGCCTCAGGCTACAGTATCAACCATGTTTCCGGACACACTCCACCACCACTTTACCGGCACCCGTCAGTTCGTGGCACCCAGCTGAATTTGGACAAACACAAACGTTGGGAATTCGTGGTACCCGTAAAGTACAGTCACGCATTCAGTGATCAGACTACCACCAGAGGCTTCGCAGATAGCAAGCAATTGATGAGACACTCGCTCTCGCACTAAATCTCCCACTTCCGTCCGGCCTGAAACGCTGCCAGCTGGTCATCCACTTCATCATTGTTGTAGATGATTTCACTCCAGATACCGTACAAAGTCGCGTACGCCGCCGCATCGGCCTCATCCGGCTCCACAACTTTGCCCGCAGACTGCGCCGTCTGCTCCATCGCGGCCGCGTCAATGCCCAGGCTGCGTAGTCCCATAATGGCAGCGCGAGAGCCGAACTATCCACGCTGTCGGGCACCATCACCGCTTGGTTCAGCACACCCGCCAACATCGTGCGCCATACATCACTTTGCGCCAACCCTCCGCCCACGCGGATGGTTACCGCGCGCCCAGTTAAGTCCTCTAGGTCATCCAACACAACTTTGAGCCCATACGCCACACCCTCCAGCGCCGCGCGGGCCATGTGCGGCCGGGTGTGCTGCGCGCTCAGTCCGTAGAATGACGCCCGCGAATCGGGATCCCACAACGGCGCGCGGGAACCGTTGAAGTACGGTACGCACAGGACGCCATCCGCACCCGCCGGCAATTCCGCCACCGCGTGCATGAGCGTGGCCTCACTGGTCGTACCCACCTGCCTGGCTGCGTCTGGCAGGTGCGGGAACAAAGCCGTCTGCGCCCACCGCAACACGTTGCCACCGTTACTCAGCGCCCCGCCAACCAACCATTGATGCGGCGCCACGTAGTACGTGAACAAAGCGTGATGGGGATCCGTTACAACGTGGTCAACAATGACCCGGGCGGCACCTGACGTCCCCACGTTGACCGCCACGTCACCCGGCTGCGTCGCGCCTAAGCCCAAATTGCTTAAGGCACCGTCGCTGGCGCCAACCACCACCGTGGTGGCAACGTCCAGGCCGGTCGCCTCCGCTACAGCATGACGAAGCCCATGAATTTGGTAATTCGTATCTACCAAAGTCGGCAGTTGTTCCTGACGGATACCTGTGAGTTTGAGGGCGCCGTCGTACCACTGCATGGTTTGCACATCCATCAATCCGGTGGCACTCGCCACGGAATAATCCTCAACGAGCTCGCCGGTCATACGGTGGAGCACGTACTCCTTGATACCCAAAACGTACCGTGTCTGGCTGAGCAGAGCGGAATTCTGTTCACGCAACCAGATGAGTTTAGCCAAAGGTGTCATGGGGTGCGCTGGTATTGGGACGTGATCGAAAAGGTTGTCCTGATCGAAGGCATCACAAATTACATCGTAAGCATCGCGGGCCCGCGTGTCGGCCCACGTCATCAGGCGGGTCAATGGCGCCATGTCGCCGTCAACCAGCATCATGCTGTGCATGGCGGCGGAAAAAGCGAGACCCGCAATGTCGGTAGCAGGCACCCCGCCACTTTGCATCACCGTGGCCAGCCCGTGAATCACCGCTTGATAAATCGTGTCGGGATCTTCCTCCGCCATGCCGGTGCTGTCCTGGTACAGCTCATAGCCGTTGTTGGCGCGAGCAAGCTGGGCGCCTGCTTCGTCGTACAGAATCACCTTGGTACTGGTCGTGCCGATATCCACGCCAATTATGTATTGCGTCATCCTCGTTACCCCCAAGTTATGTATACCGCTATTCTACCAGCTTTAGTGTAGGTTTGGTGATTGGGTGGTTCGGTGACGGTTCTGGCCGGTGCGGGTGCTGCGGTTTACTGCGACCTGGTGGACCGCTCCACGGTGGCCGCTGCTAGGGCGAAACCTCCAACCGCAAAAACCGCGGTTTCCGGTGCGACTTAGAGCCTGCCTGCCAAGTGCGGGCAGCCAGTCTCTAAGTTCGTCGCGCCGTACATCGCTACGCTCTTACGGCGGCAAGCCCCTAACAGCGGTCACCGTTCCGGGTCCAGTCGTCTCCGCA
>NZ_BBAI01000003.1 GCF_001311175.1 Lacticaseibacillus pantheris DSM 15945 = JCM 12539 = NBRC 106106 | reverse complement strand
CCATGTAATCCACTGCTAGGGCGAAGGTTCCAACCCGCCAGGTGCGGGCGTGTTTCCGCCGCGATTTCAAGCCCGTCCGGAAAACCACCGTCCGGTCTCGAAATTCGTCGCGTTCTAATGGCTAAAGCCATAAGAACGTTACACCCCGGCACTGGTTACCATTCCGACCCCACACGCCTCCGCTCGCCGGTCTGACTGACGCGGCCCACGCGACTGGTGCAACGAAACACATTCGCCAGGAATTGTTCATTTATTTGAATTGTAGGTTGTGAATCGTCTGAACACTTGAACGTCAATATCTATTACTAGCTATACTGGCATGTGTAGAGGTGGCAAAAGTTTTAGTAAATTCGCCTGCAAATGTGGTTCTGGTCGGTGGGGGCGCCGCGGGGTACGGAGACGACTGGACCCGGAACGGTGACCGCTGCAAGGGGCCTGCCGCCGTAAGAGCGGAGCGATGTACGATACGACGAGCTTAGAGACTGGCTGCCCGCACTTGGCAAGCAGTCTCTAAGTCGCACCGGAAACCGCGGGCTTTGCGGTTGAAGGTTTCGCCCTAGCAGCGGTCACCGTGGAGCGGTCCACAAAGTCGTAGCACCCCACGGCACCCCCGCCGACCAAAACCGCCACACGGAGCCACCACGCCAGTACGACCAGCCACTAGCAGCGCTGGCACAACCTCCCAACCTGCTCCACGTCGATATTTTGTTCGCAAACTCTGTCTTCTAGCGGGCAACGTGTGGTAATCTAAACAGTAGATTACTTGAGGAGGCAATTAACCGTGTTTCTAATGAAAGATATTGTCCGCGACCCGAATCCGGTGCTGCGCGCTCGTGCCCAGCAGGTGGAATTCCCCCTCTCGGACGAAAATAAGCAGCTAGCCCATGACTTAATGGAATACTTAATTATCAGCCAGGATGAGGAAGAAAACAAAAAGTATCACTTGCGTCCAGGTGTTGGTCTTGCCGCACCACAGGTGGACAAGAGCGTGTCCATGGCCGCAGTGCTAGTTCCCGGCGACCAGGGCGAAATTATTTTCAAAGAAGTACTGGTTAATCCGCAAATCGTCAGTGAATCGGTCCAACAGGCCGGCCTGCGTGAAGGTGAAGGCTGTCTATCCGTTGACGACGAACACGATGGTCTGGTTATGCGTCACGACCGGATTACTATTAAGTACCAAAACGTCGATGGCGAACAGAAAAAGATTCGCCTCAAGCACTACCCTGCCATTGTGTGCCAGCACGAAATTGACCACCTGAACGGCACCCTCTTCTATGACCACATCAATACGGATCACCCGTTTGACATTGATCCTGAAGCAGTCATGGTTGACTAATCACGCGAACAAAGAGACGGCCGATTATCCCCCACGGGAACGATAATCGGCCGTCTCTTTGTTACACTAATTGTTACTCTACTCGCTCCAAATCGGCCACGTACGCCTTGGTCGCGTCGTTAACAAGGTAAGCCACATCGAAATTAACGTGCTGATTCTCCGCCTGCACCCAAACGTCCGTTAGGGCCAACTGTGACAAAGCGATGTTCCCGAACGCGGCCCGAACTTGCTGCTCCGTATTCTGTGTGCCGACGGGTAGTTCATAGTGGGCCAACATCACTTGTCGGTGCCACACCGCTTCAACGGGTTGTCCCGCTAGCTTAACGCCCACAGCGATGCCCGCGTCGTGTAGCGCCTTACCCACGGCGAGATCAATGGCGCGCATCCACCGCTCGTGCTCAGCCTGAACCCGCTGGCGCCGCCGTACTACCCAAATAATGATGAGCAAAACTACTAACGCCCCGGCTATTACCACTGCCAATATTGGCATCAACATCACCCCTATCATGGTGGTTACTACTTACATTATGCCACATCCGGTCGCTGTTAGTGACGTATTGCACCAGACAATATCTGGATTTTAATGATGTCGGTGAGCACAGTGAACACCCAATTACACGAGTAACGTTAGCTTATCCCGAATCTGTATGGTAGAATGATAACAACTAGCTGGGGTAACCTGGCAAAATGCGGGCATATGATTGAATAGTCCCCTGATGGGGCTTTCTTTGTGTACATGAAAGGAGCACTTATGATTTACAAAGTTCTTTACCAGCCATCACGGTTGGAAAACGCAATGCGTGAAAACACAGTATCACTCTACCTTGAGGCCGACAGCGAGCGCACGGCACGCAAACTGCTCGAGGAAAACACCGACTACAACATCGAACTGATTCAGCCACTCGAGGGCAAGTTCTTGGAGTACGAACAACAGTCCGATAACTACAAGTTAACGGAGTTTTAAAATATGAAACTAAACATTAAACCCAACGAAACCGCCGCCTTTGCCGTTGGTGGTCTTGGTGAAATTGGTAAGAACATGTACGGCGTTCAGTATGGCGATGAAATTATCGTAATTGATGCTGGTATTAAATTTCCGGAGGACGACCTACTTGGGATCGACTATGTGATCTCCGATTACTCGTACCTCAAACAAAATGCGGACAAAATTAAGGCTTTGGTCATTACCCATGGTCACGAAGACCATATCGGCGGCCTGCCTTACTTCTTGAAGCAGGTTCCCAACGTTGACGTTTATGCCGGTCCGCTAGCGGCCGCCTTGATTCGTGGCAAGCTGGAAGAGCACGGGTTGCTCCGTTCGACTAGCTTGACGGAAATCAATGAAGACACGGAGCTTAACTTTGATAAGGTTTCCGTATCATTCTTCCGCACTACGCACAGTATCCCCGATACTCTGGGTATTGCCGTACACACGCCAAATGGTGTCGTGGTCCAAACTGGTGACTACAAGTTTGACCTCACCCCTGTTGGCAACCAGCCGGCGCCCAACCTGCAGCGGATGGCTAGGCTTGGTGAAGAAGGCGTCCTGCTGTTAATGTCTGACAGTACTAACGCCGAGATTCCGAACTTCACGAAGTCCGAACGTTTTGTCGGCCACTCAATCCGCCACATCTTTGACCGGATTGACGGCCGCATCATCTTCGCCACCTTTGCGTCAAACATTTCCCGAATTGCCCAAGCGGCGGAGGCTGCCATTGCCCGCGGCCGTAAAATTGCCGTGTTTGGTCGTTCAATGGAAAATGCGATTGTTAATGGGCGCGAACTAGGCTACCTGAACATTCCCGACGAAGACCTGATTGACGCCCATGAACTCAAGCGCCTGCCCGCCAACAAGGTACTAATTCTATGTACCGGCTCACAAGGCGAACCCATGGCCGCCCTTTCGCGGATTGCTAACGGTACCCACCGTCAGATTAGCATTCAGCCTGGTGATACCGTGGTCTTCTCCAGTAACCCAATCCCGGGTAACACTACCAGCGTGAACGACGTTATCAACCAGCTGGAAGCAGCCGGCGCTGACGTTATCCACGGTAAGGTGAACAACATCCATACCTCTGGTCACGGTGGTCAGGAAGAACAGAAGTTAATGCTCCGATTGATGAAGCCTAAGTTCTTCATGCCATGTCACGGTGAGTACCGGATGCAAAAGATTCACACGGAACTGGCTGCCCAATGTGGTGTGCCTGAAGATCACACCTTCATCATGGGTAACGGTGATGTGCTCGCCTTGACTGCAGACCACGCCCGCCGCGCCGGCCACTTCCCTGCTAGCGACGTTTACGTTGATGGCAGCGGTGTTGGCGACATCGGTAACGCGGTTATCCACGATCGCCGGGTGCTGTCTGAAGAAGGACTAGTGGTTGTTGTTGCCACGATCAACATGCAAAAGCAAACCGTCCTGGCGGGTCCAGACTTGTTGTCTCGCGGCTTTGTTTACATGCGCGAGTCAGGCGAGCTGATTAACCACGCCCAGAAGCGGGTCTTCCACACCATCAAAAACACGTTTACTGACAATGAAAAAGTTAGTGAGGCATTGCTCAAGGATGCCATTGTGAAGAGTTTAGGTGACTATCTCTTCGAGCGTACTGAACGGCGGCCGTTGATTCTACCAATGCTGATTACGTTATAGTTAACTACCAACAGGCCCGGTGTCCTCTAGATACCGGGCCTGTTGACAATTAAAGGGCTACCGACCGTGTACTGGTCGGTAGCCCTTTTTGACGTTCTGTGGTTGCTTACATACCCACCATGGCGATGGGCACCTCATTCTTACACCTGGCGGATGGTTACCACATACAACCATTTGCCGTATCTGTATACCACCGCACACAGAAATAGTAGCACCCCCCTACCAATCTGACAACCCGGCAAAAATTGTTTAAGTAATCCAATCAACCGGTGGATTAGCAAAGTCGTCATCGCTTTATAAATGTACGCACATTTATGCGTTCAAACCGGCGATGCAAAAAGAGAGCTGAATTCACGTGTCGTCCGCGCTTAGCGGTCTACGAACACTAAAATTCAGCTCCCCGATTATTATCTTTTATTGTGGGTTTAAGTCGCCCATCCAAAACAGTTGGTGGCTCACGTTAAACTCCAATTCGAACGGCCGGGTCCCTAACTCCTCCCCGTCCATTTGTCCGAACTCTAGCGAGCTAGTTTCTACATACAACCGGTCAGCCCGGTAGTGGTGAATACCCTCAAAATCGAGCTTCTTGCGGAACAAAATTTGTATCATTAAGAACAGGAACGTAAAAAAAGTGTTTCTCTTCCACAATCACCAGGTCAAGTTGACCATCAATTACTGAGGCCCCAGGCATGATCCGTACGCCACCACCAAAGTAGGGGTGGTTAGTAGTCGTGCAAATATACGCATTCGGAATAATATCGTGATCATCGCCCACGTTAACCCGGGCCTCAAAGGCGTGCCGGTTGAATAACACGCTGAACACGCTCAGTAGGTATGCCAGTGTACCGAGATGCATCCGGTTGAGAAATGGCTTTACCCGACTGTGATTAGCGGCGTCAACTACGGCCGCATCAAACCCCACACCAACGTTGTTCACAAAGTAGCCATGCTGATTGCGGGTGCGTTCATGAAACTCACCAATATCGATACGTACCGGTTCGGTCGTATCGATGATGGCGTCCAACACTTTCAACGGATCCTTACTAATCCGATTGGCACGGGCAAAGTCATTGCCGCTACCAGCCGGCACGTACGCAACCGGCATGGTTGTATTCCCAGCCTCGCGGATACCCG
Organism: Lacticaseibacillus pantheris DSM 15945 = JCM 12539 = NBRC 106106; assembly: GCF_001311175.1. Lineage (GTDB taxonomy): Bacteria > Bacillota > Bacilli > Lactobacillales > Lactobacillaceae > Lacticaseibacillus > Lacticaseibacillus pantheris. Next base: position 116,911 of record NZ_BBAI01000003.1, on the reverse strand, counting down.
TCACCGCCTGGTTAAGGGTTCCGTCGCCGCCGATAACTAGCAAAACCGTATCGTCACGGTCGTTAAACTTAGCAATCTGGTGGGCCAACTCAACCGTATGTCCCGGATGCTTGGAAGTCCGCACACGAAACTCTACTCCCCGCCGATTCAGCTCATCCTTAACGATGTGCCACGTAGCCACAGAGTTTCCCCCGCCAGCTGCGGGATTGAAAATTATTTGAAAAAAAGGCCACGTAGCGCCACAACTCCTTTCAACGTCAACGAACTAAATTATAGCTAGCATGAACTCCTTTTGCAACGGTCTGCCCCCGTTCGTCCCGCATATCAATATTCAGCTATCATATTTTTTTTAATCGTACTAACATGATTGACGTGTTCACACTACTAGACTCACCGCCAATTTAGTCATTCCACGCAAAAACGGCAGTTCAACCGCCGTTTCACCTTACTACTATACCATTATTTGAGCGTACTCTCCTTCACGCCGAAAAACTGCATCCGTTTCTTATTCATTACTAAGTGAATGTTCTTGGGCCCCTCAACCGGAATATCCTTTACCTGCTTACCCTTCAGGATCTTGATGGCCATATCGGCGGTCTGTTTCCCGATATCCTCAAAGTTGGCCCCCTTGGTGGCAACACCAGCAAACTGAATCATAGTCGGGTCAGTGTTGACTACCGGCGTTTTGGTTTCGGTTGAAACTTTGCCAATTGTGTTCATCCCCACCGCTGCGATATGGTCGTTCGGAATGAATAGAGCGTCAGATTTCTTGCACAGCGCCCGCGCAGTTGCTTCTACGTCAGACGCCGACGCCACGGTCTTCTCCACCGGCGTCATTCCGAGTTCCTTCATTGCTTTACGGGCACGCTTCACAATCGCCATGGCGTTGGGCTCGCCCGCGTCGTACATCATGCCAATTTTCTTAGCTTGCGGGAACATCTTGTGCAATAGCTCCAACTGCATTTTGACGTTCACCAGCACCGTAACCCCAGTGGCGTTATTGTTGGGGTGCTTGAGGTTGGCCTTGGTGATGAGCCCGGCAGCAACCGGATCCGTGATGGCCGAGAAGATCAGCGGCGTTTTGTGCCCCGCCTTTTCCATCGCCTGAGAAGCCGCGGAACCAATCGAAATGTTAACGTCATTGCCCATCGAGCTGAGTTGCTGGCTCATCTGGTTGAGGTTGGTTTGGTCCCCCTGGCCGTTTAAGACCTTAATTTTGGCCTTGGTGAACCCCTTGTCCTTCAACTCCTCAACGATACCCTTCTTAGTATCGTCCAAAGCCGCCTGGTCCACTTGTTGCAGAATACCAATCTTGACCGTCTTGTCGGTCACCGATTGGGCGTGGGTTTTCTGTCCACACGCTGTCAGTACCGTCACCGTTGCTATCGTCGCCAAAGCTAATCCAATCCACTTCTTCATTTTCATTATGTGTTTTCCTCCCAAATTTAAAATGACCAACCACGTGGAGTAATTCCCCAGTGGCTGGCCATTTACTTTCCGGAAAGAAAAAGCCACATGTGGGAATTATCCCCATGTGGCGTCAAATTGCGTACTTAACGTACCGACCACATGGATGCAAGGACAAGCCTGCATCCATGTGCAAGCCTGCTATCCGTAGTAGTCGGCATAATACTTATTCAGTTGTGTTAGTTGTGGCTTAATCATCGTCAACACTCCTGTCTTGGTATGTGGTTCACGATACGCTCATTTTGCGCGAGCGTCAACTGTTATTTTCACATTAATAATTTTTGCTTTCTCATTTACATGCCCATAATATGCTTAGAAGTAATCGGAAAAGTACGGCTCTTCCATGGGAATGATTTGCTCCAAATTTTTCACAGCCGCCCGATCCGCATCCAACCGCTCAATTAGGGACAAGTATGACGGCCGCCGGTAACTCATCAGCATGGTGGTTAACGTCTGAATATCCACCCGAACCGGCAGCCCCGGGTGCTGGTCACGTTCAACGTGAACCTGACCCGCGTCATCCCACGTAATCCCAAAGGTGCCCACGTTCCACGGTGCCATGGGGTCGCTAACGATGAAATGGAGCGGCTGCCCCACCGCGGCAAAGGGGTACGCCCGCAGAAACTGTTCGACATCCACGATTCGTGCCATGAAGTACGGCTTGATGGTCTGCTTAATATCACCATCATCCAACAAGAAGTGGAGCGGTTCGTTTTTATAAATATTCCCACGCACGTGTTCCACCATCGAGAAGTGTGCCGATACAAAGTTCCATAGTGCAATGCGCGCTTCCTGGGTGATGTACACCATTTCCTTGATGTGGAAAATCTCGTTGGCAATCCAGTAGAGCAAAAAAACCTTGCGGCTCGTCATTTTCATCGTAAAACACCGCGGCAGTGCGCTCTTCCTCATTCTCCCAACGCCAGTACTCGTCCCAGTTCAGTTGATTACGAATCATCGCCCCGTGGTTCAGGAGTGCAAAGCGGTCGTACGTCCTGATAACATCCTCCGCATCAATATCCATCCGTTCAACGTGTCCGGGCAGATTCTGCTGCTTGGGCAACTGGATATCACGAACGTCAAACGTCAGGTGGTCCGACATAATTTCCCAACCCTTTTTGCGGTAAAAGGGAATGCTGTACGGATACAAGTAGGAGATCCACTGCCGACGCGAACGCATGTGCTCCAACGCGGTACTGATAAGGTCGTGCATCAACCGTGACCCGCATACTCCGGATAAGTGCCGACCCCCGTCAACCCCGCCATCTCAAATTCGCGACCATGGATGTTGACCTTACAAGGATAGATGGCCAGCTGACTCACCAGGTCTTCACCGTTAAACCAGCCAAAAACGTCGGCCTCCTCTAAAACCGGACGCTTAGCTCGTTCTAGCTCGCCCTCTTCGTAGCCGGATTCGCTGACTTCCTTTGCGGTTACCTGAAATACGTACCCCAACAAGTCGTTAAACTGATCCAAATACTGTGGTGTCACCGGGCGCATCTTTAATTGCTCTCGAATGTCTGTCATCGCAAATTCCTCACAATCTTACATCCAACTACACTAAGCCGTTTGCGGCGTAATTCCGTCCATACCAATCATTGGGTCAACCTGCTCGTGCGTAACCAAAGTCGGCGTCAACACGGTCGGCCCTTCCGTATTTGTCGGGGCCTCAATGCTGGGCGCCGGTTCCTCGTGCAGTACTTGATCGGCGGCCGGAGACGGGCTGACTGCTCCTGTGGACTTGCAGTGGTGACCACCGTCTCCGCTTCGGCATCGTTATCCGTTACCGGCTGCGCGAGCTTGAACACTTTGCACAAACGGTCTACCAACGGTCCGGCGGTTGTCGGCCATCGTTGTGACGGCAACATCAAACGCCTCTAGCTCACCAATCATAATCAAAAACTTTTTAGCCCGCGTAATCGCGGTATAGACTAAGTTTCGCTTCAGCATCCGCCGACTCGCCATCGTCAACGGAAGAATGACCATGTCGAATTCACTCCCCTGAGCCTTATGGATACTGGTGGCATAGGCCAGAGTGATACTTTTCAATTCATTATGCGCGTAATCAATTTCGTTACCATCATAATCAACAATCAGGTGTGCACCGTCATCCTTTGTGGCTGGCTGGATGCCAGTAACAATCCCAATTTCGCCGTTATAAACGTTTTTCTCCGGATTGTTAACCAGCTGCAGCACCTTGTCACCAATACGGTACAGGTGATCACCGGCATCAATTTCCTTGGTGCGGTCACTCTTTTTAGGGTTAAAAATGTCCTGAACTAGTGGATTAAGCGCGTCTACTCCAGCAACACCCCGGTACATGGGGGCCAGCACCTGCACCTGGAGCGTCCCAAACTTACCCTTGGCCGCAGTCGCGACTTGCCGAACCGCTCCTGAATCTGACCCGGACCACAGTTGATGAAACTACGGTCGGCCTGCTTGGCCCCAAAGTCGGCCGGTAACCTGCCGCCATTGATATCATGAGCCAGCGTCGTGATTGAAGACTGCGCGTCCTGCCGATGAATATGGGTGAGCTCGGCTTGCGCAAGTGCGTGACTCGCCAGAAGGTCAGCAAACACCTGGCCGGGACCCACAGAAGGTAATTGGTCCTTATCCCCCACCATAATCAAAGTAATGCCCGGATGAACGGCGTCCAGCAAAATCCGAAACAGGTAAGTGTCCACCATGGACATCTCGTCCACAATCAGCAAACCATCCGGTAACTCCGGTGGATCATAATCAACCGTATCAATCGACAAACCCAACAGGCGGTGAATAGTACTGGCTGGCAGCCCCGTAGTCTCCGCCATCCGCTTAGCAGCCCGGCCGGTGGGCGCCGCAAGCATAATCGGAAAGGCCGTCTCACTATCGTAACTGTTCGGGTCGAGCCGAACATCATTAAGTTGTGCGTACGCCCGTACGATACCGTTCACCACGGTCGTCTTTCCCGTCCCCGGGCCACCAGTCAGCAGGAACACGTGGTTCTGCAGCGCATCGATGACGGCACTACGCTGCGTATCATCATACTCGATGTCAAGGTCACCCTCGACTTGTTTCAGCGTTGCGGTCAGGTCGTCATCGTCATACCCATCCTCATGATTATTCAGTGCAAAGAGGTGGTTGGCAATCTGCCACTCCGCGTCAAACAAACGCTTGGGGAAAATACGCCCGTCCGTAACACTGATCCGCCGGTCGTCAGCCAACACTTGGACCGCGGCCATTAGTTGTTCGTCGGCGACTCCGCCCAAACCACCGCCTGCAAGGCGCGACTTTGCCCCGTCCAGTAGGCGGGCGGGTTCGGCGTACGTGTCGCCATCCCGATCCGTCATTTGGTAAAGGGCGTCAAGAATCGCCCCGCCCAGACGTCGCGGGTCATCGGGCGCAACGTCCATCTGGCGGGCAATACTGTCGGCCACGCGGAACCCGATACCCTCAATGTCAACAATGAGCTGGTACGGATTCTCGCGGACGATGTCCAGCGCGTCCTCACGGTACCGGCTATAGACCTTGTTAGCTAACGCACCAGTGAGGCCCACCTCGCCGAGACCAATAATCACCTGCTCAAGGCCAAGGTTTTCACGGAGGGCGTCAGCCAAAGCCGCAGCCTTCTTCTCACTCAGACCAACTTTGGTGAGCACCCCCGGATCCTTGACGATGCTATCCACCGCGCCAATGCCCAGCGCGTCGACAATCTTGGCGGCCGTCTTTGGCCCGATACCCGGGAACCGGTCACTCGCCAAATAATCGACCAAACCGTCGTGGCTGGTGGGCCGCTGACTCTGGTACGACACGGCGTCGAACTGTTGCCCGTATTTGGGATGAGCCACTAGGCGTCCGCTAAATTCATACTCAGTGCCCTCCTGGAGGTCACCAAGATTGCCTTTGACCACAATCTCCGGTTCAGTCCACACCAAAGTCGTGGCGGTAATATCTACCGCCACGATTTTGAATAGGCTGTCGTGGTTCGCAAAAATAACGTTGCGGACCGTACCGGTGACTGTATCCATATCAGGCATCCTGACTGTCCTCCGTGTCGGTCTGACCAAGTTTTAGAAATCGGGCAATATCGTGAATCTGACTGGATTGATTAGCAAACGCCGCCGGATCGGCCTGCTTAGCGGCATCCAAGTATGCGCTGCCGTCGCGACCGGAAGCGGTCAGGGCCATACCGTACGCAAAGTCGATATGCGCATCGTTCTGGTCTAGGTACGGTTCTAGCGCGTCCACCGCGGCTTTGAATTCACCCAACGCCAGCAGAATGTTCGCCATTAGTACCACGGCGTCACGCGCACTTGGATTTAAGTCGTGGGCGGTCATTGCGAAGGCCAACGCCCGGGCAGATTGCCCCAAGTCGTTGTAGCATAACGCCACCATGTAGTCGGCGTCGGCCCGCAGCGAGCCGCTGGCTGCCGCCGGACCACTCGTAAGCGGTAGCAGGCGCGCCAGGGCATCCTGCAAATCCTGTTGCGTGTACGCCAACAGCCCCCACGAATAACGGAGCTCGGGATTGTCCGGGAATAGCCCGAGTGCACGCGTAATGAGAGTGGTTGCCTGGTCATATGCGCGGACGGTAATCAGCATGGTTGCCAGCACGGAATACCGGCTGGCGTCGTGTGGGTGCGCGTCAATGTCGCGGACGGCCGCCTGGATGCCTGCTTCCTGCTCGCCATGGTTAAACTGTTCAATCGCATCATCGTGTGCTGTCATGTTCACCCTCCAAACCATTCAATGCCACTAAATTGTATCCGTTGCCGAGCGTGTTCCGGGCAAAAAGTGCGTGTCGTTCCACTGCACCATGTGGTACGGCAACGCGGGTCCGTCTGCCTGTACGGTAGTTAGGCTGCTGTTGGTTAACCCGCCGTCTTTACGTAAATCGGCGACGGGCGTCCCCACCAGGTGCTGGATTAACGCGGCCAGCGAGGCACCATGCCCAACGAACAGGTAGTTGGCACTACCCATGTAGTCGTTAGCCACAATCTCCTGAATTGGCGGTGTCATTCGGTCGAGTAGCTGGTCAAAGGTCTCCCCATGCAGTGCACTAGGGTCGTAATCAGCCGGCGCGTGCCGAAACGCATGCAACTCATTGGGGAAGCGCGCCGCAACGTCCGTAAAGCTTTGGCCCTCCATGAGGCCCAAATTAAACTCGCGTAATGCGGGCAAAATGGTTAACGGAATATCGGGCTGGTCAAGGTGGGTCAACAGTTCCAGTGCGGTTGTACGCGTACGTTTCAGCGGGCTCACGTATGCGTGGTCAAAGTGAACGTGCTCCTGGTTCAGGTATGACGCCAGGGCGTGCACCTGCACGTAACTTTCAGGCAATAATGGCGAATCGCCAAACGCCCCCTGGTACCGTCCCTCAAGATTCCACTCCGTTTTACCGTGCCGCACAAAATACAGTTTTGTCACCTTTTTGCATCCTCCGTTTTCAATACCCCCAATTATCCCATTGTCCCCCGCGCGCCGCAAGGTCAACGAACCACACGGTGGTGGTCCACGGCAGCGGTTCACGGCAGCGTAGGCCGGACCAGTGGGCTGCGGCTTACGTGCCTATGCCGTAGGTTGCTACGGTGGTGGTTAACGGCAGCGTTGGTCCGACCGACGCGGCCTCACGATACTGTTACCACTGCCACATCTCAGGACATGACAACTCCATCCCCGAGCCCACCTGCAGGTTCCCGATAGATCGAGGACGTCATACAGCATCCGTGAAAACTGTCATACCTGTATTCATCACAAGTGCGAACTAGCTAAAACTAAATCGGGCACAATTTTAAATTTTATGGTTAACTGAAGCTCACTAGTTGATGATGGTTAGGTGCTGCTACTGTATAATCTCCTACAATCAATAACCATCACTGGACGAGTTGAAATGAAGACGGCACGTGGCCAAATCATTAATAGATCCGTTCGCAAGTGTGGTTCTGGCCGGTGCGGGTGCCGTGGGGTGCGTAGACGACTGGACCCGGAACGGTGACCGCTGTTAGGGGGCACCGCTGTAGGAGCCGGAGGCGACGTACAGCGCGACGAGATTCAAGACTGACGACGTTTTTGGTCGGCAGGCTTGAATTCGCACCGGAAACCGCGGTTTTTGCGGTTGGAGGTTTCGCCCTAGCAGCGGTCACCGTGGAGCGGTCCACAAAGTCGTAGCGCACCACGGCACCCGCACCGGCCAGAACCACCACTAGAGCGCAAAGAAGCCGCACCAACGTTTTGGCTGCCCACCACGTTAGTACGACCCCCACAATCGAGTTGCCGATTAGTCTTTAATTTCCATTTTGTCGTGCACCCGGCCGACATGACGACGATAAGTCATCTGGACGAACTTCCAGACTTCCATAACCGTCATCACAACGAGCCCAGCTAGGGCTGGAATCCCCCAGCCAACGGCCGCGCCCACCGTGGTCGTTTGGAAAACATCCTGCATAAACGGCAGGTAGATAATCGCACCCTGCAGTAACAGCAACAACCCGATAATCCAAAACGCCATCTTGTTCTGGAACAAGTAACGTGAGAATACCGGATGTTCCGTCCGTAAATTGAACAGGTAGAAAATTTTTCCAAAGATGATGACCTGTAACGTGACGGTACTACCACTGTGTGGCTAAAGCCCATGCTGGTCAGTAGGTCATAGATATAAATTCCTAGTCCGGCAATCATCAACGCCACAAAGGCAATCTCCACGGCATAAGCCTTGGTAATAATCCCCTCGTGCACGTTCCGGGGTCCACGAGCCATAATGCCTTCATCTGGTGGCTCAAAAATAAAGGCAAACTGAATCGTCAGCGCCGACACCATGTTAATCCATAGTAATTGCGTCGGGTACAGCGGCAATTCCTGGCCAAGCAACATGCTCAACACCACCACGAATCCTTCAGCAAAACTGGTCGGTAGCAAGTAGCGAATCGTTTTACGGATATTATCGAAGACGTGGCGACCTTCCTTCACCGCCGTTTGAATGGTGGTGAAGTCGTCATTCGCAAGGACCATATCCGCTGCCCCTTTGGCAACGTCGGTACCCTTAATACCCATCGCAACCCCAATATCGGCCTGCTTCAACGCGGGCGCATCGTTCACCCCGTCACCAGTCATGGCGACGACGTGACCATTACGCTGCTGCGACTGCACAATCCGGAGTTTTTCGGCCGGCGTCGCACGGGCAAACACCGTGTACTTGCCAATTTCCCGGTCAAGTTCGGCGTCACTCATGGCGTCAAGTTCAGGACCGGTAATCGCGCGCACATCTTCTCCGAGGTTCAACTGTTGCGCAATGGCCGCGGCGGTTTGTGGATCGTCACCAGTAATCATTTTAACCTTGATTCCGGCGTAACGGAGCTGCTGCACGGACGCAGCGACCTCTGGCCGGGGCGGATCGATAATCCCTACCAGCCCCATAATCTGCATGTCCGTACCAATTTGGGACTGGTCAATCTCTTCCAGATCCTGCGGCACCGTTTGCCGCGCCAATCCCACAACCCGTTTACCCTGTTTAGCAAAGCGCGTGATGGTTGCCTCTAACTCGGCCTCCATCACGGTACCGCCGTGCTCCTTGATTAGGCGCGCCAAAGTTTGCGGCGCACCTTTGACCATCAGCACCCGTTCCCCATCGACGTCAGCTAGGCGGGCCGAATAGCGGAACTGCGAATCGAATGGTAGCGAATCGACCTCGTTAACGTCAGGCTCTTCACCGTAAAGCTTGTGGTACAAAGCCGTTAACGCACCATCGGTCGGCTCACCCGTTAGTTGCCACTGGCCGTCCTCTTCATGGAATTGTGCGTCTGAGGTTTCGCCAGCAATCCGGACCAGCCAGTGCAGCCGCTCATCATTGCGCCAATCAACTGGTTCGCCTTGCTGGTCTGTCAGCGTACCGTCAGCGTCGTAACCCACACCCGATACCTGAAAATCACCGTCAGGGGTGGCAACATCGGTCACGGTCATTTCGTTTTTCGTCAACGTACCCGTTTTGTCGGTGTTGACAATGTCCACGGCGCCCAACGTTTCCACTGCTGGCAATGTTTTGACGATGGCGTTTTTCCGCGTTAACTGGCGCGTCCCCATGGCCAGAACCACCGAAGTACTGGCCGGCAGCCCTTCCGGCATGGAACCAACCACCATGGTAATCACGGCGATGGTCAAAGTCGGCAAGCTGTATATATGCGTCAACAGTCCCCCCACAAAGAGGATGACTGCGACCGCCACAATCGCCAGCGACAAGCCTAAACCGAGACGGTTCAGGTTTTGCACCAGCGGCGTGGGCTTTGATTTGATTTCCTTAACGCTGCTTTGAATGTGACCGATTTCGGACTGGGCGGCTGTTGCCACCACGATGCCCAACCCCGATCCCTGGGTGATATCGGTCGAAGCGTACACCATGTTGGTACGCTCGGCGAGGGCCAAATGTGCGTCAGCCAGCGGTTCCTCGGTTTTTGCCACCGAGTTGGTTTCACCAGTCAGTATCGATTCTTGGGCGGCCAAATTGTCCGCTGAAATTAGCCGCATATCGGCGGGAACTGCATCCCCAGCCTCCAGCTGCACCAAGTCACCTGGCACAAGTTCCCGTGACGGTAACTCTAACTTAACGCCGTTCCGGTACACAAAGTTTTGCGAGACCAGTAACTCCTGGATTTTAGCCAACGCGTTATCCGCCGACACTTCCTGAAAGTAGCCAATAAACGCATTAGCCATAATCACCAGGAAGATAACAAACGAATCCGACCAGTGCTGCATCAACAGTGTTAACACGGCCGCACCAGCCAAAATATAGTTGATACTGTCGTTAAACTGCCGTAAGAATCGCAAGATGCGCGATTGCTTCTTGGCCGTCAACTCGTTAAAGCCGTACTTCGCCCGTTGTTGCCGCACCTGGTCGTCAGTTAAACCGTTGTCAGTATCGGTGCCATAACGCGCCCGTAACTGATTATCATCCAACTGCCATAAAGGCGGTTTATCCACGTCCTGATCGTCCCGTTGAGGACTTGGTTGCGCAGAATCATCCATTCAAAACACTCTCCTAATCCGGGAATGCCCCGGTCTAATAGTACCAATACACTTGTTGGTCTACTGTAATATTAGCATATCAGTGAACCAGTCAACACATTGTAGACTAATTTTTACTATCGTAATATTACGGGATAAAATACCGGATTTACCGACCAATGGGACCGACGTAATTGGCTTGAGTTATGCCCCCACCAGTCAGCGGCCTATCACCAGCCAGATCAACGGTGCGACCGGCCATAATAGGATACGCGGATAACTTTTTCACAACAGGGATTATGGTAAAATATGCTCAAAGCAAATTACGGTGCTAGCCCAATACTGAGGGTAGTCATTCCGTTCGGCACAACCAAATTGAGTAGCAACGTACAATAAAGGAGAAAATTTGAAATGAATCTTATTGCAATTGGTGGCGGTATCTTTTTGGTGGGCATGATCATCGTAGCCCTAAACACCCGCATGCGTTACGGCTTCTTCACCCACTATGAGAGTCATATTCCGGGCTTGACCGTTGTCGGCGTGATTATGGTCATCGTTGGCCTCGCATGGCAATCATCACGGCTTGGGCTAACGGCCAGCTAGGTCATTAGTGCGCTTAAACGGAAACCAAAACGGGATTGTGACGGAATCCTTTAGCACATAAAGATACATCGTGATCGCGCGCCAAAAGGCAGCTCCCTAACGTACAAGCCGGCATCAGCAGAAATCCTAAGTTCGGGATTTCCACTGATGCCGTCTTGTATATCGGGAGCTAACCGCCTTTTGGCACAGCCACATTTTCTGATTTCCGCCGCATTGGTAGACCCGCACCGCCTTTAACATTTCCTAATCAGACTTTGGTCCGTAGTGCTACCCGGCCAGTTAAGGCAAAATAACTATCGAGGTGATGGACTATGAAAAAGTTACTAATTGGGTTAATAGCCTTCTTATTGGTCACAGTTTGTGGCCTAAAAATATATGAAGAAGTTAATTACGGCGGCCCCAGCTACTACACGCAAGTAACAACCGACGGCAAGAGGTTCGTTGATAAGGGCGACAACGGCCAAGAATACGTCGACTACAACTACGTTCTAACCGGTTATGACGACAAAGGCACAGCCCAAAAGCTGACTTTTAACGGTAACAAGGCACGCCCACTACACCGCAACGCCTACCTGAAGTTAACCTACAACCAGAAGAAGGGTGTCACCAAGTGGGAAGCGGTCGCGAAGAGCGCCGTGCCGGCTAAGGCGTTAACAAAGTTGAATAAGTAATTCGTAGCACAACCCGCGCAAATTGTAAGCGGTTTTTGCGTTTTCCTGTCAGACAACCCCAACAACTCAATAGTCCGAGCAACAAAAAAAAGCCCCGCCAGCCAAAGCCCAGCGGGGTCACAACGTAACGTCGGTTGCAAATCTATTTAATCGGCACGCTTAGCGTAAGTACCGCCACGGTCGGTGTTAATGACCAGCTTGTCGCCTTCCTTAATGAAGTCAGGCACCTGAACCACCAAGCCAGTTTCCAAAGTGGCGGGCTTACCACCGCCGGAAACCGTAGCGCCCTTAATGGCTGGACTGGTTTCCTTCACGGCCAACGTCACCGTGCTTGGCAAAGTCACACCAATCACCTCATCGCCATAAAATTCGATGTCGACAATGGTGTCCGGCAGCAGGAACTGCATGTCGTCACTGATACTAGCCGTTGGTAGTTCGTACTGGTCGTAGGTATCCGTGTCCATGAAGTACGCTGTATCGTCCTGACTGTACAGGAACTGTGCCTTCTTCTTGTCCAGAATGGCCTGCTCCACCTTTTCAGTTGGGCGCATCGTGGTCTGCACGATTGACCCGGAGCGGACGTCATACAGCTTCATCTGCATAACAGTGTTACCCTTACCTGGCTTGTGGTGGTTCGTGAACAGCACTTTGATTAGCTTACCGTCTTTTTCGAACGCCATGCCGGCCTTCAAGTTAATTGCTTCAATCATTTGATTAAACTCCTCGCTTTGACTTAGTTAACATCCACCACTGCGCACAACAGCTAGGGGGCTGGAGGAGTGCCATTAAGTTGCGCGGGCGCTCACTATGATGAATCAGCATCTGATACTCCAATCTGGGCCGGGCACGAAACCACCCGCCACGTTTAAGTCGGGGTCGCCTAATTCGCACCCCGGTACGCTGTTCATTATAACAATTGCTCGGGCGATGCACCACATTAATGCAAAGCCGCCGCGGAAATTCCGCGTTGGTTAACCCGCTACCCGCACCATCCGTACGTGGGGTGTTTGGTTGAATATAAACGGCTCACCGTCCATGACAAACCCCACCCGCTCGTAAAAGCCCGTCACTTGCTGTTGAGCTTCGATCACAATGTCGCGGTGCGGCCAATGGGCAGCGCAACTTTGCAAAATCCGGTTCAGCAATGCCGCACCCATTCCCTGCCCGCGCGTGGCCGCACTCGTCACCACCCGGCCAAATGTCACCTGATCACTACCAGGCTCCTGGTAGATGCGGGCGTATGCCTGCACGCGTCCACTCTCCTCGTCGCGATAGAAAACGTGCCGTGCGCGCGGATCGTTGTCGTCAACTTCATGGTAAACCCGATTTTGCTCAACCACAAAGGTATCGACCCTCAAACGCATAATCTCAAAGTATTCATCAATCGTTAAATCCTGCAATTTCTTTTCGTACCACATAGTTTTAAACACCCCTATTTGTTAAAATGTACGTGAGTAGTTGAAAATACAACTATCAACCTGATTAAAGCATGCAAAGGAGACCACAGCATGGATGACACCGCGCTATTCCGACTCATTGGCTCCATTTCACGGCAAGCCACCTCTGACGTCAACCAACAGGTACGCTCCCTAGGCCTGTCCAACAACCTCTTCATCTACCTAATGCGTATTGTCGAACACGAGGACCTCACCCAGGCAGAACTCGTCCACCTCACCCGCATTGACAAAACCACGCTCAGCCGTGCACTGAGCCAGTTGGAAGGCCGCGGGTACATAGTGCGCGTGCCCGACGCCCACGACCGCAAGTTTAAGCACGTCCGGCCCACCGGCAAGGCCAAATCCGTTTACCCGCAAATAAAGGCCCTCGAACAGGGTTACGTTGAACGGGCAATGTCCGGATTAACTGCCGGCCAGAGACAGGAATTGCACGTAATTCTCAACCAAATTGACTTGAACTTGCAATAAAGTGATTATAGCACTGTTAGTTGCGTTTGCAACTAACACTTCAAATTTGGGCGTACACCATCACTTCGGCAACCGGCGAATCGTTTCGATCCAGACCAACACTGGAATACGGCCGTTACTATACTTATCTACTGCATCAACAAGTCAATAATTATCGCCAGTGATGGATGGTGCATACCCAACATATCCCCTTGCATTTATGATTGGCTGACGTATACTAGATTTCGTTAGCTAACTAACGAAAGGAATGATATGCAACGATTGACCTAGGTAAACTAATTAAACACGCAACCAACCAAATGAACCAATCCATGGACAATTACGCCAAACAATTCGGCCTGACGGGCACCCAGATGTCCATCCTCGATTTTATTGGCACGCGGACCGACGTTCTGCAACGCGACATCGAAACTGAGTTCAACATTCAGCGCTCTACCGCCACCGTGACCCTCCAACGTATGGAGAAGCAGGACCTGGTTGAACGCCACCCGTCACCAAACGATTCGCGCCAAAAAAATCGTCACCGTAACCAGCGCGGCCAAACCGCTACAAGAGCGTGCGTCCAACTACATTACGCAACAACAAAACGCAATCAACGCTGAATTTTCATCAACCGAACAAGCGCTCATTACCCAGATGCTCCATCGCTTCATCGAACTGAACGGAGGCCATACCCATGAACGAACGAATTAGACCACAGGTTATCGGTGCCATTGTCGCCACCGGCCTCATGTCCTTTTGCGGCGTCATCGTCGAGACGGCCATGAACATCACCTTTCCCACCCTGATGCGTGAATTTAACGTCCCAACCAATACGGTCCAGTGGCTCACCACCCTATACCTACTGGTTGTCGCATCCATGGTGCCGATGTCCGCAACCCTGAAACGCCGGTTTAAAACCCGGACGCTGTTTCTTTGGGCCATCAGTCTGTTTATTTTGGGGGTCATCCTTGACGGAGCGGCCCCACAGTTCTGGGTGCTTCTGTTGGGACGCGCCGTCCAGGGTCTCGGAACGGGTATCGCGTTGCCACTCATGTTCAACATCATTTTGGAACAGGTGCCAGCCAGCAAAGTCGGCACAATGATGGGCGTGGGTACGCTAATTACCGGTATCGCGCCGGCAATTGGGCCCACGTTTGGCGGGTTCATCGTTTCCAGCCTCAACTGGCGTTACATCTTCGTGTTCCTCCTACCAGTACTGGTGCTGGCGTTAATTTTGGGGCTACTCTGCATTGAGCAAAAACACGCACCGGTCCCCGCTAGCATTGACGGACTGAGCGTTGGCCTTATCGTCATTACGTTCTGCGGGCTCATATACGGCATCAGTAACTTTGGCGGACAACCCTTAATCAGCTGGTCAGTTGCCGGCGCTCTGGTGATAGGAATCATCGCCCTGACACTATTCGTGCTGCGCTCGGCACGCATTGAACAGCCAATCATTAACCTCGCGTTACTGCGCAAACCACTGTTTACCGTCAGTATTCTCGCCTTTGCGTGCCTGCAAATCGCTGCGCTCGCGCTGTCGTTTCTCATGCCGAATTACATTCAGTTAGTTAACCACAACTCCGCGCTCGTTGCCGGCCTCGTATTGTTGCCCGGAGCTGCTATCGGGGCAGCCGTTTCACCCGTTGGTGGCCACCTGCTCGATCAATCAGGCCCCAAGTTACCATTGCGCGTGGGCGCTCTCTTTGTACTTGTAGGCATCGTCGGCATGTTCATCACGGGCGAACGTTTGAGTAACCCCCTGATTATCGGTTGGTACACCGCCTTTATGGTTGGTATTGGCATTAGCTTTGGCGACTTAATGACCACCGGCCTGCAGCAGGTGCACACGCAGGAGCAAAGTGACGGTAATGCCCTCTTCAACACCACACAACAGTTCACGGCGGCGCTGGGCACCAGCCTCGCGTCGACCATCGTGGCCGCCGGTCAAGCTGGCACCCACAACCTCGTGCAGGGCACAACGGCGGGCACCGTCAACGCGCTCGGCGTGGTGGTGGCCATCGCCGCGGCCGAAACAATCCTGGTCTGGGTGCTCACGGCCCGGGTCCCTTCTGGTCAACAATAGCCAGACAAAATAGTAGCCGGACCAACTCCGCGTCACGATGACGACGCATGGTTGATCCGGCTACTTTGCGTTTTGCCCCTAACGTACAGGTGCTGGTTGCTCAACGTAGCGACTGACGACGTCGAGCAGACGGTCAACATCCCCGTCGTAAACTTCCCCAATGTTACCAATCCGGAAACTGGCGGCAGCCGACACCTTCCCGGGGTAGATAATGAACTTCATCCTTCAGGGCGTGGTAGAAGGCGGTGAGGTCAAAGTCGGCGTGTGGATACTTAAAGCTAGTAATGATGGGCGACTGGGCAACCTCCGCAATTAACGGTTCAAAGCCCAGACTGGCCATCCCCTTGCGTAGACGAACCTCATTGCGGGCATAACGATTGGTACGGGCCCGCACGCCGCCCTCCACAAAGAGTTCGTGGAGCGCCTGGTGAAACGCGTAGACGGTGTGCGTGGGCTGGTAAAACGCCACTTGCCCGCGTTGTTCTCAAAGCACCGCCACTGGTCGTATAAATCCAAACTGAGTGAGCGCGCACGCCCGGCAGTCTGAGCCAATACCGCCCGCTTGGCGATCACAAAGGCAAAGCCAGGCACACCCTGAATACACTTGTTGGCACTGGATATCAGGTAGTCCATGCCCACTGCATCGATCTCCAGCGGCACGCCACCAAAGCTGGACATGGCGTCCACAATGGTGACGATTCCGCGCGCCGTGAGCTCAGGAATGATCGGGACGAGCGGGTTCAAAATGCCCGTGGTCGTCTCGGAGTGGACCATCGCAAAGTGGGTGACCTCAGGATGCTCCGCCAGCACGGTTAATACCGGCTGAAGTGTGACCTGGTTTAACTCACCGAAGTCCACGTCGAGATGCCTAATCCCTATCCGATCGGCCATCGTCGCCATTCGTTGGCCGTACGCACCGTTGATGGCGATTAACACCGTCCCGTCACTGGGAATCGCCGTTTGTAAGGTGGCCTCCACCGCAAAGCTACCGCTACCCTGCATCAATACCGTGGTGTAGTCCTGCGGGTTGGCCTGGCCAACCCGCAGTAGGTCGCGACGCACGTCCTCCGTCACCGCTTTGTACTCATCATCCAAGTACCGTGGTCAACCAACATGGTTTCTTTGACCATCCGGGATGTCGTCAGCGGCCCTGGTGTTAATAGTAACGGGGCGGTCTGTTGTTCGGCGACATTGAACCGCTCAATCAGCGGAATGAGGTCGGGTAAAGTGTCCACGACGGCGTCCGCACCCGCGTCCATAAATACCCGTCTAGCATCAGCCAAAACTTGTTGCCGATCGGCCGGTGTCAAGTTAACGTACTCCGGTTCAGCGAGACCGACCACATTACTGCCTTCAAGGACGCCCACACTAATGGCGCCGGCATTGGCACCCTCCAGAATGTCGTTCACGGTATCGCCAACTTTGATGACGTTCTGCGGGTTAGTCACGTGCAGTACCTGCATGGCGTAGTTCAGCATGTCCCCTTGTGGCCGTCCCACCCCACCGGTCAGCTCGGACGTGACGTTAATTTCGGGCTGATAGCCCTGCTCGGCGGCCACGGGGGCAACCTGCGCAATCATGTCAGCGGTGTACCCCGACGTAGACGCGATGGCCACGTGGTGGAGATTTAGGTAGTCGAGCAAAGTTGTGAGCCCAGGCTTTAACGTGGCCGTCTCGGTCAAGACCCGCTGTATTTCCAACTTAAATTGTGCGTAGACGGCCTGGACCGCCGCATCCCGGTCGTGACCATAACCAGCGGCCTGCCACACCGTCCACGCCATCGGTTCACCAAAAATTTTTGCAATATGTTGCTCCTTGTCGAGACCCACGTCGGCGCGAATGACGGGTTCAGGAACGGTAATCCCAAAGTGGGCAAAGGCCCGCTGGAAGGCAATAATTGGCGCACGACTGCCATAGTCAATCGTGGTACCCGCCCAGTCAAATACCACTGCTTGGATTGTCATTGAAAGTTCCCCCTTTGCTTGCGGTCATCACGCTATAAAGCGGTGCCGTAACCGCGACGATACTAGTTCCAAAATCAAAACGAACGCTAAAATGTAGTACACAATCATGCCTACCTCGTGAAAATCAAAGTAGAAGTTGCTGGCCACGAACAGTTGGTAACCGATTCCCCCGGCACCCGCTGCGGCGCCAACCACAACGGCGTTCGCAAAGTTAATTTCAAAGCGGATAAACGTCCAGCTGAGTAGCCGCGACGTGAGTGACGGCAACACGGCTTGCGTAATGATGGGCAACAACCCACTGCCGCTGGATTTCAATGCTTCAATGGTGGCGGCAGGAATCTCCTCGATTGTGTTCGCAAAAACTTTGGCTAGGTACGCCACACTGTGGAAGGTCAGCCCGACCACCGCGGCGTTCGGCCCCAGCCCCAGTGCCACACTGTAGATTAGCACCCACAGAATGGTGGGGATCGCCCGAATGAAGCCATCCCGCTCTTAACCAGTAAGGCCAACCATCGAGGAGCGATATTTTGCGCTGCCATTAGCCCGCAAACAAGGCCGACAACTGCACCCAGCATCGTAGTTAGTAATGCTAGTTCCACACTTTGCATCAGGGCCAGCCCCAACTTGACGAAGCTATCGGTCCCAAAATTAGGGCTCAAGAACATTAGTTGGAGGTGTCCCAGAAAACTGCGTGTGGCCGTCCCCAGATCAAAATGTTGGGGAATCACGCTGACCACGCCGTAGACGCTGATAAGACTGATGCCCGCCACAAAGACGCGTAAGGTTGTACGACGGCAACTTCTTGGTCGGGGCGTCGGGGTGGCCTCTGGGCTCGCCACTACTGCTGGCGATTCGTCAATTACCTTCATGCCGACATCCTCCTCTCAATCTGGTTCGACAGCAACTCCAAGCCAATGACCAAAACGATTAGCGTCAGTACAACTAGCCCTGCTGCCGGATAATTGAGGCTTTTGAAGTAGAGGTCGAACAAAAAGCCAATACCAGTCCCCGTCAGCAGTCCCACCAGCGTGGCATCACGTACGTTGTTTTCAATCATGTATAGTAACCATTCAACCAGAGGAACGGCAATTTCCGGAAGCAGGGCCTGACAAATCGCCTGGAGTTTGTTAGCCCCCGTAGCCGTCAACGCCTCAAACTTGTTGGTGTCAAAGTCCTCGATGGTTTCCAGAAAGGCCCGGGTAAGAAATCCTAGGTTCATCAAAAACAGCGCTAGAAAACCGGTCAGTTCATTTTGCTTAAACGAAAATAATAGAATTAGTGCCCAGGCAATGATAGGAATATTGCGCAAAATCGAAGCGCAGCCGCGAACCAACCACGTAACCCCCGCGTTCCGGACGCCAATATTCTGCGCGCCAATCACCGCTATTACGAGGCTCATCACCCCCGCAATTCCGGCTGCGGCTACCGCAATCACAAACGTCCGCCATAGCTGGTACAAAATGGTAGTGAGGTTGGCCAACGCCCCGCCAGTGGGCACAAAGTTGCGGGCCATCCACGCAAAGCCGGTTTGCAGCTCCAACAGTGTAGACTGATTAAACCCCAGCGCCAGACTCGCCGCAGCGTACATTCCCATCAGGCAACTACGGTCACAACAGTTAGCCACTGCTTCCGCCTAAAAAATCGTGCTTGAGTCATATTTACCCCCTAACCGTAAATCTCCTGCACCCGGGCATCGGTCAGTGCAGCCGCGGTGCCGTCAAACACTTTGGCCCCTTGATTTAACGCCACGATATGGTCCGCATATCCCCGCGCGATGGCAACCTGGTGTAGGTTAACCACTACGATCAGTTGCTTGTTGTCAGCCTGCTGACGGAGGATATCCATCACCAACGTGGCAGATTTGGGGTCGAGGGAAGCAATGGGTTCATCGCACAAGAGTACCTGGGGGTGTTGCATGAGCGCTCGGGCAATACCGACCCGCTGCTTTTGTCCCCCCGATAAGTGCCGACACTGCACAAACGCAAATTCGCTCAGACCCATTTCCCCGATTAATGCCATTGCTTCGGCCCGTTCATCCGCTGAATAGAGTGCCAGCATGCCCCGCAACGTTGACTTACGGCCTAAACAGCCGTGCAGAACGTTTTCCACAACCGTCAGGGCATCAATCAAATTGTAATTCTGAAAAATCATGCCAATATTGCGTCGGGCACGCTGTAGCGCCCGTTTGTTCAGCAGTCGCAAATTCTCACCGTTCAACGTTACCGTACCGGCGTCATCCCGAATTAACTGGTTGAGGCTACGCAACAGGGTTGTTTTGCCCGCCCCCGACGGTCCGATAACCGCCGTGATTGTGCCGGCTGTGCATCAAAGCTGACGTCATTCAATGACACCTTGTCGCGGGTATAGCTCTTGGATAATGACTGTACTGTCAGCATATTGTCAGTCTCCCTAATGCCCCAACACCTTGTGGGTTGGCGCGTACCACTTGTCCGTCACATGAATGAAGTGCACCTTGCCGGTCTGGGTGAACAACCCCGCCTTCTTAGCACCAGGCTTGGAGAAGAACAGCTGGTTATCGGTGGTCGACTTTGATGTGAGCGCCTTAACAATCTTATCCTGGTCGGCTTTGTTAACGGCACTGCTGTTCACAGCCAGTGGCTCGTTTTGTACCGGGTACGCAGCCAGTGCCACCGATTCTTTGCCCCGCGCTCTATCTAATGGGGCTGGTGCGTCCGCACTAACCTTGAAATCAGCGCCAGCTTTAGTCTTATCGTTGGTAAAGCTGCCGTACTTCACCAGGTCAATATCGTCAAAGGCGGCCACGTCGGCGTCACCGTTGAACAAGTTAACCGCCGATCCGGGGTGTGATTGCCCGTAAAGGACCTTGTTAAAGAAGTCTCCACCCTTTTGTAGGGCCGTAACTTTGACGTTATTCTCCTTGGCAATGGCGCCGGCAGGTACGGCAAAGCCGGACGTGGAGGTTGCCGCCACAAATGAGATTGACTTACCTTTCAACTTGGTCAATGAATACTTGCCGTCCTGTTGGTAGGCTGCCACTTGGTTCTTGGGCACCATTAAGTAGCTAAAGTAATGGGCGTCGCGCAGCGTTCCGGAAGCACCAGAGTAGGTCACAAGCGGGGCAACTTTGCCGTTCTGCCTGCGGGCCTCGACGTAACTGTCTGGTCCCATTAACCCAATTTGGGCCTTCCCAGAGGCCATTGCTTCAATGGCCACGTTATAGTCGGTGGTCGTTTGGAGCTTAACTTGTTTGCCGGTTGCTTTGTGGATCAACTTACTCAGGGCGTTACGCACCGGTTCCTGTTCCTTGGTCGAGTCAGACGGTAAAAAGACCACGGTTAATGTATCTGACTTTTGCTTGGCAGCGGTATTGCTACTACACCCGCTCAGACCGACAACGGCCACCGCGGCAATCGCACTTACGGACACGAGATGTTTAACACTAAACTTCAAAGCACTTCCTCCTCATTGGTGAGCACAACAACAACTGTAAGCTCAGTGTAACGAAGTAGTGTAACCGCCACGGCGTAGATTAGGTAAAGCCTGGTGTCAGTTGTGTAAACGAACCGGCGGCTTGCGATACAAATAGTGGGTAGCGGCTGCGTCGAATTTTCCAAAATCGTGAGAGCGTAAGCACGGTGCAAGACTTTAAAGTAATCAAATTTGTTCATTGCTAAATAACCTCTACCTTACTGGTCAAAATCTGCTCGTACCCCACAGTTATTACGGCTAAACGGCTAGCCAAAGTAACTATCAGGTGGGAAATCACTCGAGCCGGTTTGCCCTTGCTTAAATACACGCATGTCAGCTCAATATTGGCTTATCATCCTCAACCTGGCGGGTGCCGGCAAAGTGGTGGTGGGGTGGAGGCGACTGAACCAGGAGTTATGACCGCTACCGGGGTTACGCAGGCAGTTTGCGCTTTAGCGCTTACTGCGTGCTACTCGCAGGAATGGCGAAGCCAGTCCGAGAGCACTTACGGCTTTAGCCGTTAGAACGCGACGAACTTGAAGACTGACTGCCCGCACTTGGCAGGCAGGCTTCAAGTCGCACCGGAAACTCGCGTACTTTGCGAGTTGGAGGTTTCGCCCCAGAAGCGGTCATGACGGAGCGGTTCACTAAGCCGCAGCCCCACCGCCACTTTACCAGCACAGCCCACCATCTCCGGACAGCGCAAAAAAAAGGAGCTGCCTCCAGCTCCCTTGCATACATATTTGCTAATAATCCACGCGCTACTCGTCCGCAGTGAAGTCGCTCAGCGTTTCGTCCGCAACCTCGTCAGGCGCGGCCGCCTGCTGCTTACCCTGTAGGTACTCGTACAGCGCACCCTCCCGTAATCCGTTTTGCGAGAAGATGATTTTATCCGCGTCAATGAACCGCAGCATCGTGACCACGGGCACCAAGCCAGCAACGATGATGTCCGCCCGATCCCGTGCCAATCCTGGCATCGCCCGGCGCGCCTCCACGTCGGCGTCAACCACCTCGGCAAAGACACTGTTGACGTTGCGACTCAACATTCTGAACCCGTGAATATCCTCAAAGTTGCGGAAGTGGTGCTTCCGCCGCTGAATTTTGGCCAGCGTCCGGTTCGACCCACCCAAAGCAATGATCGGTAGATTCTGGCTTCCCGTAGCCACCAAATGCCGTTGAAAACGTTCGACACCGACGACCACAATCGAAACAAGTCACCAGGCGTAATGGGGTCGTGTTGCACAAAGTGCTCGGTGAGATTGACCGAACCAAACGGAATACTGATACGGTGCTCCATCTGCCGGTTCTGAATTAGCACGAGTTCGGTGGAAGCCCCGCCGGTATCCATAATTAACCCACTTTGCACGTTGAGGGTGTTAATCACACCCACATAGTCCAGTTCAGCCTCGCGGACTCCCGGAATAACCTCAATTTGCAGGCCCACCTCATCACGGACGCGCTTCAAAAACTTTTTCTGGTTCTTAGCCTGCCGGGTTGCCGCCGTGGCGTACGCCTTGATGGTCAAATCGTCCAATTTACTGTAGGTATCCTTAAACCGCAACAACGCGTCAATGGTCCGTGAAATTGCCGGTTCCTTGAGCGTCATTTCAGCGCCCATATCCTCAGACAGCCGAACCATTTCCTTCACCTTTGATTCCGCAACGGGCTGTCCGTCGTCCTTCACTGACCACACGGACATTCGTACCGAATTACTACCTAAATCGATGACTGCAAAGTGTGTCATACACGTGTACCTGCCTTTCCTAATCCCGGATCATCTGGTGATTGTAACGGCGTAAAGCGCATCCCCTGCCCATCGTTCGTGACGGCGGGCGTAGACTCTGGCACCGGCAACAATTCCTGGTTCATTGCCGCCGCGTGCTCCACAAAGTATTCCTGCACGTCGAGACGGGGATGGCCACGCCCATCAACAAGTTTCCAGGTATCATCCGGCTGCAGTACCCGGGTCTTAACGTTATCGGACCACATCAAGTCAAAAATCTGCAATAAATGCACGCGGATGTTGTCCTGCAAGATTGGGAACAGAATCTCAACCCGCCGCTTCAGGTTACGGGTCATCAGGTCTGCGGAGGATAGGTACACGTGCTCCTCCCCACCAGCATAGAAGTAATAAATCCGGCTGTGTTCCAAAAAGCGCCCAACGATGGAATGAACGCTGATGTTATCAGAAACTCCCGGAATGCCCACTTTGAGGTCGCAAATACCCCGAATCAACAGGTTGACCTGGACACCGGCTGCGGACGCCTCGTACAATTTACGAATCATGTGGGGATTGGACAGTGAGTTCATCTTCATCCAAATGATGGCTTTGCGGCCGGCCCGCGCCTCCTTAATTTCGGCGTCAATCTGGTCGCTCAAAAAGTCCTTGATGCCATCGGGACTAATGGATAACTTGTGGAAGAATGGCGGCTCGGAGAAACCGCTAAGCATATTAAAGATACTGGACGCGTCAATACCAATTTCAGTATTGCACGTAAAGAGGCCCATGTCGGTGTACAGGCGGGCGGTAACGTCATTATAATTACCAGTCGCCATGTGCATGTACCGCCGCAGCCCGTCCTCGTCACGGCGAACAACAAGCGTTAGTTTACAGTGCGTCTTTAAACCCACCAGGCCATAGATAACGTGACAACCGGCTTCTTCCAACTCGCGGGCCCAGTGCACGTTGTTTTCTTCATCAAAGCGGGCCTTCAGCTCAACCAACACCGTCACCTGCTTGCCGTTATTAGCAGCCTGCTTGAGGTACTTAATGATTGGTGACTGGCTAGACACACGGTACAGCGTCATCTTAACCGCCAAGACTTCGGGATCCCCGGCCGCCTGGTGAATAAACTCCGTGACCGGCGCGAAACTATCGTAAGGTAGGTGAACGAAAACGTCTTGTTGCCGAATAGTGTCAAAGATATTCTGATTTTGCAGTACGGGGTTAAGGTACGGCGTGTGTTCAGGGTAAACCGCGTCGGGATCCGGTTGTACCCGCTTAATGATTTGCTTCAAGAAAGTGAGGTCAATGGGCCCGTTGATAGGATAAACATCGTCACTATCAATCCGCATCTGCTTAGTCAGGTAGCGTACCAACCGCTTGCCCATCCCCGCATCAACTTCCAGACGCATCACACGACCACGCTCACGTTTTTTTTGAGCTGGGATTGAACTTCCTTAATCAAGTCAGATGCGTCAGCTTCGTCAACGTCGAGTCCCATATCCCGGGTTACCCGGAATGTGGCCGTTTCCTTAATGGTTGAACCAATGAACAACTCGTTCACAAAGGTGCGGATGACATCCTCAAGCATGATAAATTCGTCGCCGCCTGGTAGATGAATTACACGTGGCACCCCGCCGGGAATTTGAACCGTCGCAAACTCATCGTGGTGTTTACCGTCACCATCCGGTCGTGCCAACCGCACAGCCATGTTCATGCTGCCATCAGACAAAAACGGAAACGGGCGCGATGCATCAACAGCCATTGGTGTCAGGATGGGAAAAACCTCCTGGTGGAAATAGTCACCAATAAAATCCCGCTGGGCCTCCGTCAGTTCTTCCGGCGTGCGGAGATAAATTTTCCGGTGGCGCAATGACGGTAATAGCGACCGGGTGAGCGTCCGGTATTGCTTTGCAACCATGGCGTGCACACGTTTACTAATTGCCTTCAGTTGTTCTTTAGGGGTCATCCCCGCAGCATCGGGTTCGCTATACTTGACGGATACCATTTTGCGCAAAGAAGCAACGCGGACGTTAAAAAAATTCATCCAGGTTGCTCTGGGTAATGGCTAAAAAACTAACCCTTTCAAACAACGGGTTATCAGCGTCCCGTGCCTCTTCCAGGACGCGATCGTTGAAGGCAATCCAGGACAACTCCCGGTTAGTATAAAATTTGGGGCTATCTAATTTTTGCTTTTCACTCACTGGACTTTCCTCCATTTAAATTTGACCGGTACACCAAATACAGACTCAAAGAATCGACTCCGCGTATTGAACGACCACCGTTCCAAATCCACGTTGTCCTGACTGGTAGCCGTGATTGTCAGCTGTTGACTACGCAATGAGACGCGAATTTGACTGATTTTTTGCCGGCGTGATGCGTCCAACGCGTCCGCAATTCGCAACAGGGACGCCAGCTTGGCCGCCGCCACCCTTTCCGCACGCCGCAAACCATTGTCCATCGACAGGTAGACTCCGGGTTTGTGACTCGTATATATGTGCGTTACCAGCGCAACCATACGTTGCTCGTGCGTGGAGAGACCGATAACGTCGGTCGCGCGAATTAGGTACTCATTGTTCACGCCCACGTCGTGCTCGTCAATATAGGTGCCCACGTCGGCAAGAATGGCCGCGGTCTCCAGTAACACCCGCTCCCGCTTTCCCAGGCCATGCAGGGATTTCAGTCGGTCGAACAGTTGCAAAGCAAACTCCGCCACCGCGTTCCGGTGCTGACGGTCAACGTGGTACCAATCCGATAGCCACATGGCGCTGGACCGAATAATCCGCGTATGGTCAAACTTGATGGCACGACTATCCGCATCAATGGCCGCATTCACCGCCAACCCGTCCAGCAGGTCGATGCTACTGGTCCAGACGTGGCGAATCTGCAGGCTGGTAACCAATTCATGCTCGAGCAACACGGTCGGCAACACCTGATCCAGTTCCGAGTTGTTCAATCCGTAGCGGTCCACTAACAACTGGTCACTGGCTTGTATAACGGAGCGGTACACCGTGCGCAGATCGTTGAGAACTTCGCGATTCGCGTCGTTTGCTGGCAACAGCTTGGCCAGGAGGTGCTGGCCCGTCCCCATGATGATCAGGTGCTTATAATCCTGTGCGTGCGGTAATAGCCGCAGGAAGTTGACCAGTTCACTATCAATATAGTCCCGCAAAACCGCCACGTAGTTGGTCTCTGTGCGTTGCACCTGCTTCAGGTCCTCAACTACACGGATTGGTCCGAGTGGGAGGTTACGTGCAAAGCAGAACTGGCCCCGTTGGAACGCCATTAGCTCGACGGTGCCCCCACCAATATCGATGAGCAACGTTCCCTCGTTTGCCAGCTGGTCGAACTGGGGGAAATGTTGCATTACGGCGTTAGCACGGTTATAGGTTTCTTCCGACACTGCCAGTTGGCGCAACCACACACCCGTGCGGTTATACAACTGGTCACGCACAAATTCAGCGTTATCTGCCTCAAAGAAAACATTGCCCGCGAAGCCGGTGTAGTCCTCCACGCCGTACTCCTTGAACACGCGCAAGACGGTATTGAGGGCGGTCTGCAGTGCGTCCGCAGTTTCAACACTAAGAAAATTATCGCTAAAGTTATCGGTGCCAATTGCCACCGGATAAAATCCTCGGTCCAGCTCGTGTAACTGCTGTAAATTTGTCACGCTAAACGCGACGCCTTGACTTTCAATAACAACTAATCCGTAAGGTTGCCCAGCCATTACTACCACCATCCCAGCTACTTTTAGAGTCTGCAAATATGTAGTTCAACAACACTGACCTAATCATAGCACTGTGTGATTTCTAGACACAATCGCGGGGAATAATTTCAGACATTTGCGGCAAAGTGTCGTCCTCGAACAGCCATAAATTTGAGCGCTTGACGGCAACAGGCTACATTCAACGTTCACGGGCGCAATAGTAATCCAACTGTAGTAGAGTAGTATCCTAGTACAACAATCAACCCCCAACGCCAACAATCAAACAAAAAGCCGGTCCCATCAGGCATCCCGGCTCAGTGCTTGTAATATTAAAATTATCAAACTACCAATCAACGGACTAATTTTCGTTCGCCAACAGCTGGTCTGCCAACTTAATCAAGGCTTGCTTGATGATTTCCGGCAGCTTGGGCTGGTCGAACTGCAAATCAATGCAACCCATCAACTCGCTAATCATATTTTGGGTGTTGGTGTGCAAAATTGCTTCCAGGTGCGTATTCGCAAACGCAAGAATTAGCGAGTAACACCGGGCGTTATTCAGGCAAGCGTTCATCAGCGCCATCCGTTCCAGTCCCCGGGCCTCGTCAACTGACACCAACTTGTGCGTATGCGCAACGTGATCAACAATCTGTTGCTGAGCCGCCAACACGTCGCTAGCAAAGTCGCTCTTCCATTTATTCATAAAGGTGACCGTCTCACCCGTAATTACCGCGGGGTTCTGGCCCCGGCGTTTAATATTATTTGTGGGCATATTACCATTCTTTCTACATAACAGTATCGATACCGTCATACCACTAATCAAGTTATCCGGCAAAGGTGGTTGCTTCATTATACCGAAAATTCGGTTCATTTCGACACGTTGCCGTTTAAAGACTTTCTTCAATTACTTCGGTTTTGGTTAAATCGGTATGAAAGCGCATTAACGTTCACTAAAAAGTCACATTTAACACCGCCAAACGCGGTATAGTATGGTTTAAATTAACATTGATAATCGAGGTTAACGCGATGCCAGATTTATTTAGTTTCGTAGAACAATATGGCGATCAAACTTTCGCTGACAAGCCACTCACCGACGTGGACGCAGTCATCATCGCCCAACTCGCCTACCTGAATTTCCCCCAGTTTGCCGGCCACTACGCCATCAACACCCTCACGGAGTTTCAGCTGGGCCGCCTCACCGACCAGGTCTGGGAACAGACCAAGAGCCTGAAACTCTTGCAGCTAATGGCCCAAAGTCGTCGTTACCGCGAACTACGGTGCGTCCAGACAGTCTCGCTGGACGGACTAAACGGGCATTGTACGGCAATGGACTTCGACTTGGATGGACGTTTTCACTACGTTGCGTTTCGCGGGACGCAGTCTGATTTCCGCGACTGGCGGGAAGATTTCACGATGGCTTTTAAAAAAAAGTAATCCCAGCGCAAAAATCAGCGTTGCGGTTTCTCGAACGCGCCATGAAACAAAACACCGGGACCTATTACGTTGGCGGTCACTCTAAAGGCGGCAGCTTGGCGGTGTACGCTTCAGTCACCTAACGAGAGCATTGAGTGCGCGCGTTCGTCATTGCTTTAGTCTTGACGCGCCGGACCGGCTACCACACGGCCGTATTCGCAGTCGGATTACCAAGCTAGTACCGCAAAGCACCTTTATTGGTATCCTGCTAGACCCCACCGCCGACTTTCAGGTTATCGCCGCCCATGCCGTTTGGATGGACCAGCACAACCCGTTCACCTGGACCACAGCGGGCGACAGCTTCCTCCGGCGTGCGCGTATCGATGGATGGGCGCACTACTGGCAACACACGCTGGCTGGGTGGGTCCGTAGCCTCGACCGCGAGCACATCGAGCTATTCGTAGACGGGCTGTTTGGGGCACTTAGCCGCACCGGCACGAACAACTTTGAGCAATTCGGTTCAAAGTGGCAGAGCAACTTGAGGCGCTTGATTCGCGAGCTTGGTCGCGGTCAATCGCGTACGCGAACGGCCATGCGTGAAACCACGCGCCGCCTGTTACTGTCGGGTCTCTCGGCCGTGCCAGCGCTGATTGCTCCCCCAACGGGTCAACAAGCCAGTACCGGTACCCATAATTGGTAGATGGCCCAAGCCAATTTTACAACCAATTTGTTTATTTCCAGGCTCTTAATCATGGCCCTTGGTCGCCGTCAGCATTGACCTTTCACGGCAATTTTCACAAACTGTGGATAACCACGATAACGGTTTCTAGAATGTCGGCTTCCCTATCACAATTGCTGTGGTTTCGCGCTTTTCCCGCTCTGGGGCCTTTGTTGGCATTACGGTTTGGCGTCACCACCACTTGCAAAGAATAATTAGTATTCATTGGCGCTTTCAGAAAACGCTGTGCATAAATCAATTGGCGCCCGGCGTCACGGGACTGGTTGACGACGAAATACCACTGTATATTCCCACGCAAATTATGCATCAGTTGCCGTTTGTACCATACCAATTCACTAACCAATCAATTAAGCACCCAATCTGCGATCCCCACACATACTCCGTGTGGAGATTGCAGATTGGGTGCCTTTTAATTCGCTTGGGGGCCAAGTCCACGACGGTACATCCAGTACACTAAACCAGCAAGCGGTAGTGTACACATTAACGCCGGGTAAAACCAGCCGTATGGTAGAAAGTCGAACAACGCCCCACCAATAATCGGTCCTAAAACCATTCCGGAATCCATCCCAATGTAAAAGGTACTGTTGGCCAGCCCCTGTTCGTTCAACGGCGCTACCAATAACGCGGTTGCTTGGCACACTGAGTACATCAGGCCATAACCGCCCGCTAAACCCAGGGCGGCAACTACGAGCATGCCATCATTGACCAAGAAGGTTAAGCCCAGCATTCCAACTAGGTTGCTGGCAATCCCGGCTAACAAGAAAACTTTGAATGGTACCCGGTCGAAATAATCCTTCAGTGCCAGTCGCAAAACTAATAAAATGCCTGCATAAATCAGGAAGAAACTGCCCACAGCCACGTGCAGGTGCCGTACCGCGACGTACTCGACAATGTACGACTGCGTAGCAAAGTACGGAATGGATAAAATCATGATTAGTAAAGCAATTGGTACAACCCGCGGCTGGACAATACGCACGTGGTGCTGAGTCGGCGCGACTTTGCGTACGACCGGTTGCCCGTGATTCGCCACAAACTGAATTAAAATGATTAGTAGCAGGCTGAACGCAGCCGCGCACAGGAACGCCCAACGGTAGCCAAACCGGCCATACATGAAAATCCCCAGGGCCGGGGCAATTGCCATCCCCAACGCGTTCATCATACCGTAGTAGCCCATCCCGGTGCCGATCCGGTCGCGCGGCAGCAATCCGGACAACCAGGTAGCCATGCAGACCGAACACAAAGCAAAGCCGAACCCGTTAACAATCCGAAACAGCACCACCATCCACGGGGCCACGGACAGCGCGTAACCAATTCCGGCGATTAACAGGAGAATTCCACCCAGTAAAGCCAGGCGGAATTTAGACACCCGGTCGGTTAACTGCCCAGCAAAGGGGCGGAAAAGCAACGAGCACAGGTTCATGCAGGCCGCCACCATGCCCGCCACTAACGCACTAGCACCAATGCTGTGCGTAAAACCCACGATGAGCGGATTAATGAGCATGGATGACGACATGTAGCAGAAACTACCCAGCAGGATTAATACGGCATCCCGACCAAACAACCGTTTTTTTTGCAGACACAATTGGCCTTCTTTCTGAAACTTCTTCGCCATTTAGTGTACCATACGGACCGTCGCCGCTGTGACATACCGCCCACGCGGCTTGCAGCCGGCGACCCACAATACGGCCATGCCACCCCCACAATCAGTCCGGGCATTCACCAACTTTGGCTACAAAAAAAAGCGTGGCTCAGCGCCTCCTCGATGGGAATTGGCACTAACCTACGCTACACTCCCAGAATTTAATCTTGCGGAGCTCCATTAAAATTATACGTACTGCAACTGCTTAGCCTCACTGTAGGCCGCGTCAATCGTACCGCCACCCAAGCACTCAGCACCGTCATAGAAGACAACCGCCTGACCGGGGGTGATAGCGCGAACTGGCTGGTCAAAGGTGACCTTGGCCTGCCCGTTGCCCAGCACGTGCACCGTCACACCGGTATCCGCCTGACGGTAACGGAACTTGGCCGTCACGTGGAAATCAGTCCCAGGCTGATGGCCGTTCGCCCAGTTAAGGCCGGATGCGTCCAAACTCGTCGCCATCAGTGCTGGATTATCAAAGCCCTGCCCAACGTACAACACGTTCTTCTGCAGGTCCTTGCCAACCACAAACCAAGGCTCGGAGTTGTCGCTACTACCGCCAATCCCCAAACCAGAACGCTGACCAATCGTGTAGTACATCAGGCCAGCATGCTCGCCCATGTCCTGACCGTCGACGGTCATCATCCGCCCCGCCTTTGCAGGCAGGAACTCGCTCAGGAAGTGCTTGAAGTTACGCTCGCCGATGAAGCAGATACCGGTGGAGTCCTTCTTCATGGCCGTTGCCAGGCCGTTACGGCGTGCAATGGAGCGGACCTCCGCCTTCTGCAGGTGGCCAATCGGGAACATCACCTTCTGCAACTGCTCCTGGCTAAGCTGACTCAGGAAGTACGTCTGGTCCTTGTGCTGATCGGCACCGCGCAGCATGTGCACCGTACCGTCAGCGTCGCGCTCAACCTGAGCGTAGTGCCCCATTGCGATGTAGTCCGCATCCAGCTCCTCGGCATAGTCGAGGAAGGCCTTGAACTTAATCTCCTTGTTGCACATTACGTCCGGGTTAGGCGTACGCCCAGCCTTATACTCATCCAGGAAGTACGTGAACACGCGGTCCCAGTACTCCTTTTCAAAGTTGATGCCGTAATACGGGATACCGATTTGATCCGCCACTTTGGCTACGTCTTCGTAGTCCTCCGTGGCAGTACAAACGCCATCGTCGTTGCTGTCGTCCCAATTTTTCATGAAGACGCCCACAACATCGTATCCCTGCTGCTTAAGTAACAGCGCGGCAACGGAGCTATCCACCCCGCCTGACATGCCCACAACTACTCGTGTGTTGGCATTATCCACATTAATCACCATCATTTCGTTAAAATTCTAAAATCCACGGTTTGAAGGTCGGGAATTCCAGTACTTACCAGTATAAAGTCCATGACGACAAAACGCAACGCTTTGTAAAAGTAAGCGGGGCGTCGACCCGGTGATTTGGGGTGCCACACAGTAACCAATGCTACGGTAGTGGTCGACGGCAGCGTCGGCCGGACCGGTAAGCTGCGGCTTCCGTGGGGCGCTCCATGGTAATCCACTGCTAGGGCGAAGGCTACAACCCGCCAAGTGCGGGCGTGTTTCCGCCGCGATTCAGAGCCTGTCCGAAGGCCCACCGGCCAGTCTCTGAACTCGTCGCGCCGTACGTCACTACGCTCTAGGCCTGGCTCTGCCAGCCCTTCGAGTTAACTCCCAGTAAGGTGCTAAAGCACCAACTGGAAGTAAACCTACGGCGGTACCCCCTGGCAGTGGTTACCACTCCGACCCCACACGCCTCCTCTCACCGGTCCGACCGACGCGGCCTTACGCTACTGTGGGAACTACGTCTCCTGGCACGACGCCTCCGTCCTAAAGACCATCCGCGGGTTCCCGATAGTACGTGGTCCCTAATTTATGATGCACTGATTCAGAACTCGTGCTTTAGTCAGCATTAATTTTGAGATACATCATTATTTGGAGCGACAGTTGGGTAAATCGTTCATAAATGCACCCGCAATGTTGGTTATGGCCGTTTGAGTGCGTAGATGACTGGACACGGAACGGCGAGCATCTACAGTTGGTCGTACTGGCGTGGTGGCGGAGGTTGAGCGGCTGGTCCCCGTGACGGCTGCATGCCCGTAGTTCTGTAGGTTTACTTCCAGTTGACGCTTTAGCGTCTTACTGGGAGTTAACTCGCCGGTCTGGCAAGGCCAGCCCTAGAGCAGATCGACGTACAGAATCAAATTGGCTAGACCGAGCGGGTCTTGCTCGGGCTACGGCAATTCGCGGTAGCCCGGCACGGGCGTGAGCGTGAGGCACGTAGCCGGTCGCGGGGACCAGCCGCTCAACCGGAGCCACCGCGCCAGTACGACCAGCCACTAGCAGTGAGCCCATGGAACCCGTTAGTGATGCAAAGTGAGGTTTGCGGGTGTATGATAACATAATAATGAGAAGCATCTCAGCACTTTATTATATTAATGCCAATCTACACATTTAATTAGGGGGTACGCTTTTTGACTTCTACATACGCTTTTTACCAGGCCGGCATGCGCCTGTACGATTTTACGACCGGAGATGATGACACCATCGTGACACGGTACGACCACCAACCAGTTACCAACGAACCACTAACTGACGCCCTGGCAACAGAGTTGGGGGCCGTGATGCACTTTGACCCCCGCACCGCACTCGCCCACCTCACCGACTTTGAGGAATACCGGCCACAAATTCAGTCCGGTCGTGCGTTTACCACCGGCTGGGGGGCCACGTACGCCCAACGTGACGCACATTACTGGATGAACCGCCACGCGCGTCCGGCGCTGGATATTATCGTTGATGACAACGGCCACGTCGCTGGTTACCAGCAAACGCAGCGGGCCGTCACCAGTGTACTGGTGCAACCAGAACTAACTGCGTACACCATCGTCCAGATGTGGGACGAAGCCGGAATGGTGCGGCCGGCAGGGCAACTTGGCCGCCGCTTCACGGCAATGGTGCCCATGCATGACGGCACCCGTCTAGCAACCGAAATATTACTGCCGGACAATCAGGAACAACCAATTGCCGCGATTATGGAGCGGACTCCCTACGGCCGGAACTTGTTCATCCCCGATTACCAACGTTTTGCACACCGGGGTTACGCCGTAATTATTCAGGACGTTCGCGGTCGGGAGGATTCCGAAGGTGACTGGATTCCCTTCCAGTACGAGCGGGACGACGCGGACGATACCCTCGACTGGATCGCCCAGCAACCGTGGAGTAACGGGCGTGTGGGCATGATTGGCGGCTCGTACGGCGGCTACACCCAGTGGGCGGCGGCCGCGTCCGGCAATCCCCACTTACAGGCAATTGTGAGCATGGTGACCGCGGGTAGTGCGATGACCGACACCTTTGCTCATGGCGGGGCGCCCTCCATGGGCCAGCTGGCCTGGTTCTTTGCGGTTTCCGGGCAGCACTTCCAACCGGAGTTGATGCACCGTGACGACTGGGACCAGCTATTTAAGGTTCGCCCCATCGTTGATATTCCGCAACACGGTCTCGGGCACCCCATCGCCGGGTACTCGGCATACTTGGAGCATACCTATTACGATGACTTTATGGCCAACACGGACTGGCACGCCCGGCAGGATCAGATCACCGTCCCTGCCTTTATTCAAAGCGGCTGGTTCGATGACGACGCCATGGGGACCATTGAGGCGCTGGATGCCACCCGCAACTACGCCCCCGGCCGGCGACACATTTTGCTTGGGCCCTGGCTCCACGGTGGTAACGCCCAATACGACCTGGACGACCTGGCCCTGCCAGCAAACGCCATCCGCCATGACGTTGACCTGTTGCACACCCAGTGGTTTGACCACTTCCTATTGGATATTGATAACGGTATCGACCGGGAACCGGTAGCAGAATACTTCACCATGAACGCCAACGAGTGGTCCACAGCGGATACCTTCCCACCCGCCGGACCGCGGGTTGACTGGCAATTAGACGCATCCGACCGTGGATTCAGCAATAACTCGACCGCGGGTGAAGCCAGTGTCGGGTTCGATTACGATCCCGCTGACGCCGCTCCCCAGCTCGTTGACGTGTCCGGTAACGAGTTTGAATTTCCCACGAATTACGCCCAGTGGGAACAACGACCCGACGTGGTGAGCTTTACCAGCGCACCTTTGGCCAGCCCCCTGACCGTTAACGGCCGGTTCAGCCTTCACTTCTTTGCCAGTTCTAGCGCGGAGGATACCGACTGGGCTATTCGTATCACTGATGTTGGTCCCGACGGCAGCGCCCGTAACGTTACCGACGCACTGATGAACGCCAAATTCCGGGATGGCCTCGACCAGCCAAAGTGGCTGACTCCCGGCGCCGTGACGGAATACACGCTGTCGTCACTGCAGACTTCCTACCAGTTTCCGGCGGGCCACCAGGTGCGTCTTGATATTACCAGTGCCGCCAGAAACCTAATTTTTCCGAATCCCAACACACGCGCGGGCCTGGGCGGCTCCGAATCGGTCGTCGCTCACCAGCGTATTTACACGGGCAGTGACTACCCCTCAACGCTGAGCTTTACTGCCCGAGTACAATAGTTTGCACGCCTAAATACTGATAAAACAAGACGAGCCAGCAGCTTCCTGAATTCAAGAAGCTGCTGGCTCGTCTTATCTTGTTGACGCTACTCGTCGACCCCGTTGCTGTGCTGATTATTTTTACTCAAAGTCGTATGACAATAAATATCTTCGGGCCTCTTTGGCAGCAACCATACTCAGGCCGTGCTGGCGTAAAAAGTTGCGGACCCACACAGGATTGTACTTTGAATACGTCCGCAGTGCCCGGCCAATAGCCAGCTGAATCTGCTTGTCGTCCGTATTCCGATCATACAGGATGGCCGCCGACAACATGTCCGTGTCCAAACTAAAGTCCTCATTGATTTGCAGTAAGATGGCAATCCGTCGTAACCATATATTCTCGTTTTTGAAGAACAAGGCAAACACCATCGGCTTTTGTTCTCGATGAAAGGTTAGGTACTTGCTAAAGAATTGACGCCAGTTGTCACCGGTGTCACGCCAAGCATTGACGGTGATCCACTGGCAAAAATGCTGCATATCGTCAATATCAAAACGCCGCACGTTCGCGATAGCAATATCAATGGCGACGTACTGATACTCCCGCTCAGGACGACTGAATAGGTCCCCCATCGCGGAAAAAAATCTCCACAATCGACCACTGTTTAGAACTATGCACTAAATCTGTCGACTGCTGACGGCGCTGCCCGACCAGAACACCCAGGAAATCAAATTGATTGCCCGTGTTAGCAGCCATCCGCTGCGCACTGTCACTGTTACCGACTAACTGAAAATCTGCGGTTCGTGCCTTACTCGCACTATTCGCCATGATCAACACCCTTTACTACGCGTTTTTTGAAGTACCACACCACAAAAATGACCACCGCAACGACGCCCACCACCAACACAATCAGCGCGTACGTGTCGACGTATGCAGCCACCTGTTGCCATGCCGAGCCCGCAGCGCGACCCAGCATTACTAACACTACGTTCCAAATACTCGTTCCCACCGCACTCAACACCACGAACCGGACAAAGGGCATCCCCGTTGTCCCGGCGGGTATCGAGATTAGGCTACGGACAATGGGTACAAACCGTCCCCAGAAGACCGTGCTATTGCCGTGGCGTGTGAACCAGCGTTCAACTTTGCGCACATCCGCCACGGTTAGGCGTAAAACCTTACCGGTCCGTCCCGCTACCAACCGTTCAATACGCTCCGCACTGAGTATACGCCCCACCCAGTACAATACAATGGCCCCCAAAACCGAGCCAATGGTCGCCGCCACGATGACCCCGGGTACGTCCAGACTGGTATGGTGGGTCACAAACCCGCCAAAGGTCAGCACGATTTCCGAGGGGATCGGTGGAAACACGTTCTCTAACAAAATTAGCAAGCAAATACCGAGGTAACCAAACTGTTCAATAACAGATTCAATTGCTGTCTGCATTCTTCGCTCCCATTATGATTGTTTATTATAGTTTTCATAATACAGGAGTGATTGACATGGTGCAATCTTTGTAGCCATATTTTTACATACGGCGAGCATCCTTGCATAAATCTTTACCATTGTCATAATAACACGACAAGCGCCGCACCGGACCATATAAAAATGCCCCCGCATTAACGAACACGGAGACATTGATAACAATCTACGCTTGAGCGGCAACAACCTTAATGGCCACATCCATGTCAAAGGGTGTGCCTGCCGCTAAATCATCGGGCATCACTAGGATGCCATGACGGTCTGGCGCACCCGGAACACCTAACTCCCGGGCCGCGCAAATCATACCGTAACTATCGACACCGCGTAGGGCACCGGGCCAAATAATTTGGCCGGTAGGCATCATTGCACCAGGTAGAGCCACCACCACGTGCTGACCAGCAGCAACATTCGGAGCTCCACAAACAATTTGCACCGTTTCCGGCCACCCAACGTCAATCTGACCGACGTGCAAGTGGTCAGAATCCGGGTGTGCAGCCAGCTCATTCACGACCCCAATCACCAACTTTGGATCGTGATCAGCCACCAATTGACCGGGAGCACCAGCCGCCGTAATGGCCGCATTCAGTTTGTCGACCTGGGTATCGGTGAGGAATACCTGGCCCCGATCACTCAACGCCCCCAGAATTTGGCTGACGTTGAAGAAGTTGTACCCCACTACTTTGCCCTGGGCGTCACTGATCGCCACGATATCACCAAACTGCTGGTGCGTTTCGCCCGGCTGGTCCTGTGCTAACACTACAATTAACGTGTCGCCCATTGCGTCGGGATTATAACTAGCAATTAACATTATCAAGCCCCTTAATCTTTGATTGTGTTTTCATCATCATAACGCGCAATTAATTTGTAAATACGGCCACCATCGGCGCTAAAACGTTGCTCGTACTCAGTTTCGACGTTATCGGCATTTGCTACACCGTCATTATGCAGGTCCAAACTCACCAGGTCAAAATGCATGCCGAAGTTATTCATGCTCACCAGTGAGTACTCAAAAAGGCCCTGATTATCCGTCTTGAACTGGAGTTCACCGTTTGGAACCATAATCCGCCGGTACTGTTCAAGGAAGTGTTTATACGTCAACCGCCGCTTTGCGTTACGCTTCTTGGGCCACGGGTCGGAGAAGTTGAGGTACACCCCGTCCACCTCAGCGCCCGCAAAGTATTCGGTTAGGTCCGCGCCGTCACCCAGAATGAGGTGCAAATTGGGCAACTGGAGTTCCACTTGCTTCCGCAAAATGTACGCCACGGCCACCTCCTGAATCTCGAGGGCAATGAAGTTCCGTTCGGGATACTTCTGGGCCATATTGACGATAAACTGACCCTTACCCGAGCCCACCTCTAAGAACAGCGGCTGGGTGGCGGCGAAGTGTTGCTGCCACGTGCCTTGCTGCCCGTTGGGATGGATTGAAATCATGTCTGGGTGGGCATCAATTAATGGCTTAGCCCATTTCTTGTTACGCAGTCGCATACTGCCTCCATATTCTCATTACGTTGATTTACCACTGTAGGTGCTGATGCGAATAACGCGGAACGTACCAGCCAACCACTAGGGCAGCCAGTAGCACTCCTGCCAATAGGCTCAGGCCCGCCGCCATAGAGCCCACCGTTAACCATCCCGTAACCGTAAAGACCAGCGTTTGTATCAGCAAAAGACATAACAACAAACGTTGCAAAGCCGCTATCCGCGCCGTAGCCGGCAACGGGTACAGATGAGCAAAAACCACTTCACGGTACTGAGTTGTCAGCGGCACAATCTGGATGGCCGTTAAATACATGGCGACGAGACCAATTGCCATACTGGTCCACGCTACCGTACTTAAGCACATGAGCACAACCGCCAACACCGTTAACCGAATAAATAGGTTACCATATTCTGGCCGTCGAATAAAGCCGCGCAGGTACAGGTAGTCCCAGGTCCGCGCCTGCTTGCGCGCGCCACGCCGTAAGAATCCGTCCAACCAGCGGCGCCGTTTGATGGTTGCACGCAATCCAGGCACGTCCGTAAACATGCTGTAAACGCGGTAAACCCTTTGCATGCGCGCGTTCTCGTTTTGTGCGGCCAACAAAAAGTTGACCTGACCATTTTGGAGCCGTTGCTGCAACCAAACCCGCAAGACCACGTCCATCACGGCCGCAGCCACTACGGGGAACCAGTAGACCGGAAACTGCGTTGCATAGACGCTTAACCCCATGAGCAGTACCAGCGACACACGGTGCGGCAACTGCGCCGGCTGATCCAATAACAGCGCGTTGGTCTGCAGCATTAAATCACCGTATTGTACCAGCGCTCCCGTCACGGCGAGACAGACAATTGAGGCAGTCCCGACGTGCCAGCTAACACTCAACACGGGCCACGCCGCAACGCATAGAAGCACGGTCGCGACCACCGGTAAAACGAGACTGTACCGCATGGCGGCCAGCAGGTAGTCGCCCATCCCCGCCGCACGGGGCAACAAGAAGGTCGCGTCGGCGTCGGTGAACATGGTGGCAACCTGTCCCACACGCACGGATAGAGCCACTAACACCACCACAATCCACGGCAGCCAACCAGAAACGGTCGCACTCATTCCCCGGACAAACTGCGCGTAGCCATATAAAGCTGCTCCCAAAATCACGAACAGGACAATCGTGAACTGGTCGTTAAAGACCAGCCGGAGGTACCGGCCCTGCTGCGTCAGGTGACGGCGTAATCGCCTTTGCCATAATTGCCGCATGGCTACACCTCCCGCGTCATGGCCATATAGATATCATCTAGGCTAGCCCCAGCCAGATCAAACTCTGACCGTAACGCGTCCAAAGTGCCCTCCGCACGCACCCGGCCGTCCCTTAACAGCACAAAACCGTCAGCGTACTCCTGCGCCGTGGCTAACACGTGGGTCGACATGAGCACCGAGGCACCGCGAGCCTTCTGTTCGTTAACCAGGGTAATGAGGTCGTGCACCGCCACGGGATCCAGCCCGGTGAACGGCTCATCGATAATGAACAAGCTAGCGTCCGTCATGAACGCACTGGCGATCATGACCTTTTGTTTCATCCCCTTGGAAAAGTTGTCCGGGAACCAATCTAGCTTATTATCTAACCGGAACATTTTGAGCAGACGGTCAAGCCGCCGCCAAGATTCGTCTTGGTCCAACCCATAAGCCATCATGGCGAGCTCTAGGTGCTCACGCAAAGTTAGTTCCGGATACAGTACCGGCGTCTCAGGCACGTACGCGATGCTCCCCCTGTAGGCGCTGGCATCGGTAGCCAAGGTATAACCGTTAACCGTTACGGAACCGGATTGTGGCTGCAACAGCCCGATAATATGCTTAATGGTGGTGGACTTACCCGCACCATTCAAACCAATCAGACCAATCACCTGACCGTCCGGGACGTTGAAGCTCACGTCGTGGAGAACCGGCACCTGCCCATAACCACCGTTCAGCTTTGTCACTTCGAGACTCATGGTACTACCCCCGTTTACATTCGAATTCCTATCTGATATATGATAGCATAATTACAACCAAACCTATTGAAAACAGTATTTTGAACCAAACTACGAAGGGAGATTTACCCAATTATGGACGACTGCATTTTTTTGTAAAATTATTGCTGGGGATATTCCCAGCGTGACGGTTTACGAGGACGACGAAGTTAAGGCCTTCCTTGATATTTCGCAAGCCACGCCTGGTCACACGTTACTTGTGCCGAAGCAACACATCCAGGACATCTTTGCTTACGACGCCGATTTAGCCGAACGCGTGTTTAGCCGCGTACCAGCACTGGCCCGCGCCATCAAGGCCAGCAACCCCAAGATCCAGGGGATGAACATAATCAACAACAACGGTGCGGTTGCGTACCAAAGCGTCTTCCACAGCCACATTCACTTCATTCCCCGCTACGGTGCAAACGACGACTTCAGTATTCACTTTGGTGACCACACTGACCAATACGATGGTGCAAAGTTGGAAGCCATCGCGGCATCAATTCGCCAACAGTTGGAGGACTAAACATGAAATCATTTATCGGCGGCTTTATTACGGGAGCGGCCATCGCAGCCACTTGGGCCATCACCCACCGACCCAGCGCGGCAGAAGTAGCTGCAGCGGACCGAGCAGCAGACAACCTCGAGCGCGACGCTACCCACCTAACACGCGCCATGAGCAGCGTGCAGCAACGCACCAGTGCCCTACAGCAGGCCATTCAGGACACGGTTCCTGAGGCCGAAGCGGGCATTAACGATGCTATTACCAGATTCAAGTTCCAGACTGAGCCCCGCATTGCAAAATTGACGGCCAGCCTTGAAACTATTACGGACGCGTTACCAGAAAACGAATAATTTTTGTGAATATTGTGAATATTTGGCGTGGGGTTTGAAACTTGTGTGAAACCCACGCCATTTCTCGTTTTATCGCAAAATACTGTGCTATATTACCACTCATGACGGTGCGAGATGACTCCTCGCGTTCAACTACCCTTTGTTGACGCGGAGGATTGTTCCGCACAAATATAGACAGATTAGGATGTGTCATGATGAAGAAATGGATCCTCGGCGCGGCAACCGCAGCCATGGTGCTGGTGTTGGCCGGCTGTGGTAGTTCAACCGTTGCCAGTATGAAGGGCGAAAAAAATCACCCAGAGCGAGTACTACTCAAAGATGAAGACCACCTCATCCGGTAAGCAGGTTCTGCAACAGATGATTATCGAAAAGGCCCTAGAAAAGCAGTACGGTAGCAAGGTTTCGGACAGCAAGGTCAACAACCAGTACAAGACCGTTAAGAGTCAGTACGGATCTAGCTGGTCATCTACTTTGAGCACGTACGGCTACACGGCATCAAGCTATAAGGAACAGATTAAGATCTCCCTCCTGTCCGCCGTAGCGCTGAAGGACCTGAAGAAGCCAACCACTGCCCAACTGAAGGCCCAGTACAAGAAGTACGAGCCTAAGGTCACCACGCAGATGGTTCTGGTGAAGAAGAAGGCCAAAGCCGAAGAGATTATCAAAGAATTTGCTTCCGAGGACAACACCACGCTAACTTCGGTAAGTTAGCCAAAAAGTACTCCACGGACTCCAGCACCAAGAGCAACCAAGGTAAGCTGAGCGCCTTTGATAATACCGACACCAGCCTGGACTCTTCATACAAGACCGCAGCCTTTAAGTTGACTAAGAACGGCTCTTACACCACCACCCCGGTCAAGACTAGTTACGGTTACGTGGTAATCCGGATGATTAACAACCCGGGCAAGGGTAAGTTCTCCAGCAAGGCGGTTCAGAAGACCTTAACCAGCCAGCTCTACACGAGTTGGGAAAGCAACACCACCGTGATGAACAAAGTCATTGCGAAGGTGTTGAAGAAGGCCAACGTTACCATTAAGGACAGCGACTTGAAGGACGTACTTTCCACCTACTTGAGTAGCTCGTCGTCTTCCACTTCGACCACTTCTACTTCATCAAGCAACTAAAAATCGTCAACCGACAATAAGTTTAACGAATCATTAACCGGCCCCGCCACGCTTTGTGACGGGGCCGGTTTGTCGTACTCATCACTACCCAGAAGCGACTAATTGAAGCTAATTGGTGTCAGCAGGCCCAGCAGTATGTTATATTAGTCACCGGGTGCTCATACTGGGCGTATGATTCGCCACAATAAAAAGATATAGGATGTGTCATGATGAAGAAATGGATCGTGGGCGTAACGACTGCCGCCATGGCCTTGCTACTGGCCGGCTGTGGTAGCTCAACCGTTGCTAGCATGAAGGGTGAGAAGATCACCCAGAGTGAATACTACTCCAAGATGAAAAAGAGTTCTGCTGGGCAGCAAGTGCTACAGCAGATGATTGTTAGTAAGGCCCTGGAGCAGCAATACGGCAAGAAGGTTTCCGACAAGAAAGTTGACAAGCAGTACAACACCGTCAAGAAGCAGTATGGTTCCAGCTTTGCTGCTACCCTCAGTAGCAACGGTTACACTGAGTCTAGCTTCAAGGAACAAATTAAGACTTCCCTGCTTTCCGAGGCTGCGCTCAAAGACCTGAAGAAGCCAACAACTAAGCAATTGAAGGCACAGTACAAAAAGTACGAACCAAAGGTCACCGTGCAGCACATTCTGGTCAAGAAGCAGGATGCTGCTGAGCAGATTGTCAAGGACTTCCAGGGCGAAAAGAACACTACCGCTAACTTCTCGGCTTTGGCTAAGAAGAACTCGATTGACACTGGCACTAAGAGCAACGGTGGTAAGTTGCCCGCCTTTGACAACACGGATACCAGCCTGGACTCAACGTTCAAGGACGCAGCGTTCAAGTTGTCCAAGAACGGCGACTTCACCACGACGCCCGTTAAGACCGAATACGGTTACTCCATTATTCGTATGATTAACAACCCTGGCAAGGGTGACTTCTCCAGCAAGAAGGTTCAGACCGCGCTGAAGGATCAACTGTACAAGACCTGGGAATCCGACTCCACCACTATGAACAAGGTGATTGCTAAGGTTCTCAAGAAGGCCAACGTTACCATCAAGGATAACGACCTGAAGAACGTATTGTCGACTTACCTAGACAGTAGTAGCAGTAGTAACAGCGCCGCTACCACCACGGGTAACTAAAATACTAATCACGTTTAGCCGTCTGGCCGAACGTGAGGGCACCAACTCCGTAATGGGGTTGGTGCCCTTTTTGATTGTCGTTGCCCCCACTCCGTTTGCTCCACCAAAAAGGCCCGACCACAATGGGTCGAGCCTACAAACAAAGTCTATCTGACTGTAATTATGCTTTATCGCTACTATTACCGGTCCCGGAATAGTGTTGCAGCGACTCTGGCCGGTAAAAACGGCGGCCGTCCATACCGAACAATTGATGAGTAAAGGTACCAGGATCCGCATGCTGGGTGGCGGTGGTCATCATGTTGATGGACGCGTCTAACTCATCCAACTGGTGCAGGATATCCGCCTCCACCATCTGCGGCCGGACTGGCGAACCGTATTCCAACAAACCGTGGTGGGCCAGCACCACGTGGCGCAGCATCAACATTTCTTCCTGTTGCGGATCAATTTTGAGTTCCTGCGCGGCTTTGATAATTTCCTCGTCAATCAGCACAATGTGGCCGATGAGGTTCCCTGCCACCGTGTACTCCGTGGACATGGCCCCAGAGAGCTCGATGGTCTTACCCATATCGTGCAAAATTGCACCAGAATAGAGCAAAGGCATGTTGATACCGGGATACTGGTTGCCCACGCTCTTAGCGAGGCGGAGAATGCTAAGCGTGTGGAAGGCCAACCCGCCACCGCTAGCATGGTGGTTGGACTTCGCTGCGGGGTAACTAAAAAAAGGCGTCCTTATGCTCCGTCAGTAGGCGCGGACAATCCGGTTCCAGTTGGGATTAACGATTTCAAAGACGAAGTCGTTAATCTCGTCCTGCATGGTGGCCGGCGCTTCGGGTGCGCGTTCAAGGAATTTCTGGGGGTTGTTCCCCTCCTCCTGGGTGGCTAGACGAATACCGTAAATTTTAATTTGTGGGTTATCGTGATATAGCTCGCGCTTGCCGGACAACTGGACAACC
Source organism: Lacticaseibacillus pantheris DSM 15945 = JCM 12539 = NBRC 106106 (assembly GCF_001311175.1). Lineage (GTDB taxonomy): Bacteria > Bacillota > Bacilli > Lactobacillales > Lactobacillaceae > Lacticaseibacillus > Lacticaseibacillus pantheris. Next base: position 73,006 of record NZ_BBAI01000003.1, on the reverse strand, counting down.
TCGCCCGCCTTAAATTGCGCGATAGCATCATCGCTGGCATCCCACATCTTGGCTGGTAGGTGCCCGGAGGTGTCCTGTAGTACGAACGCGATAAACTTTTTGCCGTTCTTGGCCACGCGCACATCGGCCGACTTCACTAGTACTGGCAACTTCATTTCGTCGCCGTTCTGGTATTCAAACAAGCGTTTTGCCATGTTGATTCCCCGCTTTCATTCACTACCATCATCATACCGATTCCTCACGCAAAATACCAGTAGCGGGTGAACGGCAACGTAGGGCGGACCGGCGAGCTGTGGCTTTCCATGGAAATCCACTGCTAGGGAGAAGGCTGTGCGGTTAGAACACGCGGGCGGAGTTTGGGGTTGCGGCTTACGTGCCCTGCGCCGTTATTGCTACACCCGCACGCTCCGGACGTTCCGTCCTCCCGCGAATCTTGGAGACAAAGAAACCCACTTTGTCTCCAAGATTTGCCGCTGTAACTCGCTACGCTCGAACAGCGCTCTGGGGGTCGCAGCAACCACGTCTCCGGACACGACGCCTCCACCCCAAACTCCACCCACGGGTTCCCGTTCCATAGTAATAGCATGGGGTTACCACTCCGGCTACATATGCCTCCGCTCACCAGCCCGAGCGACGCAGTCGCACGCTACTGTGATGATTGCGACGATACACGATTACTCCGTTTCATAGTCCACTTGCGGGCTTCATCAAAACATAGCGATAGTACCGGGTTATAACTTCTCTCTCAGGGTCTTCGTCGCATCAAGCCCAGACGATATAGCACAGTGTTGTTGTCGTATTTACGTCTCCGAGCGCGAATAAAGAGCCTCGCCCACTCTGTATGCTTCGTGTTGTTATCAGTAATTTGTGTATAAATTCGTTCGCATGTGTGGTTCTGGCCGGTGGGGGTGCCGTGGGGTGCGGAGACGACTGGACCCGGAACGGTGACCGCTGTTAGGGGCTTGCCGCTGTAAGAGCGTAGCGATGTACAGCGCGACGAGCTTAGAGACTGGCTGCCTGCACTTGGCAGGCAGGCTCTAAGTCGCACCGGAAACCGCGGGCTTTGCGGTTGGAGGTTTCGCCCTAGCAGCGGTCACCGTGGAGCGGTCCACAAAGTCGTAGTACCCCGCGGCACCGCCACCGGCCAGAACCGCCGACCAGAGCCGCCAACCAGAGCCGCCAACCAAAAACACCGCCCCCAGTAAAGAGGGCGGTGTCGTAGAACCAGGCAAATTAAGACTGGCTGTAAAGTTCGACGATGGGCTTGCTGATGGTGTTGTTCAGTTCGTCCATCAATTGGCTCAAAGCCTGTTCCTTGGTCATCAAGGTCTTGATGGCGTCGATATCCTTAATCTTGTCGCCCAGTGTCTGCAGGGAGTGAATATCATCATCAGAGATGTCCTGACCGGTAGCCTGTTTCTGGGACAGTTCCATCTGCTTGTTTTGGAACTGCTTGAACAAGTCATAACCTACCGGATCAAGCTTCAGCAGATCAAATGCCTGCTTCAATTCCTGGTACTGGGTGGTTTCCTTTAGTGCGGACGCCATTTCGTTAGCGTTGTCGTAAATGTTAACCATATTATTCTCCTTTATACCGTCACTCCATGGCGCGGTAATTAATTAAATAAACCTTGCACGTCATTATACCATTCCTGGGCCTTGTCTTTCACCGTATTCACCCCGTCCTGGATACCATCTTGAATATCGCTCCACACCGAGCCGCTGCTGCTACCGCTGGAGGTACCCGCACTGCTGGCGGTGGTCGCAGCCACTTTGGCTGATGCAGACGTCACGTTAAACTGCGTTTGTGTGGTCTCCGGCAACAGGTTAGTCATCTCCGACTTGAAGATACTGTCAACGTTACCGCCATCACCAGTCTGTAGGTAGTGGGTCTTAGTCGTGTAAGCAAAGCCGGTCCAGGTCGCCACCACCACATCAGGCGTATAGCCAACGGCCCACTGGTCCTTGTCGCCGTTCACGTTCCATTCCTTAGGAGTCTCGGTCGACCCCGTCTTACCAGCAACGGTGTACCCGTACGGCTTGGCGCTTGCACCCGTCCCGTTATTGTACGTGTCCATCATCATGCTGGTCATTTCCTTGGCCACCGAGCTAGCCATCACCTGCTTACTTTGCGTGTCGGCTTGATAAACGGTCGTCCCCGTCGCGTCAACAATTTTGCGAATAAAGTGTGTCTGGGGCATCTTCCGTCGTTTGCAAAGGCGGCATAAGCCGGGCCATGGTCAGCGGCGATACCCCGGTCGAAACACCACCTAAAGCCGCCGCCAGGTTCTGGTCCTTCTTTTCGAGGGTAATCCCAAACCGTTTCAAGCTGGACACACCCTTCTGGACACCAATCTTATTCAGTAACCATACCGCCGGGACGTTAAGACTGTTGGCCAATGCCGTGTACATTGGCACCGTGTTCTGGTAAACACCGTTCCAGTTCGATGGCGAGTAATTGTTCTTCCCAAAGGACTGCTTCTTGTCGGATAATTCCGAGTCGTAGTGGTAACCATTTTCCAGGGCCGGAGTGTAAACCATCAATGGTTTCAAAGTTGATCCGGGTGAACGGTGTAGCTGCGTCGCATAATTATAGCCTAAGAAGACGTGTGTCCCCCGGCCGCCTTCAATCGCGCGCACACCGCCCGTTTGCGGATCGATGGCCACCGATGATGCCTGAACCTTGGTCCCATCACTAGCATCATTTTGAAAATTGTTGTCGTTGGCCCAAGTTTGGTCCAACGCATCCTGGTAATTTGTATCGAGACTGGTATAAATCTTATACCCCTTATTGAGCAGGTCATTTTCGGAGAACCCTTTGCTTTCAGCCTCCTCAATCACGGCGTCAAAATAATACGGGTACTTATCAGTCGAATCTTCGTTATAATTGTTGTTAAGCGTCAAAGTGGTCTGCTTGGCCGCGTCCGCCTGCGCACTAGTAAGGTGACCCGCCTCAACTTCTAGCGTTAGCACTAGGTTGCGGCGGCTGATGGCATTATCCATATGGTCAATGGGGTTGTAGTAGCTCGGGTTCCGCAACATTGCCGCCAACGTCGCGCCCTCACCAACGCTCAACTCACTAGCATGCTTACCGAAGTACAGCTCAGACGCGTCCTCAACACCCCAGACCCCGTTACCAAAGTACGCGTTATTCAAGTACATCGCGAGGATTTCGCTCTTAGTGTACACGCGGTTCATCTGCACGGCCATAAAGATTTCCTGACCCTTACGCAGAAAGGTTTGCTTTTGACTGAGCAAAGTATTCTTGACCAATTGCTGCGTCAAAGTACTACCACCACCGGCGATTGATCCCCGGTTGATAATCAGACTCACTACCGAGCGCAGAATCCCCTTAATATCAAATCCGGGGTTTGTCCAGAAGCTGCGGTCCTCGGTACTAATGACGGCGTTCTGGACGTTCTTAGAAATGTGTTCCAGCGAAACATACGTCCCTTTTTGTGAGTAGAGCGACCCCACACCATTATCCTTGTGGTCGTAAATTTCGGTTTTCGTCTGCAACGAGCTTTTAATATCGGCCATATCGACCGTTTTGGCTTCATAGGTAAAGTAGGCACTCATGACCAAAATCAGTGTCAGTACCAGTAGAATCGCCCAGCGAATCAGTTGGAATCGATGTATGAAGCGCCAAAGAGCCCGTAATGCCACTCCCAACGCGTGACGGATTGCCCGCCCAATTTGTCGTATATCCACCAGACAAACTCCCTTCAATGACTATCCCAATAATTGTAGCATAACCATTGCTACGCCCGTACTTACACACCTTTTTTTTACATAATTCCTAACCTACAGGAGGTAGCCATGACCGACTTTCATTTCACTGTCACCAACGTCCCCGCTAACGTCAGTCTGCGCGCACAACTGCGCGCGTGGAACGTTCCTAAACACTTCCAAGGTGCGTGGCGTCGTCAGCAATTAATTACCGTGAACGGCGTCTACCAGCCGCTGACCAATCCGCTGCCCGCGGGCGCAACCATCAATATCTGCTTTAGTGCGCCTGCTCCCATCGTTCCGCCCTACGACGCGCCCGTCACCATCGCATACGCCGATGAACACGTCATCGTGGCCGAAAAGCCCGCGGGCCTGAAAACCCACCCTAGTGCGGCTGGCGATACGGACAGCCTAATTGGCCGGGTGGCGGCCCACTTTGCCGGGACCCCGATTTACATCACCCACCGCCTGGATATGGCGACCAGCGGTCTGATTCTGCTGGCCCGCGACCCCCTCACCCAGGCCATCATCAACCGACAACTGGCTACCAAAACGTTGCACCGAACCTATACGGCTTTGGTACGTCCGGGTATGACCCAAAGTTGGGGCCGCATTGATGCCCCCATCGCGCACCGGCCCGATGATATCCGCCGGCGCATGGTGGCCGCAAACGGGCTCCCGGCCACCACTTTTTACCGTGTCTTAACCCGGAGCGCGACCGCCGACCGCCTTAGCCTGCGCCTTGCAACTGGTCGTACCCACCAAATTCGGGTACACCTCGACCATATCGGCCACTTACTACTAGGCGATCCTTTGTACGGACAAGAGGCCGCCCCACGCCTCATGTTGCACGCCACCACGTTAACCTGGCAGGAACCACTCAGTAACCATTTCCGAACGGTTACGAGTACGGTACCGTTCTAACGCCCAAAATGTGTGCGCACGCCAAACGGTCACTTATCTTACCGGTTTAGTCATAACAAAGCAAAGGAGCTGACCACTTAATTGCGGTCAGCTCCATTTTGAGTATCACTATTCTATTCTTGCCACTAGTCCATAAATGAACTCTGGTAGAAATCATTGAACCACTCGGCCCCAGCCTCATCCGGGCTAATAACCACGATGGTATCATGACCAGCCAACGTACCGACTACTTTGGTGAACTCAATGTCATCAATGAGGGCCGCCAACAGGTTACCGTTACTGGGCACCGTGTGAATCACGTTCATAAACTGAACACGCACGATGCTCAGCCCATTTTCGCGGATGGATTGCTGCAACCTGTCAGTATCATTGTGGGGTTGCTTCGAAAAGATGACGTAACGCATACGGCCATCATTCCCCTTAGACTTCACGATGTTCAGTTCACGGATATCGCGGGAGACGGTTGCCTGAGTAGCCTTCACACCCGCACTCTGTAATTCCTCCAGCAGTTGCTTTTGCGTTTCGATTACCTTACCACTAATGATGCGGCTCATAATGCGTTGTCGTTCCGCTTTTTTCATCGGCTGCCTCCGCGTTCTCCGGCTACATTGCGGCCGGTGCCTTTACACCTAACAAACCTAGCGCAGCGGTCAGAACAACCGTTACACTCTGCACCAATGCCAACCGGCCGGCCAGTTCTTCATCGTCCACCAACACCTTGGTGTGTGCGTAGTACTGGTTAAAGCTCTTCGCCAACCGCAAAGCATACTTGGCAATGACGGATGGTTCGTACTCAGTCGCGGCCCGAAGCACGATGTCCGGGAAGGCCGCCAACTGCTTCAATACCGGCCAGGCGTTTGCGTCCGTCAGGTGAACGGTAGCGTCGGGTTGCACCGCCGCTTTGGTCAAAATACTGTGGGCCCGGGCGTCGTATACTGAACGTAAGGACCAGTCTCGCCTTCAAACCGCACGACTTCTTCGAGGTTGAAGTCAAAGCTGTCCTTCCGTTCACTCTTAAGGTCGTGGAACACCACGGCACCAACACCGACCGCCTGCGCCACTTCGTCCTGGTTTTCAAGGTCCGGGTGCTTGGCCGCAATCTGCGCCTTGGCCAGGTCTACGGCTTCCTGTAATACCTTGTCCAGGAGGATCACGTTACCCTTCCGCGTGGACAACTTTTTGCCGTTGGCCGTAATCAAACCAAACGGAATGTGGTGGATGTCGTTAGCCCATTCGTGGCCCATTTCGAGCAGCACGGCCTTCAGTTGGGCAAAGTGTTCCTTTTGCTCCATCCCCACGACGTAGAGGCTCTGGGTAAAGTCGTAGTGGTCATGCCGGTAGATAGCCGCCGCCAAGTCACGCGTCATGTACAACGTAGCCCCATCGCTCTTACGGATCAGGGCGGGGTTCATGCCGTACGCGTCGAGGTCCACAATTTCGGCCCCCTGGCTCTCTTTGAGCAAGTGCTTGTCCTGCAGCTCCCTGATAACGGGGTCCATCTTGTCATTCATGAACGCCTCGCCGTTGTAGCTGTCAAAGTCGACACCCAGCACGTCATAGATACGCTTGAATTCCTTCAGTGATTCACCCCGGAACCATTCCCACAGCTTGGTGGCCTCAGCGTCACCGTCCTCCAGCTTCTTAAACCAGGCACGCGCCTCGTCGTCTAATTCGGGCTGCGTCTCGGCCTCAGCGTGGAACCGCACGTAGTATTCCAGCAGGTGCTTAATGGGGTCAGCCTTAACGTCGGCCTCGCTACCCCACTTTTTGTAGGCCACAATCAGTTTACCGAATTGCGTCCCCCAGTCACCGAGGTAGTTAATCTTGATGGGGGTGTACCCCACTTTGGTCAAAATTTTCGCCAGAGAATTACCGATGACAGTTGAACGTAAGTGGCCCATCGACATTGGCTTAGCAATGTTGGGGCTACTCATATCGATTGGCACGTTGCCAGATCCGGCCTGGGCGTCCCCAAAATGTTCACCCTGCTCCGCGATGGCGGTCAGCGTATCTTGGGCAAAGGCCACCTTATCGAGAAAAAAAAGTTCACGTAGGCACCGGTGGCAACTACGTGATCAAAATCCGTCTGGTCAATTGCGGCCACGATGTCCGCGGCAATCTTGGGCGGAGCCATCCGCCGAACCTTAGCCAGCGCAAAGGTGGGGAAGGCGTAGTCCCCCAGATCGTCAGACTTAGGCTGCTCAATAAGTTGGCTAATCGTCTCTGCGTCCAGGTCCGCACCCAAGACTGCTGATAACGCCGTAACAACTTGCTGTTTGTAATCCATGTTATTCCTCCGTGTATTCAAAAACGGGCCCGTCCCCTTCAACTGAAAGAGACGAGCCAGCGCCCGCGGTACCACTCTTGTTGGCGTGACCGCCCACTTAAATGTTATTCATGATTGATGGTCGTGCCAGCGCGCCACCCGACGGCACCTACCCACATCGCACTAACTGCAGGCTCACTGTAAGGACCAACCGGACTTCCTCTGGCATATTGACAAAATACAAGCGGTCGACGAGAATCGAACTCGCGACATCAGCTTGGGAAGCTGAGATTTTACCATTAAACTACGACCGCAACAACGAAAGTAAGTATAGCATGGAGATTAACCCCTGCCAAGTAGAGACGAGGAAAAAAAATTGCCATTTAATCAAAAATTAGATTTTTTTTGAGTGTGGACTAGCGTTTCTCACCGTGTTATAATTTATTAAGGGAAATCAAGCGACGAAGGGACGTGATGCTTTATGCCAGACACACAACACCGGTATTTTTTTTGTTGCTAAGAATACCAAGACTGATCATGGCTACACTATTGAGTTCCTCAACATTCCGCAACTATACGCTTCTGGAGAAACCTACGCCGAAACGGTGTATTACTCATACCGGGTACTCGCGGACTTTCTCAAGCAGTTGCCACAGGAAGAAGCGGCCATCACGGCCTACACCCTCAGCGCAATTCCCGACAATACCGATAATACGTTCTACTCAATTGTTAGTGTGCCATCAGACTTCAACCCCCACCGTATGAACACGACCTTCACGATTTCGCAGGCCCTACCCGATGATATTCGGAAACAGGCGGCTCAACTATCGCACCTGGTCGACTTTGGTTCACTACCAGCGTAACGGGATTGCATCTATACAGGCATCAGCAACGTGGCGACGACGATCCGAGGGAACCATAACCCTCAATCGGCGGGCGCCACTTATTTGTACCATCATAATTTTTGGAGGTGTTTCTGTGAATAACCAGCTAGATTTCCGTACCGGTATTCGTGACACCATTCCCACCGCCTTTGGCTATATTGGTATTGGCTTGGCGTTTGGGGTGGTTGCTCGCGGTGCGGGTCACGGACCAATCATAACGCTACTCATGTCACTACTAGCGTACAGCGGCACCGCCCAATTTATCATCGTCAGTATGATTGCGGCTAGTAGTGCATACATATCGATTCTATTCGCAGTGTTGATGGTTAGCGCCCGGATGATTCTTGTCAGCATGACCGTTGCCCCCTACCTCCGCCATGAAAGCATGTGGCGGAACGTTTGGCTAGGAACACTGATTACGGACGAAACCTTCGCGCTCACTATGAGCAAATTGAACTACACTGACCACAAATTAAACTTTGACTGGCTCAACGCTGCTAATATCTTCGCGTATTCCATTTGGGCATTATCGTCAGTAGTCGGCAATCTAATTGGTAGCCTCATTCCCAACCCGAACGCGTTCGGCCTCGACTTTGCGCTTGTCGCCATGTTTATCGGGCTGCTGTACTTACAAGTTATTGGTGACCGCGCTATGGGGCTACTACTGCAAGGACTCGTGGTGATTTTGGTCTGCGTACTCATGTACCTGGGCCTCATCTTCATTCCCAGCAGCGTACTGGTTCTGGTGGTCACAGTGGTGGCCTGCCTATTAGGAATGGGGGTTAAACATGCCTTCTTTTGAATATTCGTTACTCGTGGTCATCGGTTGTGGTGTGGTCACCTGGCTGTGCCGAGTGATTCCGTTTATTCTACTCAAAAAAATGGCGTCTGCCCGCACCCGTACTGGAGTTCCTCAGCTTTGTACCCGTCAGCATTATGGCCGCCCTCGTGGTCAGTAGCCTGTTCACGCAACACCTCGGCCGCCTACCGACCCTCAACGTACCGTACGCCATTGCCACTATTCCCTCCGTCGTCGTGGCCGTAGTTACGCGGTCCTTACTCGCCGTGGCGGTGGTCGGTATTGCCGCGTTGGCGATTACCCGCCTGCTTATGTGAATATGCCGAAACACCAACTAGGCCCATAGCCGCGTTCGTCACGTTCTAACGGATACGGCTATGGGCCCAGTAGTTTGTTATGCATTATTTTTTTAAAGTAGTACCTGGTGGTCTCTAGCGCACTGGTGGCCATTAACTGGTGCCCGTACTCTGCCAACTGTTCAGCGGTCACGTCAGCAGTATCACCGTACTCATGCGCGATGGCCAGCTGAATCTGCGCCTCGCGTTCACTGATGGCATTCGGGTGGAACGTCAGTACTAGGAAATAGTGTCCTTGGTACCGGAACAAGTCACTCGTACCCCCATTCATACGGAGGCTCCGTGAAAGCCCAATTAACGCTTCAAAGTCGGGTAAGCGTAATGCCACGGCTACAGGGGTACTTTCATCGGTAAATAATGGTTGTACCTCATCCTGATTGGGTTCGTCGCGAACACTGTCCACCTGCGCCTGGTCGAGATGACGCTTGGCCAAAGCAGCGAATTCGTCGATGGGTGCCGTTTCCTGACCAGCATCGGCTGGCTGTTGCCCCTTTTGCGGTTGCTGGCTCTGATTGTGGCGATGGTTACGCGAAATAAACATTTCGAGGCCACCGCTACTGGGCATAACCTGAAAGGTAACTGACTCGTTATCAGCAAATTCGTGCTGTTGGTCGACCTCTTCAAGCACCCCGTAGAAGAAGTGTTCAATGTCTTCGTGATTGCTCAACAAATCCAACATCTTGATGCCACGTGACTTCAGGTCATCGGAACCCAAAAAGACGCGGATCGTGTCGGCGTTGATTCTTTCCATTTCCATGTTGCAATCACCCCTTTGCTGCGGATAACCCCGCAAATTTAAGCATATTGCCTACTCGAGAGAACAGTTTAACGCTAAAGCCCTGAGCGTGCAAGTTACCTTCAAATCCGTGTGGTTGGGGGTGTGGTTGGCGGCAGCGTTGGTCGGAACGGTGAGCTGCGGCTTTCGTGGGGTACTACATGGTCACCACTGCTAGGGCTGCGTACGAACGCGGGGTTGGGCTTTGGTACTGCGGCTTACGAGCCTACGCCGTAGGTTGCTACACCCGCACGCTCCAGCCCGTGCCGGGCTTCCCACGAGTTTTGAGCCCGAAAAATCACGGTCTCAAAAACATGCCGCCGTACGTCACTCCGTTCCTACGGCGCTCCGGGGTCGCAGCAACTACGTCTCCGGGCACGACGCTCCGTACCAAAGCCCAACCCCGGGTTCCCGTTACCCAGTAACGGTGGGGACCATTCCTAACCCACACGCCTTCGCTCACCGTTCCGACCGACGCGGCCTCACACTACCATGACCAATCACGAATACCCTACAGAAGGATGTTCCCTCTACAAGCCCCCGGACAGGAAATTGACGACAAATTCAGTCACTTTTATTACAAGTCAGGCACTAACCCATCTAAAATTTCGATTGCGAGCCGTCCCTTACACATAAGGGTTAACGGCTACTACTGAAAATACGGGTACTATGGCTGCAGTTGCCTAAACCAGTCGTAAATTCGTTCGCAAGTGTGGTTCTGGCCGGTGGGGGTGCCGGGGGTGTGGAGACGACTGGACCCGGAACGGTGAACACCTACCGTTGGTCGTACTGGCGTGGTGGTGGAGGTTGAGCGGCTGGTCACCGCGACGGCTGCATGCCCGTAGTTCTGTTGGTTTACTTCCGGTTTGGGCTTTAGCCCTTACCGGGAGTTAACTCAAGTGACCGTCGCAGACCGTCACTTGAGCGACCCCAGAATCAAATTGGCTAGACCGAGTGGTTTTCTCGGGCTACGGCAATTCGCGGTAGCCCGGCACGGGCGTGAGCGTGAGGCACGTAGCCGGTCGCGGGGGCCAGCCGCTCAACCGGAACCACCGCGTCAGTACGACCAGCCACTAGCAGCGGTCACCGTGGAGCGGTCCACAAAGTCGCAGCACGCCACGGCACCCCCACCGACCAAAACCGCCACCTACACCCGCAATACCGGGTGTTCGCTGGCCAAGAGTACGGGGATGTCCCCCGCCGCGTCCTGTGCTTGTTGCTGCAGTACGTGCAAGTTAACGGTCTGCGGCAAGTGCGTCAGCACCAACTGGCCGACACCGGCGTCCGCCGCTACTTTGCCAGCCTCTGGCGCCGTTAAATGCCACCGTGGTGCCGGTTTATCCGCCAGGAAGTTCGTGTCCGCCAGTAGCAGGTCCGCTCCCCGACTAAACGGAGCCAGACCGCCGAAGTAACGCGTATCACTCGTGTTCACCACCACTTTGCCAGTGGTCGTCTCTTCGATGCGCACCGCAAAGGCGGGCACCGGATGCTCCGTCTCCAAGAACGTCAACCGCAGCGGGCCCAGGTCAACCGTGCTGTCAGCCGTGTAGCCCCGGCCAATAGTAAAATCACCAAACGTCAACGCTGCAAAGTTCAACGGATCCTTTGTGTGGCCGTAAATGGGTAACACCGGCTCCTTCTTGGCGCCAGGACGTAATTGCCAGTAATACTGGAGCGTGCCCACGTCGGCAGTGTGATCGTGGTGGTAGTGCGTCAATAATACGGCATCCAGCTGCAACGGGTCCAGTACCGGCTCTAGCTCTAACAGAGCGCCACTACCGGCATCCATCAGCAAGTGGTAATCCCCACTGGTGACCAGGTACGCACTGGTACCAACACCATCGGCTGGATAACCGCCATAATAACCTAATACACGAATTTCCATTAGTTAATTACCTCCCAGTCACCATCCACCCGTTAGTCCGCGGTATAATCATTATGGAGGTGCTTTCTATGACTAATCGTATCCAAACTGTCTTTGTACGCAAGGCGTACTGCGCAGTCTTATGCATAATGACCAACAATTTTTACTTGAGCCTAGTAACCACGGTGCCGATTACGCGCTGCTCGACCTATCCGGTGAGGGTCGCTATACCATGCCCGTTACTTACCGGCCCGTGATCAGTACGGGACACGTTGCGCTGAACGAGTACATACACTTCATGCACTTTGGTTTGACCAGTGACGACGTGTCCGTCTTTGAAGCAAATATGGCCAAACTAATCGACCAGCGTGAACAGTACCCCGCGTCGGCATGATGTGCTTGATGCGCGAAGAATCGCCGGAGGTTAACTACATGTTGATGACCTCGTGGTTGCGCGGTAGCAACTACTTTGCCCTTAAAACCACGCCCGCGTTTAAGCCCCTCCAAGCGTTCACCAACCGCGCTGCCAGTGCCAACGGTTACTTCGAGACTGGCTATAAGGTGCTTGATCCGGCCACATTCCAATAACCGCGTCTAGCATAAAAGCGCCGACCAACCTGGCCGACGCTTTTTGCTTGCTCAATTACTCAACACTCGGTGCGCGCAAAGTCATTGCGTTAATCGCCACAATGATTGCGGACAGGCTCATCACCACCGCACCCAACGCTGCGGGCATCGTAATACCAATTGGTGCCAGAACGCCGGCAGCGAGCGGAATCGCTACAATGTTGTAACCCGCCGCCCACCAAATGTTCTGCACCAACTTACGGTTTGTAGCCTTGGCCAGACGGACAAAGTTGAGGATGTCAGTCGTCTTGCTAGACACTAACACCACGTCGGCAGCGTCAATCGCGACGTCGGTACCAGCGCCAATGGCAATCCCAACGTCGGCACCTGCCAGGCTGGGGGCGTCATTGATACCATCTCCCACCATCAGCACGCCGCCCCGCCGCTGATATTCGCTAATCAGCCGGGACTTGTCGGCGGGCATTAATTCGGCGTGCACATCATCAATTCCGAGGGCGGCCGCGACGGTCGCGGCGGTCTGCTGATTGTCACCGGTCAACATAACTGGTGTCAACCCGGCCTGCTTCAAACCGGCAATGGCCTTGGCTGCTTCTGGACGAGCAACATCCCCCGCAGCCACCAGACCCTGAACCTGCTGGTCGACCACCAGCAAGGATACCGTGTTGCCGGCCGCCGCTAGCTGGTCGACTTTGGTGGCATCGAAGTCAAGGCCGTGCGCCACCAGGTACTTAGCGTTAACAATCATCAACTGGCGGCCGTCCAGCTCGCCGCTCAGACCGGCACCCTGAATGGTCTGAACGTTATCAGCGGGAGTCACGTCCACACGCTTTTGCTTAGCTGCTGCCAGGACCCAGTTGCGAATGGGTGCGTGCTACTTTGCTCCAGCGCGGCAAAGTCGGCCAGCAGGTCATCTGCGGTCACACCATCCACCAACGGTTGTACGGCGTTCACCGTAAAGTGACCAGTAGTCAACGTACCGGTTTTATCGAACATAATGTAGCGGGCCTTGCTCGTTGCCTCGTACGCGTTGCGGTTCCGGACCAGCAACCCACGCTTAGCCGACATCCCGGTCGCGCGCACGATGACCAGTGGCAGGGCTAACCCCAGAGCGTGCGGACAGGCAATAATAAGCACCGTTACACCCATCATTAGGGCGGGACCAAAGCCGTTAATCGGCGTCCACACCGCCACCGTCAACAGGCCGACTACCAGCGCAATGTAGAACAGCCAGCCAGCTACACGCGACGCGACGTTTTCGGCACGACTCTTTTGCTGCTGGGCATCACTAACCATGTGCCCGATTTGACCAATGAAGCCGTCCTCGCCGACCGCGCTCACCGTCATGGTAATGGTGCCATCGCCATTTACGGTACCACCTGTCACCTGGTCGCCGGCGTGCTTAACCACGGGGGCCGATTCGCCAGAAACCAACGCTTCGTTAACGGTGGTATCTCCGTCATCAATTTGACCGTCGCTGGAATCGATTCCCCAGCCAGAACACGGAGTTTACTACCAGCTGGACGTGCGCCAAAGGCATGTCCATCACTTCGTCCCCGTGCAACATGTGCACCGTATCGGGCAACATCTGGCCCAAACTATCAGTCGCGTTGCCCGCCTTCATCACGGCGTTCATCTCGACCAGTGGCCGAGCAACATGATGACAATTAACGTGGCTAACTCCCAGAAAAAGTTCATCACGTGGGCGTGACCTGGGATGAGGTTGTTCGCCACAAAGGCGTACACGGAGTACAAATACGCAACGGATATTCCCAACCCAATCAAAGCCATCATGCCGGGTTTGCGCGCCTTAATTTCCTCGATGCCGCCGCGGACAAACGGGAGCCCACCGTAGAGAAATAGTGCCGTTGCCACGATTAGGAGTACCCATTCGCTACCAGGAAAAGTAATTGGCAAACTCAGTCCACCAACGCTCAACTGCATCCCCATTAGTGGGGCCAATAACACCACGATGACCATTAATACCAGGCTGACCCAAAACTTTTGTTTCAGGTTGCCCATGTACTTCATCCCCGGATCGTCCATCCCCGCCATGTTGTGGTGCATACCGTGCATATTGTTCATGGAGGACATATCCATCCCCGTCATATCCATTGTTTCGTGCTCATTCATATCCGTCATGGTTACCCCCAATAATTAATTACGTCTAGCAGTGTCCTTCGTGCTGTACTCCCCGCATTGACGCTGGTAAGCAGTCACACTCAACCATCGCCGGTGCCGTGGCTAGTTTCTGATTCAAAACTTCCACTAGGTTAGTGATATCGTCTTTGCTTAACGGCATATCGGCAATGGTCTGGGTTAAGGCACTCCCCACCTTCATCGCACACATCGCGGCCACCTGCGCCTGCAGTACGTGATGCATGGAGTCTTGCTCGCCGATGGTAGCGGTGTAGTGGAACTGCCGACCGTCCTTGGTGGTCGTGAGTGCGCCCTTCTTTACCAGCCGGCCCAGCAAAGTTTTAATGGTGGCGGGTGCCCAGCCACGTTTTGCGACCAAGGCGTCCACGATGGTGCCAGTATCCGCACCGTCCAGCGTCCACACGATGCGCAAAACGGCCCACTCCGCGGGGCTCACGTCAAAAGTTAAGTCTGCCATGAAGAATTCCTCCGTTCGTTTACAAGTGTAATCGTACACCTAAGATTTACATTTGTAAACATAAAGCGTAAAAAAAACTGCCCGCATCATTGCGGACAGCTCTTCTAAACAACCATCTAGGTGTTAGTGAACGTTCTTTTCCACTAATTCCTTGTTCTGGTCGTTACTGATGTGTTCGTTCATGGCGACTTCACTCAACTTCTGCATGTCAGTCGTTGAGAGGCGCTTCATCAGACTCCGTACCTTCAAAATGCTAGTCGCACTCATTGAGTATTCGTCCAAGCCCATGCCGAGCAACAGTGGCACCATAATTGGGTCCCCTGCGGCTTCACCACACATACCGGCCCACTTGCCTTCCTTGTGCGCAGCTCGATCACGTGCTTAACAAGGCGTAAGATGGATGGGTTGTACGGCTGGTACAGGTACGAAACGTGCTCGTTACCACGGTCAGCGGCCATCGTGTACTGGATCAAGTCGTTAGTACCGATGGAGAAGAAGTCAACGTGCTTAGCAAACTGGTCTGCCAAAACGGCAGCGGCTGGGATTTCAATCATGATACCCAACTGGATATCATCAGCAACCTTAGTACCAGCCTTTTCCAAGTTGGCCTTCTCTTCCAAGAAGATCTTCTTAGCGGCTTCAAATTCCTGAATCGTAGCAATCATTGGGAACATAATCCGCAACTTACCAAAGGCAGATGCCCGTAGCAAAGCGCGTAACTGTGTCCGGAAGATTTCCTGACGGTCCAAGCTAATCCGAATGGCACGGTAACCCAAGAATGGGTTCATTTCTTCTGGCAACGGCATGTATGCAGGTGCTTATCCCCACCAATGTCCATGGTCCGCACAACCACTGGCTTTGGACTCATAGATTCAAGAACTTCCTTGTAAGCCTCAAACTGATCGTCCTCGGTCGGCAGTTCGGCTGAGTCCATGTACAGGAATTCAGTCCGGTAAAGGCCAATGGCTTCGGCCCCGTTAGCGTGAACACCGTCGAGGTCCTTTGGCGTACCAATGTTAGCGGCCAGTTCGTAGTGCTTACCATCAGCCGTAACGGTTGTGGCTGTCTTGAGCTTAGCCCATTCGGCACGTTCGGCAGCGTAGTCTTCGGCTTCCTTCTTGAAACTAGCCTGCTGTTCCGTGGAAGGTTCAACCACTACGTCACCCGTCAACCCATCAACCGCAATCATTTGACCGGCTTCAACGCTAGTCGTAACGGAGTCGGTACCAACAACGGCAGGAATTTCCAGTGACCGCGCATGATGGCGGAGTGCGCCGTACGTCCACCGATATCGGTAACAAAACCCTTAACGTACTTTTTGTTGAGTTGAGCCGTGTCACTAGGCGTCAAGTCGTGCGCCACAATGACAACCTCTTCGTTAATTAAAGCAGGGTTCGGCAAAGCCACACCAAGCAGATGGCTCAGCAGACGCTTGGAAACATCCTTCACGTCGGCTGCACGTTCCTGCATGTAGGGGTTGTCGGTCATTGCTTCAAAGGTGGCGATGAACATCTTGGAGACGTCATCCAACGCCTGTTCAGCGTTAACCTTATCGTCGGTAATCTTGCTTTCGATGGCGCCGGTGAACTCAGGGTCGTCCAGAATCATCATGTGAGCATCAAAAACCTGTGCTTCTTCCTCACCGAGCGATTCCTTTGCCTTGTCACGAATCAGCTGCAGGTCGTCGTGAGAAGCCTTAGTGGCGTCCTTGAGACGCGATACTTCGGCATCTGTGTCCGTAATGGTCTTCTGATCGAAGGAAAGATCAGGTTCCACGAGCATGTAGGCCTTCGCAACGGCAATACCGTCGGAAGCTGCAATACCCTTGAGTTCTTTGGTCATGTTAAGCGAGGCCTTCCTTCTTCATGGTTTCGTCAATCGCAGCAATGGCGTCGGCTTCGTCGGCACCCTCTGCGGTAATGGTAACGTCAGCACCCTTGCCGACACCCAAACTCATAACACCCATGATGGACTTGAGGTTGACGGACTTGCCGTTGTAGGCCAAGTTAACGTCAGACTGGAACTTGCTTGCAGACTGTACCAACAGGGTAGCAGGACGTGCGTGAATCCCGCTGTCAGCAATAATGTTATAATCACGTGTTTCCATGAAAAATCTCTCCTTTGGCTAGTAAAAGTTAATTCCTGTAAAGGTTACCATTTTTACAGACGGTGTACAACACTTTTTGTGAATACGGTTACTATTTGTCGCCTTCGGCATGATACACGATGTCACCACCGCGTTCCGCCGTTCCCACAATCTCTTTACGTTCTGGATAATTATTCCAAGCGGCGCGAAAGGCCATAAATTGATCCGGCTTCACGCGTAACTCCGCCAGGGAGCCATCACGCAACTGATCCATCAGTGCTACATAGTCATCTGCCATTCGTGGACACCCCCTTCAACAGGTACTGCCAATTTTATCACGAAATCGGTTTCACCACAATCATTACATTTTCACTACTGGCGCGTCACTACAAGTGTTGGTTAATTGTATGCCCTACACAATCCGTGACAAATATCGCATAATAATATCGTCCTGACCGTCATGACGGTAGTAATCGGCGCTAACCTTAGGGCAAGACGACCGCGGTGTATTATAATAGGTATAGTGGTCGTAAAGTGCGACCAGTGTGCCTGAAAATAACATTTCGGACGCAAGTCACTGCTAACTTAGCACTCGATAGGCACGAGTGCTTGCATTCAGTAAGCAATGGTTGTACACTAACATCAAGGTCAGCAAAGGTCAAACACGCCTGACGTTGATCAAGAACCCTCTATGAAAGGACGTGTTGTGCATGTTGTGTGAAAACTGTCATCAGAACCCGGCGACAATTCACCTTTATACCAACGTGAACGGCACCAAGCGTGAGATTAACCTCTGCCAAAACTGCTACCAGGAACTAAAGGCGCAGGCAGAAGCTAGCAACTCCGCTGGCGATCCGTTCGGTTTTAACAGTCTCGAAAGCATTTTTCGTGCTATGAACGACAACCAACAGCGCGCAGCCGACAGTCAGGGACCACAGACCCAGGCTGGTGGTCAGGGCCCTCGCCCTCCGCGTGGCGGGAAAAACAACGGCAACTCACTGCTTGGTCAATATGGCGTGAACTTAACGGCTCAGGCCAAGAAAGGTGAAATCGACCCCGTCATTGGCCGGGACAGCGAAATTGCCCGCGTGATTGAAATCCTTAACCGGCGGACCAAGAATAACCCAGTACTAATTGGTGAGGCTGGTGTCGGTAAGACGGCCGTCGTTGAAGGCTTGGCACTGAAGATTGCCAATGGCGACGTGCCGCAGAAATTGCAGGACCGCCAAGTTATTCAGTTGGACGTCGTTTCCCTCGTGCAGGTACCAGCATGCGTGGTCAGTTTGAGCAACGGATGCAGCAACTGCTGACGGAAATGAAGCAAAACCCTGAAATCATCCTCTTCATTGACGAAATTCACGAAATCGTGGGTGCCGGCAATGCTGAGGGTGGTATGGATGCTGGTAACGTGCTGAAGCCAGCTTTGGCCCGCGGCGAAATTCAACTGGTCGGTGCTACCACCAATAGTGAGTACCGTACCATTGAAAAGGATTCCGCCCTCGCCCGCCGGTTGCAGCCCGTCACGGTGGACGAGCCTTCCGTTGAGGAGACCATTGCCATCTTGAAGGGTATCCAAGGCCGGTACGAAAGCTATCACCACGTCAAGTACACGGATAAGGCCATTGAGGCTGCGGCTCAGTTGTCGGCCCGCTACATTCAGGACCGTTTCTTGCCCGACAAGGCCATTGACCTGCTAGATGAATCAGGTAGTCGCAAGAACCTGACCATTACGCCCATCGACCCCGCCGCAATTGACAAAAAGATTGCTGACGCGGAGGAACAGAAGCAGACGGCACTCAAGGCGGAAGACTACGAGAAGGCTGCTTTCTACCGTGATCAGGTTACCAAGCTCAACAAGATGAAGTCCGAACAGCAATCTAGTGCTGATGAAGATGTACCACAGATTACTGAGCAAGACATGGAACAGATTGTCGAGCAGAAGACCAACATTCCTGTCGGCGAACTGAAGCAGCAGGAACAGGAGCAATTGAAGGACTTAGCCCCACACCTGGAGGCCAAAGTTATTGGTCAGAACCAGGCCGTGGATAAAGTTGCGCGGGCAATCCGGCGTAACCGGATCGGCTTTAACAAGACTGGTCGCCCAATTGGTAGCTTCCTCTTTGTCGGCCCTACCGTTGGTAAGACGGAACTCGCTAAGCAGCTCGCTAACGAACTCTTCGGGAGTGAGGACGCCATGGTGCGCTTCGATATGTCCGAGTACATGGAGAAGCACAGCGTGTCGAAGTTGATCGGTTCACCTCCTGGGTACGTTGGTTACGAAGAGGCTGGTCAGTTAACCGAAAAGGTGCGTCGTAATCCGTACAGCTTAATCTTGCTGGACGAAATTGAAAAAGCCCACCCTGACGTTATGAATATGTTCCTCCAGATTCTGGATGATGGCCGTTTGACTGATAGCCAGGGCCGGACGGTTTCCTTTAAGGATACAATCATCATTATGACCAGTAACGCGGGTGCCACGGACGCCGAAGCTAACGTGGGCTTTGCCGCCGCGGCATCGGGCACTGAGCACAGTGTGGTTAACCAGCTAGGCAACTACTTCAAGCCCGAGTTCCTGAACCGTTTTGACGACATCGTTGAATTCAAGGCTTTGACGAAGGAGAACTTGCTCCAGATTGTCGACTTGATGATTGACGACACGAACGCCAACGTTGCCGCCCAGGGACTGAACATCCACGTCACTACCCCTGTTAAGGAGAAGCTCGTGGAATTAGGCTTCAATCCTGCCATGGGTGCACGGCCGTTGCGGCGGGTCATCCAGGAACAAATCGAAGACCGCGTTGCGGACTTCTACCTGGACCACCCAACCAACCACCAGCTGGAAGCGCGCATCAGCGATGGTGAAATTACCATCGCGGCCGCTCCAGCACCGGCACCGCAGACTAAGCAAAGCAAGTAATACGTTACACTGGACCCAACAAAGCCGCCCTGATTATTCAGAGCGGCTTTCGTTTCCTAATCAATAACGGCTCTCCAGACAGCAACCGTCCACATTAATTGTTGCTACCGCTTTCATCACACGGATAATCATTGTATAATAATGGTAACAAGAAGAAGAAAGGTTTGATTGCCATGCGGCTTGTCGACATTACCAACAGTTTTCCGAACCTCGTGCAACAGCAACTGGCGCACACTAACGCTAAGCTTGTTCAGGTTTACTCTTTGGGTCAGACAACGGTGATTTTCACCGAGTCCCCCCACCACCAGGAAGTGGTGCTCCGTAACGAGCGGCGTAACATTCAAAACGCCGAGATTGAGTACGTCCTCAGCCAGCTGACAAAGCGTAAACCTGAGGACGCCGAGTTGATTCGGGCCCCACACGTTGCTACGGCCACATTACGGTCGGCTGTAGCCAGCTAAACGGGTTACCAAAACAGTATACGTTCGCCGCGTACCAGATAAATTAAGCTACGGGCGGACTTGATTGAGTAGTGCCTTTGGGGTGCTACTCTTTTTTTAATACGCTGTTACCTTCCCGTTGGCGGTTGCAAACAATCGCCAATAGTGGGATATTTTTAGGTGAGCCTATCTTTGGTGACAGTTAGGTTAATAAGGATAGAAAGGAGTGCTTTTGTTTAGCCTATCGGTGGTCAGGGACGACTGATTGCTCGCCGCAACAATCGGCTAGCAGCCATAATTAGTAGCTTGATGACGATTGCTGTTAATCGTCGGCAAACTGGGGGTAATGACTGCGTTGCGATGTCGTACAAACAAATCACGGTGGTCACCGCCATGAATTCCATGTTGTCCCTGCCTCCAAGCAGATTGGTGAGGAGGCGTAGACATGGCCAAAGTTGCTAGTTTTCCGGGTACCAGTATCCAACCCGTTCGACACATCATGGTGGGCGTAGAGCCACTGACACCACCCAATTAGGATTACAGTTGGCTGTTGCTCGGGCGTAACTGAGCACGCGACGTTAACCTTAGCCATGGTGATGGAACCATATGATGTGAGTGTGTACGTCCGCATGAACACGCAGTTGCTAGACCGCGCGCGTACGGGCATGCGCCACCGGTTGCATACATACGCCCGGCTGGCCCGCAAAGCCGGCGTAACAACAGTCACAACTTTTTTTTGCAGAAGGCATGCCGGGAGACGTCCTCGTTAACGAGGCCATCCCGCAGGTCAAACCCGATTTACTCATTGTCGGCGCAGAAACTAAGGTTGGCGCACACCGCCACTTTGGTTCTCAAGTCGCTTACGTAGTCCGGTACGCTCCGTGTACCGTCACCGTGGCCCGCTGAGTAAACCGATTGGCCAGCACTCCCCCTCGTGGGTGAATGCTGGTTTTTTTTGTTTAGGATAACTTTTGCTGGGGAGCGAAGGAACTTAGAAGGGATTGATCTGATTGAATAAGAAGAAAAAAAAGGCGCTCGCAAACTGAGCCTCAATGCCCAAATTAACCTCATTCGTGCCGGCGTGATGGGCGCTAACGACGGTATTCTGTCCGTGGCCGCCATCGTTTTGGGTGTAGCGGCCGCCAACGTCAGCACGCACAACATCCTGTTGGCCGGCTTTGCGGGTATGCTAGCGGGCACCATTTCTATGGCGATGGGCGAATACGTGAGTGTCCACGCCCAACGCGATGCCGAGGAGCGCGCCACTGCCGATGAGACCCAGCGTATGGAACTCAACCCGCAGGCAGAGGTCGACTTTGTCACCCACAAATACGTCGCCGCGGGGATTAGTCACGATTTAGCGGCCAAAGCAGCGCAGGAAATGTTCGACCAAGCGCCGGTGGTGACCGCAGTGCGCGAACGTTACGACATTGATCCCGGTGAACAAACGAGTGCGTTTGGTGCCGCCATCGCATCGTTCATCTCGTTTCCGCTGGGCTCATTATTGCCCATGCTCACCATTTCGTTAGTGGGCAACGCCTGGCGCATTCCGGCCACGGTGGCCTCCGTTGTGATTGCGCTGATGATTACCGGTGCCATTGCCGCCAAGTTGGGTAATGCCAACGTGCTGAAGGCCACCGTCCGTAACGTGGTTGCTGGCTTAATCACCATGGCTATCACTACAATGGTCGGCCACATCTTTGCACGTTAGGAGGTCCGCGAAATGAAAAAAATCAAAGTGAACAAGGATGCCTCGCTGGCGACGCGGGCCAACACACTCCGGGCTGGTGTGTTGGGTGCGAACGACGGAATTTTGACCGTTGTCGGCGTACTGTTTTCCGTTGGGGCCGCGACTACCGACTCCTTTGCCCTCTTCATCGCCGCGTTGGCCGACCTCATTGCTGTAGCCTTCTCGATGGCAGGCGGTGAGTATGCAAGTGTGAGTGCACAACGAGACACCGAAGCGTCGGCGGTGCGGAAGGAATCGCGCGCGTTGCGGCGAGATCCCGCAGCGGCACGGGCGGTGATTGTGACTAGTTACACGGACCGCGGCGTCACGCCGGCAACGGCCGCAGAAATTGCGGATGAATTTATGGCGAACGACCCGCTCCCCGCAATTGTAAGTGCTAAGTACAGTCTGGATCCAAGCGAACTCATGAACCCGTGGGCAGCGGCCTTTGCTTCGATGGTGTGTGCAGCACTTGGCGGACTATTGCCGTTACTCGCCCTCACCTTTATCAATGGTTTCTGGCAGTGGCCGGCCACCATTATCGCCACCGTCATTGCGGTCGGCCTGACGGGCTACTTTTCCGCCGAACTCGGCCACGGTTTCGCCCGGCGCGCCATTATTCGTAACATTATCATTGGTTTGATTACCATTACCATTCACTATCTGGTCGGTTTAGCATTCTGATTAGTTGTGCGCTTGGCAAGGAAACAAAATAATAGCCGCACTGGCTAGTTATCAACACGGAATGGGTTTCCGTGAACGATACTTAGCCAGTGCGGCTATTATTTTACGTCTTATGAACGCTCATTGCGTTTAGTCGGTGACCTGCTCCAATACTTGACGCTGGAGCAAATCATTCAGCACGTAGTTGAACTGCTCAACGTTACCGGCAGTCTTATCGGACTTGAAGATGTCCACGGCGCGCAGACCGTTAGCAGTGGTGACAGCCATCGACAATTTATCGAGGTCGGCGTTCACCAGAACCTTCAGTTTAGTGTTGCTGGTGAACGGGCTGTTCAAGTCGAGGGAACGCTCCAGTTCAAAACCACCCTTGTTGGTCTTTTTAAACCCAGTATCCATCAACGTGTAACGCTTGACGTTGGGGCTCAACCGAAACTGCCGCGTGTCCCCTGCCACCTGTGCTGTCGTTGCCAAAGCCATAACCACCACTCCATTCGTCATTGTTTATACCATTATTTTAGCACACGCCACCGACTGGTTGCGGGTGAATCTGATTTGAGGGTGGTGTGCTGACAAAGCAGTGGTGAGGTTGCAGCTTTGTGAACCACTCCGTCATGACCGCTTCTGGGGCGAAACCTCCAACTCGCAAAGTACGCGAGTTTCCGGTGCGACTTTGAGCCTGCCTGCCAAGTTCGGGCAGTCAGTCTCAAAGTTCGTCGCGCAGTACGTCGCCTCCGGCTCCTACTGCGTTACACCCCGGTAGCGGTCATAACTCCGGGTTCAGTCGCCTCCACCCCACCACCACTTTGCCGGCACCCGTCAATTCGAGGATGGTCAGTTATCACGGGTAATATATGAACCAACAGACCTAATGGTTGTGGCCGTAACCATCAAATAATTAGTGGGAACCTGCGGATGGCCTTGGGCACGGAGGTGATGTGTCCGGAGGCGTGATTGCCACAGTGGCGTGAGGCCGCGTCGGTCGGACCGGTGAGCGTAGGCGTGTGGGGTCGGAATGGTAACCACTGCCGGGGAACGCACGCAGTTTGTGCTTTAGCGCTTACTGCGTGCTTCTCGCAGGAATGGCGCAGCAGTCCGAGAGCTCTACGGCTTTAGCCGTTAGAACGCGACGAATTCCAAGACTGACCGGTGGTTTTCCGGGCAGGCTTGAAATCGCGGCGGAAACACGCCCGCACTTGGCGGGTTGGAGCCTTCGCCCTAGTAGTGGTTACCATGGAGTGCCCCACGTAAGCCGCAGCTCACCGGTCCGATCAACGCTGCGGCCTCCACTAGCGTAGCAACCTACGGCGTAGGGCACGTAAGCCGCAGTTCACCGGTCCAACCTACGCTGCCGCCACCCGCTACTTCGCCGCTGCCCGGGCACGTAGGCGTTGGACGGCTTTAATGAGGGCGGCCGCAAACGCGTCGATGTCCTCCGCCGTCGTCACCGTGCCGTACGATATGCGAATAGACTCCGCGATGCGCGGCGAATCCTCACCGAACATCGCCGTCAGGACGTGTGACGGCTCCAGACTGCCCGCCGTACATGCCGAGCCACCCGAAACCGCAAAGCCGGCCAAATCTAGGTTGGTCTGCAGCGCGTACGTGGACACTCCCGGCAGCCACAAATTCAGCACGTGTGGCAACCGCTCATGTTCAAGGTTACCGTTCACGTGGAACTCTACCCCTGCATCCGTCAACGCGGAAGTAATTTGCCGCGTAAAGCCCACGTACCGGTCCTCTAGCTCCGCCTTAGCGTGCTTATCCAGTCGCTGCACCGCGGCCGCAAAGCCGACAATGCCCGGAATATTTTCCGTACCAGCGCGACGCTTAGTCTCCTGCTCACCGCCCAACAAAAACGGCTGAATGTGCACCTGGTCATCCCGGTACAACAAGCCCACACCCTTCGGACCATTCAGCTTGTGGGCCGACGCCGACAGCATGTTGATCCCCAGCGCGGCCGGATTGATGTCCTCCAACCCGAACGCCTGTGTCGCGTCCACGTGGAACCACGCCTGATGGTTGCGCAAGCGCGCCCCCACTTTGTCAATCGGCATCCGGCTGCCAACCTCGTTGTTACCCCACATCAGGGTTACCAACGTGGTCTCGTCATCAAGGGCCGCATCAAAGTCGCTCACGCTAATTTCACCATTTTCATCGACCGGCAAGTACGTGACCCGAAAGCCCTCACTTTCCAACCGCCGCAACGGGTTCAATACCGACAAGTGCTCAATTGCACTCGTGATAATGTGCATTCCCTGATCGCGCCGTGCGTACGCCGTCCTGATAATGGCAGTATTGTTACTCTCGGTCGCCCCACCCGTAAACACCACGTTAGCGGCATCCGTGTGCAGCGCATCGGCCACCGTCTGGCGAGCTTTGTCCAGCGCGGAGTGCGCCTGCCGCCCATAGTAGTGGGTCGAGCTGGCGTTCCCAAAATCTGCGTTCATTTGTTCCGTCATGGCCGCCACCACGTCCGGATGCATTGGTGTGGTGGCCGCATTGTCCAAGTATACGTGCTTCATTTCTGTGCCCCTTTTCCTGGCGGGCTCCCCCGCCATAGCTAATAAAAGCCACCAACCCAATTTGGGTCCGTGGCCAGCAGTAAATCTAGTTAATAATCTACATTAAAGCGCCGCAAGGAACGCCAACAGCATGGACGCACTACGCTTGCCCGCTTCGACAATGAATTCGTCGAAACTGACGCTGGCATTTTCGTCGCCCACGTCGCTCATCGCGCGGATGACCACAAATGGCGTGTGGAACTGGCTCGCTACCTGGCCGATAGCAGCCCCTTCCATTTCACTAGCCAAAGCTTGTGGAAAAATACCCTTAATCCGTTCGATTGCTGGTGTACTACTAATAAACTGGTCACCAGAAACGATGAGTCCAGTGTGCGTAGTCAGATCCGTTGCTTCGGCTGCCGCAGCAATTTTAGCCACAAAGTCGGCGTCGGCAGTGAAAATCTGCGGTTGTTGTGGCAATTGACCCGGTTTATAACCGAACGCCGTGGAGTCAACGTCGTGATAAGCCACACCCGTGCTGACCACCACGTCGCCCACTTTTAGTCCAGTACCAATACCACCTGCGCTACCAGTGTTAATCAGTACATCCGGCTGGTAGTGGTCCAATAGTACGGCCGCAACCATGCCGGCCTGCACTTTGCCAATCCCGGATTCCACCAGGGTGACTTCTTGGCCACTAATATGACCGTGGAAGTAGTGTTGACTGGCGACCACTTCTTCCTGTTGGTCTTCGAGTACCGCCAACAGTTCACGGATTTCTTCTTCCATTGCACAGATAACACCAATTTTCATTACGAGACGTCCTCCTTGACGACGATATTACTACCCTAACTAAACGAAAAACAGCACCAACGCCACGATGATGAGCATCACCACCACAATCCCAATGGCCCAGTTCAATTTGGCCTTCAGTGCGGAGACCTTGTGGTACGCTTCCTGGTCAATCCGCTGCTTGCCCTTGGCTTCAGCGCGACTTGCTTCCTGCTCCCGCGCATAATCGCGTTCAACGGCGACGCGCTGGCGGTCCCGTTCGCGAGCAGCCTCAGCGGCTTGCTCACGAGCTTCCCGAGCTTCCTTACGCGTTTGTGGCTCCATTGGTGGTCCTCCTGTTCCTATAACTGGTAATAATAATACACGTTTGTGGAGCCTTTGCCAAAATCTCCCGCCCAATCTTTAAGGCAAAGTTATGCAGGCAATTAAAACGGGTTAGCCTTACCGGTACAGCCGCCCACACAATCAACATGCTGGCGGCACATCTTAGTGACCACTTTGGGCATAATATTTATACCCAACAAAGCGCATTCATTGCCCATAAACGGGCATTTTGCCGCTGAATAAATTGCCGAACTATGTTATCATCAGGGTGCAAATCAAAGGGAGGTTCTCGTAATGACACAACCAGTAATTACCGATTATTTGTTTGATGAAGCAGCCTACAATACCCATGATGGTGGTTACATACCGCTGGAAAAACCCTCCACGCCACCGCAACCACTAGCCATTCCCGCCATTGCCACACCCGATCGCGTTGACGGCAAAGATGTTTACTATACAATCACCGCTCAAACCGGTGAAGTCCAGCTATTACCTGGAGCCAAGACCAAAACGTGGGGCTACAACGCCCCACTGTTGGGCCAGACCTTTGTTTACCGGGATGGTCAAACCATTCACCTACACCTAGTGAACCACCTACCCGAAGTGACCACGTTCCACTGGCACGGGCTGGATATTCCCGGGCCAATTGAAGACGGCGGGTGCCATGCTCCGGTTTACCCTGGTGAAAGTCGTGACGTCACGTTCACAATCAACCAGCCCGCATCAACGGACTGGCTCCACGCGCACCCTTGTCCATCCACGGCCGAGCAAGTTTGGCACGGTCTCGCGGCGATGGCCATCGTGCAGGACGAACACGAGGAATCTTTGCCGCTACCACGTAACTATGGTGTTGACGACATTCCGTTGATTCTTCAGGACCGGCGTTTTCACGAGGACAACCAGTGGGACTACCGCGCCGACTACGATCCCGATGGCGTCCAGGGGCCAACGGCAATGATTAATGGCACCATCAACCCCTACTTTGACGTGACCACGCAGAAGGTGCGTCTCCGCATCCTGAACGGTTCCAACCGTCGGGAGTGGCGGTTGCACTTTAGTGACGACCTGCAGTTCACCCAAATTGCGGGCGATAATAGCTACTGCCGACCCCGGTACCGTTCACGCACCTCATGATTACCTGTGCGGAACGGCAGGAAATCGTGGTCGACTTTGGTCAGTACCAGCCGGGCGACGAGGTGACGCTCTACTCGGATGACGTCCCAATTGTGACGTTCCGCATTCGCGACTTTGCCCCCGACACTACCACCATTCCGGAACACCTATTCGACGTGCCTGAATACAAAGTTGACCCGGAATTGCCGGTCAAGAACGTGGTCCTCTCCGGTATGGATGAAGAAGTCATGATTGACGGCAAAAAGTTCGATATGCAACGTATCGATTACGAAATGCCGATGGGCCAGGCCCAAATTTGGGATATTACCAGCACCAACACCATGGTAGGCGGGATGATCCACCCCTACCATATGCACGGGACGGCCTTCCAGGTTATTAGCCGCAACGGGCATGCACCGTACCCCAACGAAACTGGCCTGAAGGATACCGTCAGCATTAACCCACACGAACACGTGCGGATCAAGGTACTGTTTAACGTGCCCGGCGTCTTCATGTACCACTGCCACATTATTGAGCACGAGGACGGTGGGATGATGGCGCAGATCAAAGTGGTCGACCCCAAGCACCCCGACGTTCAGTACCACCTGATGGATCACCACACGTTGATGAAGGCTTTTGCTGAAGAACGTGGCGTTTCCATGGATGACCTGTGGCTGGGCGGCATGGAGTCATACAAGAAGATGGGCATGCACATGTAGGCACGCCTACACAAAGACGCTCACGTCGCCCTGGGTAGCGTGAGCGTCTTTGTCTGCTAACTCATTGTAACTACTGCAAAGAAGGTGCACCCGATGACTAATGAGCGAGTACTATCAATTCCTAACGCCATCAATCTACGCGAACTCGGTGGGTATCCCACCAGTTCGGGCCGGACGTTAGCGTGGCACAAAATTCTCCGGTCAGGCACATTGAGCTACCTCGATGCCGATGGTGAGCAAGCCTTGGCGGACTATGGCGTAAACACGGTGGTCGATTTACGGAGCGACACGGAGGTAGCCATGTCCCCCGATAAGTTGTTGCCCGGCACGGACTACCATCACCTTTCAGTCTACCCGCTATCTGGCCAACCCAGCTTCTGGGATAAAATTCGGCGGCGGCCCCACCCGCAACACCGCAACTGGGACCTCGCGGATGCCTACCTAGAAATGTTGGTTGACCATCACGCTTTGGCCGCCTACCGGCAGATGTTCGCGCTCATGTTGGCTAACACGGCGCCGGACCACGCCTGGTTTTCCACTGTGCAGCGGGCAAGGACCGTACCGGGATTGGCGCGATGATGATTGAGGGCATATTGGGGGTGCCAGAGCGCGTGATGCGTGCTGACTACCAACTCACCAACTTGGTGCTCGCTAATCCTGAGGGTATGAGTAGTGCGAGCGTTAACGAGCGGCTACTCCACGGCGGGTCCGCTGTGGTCAACGAGATGAACGCGGAGACGGCGAGCGGTACCACCTTTGACTCCGTAGCACAGTTTGTTAATGATGAGTTGGGTGGCTGGCAGAAATATGCTCGGCAAGAACTGCGGCTGTCTGCTCACGATATTCAGGATTTTGTGCGCCTCTATCTGGAAAAGTGATTAGTCCCGGCGCAAGAACACGAGCCGGCGATCCGTAGAATAATCGGGTGCAAAGGCGTAGTGCGGATCGTCAAACTCCGTCAACTCAGCAACTGTACCCACATTACGTTCCGCAGCAAAACGAATCATGGATCCGCGCGCCATCTTTGCATAGGTGGCGCGCGTTTTTACGTGCCCATCAACTAGGTGACCAAAAACAACGTCAATTAATTGGTCAGGACCCTCTAGGTATGGGGTAACCGCGCGCACGTATTCCTGCGAGGCCAAATTAATAACGGGGCATTGCCAGTCGAGTGCGCCATAAACTTTGCGCCCCCAGAATGCGTACAAGTTCCGGTCCGTACCTACCTGCATGCGACTACCCATTTCGAGACGGTACGGCACGATAGCATCAAAGGGACGCAGCACGCCATAGAAGCCAGACAAGATCCGCAAATGTTTCTGTAAGTACGCCAGACCAGCGTGGTCCAGCAGATCGGGCGCCATATTTTGGTACTGAATACCAACGTAAGCCATTACGGCTGGTGTAACGTGTTCACGCAGATTCACGTGCTGGAGCCAGTCATAGTTGGGGCGGGCGACCTTATCGCTGGCTACCCACAGCTTCTTCGCCTGCGCGTACGTTAGCGACCGCAACTGCGTTAGCAAAGTAGCGGCTTCGTCGATGTACTGGGGCCACCCCAATGTGTCGAAACTATCCGTATCCGTGCGCATCTGCTTGGCCGGCGCGATGATAAACTGCATAGGCTGCCTCTCTTCCAGTGTCATATCTTTCTGTCGCTTTATTGTACCACCCGGTGGCGGTTCTGGCCGGCGGGGGTGCTGTGGGGTGCTACTACTTGGTGACCGCTGCTAGTGGCTGGTTGTACTGGCGCGGTGGCTCCGGTTGAGCGGCTGGTCCCCGCGACCGGCGCTGTGAACCTCACGCTCACGCCCGTACCGGGCTACCGCGAATTGCCGTAGCCCGAGCAAAACCCGCTCGGTCTAGCCAATTTGATTCTGTAAGTCGTAACTGCCAGTAGTCGCTGCGCTCCAACTGGCAGTAACTCCGACAGAACTACGGGTATACAGCCGTCGCGGGGACCAGCCGCTCAACCTCCACCACCACACCAGTACGACCAACGGTAGATGTTGATCCTTATGTTTACGAAGGAGTTTACAGCCCTAATTGAAATAGTAGAACGGCCCTAGACGAATCTGTAGTGCACATTCGCGTGATTACTGGAGTATATTCCGGTACGCGTTCGGTCAGGTAACGTATTGGTATAGGATTAGGCTCATGAGATTAGAGACCACGAACTATCGGGAACCCGCGGGTGGCCTTTGGCACGGAGTCCTCGTGTGCGGGCACTAGTAGCAGGCGGCCGCGTCGGTCGGACCGGTGAGCGGAGGCGTGTGGGGTCGGAATGGTAACCACTGCCGGGGTGTAACGTTCTTACGGCTTTAGCCGTTAGAACGCGACGAATTCCAAGACCGGCCGGTGGGGTTCCGGACGGGCTTGGAATCGCGGCGGAAACACGCCCGCATTTGGCGGTTGGAGCTTCGCCCTAGCAGTGGATTACCATGGAGTACCCCACGTAAGCCGCAGCTCACCGGTCCGACCGACGCTGCCGCCCACCCACTATTGCAGCAATCACGGCGTAGTACGTAAGCCGCAGTCCCAAAGGT
This sequence comes from Lacticaseibacillus pantheris DSM 15945 = JCM 12539 = NBRC 106106, assembly GCF_001311175.1. Classification (GTDB taxonomy): domain Bacteria; phylum Bacillota; class Bacilli; order Lactobacillales; family Lactobacillaceae; genus Lacticaseibacillus; species Lacticaseibacillus pantheris. Next base: position 42,356 of record NZ_BBAI01000003.1, on the reverse strand, counting down.
CACCCGCGCGTTCATAGCTACTCCCCCTTCGCCCTAGCAGTGGATTACCATGGAGTGCCCCACGTAAGCCGCAGCTCACCGGTCCGACCGACGCTGCCGCCCACCACCACCCAAAAAGGAGCCAGCACCATGCTGACTCCTTACTAAGACGAAACTATTTACTTTGCTTAGATTCCAGTCCCTCAGCCACGGCCTCCGGGAAGTTATCACGAACGATAGCGGCACAACGGGCACACAGGGTTGGGAACGCATCGTCGGTACCGACGTCGGTCCGGGTCATCCGGCAACGTTCACAAACATCGCCATCGGCATGCTCTACCAAGACCGCACCGTCTTTGAACGTCAGGGCCTCCGCTGGTGCGGCAGTGCCCACCGCAGCCTGGCTGAAACCAGACACGATCAGCATCTGCATCACGTCGCTGTCACCCAGGCTAGCCAACAAGTCGGCCAGCTGCTGCGTTGGGTAAACCGTCACCTTAGCTTCCATCGACTTACCAATCAGCTTGGCGTCACGCGCTTCCTCTAACGCCTTTGCAACGTCACTGCGGAAGTCCATGAAGGCGTGCCAGCGGTTGAGAATATCATCCTCACCATCAATGGTACGCGCCTCTGGCATGTCGGACAGGAAGGCGTAATCTTCCTGCCGGTTCAAGAACGGCCAAATTTCTTCCATCGTGTGTGGCAGGATTGGCGTCAGCATCTGGGTCAATGCCACCAGCGCCTGGTACATCACGGTCTGCATCCGCCGCCGCTTCAGACTATCAGCCGCCTCAATGTAAACCACGTCTTTGGCAAAGTCGAGGTAGAAGGCGGACAAGTCGTTTACGAGGTAGGCAGAAATGACCTTCTCAACGCTACTGAAGTCGTACTTCACGTAGTCAGCGTGCGCGTCACGGACCACCTGGTTCAAGCGAACTAGCATGTAGCGGTCGACGTCACCCAGATTATCCCAGGCCACCGTATCCTTAGCCGCATCGAAGTCCGTCGTGTTGGCCAGCATGAAACGCATGGTGTTACGAATCTTCCGGTACGCTTCACTCGTCTGAGCAAAGTTGTCCATGGAGACGCGGACGTCAGAACTCGAGTCAACACTAGCAACCCACAGACGGATGATTTCAGCACCGTACTGCTTCTCCACCTTTTCGGGGGCAATAACGTTGCCGAGTGACTTGCTCATCTTTTGGCCCTTACTGTCCAGCGTGAAGCCTTGCGACAAGATACCCTTGTATGGCGCTACGCCGTTAACGGCCACACTCGTAATCAGACTACTGTTGAACCAGCCACGGTATTGGTCAGAGCCCTCCAAGTACAGGCTAGCCGGGTAAGCGAGGTCATCACGGCCCTTGAGGCAGCCCGCCCATGACGAACCGGAGTCAAACCACACATCCATGATGTCGGTTTCCTTAGTGAATTCGCCGTTAGGGCTGCCTGGGTGAGTATAACCTTCTGGCAGCAAGTCCTTCGCTTCCCGTTCAAACCACACGTTGGAGCCGTACTGACCGAACAAATCGGCCACGTGGTCGATGGTTTCCTTCTCCAGAATCGGTGTGCCATCCTCAGCGTAGAAGATTGGCAAAGGTACACCCCAGGCCCGCTGACGCGAGATAACCCAGTCGCCACGGTCCCGAATCATGTTGTAGAGACGGGTCTTCCCCCAACTTGGAGTGAAGTTAACCTTCTCAATCTGGTCCAAAATTTGGTCGCGGAATGAGGCCACCGACGCAAACCACTGCGTCGTTGCGCGGTAGATAACGGGTTTCTTCGTCCGCCAATCGTGAGGGTAACTGTGAGTGAAGAAGTCCAGCTTCAACAGTGCACCTTTGGCTGTGAGCTGCTCGGTGACCATCTTGTTGGCGTCGTCGTAGAACACGCCCTCAAAGCCCGGAGCGTTTTCGTTCATGTAACCCTTAGCGTCAACCACGGACTCAACGGGCAAGCCGTACCGTACACCCACGTTGTAGTCATCTTCACCATGCCCAGGAGCAGTGTGCACCAGTCCGGTACCTGCATCCAACGTAACGTGGTTGGCGTTCATGACCAAGCTGTCACGGTCGTACAGCGGGTGACGGGCAACCATGTTGTCCATGTCCACACCCTTGAACGTCTTGAGCACTTCTGGTGCATCCCAGCCGAGGTCTTCCGCCACGCGGTTCAACATTTCGGAGGCCACGACGTACTTCTTGCCGTCAACCGCCACCTGCGAGTATTCAAACTTCGGGTTAACCGCAATCCCACGGTTCGCCGGAATGGTCCACGGCGTGGTGGTCCAAATAATCAGGGCAGTATCGTCATCAAGGATGCCCTTGCCGTCTTTGACCTGGAACGCCACGTAGATGGATGGTGACTTCACGTCCTTGTATTCCACTTCGGCCTCAGCCAAAGTCGATTCGGACGACCATGACCAGTAAACTGGCTTCAAACCATGGTAGATGTAGCCCTTCTCGGCCATCTCACCAAAGACGCGGACCTCAGCGGCCTCAAATTCAGGCAGCAGCGTGATGTACGGGTGGTCCCAATCACCAGCGACACCCAGCCGTTTGAACTCGGTGCGTTGGCGGTCGATTTCCTTCATGGCAAACTGACGGCACAATTCGCGGTAGTCGGCCATGGCCATCTCTTTGCGTTTGATGCCCTGCTTTGCCAACTGCTGTTCAATGGGCAGCCCATGTGTATCCCAGCCCGGAACGTATGGTGAGTAGTAACCCGCCATGGCGTGGTAACGACTGATGATGTCCTTACTGATCTTGTTCAGGGCGTGACCCATGTGGATGTCACCGTTCGCAAATGGAGGTCCATCGTGCAATACAAACGCCGGCCGGCCCTGGTTCAATTTCTGGCGTTGCTGGTAGACGTGATTTTCCTCCCAGTCCTTCTGGAAATCTGGTTCGCGGTTAGGCAAGTTACCCCGCATTGGAAATGCAGTTTTGCCCAAGTTCAAAGTGTCTTTGACTTTCATGTTGTGCCCCCTTATTAGCATAAAAAAAATCTCGTCCTATAGTTAGGACGAGATATTCGTGGTACCACCTAAGTTCGGTCGCCACCTACCGCAGTAGGCAACCACCCTCACCGTTGCGATATCGTGCAACTCCCCGCCTACCGTTGGCTCGGTAGGACCTCAGGACGTGATACCGGTGGGATACGTCACTCCCGGTCTCACACCATTACACCGGGTCGCTGTTGCGCGTCATCCCATCGACGCGTGTCCGTCAATGGTTAAATTACTTAATTGGTTCGTCAGGAAAGACAATCTCAGTGACGCCATTGTCCGACCCGTTCGACGACGATTCTACCGGAGCTGGACCCTCGTTGTCAAGTTTATTTTCAGCACTAGCTGGTACCGGCTGGTCAATGGGTGCACCCACCGTTTGGTTCCACTCCGCGCCACCAATAGCTTCCAATTCGGCTTCCAAGAGCATCTTCATGTGCTGCCGGAACTCCTGCACGTTGCGCTTGGCATCGTCAGCCTCAATCTTGTAACGCCGGGCATCATCAGCTGCGCGACCCACCACTTGGTCATGGTGCGCCTTCGCATCGTTAGCCAGCTGGTCAGCGTGCTTCTGTGCGCGAGCAATGATGGCATCCGCATCGGACTGAGCGTTTTGCTTAACGTTATCCGCAGCGTCCTGGGCAAGAATCAGCGACTTATTCAGGGCTTCCTTCATTCCCTGAAATTCGTCCACCTGGGCCTGGGCGGCCTTCAAGTCTGCACTCAACGACTCGTTCCGCTTAATCAGGTCACTAAAATCCTGGATGATCTGGTCGAGAAAATCGTTCACCTCGTCCTGATCGTACCCCCGCATTTTAACGTTAAACTGCTTGTCATGAATATCAATTGGGCTCAACATGCTCATTCCTCCTAATAGTCACCGGCGCCACCGGTCAATCAGTGGTCCCGACGCTTACGAATCACGCGCGTCTCCACGCGTAACTTCCCCTTAGCTGTTTGGCCGGTAACGGCGTCGACAGCAATCCGCCCAAAGCCGCGGACGGACACCATGTCGTTCGGTGCCACCTCCGCGTCTGGACGTAACGTAGCCTGCCAGTTCAAGGTCACGTCGCCGTGTTCCACCAGCTCCTTAGCCCGCTGCCGTGATACGTGATAGACGTGACTGACCAATGCGTCCACGCGCAGACCAGGCAGCAAAGCGACTTCGTCCTCCCAGTCACTGAGTCCGTGCACCCGCTCATCACGCGTTAGGGGCACGAGCCGCACCGCTACTTTGCCGATATGATCCACGTTGTCCACGAAGAAGTCCGTCATACTAGCATCCACGGCCACCTGCACCGCGTACCATCGGTCTCAATATCGCCAAAGACCTCACGCTCGATGCCCTGGTGGACCAGGGTGCCCAAAATCGTGCTGTGATGCAGCTCAGCAAACTTGGTGGGGTACTTAATCCCCATCAGTTGCACCTGATAATCAGCCGGCTCCGGCGTAAAATAATCCGGTGCGAACACGACGCGCTGCCATTCAGCGTCGTCGAAGCCCCCGTCAGTCCACATCCCAATACTGTCGTCATCACCCAGTAAGATACGGGCAATGGCACGAGTACGCGGATTGGCAAAGGGGGTAACTACGGGCCGGTATTCCACTTGCGCCGTGGCGATGTAATCGCGGAGCTGGTCAACTAGGATACGCTCTTCCGGACGAAAATGTTGATAAATACCAGTCGTCATCAGTGTTCACCTATGTTTACTCAAGGTCCAAATCGTCGTGGATCTTCTCGGCCAGGCTACCACTAACTTCAAAATTAGCCGGGGTCACTAGAAAAATCATGTTGCCCACCCGCTTAATTTCGCCGTTAATAGCGAATACTAACCCAGTCAGGAAGTCAACGATACGCTTGGCGTCACCGGGCTCCATGCGCGAAAAGTTAACCAGGACGGCCGTATCCGCTAACAGGTTACGACCCACTTCCTTGGCGTCGGAGTACACGCGCGGCTCGTACAATTCAATCTTTGAATTGCCCTTCTGCGCCCCACTAATCGGCAAAACATTGCTAGTCCGGGTCGTGTTGGGCCTGTTCTGTGGCTGCGCCTGCTTTTGTGGTCGTACTGAATCTGCAGTCGTGCTCGCCCCCACGGCACTCTGCATCATTTCGTCATCGGCGTAATCTTGCTCTTCAGCATCGTCGTCCATTTCGAAAAATTTCCCAAACATACTCCCAAGTTTGTCCATTGCCATAATTGTCAACTCCTCACTTGCTTGGCGTACTAGTTATCCATCCGCCGCCGCTTAAAGAACGGCGGTTGGTCATCACTATCATCGTTATCCTTGACGTTCGGCTGGGATTCGAACACGTCGAACTCGGTCTTCTGCACGTTGTCAAAGCTGGCGTGCTGGTCGTCAGCGGCCGCACTTTGAGGCTCGCGCCGTAAGTCCCAGTCGCCGAACGGATCGTCCTGCTTGGCCTGCTGATTGTCAGCTGGCTGGTCGTTCTTCTCCGCCTGGTTGATACTCTGACGAACAGAACCACGACGCGGTGTAGGCGCGTTGTCCAAGTCGTCCAACCCGGTCGCAATCACCGTCACTAGTACTTCGTCGCCCAAGTCCTCGTTGATCGAAGTACCAAAGATGATGTTGACGTCGCTGGTAGCGGCATCCGTCACAATCTGGGAAGCAGCCTGTGCCTCGAACAGGGACAGATCCGGACCACCGGTAATGTTCAATAGTACCTGCTTGGCACCATCGATACCGACTTCGAGTAGTGGCGAGGAAATGGCCTTCTTGGTGGCTTCCTCAGTCCGGTTTTCGCCGGTTGCGGAACCAACACCCATCAGGGCACTACCCTGCTTGGCCATGACCGTCTTCACGTCGGCAAAGTCCAGGTTGACGTAACCAGGGCTCGTAATCAAGTCGGAAATACCCTGCACACCCTGACGCAGAACGTTGTCGGCAGTCTGGAAGGCCTCCAACATTGGTGTCTTCTTGTCCACAATCTCTAGCAGGCGGTCATTAGCAATAATCACCAAGGTGTCAACGTGCTGCTTCAACTCCTTGATGCCGTCAGTCGCGTTGTTCGCACGCTTCGGGCCCTCAAAGGTAAACGGCTTTGTCACAACACCAACAGTCAATGCGCCTTGTTCCTGCGCAATCTTGGCGACTACCGGTGCGGCACCAGTACCAGAGCCACCACCCATACCACAGGTGATAAAAATCATGTCGGCCCCTTGCAGTGCTTCAGCAATGGCTTCTTCACTCTCTTCAGCGGCCTTCTGACCAATTTCGGGAGCCGCCCCGGCACCTAACCCACGCGTCAACTTGGGTCCTAATTGGATCTTCGTTTCAGCGTCGGACGCGCCTAGTGCCTGCAAATCCGTGTTGGCGGCGATAAACTGCACACCCTTCACGTCTTCCTTAATCATACGGTTAACGGCATTACCGCCGGCCCCACCGACACCAATGACTTTGATCACGGCGCCGTTCGCACTCATTTGTTCATCTGCTGCGAATTCCATCTTCGTTCCTCCTACTAGGGGTTTAATTTGTCTGTTTATTCAAAGAATGAGCTGAAGAAATGACGAATCTTCTTGCCCGTTTCCTTGGGTTCCGGCTCGTCCTGCTGCTCAGACGCGGTGTCGGCCTTAGCTTTACGCGCCGGACGCTGCTGGTCCGCAGACGGTTGCCGCGCCAAACGCGGCTGCTCCGTACTCTGGGTGCTCCGACCACCAGTGGCCGTGATTTCTTCTTGAGTCACGGCGCTGTTGGCCAACTTGTCAATATCCGTCATGGCGGCCGCCGACTTAATCAAAGCCAACGCCTGACTGAATGACGGGTGGCGTAATCCCACTTCGGACGGCATGTACAACTTAACCTCGCGTTGGAAAATCTCCTTTGCCAGGCTAGTAATTCCCGGCATCGCCGCCGTGCCCCCAGTAATCACAATGCCACCGGGCAAGTCCAATGCGTGCGCGTCACTTAACGCTTCGTTGAGCCGCGTGAGGATCTGGGTCACACGTGCTTCGATGATTTCCGAGAGGTACTTTTCTGAAATCATTGCCGGGTTGGGTTTCCCCACACCGTTACGGGGAAGGTTTCATCCTCGCTGGCGGCGAATGAATCGGCATTACCAAAGTCGCGCTTGAGTTTCTCCGCGGATGTGTAGTCGGTATTGAGCACGATGGAAATATCCTTCGTGATGTTCTCGCCACCCTCACGGTCAGCTACGTGAACTTCAACTTATGGTCGTGAATGACCGCCGCCGTCGACTGGCCGCCACCAAGATCAATGACCACCGTTCCGAAGTCCTGTTCCCCATCGGAAAGTATGTACTCACCCAATGCCAACGGATTGACTACCATCTGCTCAATAGCAAGGCCGGCTTTGTTAACCGCCCGCTTGATGTTGTGCACCACGGTCTTCGGTACCGTAAGCAGGAGGCCGCGCATTTCAACCCGAACACCAATCATCCCACGTGGATCCTGAATACCATCAAAGCCGTCAACCGTGAACTGACTCGGAATCACCGCGATAACTTCCCGTTCGGGTGGCAAGTTCCTCATCATGGCCGTTGCGGCCACGTTACGGACATCGGCGTCCGTGATTTCCTTGCTCGTTTCACCCACGGCAATCATACCGGTCACGCGTTCAATTTGTAGCAGACTGGCCGGCACACCCACAACCACCTGGTTAATGGTGATGCTGGCCTTATCTGCGGCCTGCTGTACGGCAGTCTGAATGGCAGCCGCAGCCTGGTCAATATCCACAATCACCCCACGGGACAAGCCGCTTGAGTGCTGGTTACCCATGCCAATCACACTCATTTGTCCAGAATTAACTTCAGCAGCAATGACCTTAATTGAGGTGGTCCCGATATCCAGGCCGACATAAATGTCTTGATTAGCCATTAATCTGGACCCTCCTTTATTTTTTTCGTTATTCGTAATCGTCAATTTAATAGTTTTTATTACTTCTTTGAGTGTACCACACTGTTTCCCAAATGCGCACCACGTAAAGGCCAGATTAACGTAATTAACGGCTATTTAGTACTCTTGGGAGTGAAGAAGGCCCCCACCTCTAAATCAACGGTTCCTGTTTTATTAACCTGTTTAATAATTGTAGGGTAATACTTAATTTTTTTTGCCAACGGTGCGACTATCGGCCACGATGGTATTTCCATCACTCATGGTGATAGTAATCTGGTAGGGATTGCCCCCACCACGAGCGGATTGCACCTCGGAAATATCGTGGCGAATACTAGTCGGAAACTTAGCCACCACCCGCACTACCCGTTGCAGGCCATTGCCAAAACCCTTAAAGATGAGGTCCCCCGACTTGGGGGCGGACGTACCAGTGCGAATGATGGTGCCATCGTCGAGTAGCGCGTGGTAACTGTCGCCGCGTTGGACATAGCCCACCGTTTCGTGTTCAGTGACGGTAATCGTGACGTCACGAGCACCAGTCACCTGCGCCTTGGCGGACGCCACGCGCGCGACGTGTTTAACCACCCTTTGCCCGACATGCTGGCCGTTAAGCCAGACAGTGGGGATCAGGCTACTATTGGTCAAGCCACTCGCCCGCTGCACCGTACTGGCGCTAACGTTCGTGTTGCCACGAACACGCACCGTGCTAACCTTGGATACTGGTAACGCCAGGTACCCCGTAACGATGGTCAACAATACCAACGGTGGCACGATGATTGCGAGGTTCCGGCGGAGACGGTGTTGCCGGACCCCCTCGAGGTGGGGCAAAGGCGCGGCAACACCCCGCCGACCCTTCTGTGGGTGCGGCGTCGGATTTTTAAAATTACCCTCCCGGGTGTTGCGGGTTCGTCTTTGCGTCCCATGCGGTTCTACCCCCTCATGACATCCTGCATCGTCTTAATTAAGCGGTCCGTGGCGTCAGGTACACCCTGACCCTTTGCTGCCTGCGCCATTGCCTGCAGCCGGTTGCCATCCCCCATCAGGGTATCGATGGATTGAGTGAATGTGCTGTCCAGCTCTGGTTCGGTAACCACGACCGCCGCACCAGCGTCTGCTAATGCCTGGGCATTGTGAAACTGGTGGTTGTGCGTCACGTTCGGGCTAGGAATCAGGATTGACGGCAAGCCGAGCGCCGTAATTTCCGCCAAAGTAGTGGCCCCACTGCGACTCACTAGCAACTGCACGTCTGGTAACACCCGCTCCATGCGGTCGATGTAGGGCACAATACTGATATTACCGGTAGTGTCACCCGCGTCTTCACGCACCCGCTTGTAGTGCGTCCGACCCGTGGCAAAGAGGACTTGGTAGTCACTCCGTGCAAAGGTCGGTAAGGCCGCCAACACGGCTTTGTTGAGCATGGGTGCACCACGCGAACCCCCAAAAATCAGCACGGTGCGTTTTTTTTGGATCCAGTCCAAAGTCGGCCAGCCGGTCGTTTGGCGCCAGTCCGGCCACCTGTTGGGCACGGGGGTTACCCGTAATCACCACCTTTGCGCGTGGAAAATCACGCGCAACCTCCGGAAAGCTAATTGCCACCTTATCCACGAAGTGCCCCAAGAACTTGTTCGTTACCCCGGCCACTGAGTTGGATTCGTGGATGACCGTCGGAATGTGCAAACGGGCCGCGGCGTACAGGGTGGCCGCCGATACGTAGCCACCGGTACCCACAACCACGTCCGGCCGAAACTTGCGTAGAATTTGCTTGGCAGCACCCACACTCTTCAGGAACAGCTGCACCGTGTGCGCGTTATACTTCAGGCCCGCCCAGTTCAGCTTGCGGCGGAAGCCCTCGATTTCGATGGTATCGAAGGCGATGCCATGGTCTGGCACAATGCGACTTTCCAGTCCTCGCTGTGTTCCCACGTAAAGGACGTCATCCAGCAAATCGCGTTCCTTCAAACGGTCAATTAGGGCTAGCGCCGGGTAAATATGTCCACCGGTGCCCCCACCCGAAACAATGATACGCATAAGTCCGTCTCCTTAATTAGCTAACCAATCGTCCTATTGCAATTTATCAACATCGGCAATGAACCGATCACCACGTTCTTCAAAGGTATGGAATTGATCCCAACTGGCCGCAGCGGGAGACAATAATAATACGTCCCCGGGGTTGCTCAGCGCATAAGCCGCCGGTACCGCCTGGTCGAGGTTATCAACACGTTTGATATCTGCAATCCCGGCTTTTTGGGCCACTTCCACCATTTGTGCGGCCGTTTCACCATAGGTCACCAGTGCGTGAACGTGTTCCTTCAGTAAGGGAATCAGCGCGTCCATCGATAGGTGACGATCAAGCCCGCCGGCAATCAAGACTTCGGGTGCCTTAAATGCTTCAATCGCCACACTGGCAGCCTCAACGTTGGTGGCTTTGCTGTCATTATAGATCCGCCGACCGTTCAGCTCCTTGAGGAACTGAATGCGGTGCTTCACCCCACCAAAGGTTGCCAGTACGTGCGCAATCGCCGCGTTGCCCACACCGTACAATTTAGCGACGGTCATCGCCGCGAGGGCATTCTCCACGTTGTGTGCGCCAGGAATTTTAATCGTATCCGCCTCAACAACACGTTCACCGTCAAAGCACAGCCAACCGTCCGCGTCCACCAACGCCCGGGCACCAGCAACACCGGTGCGCGAGAACGGTACCACTTGGGCCTTCACGTTCTGCGCGAGGTCCCGCCACTCCTCTTTGTCCCAATTAATGACAAAGTAGTCATTAGCCGTTTGGTTCATCGTAATCCGCATCTTAGCAGCGATGTAGTTAGCCCGCGAGCCGTGGTAATCGAGGTGTGCCTCGTAAATATTGTTCAGTACCGCCACGTGTGGCCGGAGTGTATCAATTCCCAGTAATTGGAAGCTGGAAAGCTCCGCCACAATTTTGCTACCCGGGCCGGCCTCTTGTGCCACCTGGGACAATGGAATGCCGATGTTCCCACCGACGTGTGCCTCAACACCACCCTCATTGAGCATCAGCCCAATCAAAGTGGTGGTGGTAGTCTTCCCGTTCGTCCCAGTAATGCCAACCCACTCTGCCTCGGATACCTGGAAGGCCAATTCTGGTTCGGTGATAATCGGTAATCCCAGTTCCTGTGCCCGTTGAACCATCACGTTGCTGTACGGGATCCCAGGATTCTTGACCATCAAACTAAAGTCTTCGTCGAGCAACGACACGGGGTGACCACCGGTAATGACCCGGACCCCCTCGGACAATAACTCCTGTGCATCCGGGTTGTTATCAAAGTCCTGTGCGTCGTTGACCGTCACTAACGCGCCCAGCTTGTTCAGTAACCGTGCTGCGTTCACCCCACTTTTGCCCAAACCAAGAACAATCACCTTTTTATTCTGATAGTCAGTAATTTGCTTCATAGTGCCCTAAACTTCTTTCTATTATGTATGCTCCGCCACAGCGACGGAGCGTGTATTTAACTGCTTAAACCAATCTTATAGTGCGAACGCCAAGTATAGGCCACTCGCAACTGCGCCCACGATCCAGAAGGTAATATCGATGCGCCACTCGCTCCACCCGCTCATCTCAAAGTGGTGGTGGATTGGGGACATTTTGAAAATTCGCTTACCCGTCAACTTGAACGATAGAACCTGGAGAATCACGCTGGCGGTTTCGCAGACAAAGATAATCCCAATGAGTAATAGCGACCACTCACGGTGCAGCATCAGCGCCACCACGGCCAGCATCCCCCCGAGCGCGAGACTACCCACATCACCCATAAAAAATTTTGGCTGGTTTGTGGTTGTAGAGCAAGAACCCTAGGAGCGCCCCCACCGTCACTAAGCAGATAATCAGGACATCGGTACGGTGATCGTGAGCGGCAATGAATGCGTAAGTACCAAAGGCAACGGTCCCTTGACCCGCAACCAGGCCGTCCAAACCGTCAGTCAAGTTAACCGCGTTACTGAAGCCCACCATCCAGAATGCCGCGAACAAAGTGTAGAGTAAAACACTGTTAACGGGGCCAATGAACGGCACGGTGATTACCGGCGCGAAGCTTCGTGGAGAAATACCACCAAGAACACGGCGCCCCCACTAACTGTCCGAGCAACTTTTGCCAGGCACGAAGACCAAGGTTACGGTGATTAACCACCTTCACAAAGTCGTCCACAAATCCCAGAACGCCGTACAATACTAGGATAAACAGGGCCACCCACACCGTCATGGTTAGTTGGTGCGTCCAGGCTGCCACCCAGATTGCCGACACGACAATCGCCAGAATGAAGACGACGCCCCCCATTGTGGGGGTACCGTTCTTTTTGGCGTGCCATTTAGGGCCCTCGTCGCGAATCGTCTGCCCCTCATGATTCATCCGCATAAACAATGAACAGGGGGAGCAGGATCACGGTGATGGCAAATGCCGACACCGCAGGAATTAACATCTGTGCAAGTTGCATGGTAAACCTCGTTTTCTATTGTGCGGTAAACGTAATGGTACCGCCTGTATCAGGGATTAACGCACCTGCCTTGATGCTCTGTGCACTTGCGTAACCGGAACCCTTCAACTTAAATTTCTTTCCGGTAATCTGGGCCAATTTTAACACATCCGATTTAGACCAACCACTGACATCTGGCATGGTCATTGCACCGTTGGTGAGTAAAAGCACCCGGCTGCCGTTCAGCGCGGTCTGTCCCGCCACCGGCAATTGCTGCACAACTTTGCTCCCAGTACCCACCGTGGCAACGTTATAGCCAGCGTTGGTGAGCTCCGATTGGGCGGCAGAAGTTGACTTATTCGTTACTGCCACCATCTTAGCGCTGGTCGTGTCCTCAGTGGTGGTCGTATTCGCCGCATCATGCTGGCCGCGTCCAAAGCCAGGGCGCGTGTAATCAGCGGTTTGAAAATTTCGGCCATCATTTCTTCGGCCGACTTCGTGTAGTTTTGCGGCTGCTTCATGGTGATGTACAACAGGTACTTTGGATTCTTCGACGGCACCATACCGGCAACACTGAAGATATAGTTCGAAGCACCAGTCAGGTAACCATTGTTCCCGGCGATTTGAGCGGTACCGGTTTTAACGCCGACGTCGACGCCATCCATCTTATAAGCACCACCGGTACCAATATCGGACTGCACAACTTGCACCATGGCCTTACGAACGTCTTTAGCGGTGCTGGACTTAATAATCCGGCCCTCGGTCTGCTTGCCGTACTTTGTCACCGTACCGTTAGCGGCCACGGTTTTACTGATAATCCGTGGTTTCAGCATGACCCCGTTATTGGACACAGCCGACATCGCCTGTAACATTTGCATCACGGTAACGTTCACCCCTTGACCATACGCAGTAGTGGCTTGGGTGGTAGAGTTGCTAAACGACAGCGTACCCGGATTTTCACTCGGTAGCGTCACGCCCGTCTTCTTACCAAAACCAAACTTCTTCAGGTAGTGATGCCACGTTGAGCTACCCATGTCCTCTTCCAGTTTAACCATCCCCACGTTACTGCTACGGGTGAAGGCCTCTGACAAAGGAATGGTGCCCCAACACTGCGGTTCCAGTCGTACAAAGTCGTGTCGCCCACCTGAATGCTACCGGATTGATAGTATTCGTTCGGGTTGTAGTGACCGGAGTTAATTGCCGCGGACAGGGTCATGATTTTCATCACGGACCCCGGTTCGTACGCGTCTTGTACTAGCGCATCACGCCACATGTCACTAATTCCGTCCCCGGTTTGTAGTGAGAACGTCGGCCGCTGACTCGCAGCGATGATCGCCCCCGTTTTGGCATTCATGAGCACGGCCGTCATTTCTTTAGGGTCGTACTCGGTCTGTACATTGCTCATCAATGATTCCAAGTAGTTTTGTAGGTTGCTATTAATGGTTGTGTACACGGTACCGCCGTTTTTGGCCGCGACGGTTTGCGCCTTGCTGGTACTTAACTGGTAGCCGTAGTTATCCACCTGGCTGGACGTGTGCCCATTTTTACCCGACAGCAGGCTGTTGAAATACTTTTCCAGTCCCATCGTGCCCACAATCGTCGCGTCATCGCCAGTCCCCTTAACCGTAGTCTGACCGATAACGTGTGAGGCAAAGATATCATCTTCATACAGGCGTGAGGACTCGCTGGTGAAGTGAATACCTGGCAGCTTCAACTTGCTGATCTGCTGTTTGATTGCCAGCGACAACCCACTACCAGCAGAACCGAATTCCACCTGCTTGGTCTTCTTGCTGGTTGGATTCAGGTAGACCAAAATCTTGTCTTTCGCCAACGGCAGGTACTTGGCCAATTCCGTCGCTGTGCGTTCCTTATCGGTCACCAGTTTTTCTTTGTCACCCGAGTATAGCGGCCGAATAACAGCATAAATCGAGTAGGTTTTGCTGGCTGTCGCAATCGTGTTACCATTCGCGTCAACAATGCTTCCCCGCTGGGCCTGCAGCACCGAGGTCCGTGTTTCTTGGGTTAGCCGGCTCTTCTTGAGGTTATGTGCGTCAACATACCCCCCGGAAATAACACAAAAACGATAAACAAAAACGCAGAAGACGACCAGTGTAATCACCAATATCAAGACACCAAAGACTTGGCGGTTCATCCGGAGGCGCGATTTTGAAAACCGTTGTTTTGATTGCTTATTCATTTGGTAACCTGCTTGATATTACCGTCGTTAACCGTCAGCCCGTGCTGCTGGGCAAAGGCGGCTAGCCGGCTCGAAGCGGTCAGTTCCCCAACCGACTGTTGGTAATTGGTCACGCGGTCGGAAGCGCTGGTAATCTTCGTTTGAAGGTTTTGATATGTACGCGTGGTGGACGCTAACCCAAACTGAGTGCTAAGTATTAATAATGCGATGCCCACGGTCGCCAGCCCAATGCAAGCGGTGAGCACGCGTTCCACCATGCTGAACGGCACCCGCTGGGGTTGTGCAACCGTCTTCGGTCGCGCCGATGGTACGGCCGGGTTTGTGGTTGTGGCGTCGGCCGTAGCTGTGGTGCGGCCGCATCAAATTTTCTTGCTGTATTGTCCATAATGATACCCCCTACATTAACCGTTCCAGCACCCGGAGCTTGGCGCTGTGTGCGCGGTGGTTGTGTGTGATTTCTTCATTACTAGGTAAAATCGGTTTGCGTGATACTAGCTTAAAGTCTGGCTGGGCGCTATCCGGAATGACCGGTAACCCACGGGGCACATCCGCCACCTGAGTTTGTTCCTTAAACATCGTCTTGACCAACCGGTCCTCTAAGGATTGGAAGGTAATGACGGCAATGCGTCCACCAGGATTGACGGTGGCAATCGCCTGCGTCAGCGATTCCTCAAGGGCACCGAGTTCATCGTTAACGGCGATCCGAACGGCCTGGAAGACTTTTTTCGCCGGATGACCACCAGTCCGTCGAGCAGCGGCAGGTATACCGGCCTTAATCAGATCGACCAACTCAAACGTGGTTTCAACTGGGTGCTGTGCCCGAGCCTGCTCAATCTGCCGGGCAATCTGCTTGGCGAATTTTTCTTCCCCATAACGGCTGAAGATGCGAACCAACTCACCAAATGGCCACTCATTAATGATGGTGCGGGCAGTCAACGTTTGACTCTGATCCATCCGCATATCCAAGGGTGCATCAAACCGGTACGAAAACCCGCGCGTAGATTCATCAAATTGTGGACTGGAAACGCCGAGGTCGTAGATAATGCCGTCGAATCCACGTACGTCTTCCGCCGCCAGTGCCGATTGTAAGTTACGAAAGTTCGTATGTAGCAGGTGTAGGTTGGCTGGAAATGGCTGTAATTGGTGTTCAACCGCGGCAATGGCTTCGGCATCCTGATCAAAGGAGTAGAGCTGGCCGTCTTGCAGGTGACTCAGAATCAACTGCGTATGCCCGGCACGTCCCAAGGTAGCGTCAACGTATATTCCGTCTGGCTTGATGGCAAGAGCTTCAACCCCTGCATGTAGTAATACTGTCTCGTGTGTATACGTCATAAGCTATAACCCGAAGTCCATTAAGTTTTCAGAAATTTCATCGAAGTCTGACTCAGCGTCCGTTGCAAATTGTTCCCAACGTTCGGTGCTCCAAATTTCGATGCGGTTGGCAACCCCGACCAGTACGCAGGCCTTATCCAAAGCTGCGTGGGTCATCAGCGGTTTAGGAACGTTGATCCGGCCCTGCTTGTCCAGCTCACACTCCGTGGCTGCGGAGTACAGCAGACGAACAAAGGTCCGGGCGTTCTTCTGGGTTAGCGGCAGGGTTTGTAGCTTTTCCTGCAGCTTGGCCCATTCCGACTGGGGATAACCAAAGAGGCAGCCGTCCATCCCGCGGGTCAAAACAAAGTCATCACCCAGTTGTTCGCGGAACTTTGCGGGGATAATTAAACGTCCCTTTGCATCCAAGTTGTGATGAAACTCACCCATGAACATAGACGGCACCTCCCTTCATGATTCTAATATTACCACAATCCCCCACTTCCCACCACAATTTGTGTTATTTTCTCCACACTTTCCACTTATTTGACGATGACCTTAAACAAAAGGCAAGCAAAAGGCCCGAAAGCATTGGCTTTCGGGCCTTAACGGGTATGTGGGGAGTGGTGGGGACTGCGCCCCTATTTTGGGCAATTAGGTGGTGATTTCGCCCAAATCGAACCCTTGTTCGTGTTATTAAGCGGTCCAAATGATGGCGCCGACCCACCAAACGGTTGACAGGACCCCTAAAATACCAGCGAGCTGGGTAAAGTACCGTTTGAATAATAAGTCATATTCCCGGTAGATGGTCACCCCCACCCAAATGAGTGCAACCAAGCAAGTCGCAAAGGCGCACACGAACAGGTAGTCAGGGTGTGACCACGTTAACAAGATGATGCCCGCACCGTTCACGACCGGGATTAGGAGTAGCAACGGCTTCAACCCACGACGACGATGGCGCACCAGCACCCACAGAGCTAGCGTTACCACTAACCACACCAGGGGTAAAACCAAACCGACAGTATGCATGTCATTCACCTCTACTCCGATTGTACCAAAAATTCACGGGTTGGTGTTTGGTACCTGCAGCAGTAGTGGTCACCGGCAGCGTGGGTTGGGCCGGGGAGCTACGGCTTACGTGGGGTGCTCCGCGGTAACCACAGCTAGGGCGAAGGTTGGGTTGTTGCGAACCCGCAGGTGGGCTTTGGGACTGCGGCTTACGTGCCCTACGCCGTGATTGCTATACCCGCACGCTCCGGCCGTTCCGGCCTCCCACGAAGTTTATAGCCCGAGGAAACCACTCGGTCTATAAACTTTGCCGCCGTACGTCACTACGTTCCTACGGCGCTCCGGGGTCACAGCAACCACGTCTCCGGACACGACGCCTCCGTCCCAAAGCCCACCCGCGGGTTCCCGATATTTCGTGGTCTCTAATCTCTTGAGCCTAGTCCTATACCAATACATTACCTGACCGAACTCGTACCGGAATAAGCTCCAGTAATCACGTGAATATGACTACAGATTTGCGCGGGGCGGTTCTACTATTTCAATTGGGACTGTAAACTCCTTCGTAAACATAAAGATCAACACCTACCGTTGGTCGTACTGGTGTGGTGGTGGAGGTTGAGCGGCTGGGTCCCGCGACGGCTGCATGCCCGTAGTTCTGTTAGAGTTACTGCCAGTGGGTGCGCAAGCACTTACTGGCAGTTACGATTTACAGAATCAAATTGGTTAGACCGAGCGGGTTTTGCTCGGGCTACGCCAATTCGCGGTAGCCCGGCACGGGCGTGAGGCACGTAGCCGGTCGCGGGGACCAGCGGCTCAACCGGAACCACCACACCAGTACGGACAGCCACCGCAGCGGTCCACCAAGTCGCAGTACCTCGCAGCACCCCCACCGGCCAGAACCACCACGCCACCACAGCACATCCGACTAAGGCCGGAATTTGCCGAATGGCGGAAAACAATGTACAATGCACTCAGGATATTGTTTCAGTCACGGAGGTGTACGCATGAGCAAGGTCAACGTTAGCAAGGTCAAGGCGGAAAAGGAACACAAATCTGCCTTCCAGCACGTCACCCAGATTTTCGTTTGGGTCATGATTCTCATTACGGTTCTCGGCGTGGTGTTTACCGCCGTGGCCGCGTTCCAATAATCAGTTACTAATTGACGCAATCAAAAAGCTTGTGGGCTTTGGCCCACACGCTTTTTGATTGTACCTAAGACTACGGCTCCCGTAGCAGCTGCGGAGCTAGCCGGTAAACCAACAGTACCGCCACAATCGCTGCCACCGTGGTAAATAGTGCTGACCCGCCATTGATAATCAGCGAGTACAACCATGCAGCCTGTCCCTTTGGTGCGTAACTCCCCCAGAAAATCCAGCCGGCAATAAAGTGCCAGAAGTACTTGGCAAAGGTACCCACAAACGCCGCCGTAATAATGGCTCCCACCTGACGTCCTCGCTGTCCACTTTGGAATGCCCGGTAACTAATACCCGCCAAGCCGGCGCAAGTGAATGCAATGGGGTATTCCACAATTCCTTGAATCGGGTTAAGCACACTGCCCGACGCCAACCCAAACAGGATCATGTCCAGTACACCCCAAATCAAGCCACCCATCATGGCCGCGCCTGTACCACGCCGTAGCGCCAACACCACGATAGGAATAATGCCCCACTCTAGTTCAATCGCGGAAACCCCTGTAGTGTGCGGAATCACATGCAAAGCAGTGGCAACCGCGGCCATCACGGCGACCTCCACCATAATGCGTACCCGTTGTCGTCCCATAAAAAAAGCCTCCCTTGTGTTGTGTATACACTCACCCACCACAAAGGAGACAGTTTGCCTCATTTCACAATCCCTACGCTCGTGCTAACGAAACAGGTTCGAAGGGTATTTCTCAGCCTTACGGCACCCCTTTGTGAAGGTTACTTACTATTAATAATAACGGTTACAAGGAATAGCATACGCAATCACCGCATCACCGTCAAGCTTTCGCTACAAAATAGGACGAACGCCAAGCATCTGACCACCAATTATTGTGTCGCTTCGCCGAACCATTTGCGCTGCAACTTCGCGATGGTCCCGTCCTTCTGCAATACTTTCAGGCTGGCGTTAATCTTTGCCGCCAGTTGGGTGTCACCTTTGCGCATCCCCACCGCGAACTTCTCAGCCGGGAACGTGCCGTCAACAATCCGGTACTTCTGCGGGTTAGGCTGGTGAGCCACGTAGTAACGCGCGTACACACCATCAATGGCAATCCCCTGAATCCGCCCGGCGTTGAGGTCGATGAACGCCTTATCGTAAGTATCGTACAGTACGGGCTCCTTGCCCTTAATAATATCCTTCAGCTTTTTAGGCTCAGCATCAATGTCCGCCGCCCCACTGGAGTCCGTCTGGGCCCCAACCGTCTTACCGGCCATATCCGCAAACGACTTGATGTTGTCATTACGCTTGGTTACCAGCACCTGATAGTTCTTCAGGTAAGTGTCAGAGAACAGTACCTGCTTTTCGCGTTCCGGGGTGACCGTATAACCGTTCCAAATCAAATCGATGGTTTGGTTGCGCAATTCGGTTTCCTTCATTGACCAGTCAATGGTCTGGAAGTCCGCCTTGATGCCGTAACGCTTAAACACCGCCTTCGCTAGGTCAATGTCAAACCCTTCGAGCTGGCCGTTCTTTTCACGAAAACCCATCGGTACAAAGGTGTCATCCAAACCGATAACCACCTTCTTGGTCTTTTCGATGCGGGGCCATGAGTTCTTGGCGGTCGTCCGGGCGCAAGCGACAGACTGGTGACCGCGACCAGCGCCAGTAGCCCCGCCACCGCTACTTTCCAAAATTTTCGCATAGGTTTACGCCTCCGTTCCGGTTGGCATTGTGAAGACGTTATCCGCCACGCTCCGGGCAAAGTCCATATCGTGAGTCACCACAACCTGGGTCATCCCCCCCTGCTTCAGTTGGTTAACCAATGCGGCCACGTTATCGCGCAAAGCCGGGTCCAAAGCACTAGTCGGCTCGTCGTAAAGCAACACTTGTGGATCGAGCGCGAGGGCCCGCGCAATGGCGACCCGTTGCTTTTGTCCACCTGACAGCGTGTACGGGTAGGCATCAGCCTGGTCCGTCAACTCCAGTTGCTCCATCAGCGTGTTGGCACGAGCATCCGCAGCGGCTTTGGTTGCCCCCGTTAAGGTCGGGGCGAGCGTGATGTTGCGCCGTACCGTATACTGTGGGAACAGTTCAAAGCCCTGGAACACTACCCCAAGAATTCCCTGTTCGCGTAGCTGCTCTGGAATGGTTGCCTGACCATCCCACGCGATGGTTCCGGCATCAGCCGACTCCAGACCCGCGATAATCCGCAGCAAAGTTGTTTTACCCACCCCTGAAGGTCCAACGATAGCAAGTGTCTGCCCGTCAGGAACGGTCAAGTTCAAACCGTTGAGAATATTGCGACTACCAAATTGTTTACTAATTCCACTTAATTCCAGCATAATGATTCCTCCTAAACGCCTGGTTACGCTCGGCTTTGACTAACGGTAAAAGGCAAAGCGCTTCTCAACCCGCTTCTGCGCGACGGTC
Organism: Lacticaseibacillus pantheris DSM 15945 = JCM 12539 = NBRC 106106; assembly: GCF_001311175.1. Lineage (GTDB taxonomy): Bacteria > Bacillota > Bacilli > Lactobacillales > Lactobacillaceae > Lacticaseibacillus > Lacticaseibacillus pantheris. The sequence continues at coordinate 21,970 of NZ_BBAI01000003.1, read as the reverse complement.
AATATGAACGTCAGGAACAGGTAAATGACCCCTACCAACAGGTACGGTACCAGCGTCACGTCGCGACTGGCGGCAATGTTACCGGCACGGAGCAGGTCGCCAATCCCGATAACGTATACCAGCGAGCTGTCCTTGATCAGGTTGATTGTTTCGTTCCCAATACTTGGTAAAACGATCTTGGTAATCTGACCCATAATTACGTAGCGGAATGTCTGCCAGCGCGACATTTTGAGGACGGTTGCCGCCTCGAATTGGCCTTTGTCGATTGCCTGGTAGCCACCACGGAAGATTTCCGCGAAGTACGCCGCGTAGTTCAGGATGAACGTTACCAGAACGGCCGAATTGCGGTCAAAGACAATGTGGATGGTTGGTAATCCGTAGAAGATGAAAATCATCTGCAGCAAGAGTGGCGTGCCACGGAAAATCCAAGTATAAGCACTCAGCAACCACCGTAACGCAACCGCCAGCGGATTTTTTGAGCGAGAGCCCAGTCCTGGCGACAGCACCAAGCCTAGTGGTAACGAGCAAACCAACGTGATAACAAATACCCAGAGCGTTGTCCAGGTGCCCTTGAGCAGGGCGGGCATAATTTCGGCAATGTATTGCATAATAACTTCCCCCTTCAATTTAAAAAGCGCCCCCTGTGATTACCTTAGTAACCACAGAGGGCGCCATGCGCGGTTCCACCTCTGATACGTTAGCCGCTCACACGGCTAACCTTATGTGGTTGTTGGGTACCAGCCATGTGCAGTTGCGCAAATAAAAAAAGCCCCCTGATGACCGGAGTCATCAGAGGGCGAATTAGCTTCGCGGTTCCACCTCATGTACGCAATACCGTCACCGGTATTACCTTAGCTGGTTGCTTCAACAACCACGGCGCTAACGGGCCCAACCGAGGACGCCTACTAACAGGCTTCAACGTCCCACTCGCGGATGTGAGGATAGGTGGTGGCCCCCCGCTTCCCAGCACCGCAGGGTCTCTGTGCGCCAATGCACCTAACCAATTCCGTTCAAAGATTTATGTACTCATTGATTGACTCTTAATCTACACTCACGTAAATCTAATGTCAACAACATTCGTCAAAAAGTTTCAACTTTTGTGAAACGGCAGCGTAGGCCGGGGCGGTGAGCCGCGGCTTTCGTGGGGTACTCCATGGTCACCACTGCTAGGGCGAAGGCCAGGTGGTTACGAACACGCGGGTGGCCTTTGGGACTGCGGCTTACGTGCCCTACGCCGTAGGTTGCTACACCCGCACGCTCCAGCCCGTGCCGGGCTTCCACGAATTCTGGAGCCAAAGAAAAACCACTTTGTCTCCAGAATTTGCCGCTGTAATTCGCTCCGCTCAAACAGCGCTCCGGGGCCGCAGCAACTACGTCTCCGGGCACGACGCCTCCATCCAAATGCCACCCACGGGTTCCCGATAATTCGTGGTTTCTAATCTCAGACTATGTGATCCCTTACCCAAGCTTTGTCCAGCTGAAGTAGTACCGGTACAGGGTTCAATATTATCGTCAGTATCCAGGACTATCCGGGGGCTGCTTTCTGGTTTTTGGACTATTAGCTGCCCTATCAACCTAATTGTTACCCTCTACCGTTGGTCGTACTGGCGTGGTGGCGGAGGTTGAGCGGTTGGTTCCCGCGACGGCTGTATGCCCGTAGTTCTGTTGGAATTACTGCCAGTTGGTGCGTAAGCACCTACTGGCAGTTATGAATTACAGAATCAAATTGGCTAGACCGAGTGGTTTTCTCGGGCTAGGGCAATTCGCGGTAGCCCGGAACGGGCGTGAGCGTGAGGCTCTCAGCACCGGTCGCGGGGACCAGCCGCTCAAACGGAGCCACCGCGCCAGTACGACCAGCCACTACCAGCGGTCACCGTGGAGCGGTCCACCAAGTCGCAGCACACCACAGCGCTCCCACCGGTCAGAACCGCCAACCAGCCTGCCCACCTAACTTATCAACGGTGGAACAGCTTGTGCCAAAAACCTGTCTTTTGTGCGGTAACCGGCAGTAATGGCACCGTCTCGCCCAGCAGCCGCCGGGCCACGTTGCGGTAACGTTTGCTGGCGTCATTGTCCGGGTCCATCACTACGGTCTCGCCTTTATTGGATTGCACGATGACGTCATCGTCATCCGTAATCAGTCCCAGCAAATCAATGCCTAAGTGCTGCGTAACGTCGTCAACGTCCATCGCGGTGCCGTTTTGGACCATGTGTGGCCGCACCCGGTTGATAATGAGCTTGGGTGGCAACGACATGCTCGACTGTTCAATCAGACCCACGACACGGTCAGCGTCACTCACCGCCGACACTTCTGGAGTGGTCACCACGATGGCTCCGTCCGCGCCAGCAATGGCATTCCGGAATCCTTGTTCAATCCCCGCGGGTGAATCCAAAATAATGAAGTCAAAGTCGGGCTTCAACTCTGCCACCACCGCGGCTACCTGCTCTGGTTCCAACGCGTCTTTGTCGGCATTTTGTGGGGCGGGTAACAAGTACAGGTTATCATCAAAGCGCTTGTCCTTGATCAGGGCCTGTCGCAGCTTGGCGCGACCCGTCGCCACGTCCACGATATCGTAAATAATGCGGTTGGATAACCCCAGTACCGCATCCAGGTTACGCAACCCGATGTCCAAATCCAACAACACCACGCGCTTGCCGCGTAGTGCGAGCGCGGTGCCAATATTGGCACTCGTTGTCGTTTTTCCGACCCCACCCTTACCGGAGGTCACAACGTAACTTGTTCCCATCATTTATCCTCCACTTGGTCAAAAATCCACGGGCGTAACTGCCGTAGCTGCACACTAGGGGCAAAGTTGAGCATGTGTGCGTCATCCATGTAGCACAAATCGCCCGCGGCTGGATGCTCATCGTCAATAATGGCCACTGCATCAGCCAACCGCACTTGTTCCACACCCGTCATGTCACCCACAACCACTGCGCGAGCGTTGTCGGGAAACCCAGCGTGGACGACACCCTCAGCATGGCCCAACAAAAAGATTGAGCCGGTCGCCTTAATGCTAGCGCCAGGGTGGAGTACACCCGTAAAGACCACGTCACCCTCGTAACGCAGGTCTTGACCGGAGCGCACCACCCCACCCGCAAAGTGGGTGCGTGCTGCCGCTACTTTGGCTGCGGCTACCTGGGCATCAACCACATCAGCCGTCAACGCGCTCACAGCAAAGCGCGGATAGTCGTCAAAGACCGCGGCCAAATGCTGCCGCTGATCCTCTGTCAACAAGCGATTCCCCGTCGTGACCGTGAAGCTAACGTTGCCCTCAGGTGTTTCCGCGTACAAGTGTGCTATTAAATCAGTCAACTGGGCGAGAATGGCCTCAAAGCTGGCGTCTTCATCCAACCGGAGGGTAAACCCATCCGAACTGGCCTTCAACACAACTGCATCCACAACGCACCCCTCCATCCAAATATTAGTCTTGCGTTAATTTTACCAGTAATCGTGATAAAACGTAGTACATAATTGCAAAGAGAATAATATTCACGGTCAAACCGGGTGCAATATGTTGCGTAATCAGCGCACCAACCGAAGCGGTTGTACTCCCCAGCATCATCGCCACCACGTAGCTAGCAACTTCGCTGATGGTCACCGCAATGACAAATACGGCCCATACAAACAGCCACCGTCGCGGAACGATTGGGCGGACCTGCGTCACTAGAAATACAATCAATGGCAGGATAAAGGTATTCACGCCCAAGATACCAGTGTAGAAAAAGTCAGTGATTAAGCCCGCGCCGATGGCAATGGGCATCACCCAGTTTTCCTGGGGCACAAAGACGACGACCAGTACAAGGCTCAGCAAAGTCAATTGGGGTACACCAGTGTACGTGGCCCGCATAATCCACTGACCAGTACGTGCGCGACCGCTCCATCGAGCAAGACGGCCAAGTAGACGGTGGCAATGGCAACCCAGTGCCGGGTAAATTTCTTTTCGTCCACGCCGTTACCCCCCAATTGTCCGCTTGATCACCGTTACTACATCCATATCGTCCAAGTTACCGGCCGGTTTGATGTAAACTTTGTCCGCTAAACCGTAGTTATCAGTTTTAACCGAAGCCACCTTACCAATCAATAGGCCTTTCGGAGTGAGTCCACCCAATCCGGATGTCATCACCTGTTCGCCCTTCTTAATCGTTTGGTTAGTAGAAATTTGGCCCAGCACCAGTTCACCCGGGCCTTGTTATACCCAGTAATGATACCATTAACCGCGTTGCCACTACTACGGACGACTTCGGCCGCAAAACGGTTCGATGCCGAACTGTTAGTACTGATCATTTCAACTTTAGAGTTAGTCTTATTAACCTCGACAATCCGGCCGACTAAACCAGAGCCGGACATGACGGGCATGTTCTTCTTGATGCCCGCCACGGACCCTTTGTTAATCACCACGGTGTTAGTCCAATCTGAAGGTGACCGTGAGATTACTGAGGCCGTGGCCTTGCTGTAATCAGTCAAAGTCGCGTTGAGGGCCAGCTCCTTTTTCAGGCGCTTGTTTTCCTGTTTTAACGACTGGTTTTGCACCTTAGTCTGGGCTAAGTCGTCCAAACTGGACTTCAACCGTTCGTTTTCGGAATAAGTATTGAAAAGGTTAGCCACGTCGTCCAGGGCGTTACTAATCCCGTTGGCGGGAATAGCCACCACCCAGCTGGTGATACCCACCACGTCGTTCCCCACCTGTTGTACAACTGGTGGGGTGTTTTTGTTGTTCCTGACGCTAACTGAAGCCGCAATTAGCCCTACACAGACCAATAACGACACCATCAGCACAATTAACCGTTTGTTTGAGAAAAAACTTCTGCATGACACTGCTCCTCCAGGATGACGCTGGTTGCCATCCCGCTTCTGCCGGTGCTGGGACCACATCAATTGTTCAACCACGCAAGCAACTGGTACGTACCCTCAACAAAAAAAAGGGCCGGGGCAAAATAACTTGTCCCGGCCCACCCTGTTGCTCTACTTCTTCATCGCTTCGATGTTCTTCAGGGATTCACCGGTACCGGTAGCCACACAGTCCAGTGGGTCCTGCGCGATAAATACAGGCACCTTTGTTGCGTCGCTAATGACGCCGTCGATACCCTTCAACAGGGCACCACCACCAGTCAACACGATACCGTGGTCGATGACGTCGGCCGCAATTTCCGGTGACGTTTCTTCCAGGGTCTCCTTGATGGCAGTAATAATTTCCTGCACAATTTCGTTGATGGCCGTTGCCACGTCTACAGCGGCAATCTCGACCGTTTCTGGCAAGCCGGTCAACAGGTTACGCCCACGAATGGCCGTACCTCGATGTCCTTGGCTTCCTCAACCGAGGCCGAACCAATCGCAATCTTGATGTCTTCAGCGGTCCGTTCACCAATCAGCAGGCTAAACTTCTGGCGAACGTAGGTAATAATAGCCTCGTCAATTTTGTCACCAGCCATACGAATTGAACGACTGGATACAATTCCGCCCAAAGAGATAGTGGCAACGTCGGTAGTACCACCACCAATATCAACCACCATGCTACCGGTTGGGTCCATGACGGGCAAACCTGCACCGATGGCAGCCGCGTACGGTTCCTCGATGACGTAGGCCTCCTTGGCACCAGCAACCTTCGCGGCATCGATAACGGCCCGCTTTTCAACTTCGGTTACACCACTTGGCACACAAACCATAACGTATGGATGTGCGTTGCCACCCAGGGCTTTCTGGATAAAGTACTTGAGCATGGCTGCGGTGGTGTCGTAGTCGGCAATTACGCCGTCCTTCATGGGACGAATGGCGGTCAAGTTCACCGGCGTACGGCCAATCATATCCCGCGCTTCAGTACCGACAGCGGTGATTTCACCCGAGTGGGTATCCTTGGCCACAACGGAAGGTTCGCGCAAAACGATGCCCTTACCCTCGACGTAAACCAATGTGTTCGCTGTACCTAAATCAATTCCAATATTTTTAGTCCCTAATCCAAACAAGCCGTTCTCTCCTTTGGGCATCATGAAAATTCTAACAAAAGCAGTATATCACAGTTGCAGGCGATACCAATGCTCGGTACTGGAAATTTCATAGTCTTAGTCTTTCCTTATAGTACATAGGGTAACATTTTGCAGCGCCGCGTTTCAACACAGTTAGGGTTGGCGTATGGCGGCAGCGTAGGCCAGCCCGGTGAGCTGCGGCTTACGTGGGGTACTCCATGGTAATCCACTGCTAGGGCGAAGGCTCCAACCCGCTAAGTGCGGGCGTGTTTCCGCCGCGATTTCAAGCCTGCCCGGAAAAACCACCGGTCAGTCTTGAAATTCGTCGCGCCGTACGTCACTACGTTCCTACGGCGGTACCCCCTGGCAGTGGTTACCATTCCGACCCCACACGCCTCCGCTCCCCGGCCCGACCGACGCGGCCTCACACTACATTTAGAGTCGCGACACCCAGTCCAAACCGTAAACACTAAATCCATTGACCGTTTGTCGGTCCACCAAAGCAGATTAGATCTGCAAAACTGTATCGGTTGAACTAACTTAATTTTATAAAGCTGAATGCTTGCTAGAATTAATTCACAAACGGTGACTGGCTGTTATTACCACATAAATCCGTTCGCAAATGTGGTTCTGGCCGGTGGGGGTGCCGTGGGGTGCGGAGACGACTGGACCCGGAACGGTGACCGCTGTTAGGGGCTTGCCGCAGTAGGTTTACTTCCAGTTGGTGCTTTAGCACCTTACTGGGAGTTAATTCGCAGGTCTGGCAAAGCCAGCCCGAGGGCGAAGTGACGTACAGCGCGACGAACTTAGAGACTGACTGCCCGGGCTTGGCAGGCAGGCTCTAAGTCGCACCGGAAACCGCGGTCTTTGCGGTTGGAGGTTTCGCCCTAGCAGCGGTCACCGTGGAGCGGTCCACCAAGTCGCAGCACCTCACGGCACCCCCACCGGCCACAACCACCCCACGCAAAAACGGCTGGAACGTCACGTCTCCGCGATCGACCAGCCGTTGATGCAATGCCTAAATATACCCGTGCTCGCGGAACGATACGTAGTCCGTGCTGCCAATCACCAGGTGGTCTACCAACGCGATGCCCACCAAGTTGCTGGCCTCCAACACATTTTGTGTCACGCTAATATCGGCTGAACTCGGCTGCGGATCACCACTCGGATGGTTGTGCACCATAATCATCTGGCCGCGCCGTACAGAATTGCCTTCCGCAACAACACCCGTTGGTCAATGAGGCTACTTTCAATCCCACCTACCGATACGGTTTCCTGCTTAATGATTTGGTTCTTCACGTCCAGGTACAGAATCAGCATTTCTTCGTACGTCCGGCCCGCAAAGTGGCGAATCATCGTTGACCCTAGCTCACCCGCACTCACCACTTTGCCGTGCCGCACCGCCAACCGCGACTGCGCCCGGCAGCCTAGCTCAACCATCAGCAATAACTTCTGCGCCACCGTGCTACTCAATCCCGGTAATGCGGCTACCTCGTTCACCGTCGCTGCGGCTAATTGCTCCAAATCCGGATAATGTTGCAATACCGACTGGACGGCTCGCGTAGCGTCGGCCGCACCCGCTACGTGGACGGCAGCCGTCACCAACTCGCGGTCCCCCAGCAAGTTGGCCGCAGTCGGCATAGCAATAATACGTTCGTTTTGTTCCACCAAAACACCCCCTCGCAAAGATATTTCGCAAGGGGGTGACACAAAACTACTTAGTACCTAACAAAGTTTGGCGGACATCACTCACTAAGTACAACGAGCCCATAATCACCACCGTGCGACTTGCGTCACCGGCCAAGATGGTGGCCAGGGCGTCCTGCCAACTAGCCGCCACCATGGCGTCCTCCTCGACCGCTTTGTACTCGTCAATGCTGGCCGCACGTGGGTTGTCCGGTACCGGCACGTACACTACGGGCCAATCCGTCTTGGCCAGCTGCCCCATCATGGTGTCCAGATCCTTATCGTGCAGAATGCCCGCAATAATGACCACGTCGCCGGCACCACCAAAAAGTTTGACCGCACCCAACGCGTTGCGCATACCGTCAGGATTATGGGCACCATCAAGCACCACGGTCGGGTCCGTGCTAATCACTTCCATACGTGCTGGCACGACTGCCGCCTTCAATCCCCGCTTAATTTCCAAAGCCGTTACTGGCCAACTTTGCAATCGGGCGTAGGTTTTCGCCGCCCGCACGGCCACAGCCGCGTTGTGTGCCTGGTAATCACCGGCCATCGGGACCCACAGGCCGGCCATACTGCCATCCCCGTCCTGGTACTTAAACACGGTGCCACCATTCCGGTAATGCACCCCGCTAACCGCAAAGGCGTCGCCCAGCGTAGCCAGCGGACTTTCAACCGCCGCAGCCTGCTTACGCACCGGGCCCAACGCGTCCGCAACCAAGTCCGCCGTCACCGTCGAACTTCCAGGGGTGATAATCCCCGCCTTTTCGGTCGCGATGGCGCCAATGGTATGGCCCAAAATCCGCGTATGGTCCAAAGCCACGTTGGTAATGACGGCCACATCCGGCTTGATCACCGTGGTCGCGTCGTGCGTACCCCCGATGCCAACCTCAATGACCGCTACGTCCACGTTATGCTGGGCAAACGCCGCGAACCCCATGGCGGTCACAAATTCAAACTCCTTCAAAACAAAGTCGCTATCCTGAGCCCGCAGTTCTGTGTATATACCAGCAACTTGTTGGGCCAGGTTGAGTAACTCATCGTCGCTAATGGGAGTCCGGTCAATTTGAATACGCTCGTTAAAGCGGTTGATGAATGGGGACGTGAACATCCCCACCGTCAGGCCGCTTTGCTGGAGGATACTGGCAATCATGTTGGTCGTCGAGCCCTTACCGTTGGTCCCGGTAACGTGGATATAATGACCATGCTGCTCCGGATGATTGAGTGCTGCGAGGACCTTCAACAGGTTTGTGTGGTCCGCCGTTTTGGTGATCCGGGGTAAGTCATGAATAAACGCCAACGCGCCCGCATAATCTGTAAACATATTCCTTTTTCCTCCTCATTATCGCTACCAACACTGTTTGCTCGCGCTGGGCTTCACAAGTACTTACTGCCCTCACGTACCGCAAGCGTGCTGAGTTGTGAATGATCAGTCATGAACTGCCGTACCCAGCTGAATCCGTCTTACTGTATTGCCGTAGCGCCCACCCAACGGCCTTCTGGATAAAGAACTCGTCCGTATCGATGTCGTACTCAATGGCCCGGGTTAACAGCGCGGTATCCGTAGCATCTTTGCTGGCCAGTTGTAGGGTAATGGCGACCCGCCGCATCCAAAAATTATCGTGCTCCGCAAAGATGCCGAACACATCTGCCAGCGTCTGCGGATACAGCCGCACATAGTCGCCAAATAGTGGCCGCCACGCATCGACGGAATCCCACCAGCTTTTGCGCATGACTAGTGGACCCAGTGCCACCAAGTCGCTAATTCATATTGGCGCGCGTGCTTCCGCGCCAAATCGATTGCCAGGTACTGATATTCGCGTTCATCACGGGCATACAAATCATTAACGGTTTGAATGACCGTGGGCACCGACCAGCCACGGCTAGACAGAAGCAACAGCCGCGACTGGAGTTTGCGCTCGGGTGTCTTCAAACCCGCAAAGGGAAACTGGTTGAGCATATACTTAGCCATCGCCGCCTGATTAGTGACGTTCGGCACAAAGTTAAAATCGACCACTACTTTTCCCCCTTCACATCCACTACCGTTAAGTTAATTTTACCATGTTACCCACCCACGACGTTAACCGTAGTGACCAAAATACAATTATTGGCGCACGCTAATAGGGCCGCACGCGCCGCCCTCCATGAGCGGTGCGTGCGGCCCTATCGCCTAACACACAATATTACGGAACCATTAATTAGTTTTGTGCAGCATCCAGCTGTGCCAGACGTTCCTGAGCAGCTGCCTGCTCAGCGACGAAGCCAGCACGCTTTTGCTTCTGTTCCTCGATGACTTCTGCAGGTGCGTTCTTGGTGAAGCCGGGGTTACCCAACTTCTTATCAATCCGCGTAATCTCACCATCAAGTTTAGCGAGGGTTTTGTTCAACCGGGCAGTTTCCTTGTCAAAGTCGACTAACTCAGCCAAGGGCACGTAGACGGTGGCACCGGCCATAACGGCGGACGCCGATTTCTGCGCCTCTTTGACCTCCACCCCGTCAGCCAGAATTTCCAGCGTCTTGGTGTGCAGGAACCGATCCAACACTTCGCGGTTTGAAGTAAACGCATTTTCGAGTTGGTTGTCGTTCAGCGAAATAATCACGTCAATTGGCGTGCTCAATGGGGCGTTCACGTCGTTACGAATCTTCCGGACGGCCCGGATCAAGTCGAGCACGTTCGTCATTTCCGCAGCGGCTTCATCGTTATCGAACTCGGCGTGCGTGACCGGGTAGGCCGCCGTCACGATTGAATCACCTTCATGTGGCATGTTCAACCACAGCTTTTCAGTAACGAACGGCATGATTGGGTGGAGCAACCGCAGAATCTGGTCCAGGACGTACAACAGGTTGTTGCGCTTCTCGGCTTTGGCCACCTCATCGTCGCCAGTCAGCGTAGCCTTACTGATTTCGATGTACCAGTCCGCAAATTCGCCCCAAATAAAATTGTACAGGTCACGGCCAGCTTCACCAAACTCAAACTTATCGAACTTGGCGGTTACACTGGCAACCGTCCGGTTCAACTCAGCAAAGATCCACTTATCGGCCAAATCGAACTTCGCTGGGTCGGGCTTGTGGGCGGGGGCCTGGTCAGCATCCAGGTTCATCATGATGTAACGCGAAACGTTCCAAATCTTGTTGATGAAGTTCCAGGCCGAATCCAGCTGCGTGTAACTAAAGCGGGCGTCCTGCCCAGGAGTCGTCCCGTTGGCCAGGAACCAGCGCAGTGCGTCGGTCCCGTACTTATCAATGACGTCAATGGGATCAATCCCGTTGCCCAAAGACTTACTCATCTTGCGGCCCTGCTCGTCACGCATCAACCCGTGAATCAACACGTGCTCAAAAGGACGTTGGTCGGTAAAGTGTAGCCCCTGGAACATCATGCGGGCAACCCAGAACGGAATGATATCATAGCCAGTTACCAACGTGTTGGTCGGGTAGTAGCGCTTGTAATCAGCCGCATCCGTGTCCGGCCAGCCCAGCGTGGAGAACGGCCAGAGCGCGGAGCTAAACCAGGTATCCAGAACGTCGGGATCCTGTTCCCAGTTTTCAGCGTCTTCTGGTGCTTCCATCCCCACGTACATGGCTCCGGTTTCCTTGTTAAACCAGGCCGGAATCCGGTGTCCCCACCAAAGTTGACGGGAAATAACCCAGTCATGGATGTTTTCCATCCAGTTAGTGAGTGTGTGTTCAAAGCGGCCAGGCACAAAGTCGACTTTGTTGTCCGTCTTCTGGTTGTCCAGCAGCTTCTCGGCTAGTGGCTTCATCTTCACAAACCACTGGGTCGACAGGCGGGCTTCCACCTGCACACCGGTACGTTCAGAGTGCCCAACCGAGTGCACGATTGGTTCAATCTGAATTAAGTCACCGGAAGCCTGCAGGTCCTTTACCAGGGCCTTGCGGCAATCAAACCGGTCCATGCCTGCATACTTACCAGCCTCGTCGTTCATCGTGCCGTCATCATTCATACAGTTGATGCGTTCTAGGTTGTGGCGCAGGCCGACCTGGAAGTCGTTAGGGTCGTGGGCGGGCGTAATTTTAACGGCACCAGTCCCAAAGTTCATGTCGGCGTGCTCATCAGCGATAATCGGGATTTCCCGACCAACGCCAGGGACAATGACCTTCTTACCAATAACCTTCTCATAGCGCGGATCGTGGCGGTTCACGGCCACCGCGGTATCACCAAACATGGTTTCAGGCCGCGTCGTCGCAATTTCGATGCCGCCCGGCGTACCGTCAGCAAACTTGTAGATCATATGGTAAAAGGCACCCTCGTCGTCCTGGTGAATAACCTCGATGTCGGACAGCGCGGTCCGGGCTTGCGGGTCCCAGTTAACGATGTACTCGCCACGGTAGATTAAGCCTTGGTTGTACAGATCGACGAACACTTTGCGCACGGCTTGAGACAGCCCCTCGTCCAGGGTGAACCGTTCGCGGTCGTAGTCGAGTGACAGGCCCATTTTGCCCCACTGGTTGCGGATAATCTTGCTAAATTCATCCTTCCACTCCCAGACCTTCTCAACAAACTTGTCCCGGCCGAGATCGTAGCGACTAATCCCCTGCTCACGCAGTTTGGCCTCAACTTTGGCCTGGGTAGCGATACCCGCGTGGTCCATCCCTGGCAGGTAGAGGGTGTCGAAGCCCTGCATCCGCTTCTGGCGAATAATCATGTCCTGCAAAGTCGTGTCCCAAGCGTGCCCCATGTGCAGCTTACCCGTTACGTTTGGCGGTGGGATAACGATAGTGTATGGCTTGGCCTTTTGGTTGCCACTTGGTTTAAAGACACCCGATTCGACCCATTGCTGGTAGCGGCCGTTTTCAACGGACTTGGGATCGTACTTTGGTGCTAATTTGTGTTCCGTCATGCTGATTCCCCCATAAAAAGTGTTTTCGTTAGTGCAAAAAAAGTGACTGTCGCCGTGACTGTGCTCCGCGAAAACAAAAAAAGACCCATCCTAACGTATTAGGACGAGTCTACTCGCGGTGCCACCTAAATTGGTCGCCCTGCGGCAACCCACTCAGTACGGATAACGGCCGTAGCCGACCATCCTTACTGCTAGTTCAGGACGGCACTCACAAGCTACAATTAACAACCCGGTCGCAACTTGCACTCACCGTTGCGTCTCTGTGAAGCCGGCGCTGTTAACCCTCTTGCTCAACGTATTGGCTACAGTATAGCCGATAGCCGGTGAACGGTCAACGGTTGGCGACTGTAAAAGGATGGCTTTTTAGCGAACGGCAGCGTCGGTCGGGCCGGGGAGCTGCGGCTTACGTGGGGTGCTCCATGGTAACCACTGCTAGGGCGAAGGCTCCAACCCGCCAAGTGCGGGCGTGTTTCCGCCGCGATTCGGAACCTGCCCGGAAAACCACCGGTCAGTTTCCGAACTCGTCGCGCTGTACGTCACTGCGTTCCTACGGCGGTCCCCCCTGGCAGTGGTTACCATTCCGACCCCACACGCCTCCGCTCCCCGGTCCAACTGACGCGGCCTCACACTACTGTTGTCAACACTTCAGCACAGACCTTGCCCACGGAATCCGTTTGAGCAATATCGCTAGTCTATACAAAAAAACAGCATGAACCGTTAAGAAAAGGGCGTACTGTCTGGACGTCCGCTGTAGTTGATAACATTCACATTGGTGCAATCAACTCTTCCTACCGCACCACTAACCGACGACCGTTACGTTTACAGCAACTCCGCAATGATGTCTTGCTGCTGGTTCATGTACTCGTCGCCGACTTTGATTTCCGTGACCTCGATGCCATCCAACGCCTCCTTCATCAACGCGTCAACGTCGATGAAAGTCTCGTAATAGCGCGCCTTGTCCATCTTCGGCTGCGTCTTTGGTGATGGCGGTGCAAAGATGGTACAGCAATCCTCGAACGGCATGATGGACAGTTCGTACGTGTCGATATTCTCTGCCTGCGCAATGATTTCCGTTTTGTCCATCGTTGCGACCGGCCGCACAATTGGCATCGTTGTGACGTCGTTAATTGCGGCCATCGACGACAACGTCTGGCTCGCAACCTGGCCCACCGACTCACCGTTGAAGATTGCCAAGTCACCCCGCTGCTCCGAAATTGCCTCGGTCAACCGTAACATCAAACGGCGTTGAATCGTCATCAGGTAGCCTTCCGGAACTTTGGCCTTAATTTCTTCCTGAATGTGTGTGAATGGCACCTGAATAAAGTTGATGCGGCCAACGTACGGTGTCAACTTGGCCGTTAACTGCTTGGCCTTATTCAACGCATTTTCACTAGTGTACGGCGGGCTGAAGAAATGCACCATCTCAATGTCAACGCCACGCTTCAACGCTAAGTACGCCGCCACGGGTGAATCAATTCCCCCGCTCAGCATCATCGTCGCGTGGCCCGCCGTCCCGACTGGTAATCCACCGGCACCCTGAATGGTTTCCGTCGACAGGTAAATGCCGTCGACCCGCACCTCCACACGCAAAGTCGCGTCCGGACGCTTCATCTGTACCTGCAAATCTGGGCGGGCATCAGTCAAAAAGTCCCCCATCTCCCGGTCCATGCCGTAAGTATCCAGTGGGAATTGCTTGTCGGCCCGCTTAGTTTGGACTTTAAACGTGCTACCGGCTGGCACCGTTGCGTTAACGAGCTCCAGGGCCACCTGCTTCACGTGATCCAGGTCGTCTTTGTCCACCTTAATTGATGGCGAGAACGTTTGAATACCAAAGACGTGGCTGAGCACGTCCATAATCGGCTCGGCGTCGGTACCGTTCAACTCGATGTGCAGACGGTCACGCTTGGGGCGAATCGTCAGCTGGTCAACATACTGGTGCAACGCCTTCACGATGTTACCCTGTAGCCGGCCAATAAATGCCCGCCGGTTCTTACCCTTCGTAGAGAGTTCGCCGTAACGAACCATAATTTCGCTATATTCCATAAATCGTATCCTCTTTGGTTGAATGACTACTTGGCCGGAGCAAGCTTCTGAAACTCCGCGTGTACCTTGTCGAATGCGCGTTCAAAGGCCTGTGCCTCCGCCATCGTGTTCTCCTCGTCGAGACTAATCCGAATGGCGCTGGTAGCCAGGGCATCCGGGACGCGCATGGCCTTCAGCGTACTACTCTCGGCCCCCGACCGGCTCGAACAAGCACTCGTCGTCGACATAAAAATGCCTTCATGTTCAAAGGCGTGCACAATGGTCTCGCCGCGGACACCCGCAATGGCGAAGGTCAAAATGTGCGGCGCGTAGCCATCGTCTAGCTGGCTGAACAACGTCACGTCATCCTGTTGGTTGACGTAATTAGCGATTTCGGTCCGAATGGCCTGCTCACGCGCTACGTTGGTCTCTTCGTCCGCTAGGCATACGCGCAAGGCCTTCGCCATCGCCGCAATACCCGGCGTGTTTTCCGTCCCACTACGCCAGTCACGTTCTTGACCACCGCCCGCCATCAACGGGTCAATCATACGGCCCGACTTGGCAAAGATGAACCCTGTACCGCGGGGCGCGTGGAACTTGTGTCCCGAAAACGTCAGGAAATCGATCCGTGGGTGGCGCACCTTGTCCAGCACACCTTTGCCCACGGACTGCACCGCGTCCACGTGGTAGTGAATGGTCGGGTAGTCCTCCAGCAGGTCGCCGATGGCATCGATTGGCTGAATGCTGCCGACCTCGTTATTCACCGCCATGACCGAAACCAGGATGGTATCGGGCCGGATGGCGTTCCGTACGGCGTCAACACTCACAAATCCGCGGCTGTCGACCGGCAAATACGTCACGTCAAAGCCCAGCTTTTCTAGTTGTAGCATGCTGTTACGCACGGCCGGGTGCTCAATTTGGGTGGTAATCAGGTGCTTGCCAAATTGGCGCTTCGCCATGGCCGTACCCTTAATAATCCAGTTATCGCCTTCGGTACCACCGCTGGTAAAGTAGATTTCCTCTGGCTGCGCGTGAATCAGTTGTGCAATTTGTGCCCGCGATTGATCAACCACTGCCCGGGCCTGATCCCCCAGGTTGTGGAGCGAGCTGGGATTGCCAAAGAAGTCTGTGGCCACCGTCCGGTAGGTGTCCAACACACTGTCGAGTGGCTTTGTCGTTGCACTATTATCGAAATATATCATCGCGTATGTCCTTCCAAAAAATAAGTAATGTCGTACCGCATTATAACAGGTTTTTCAAACTAGGCAAAGGTACACCCGGTGCCAACCTGATTTCATCTAAAAGGCGGAGCCGACTGCTCCGCCTTCCTGTTGCGTTAATATCATCAAACGTTGTCCTTGCTATCGAGGTAGGCGTCCTCAACGCGCTTATAGCTACCCGGGACGGCCTCTTCCAAAGCCGTGGCCAAGTTATCAGCCGCTTCTTGATAGCGGTACTCGTTGTACAACGCCCGACTCTTGCGGGCCGCATCCGCTACCTCTGGGTGTTCATCACGGTAGCGGTTGGCTGCCTGCAACAACTGGGCAGTCATCCCCACCGCGTCCACTAGTGCACGTCCCTCATCTTCGAGGTCACTGACGTCGCTAGCCAAACCAACGAGTTGCTGGTTAATGTCATCCAAGTCAATTTTAATCTGATCTAGTGCCGTGGCGATGGTATCAATTTCTGATTGCACGTGGTGTAGCCGGTCCGTATAGCTTTCCGGTAACCCTGGCAGTTGGAGTTGGTCCAGTGACCGTTGTACCGCGCGCATGGCCGTCACCTGCGCCTTCAACGCTAAGTTAGCGGACTTCTCGCCATCCTTTAATTTCGAAACCGCCGCGTTAATCGCTACCTGACGCTCCTCAATTGCCCGTAACCTTGTTGTAGCGGCGTTGAGGTGATCGGCGACAGCGGAGAACACGGCTGTATGGTCATCAACCGCTTGGACGTCCGCCTGGTGTTGTCGGTCTAACGTCACTAATTCCTCGCGGAGGTCCTTAGCTTCCTGTAGTTCACCGTTATTCAGGGTGTAACTTTGGTTCAAGTGGTCCAGCTCAACAATTAAGGCGTGGTTCTGCCGCTGTGCATGCACAATAAAGCGACTCACCATGGCCTCGTCACGCTCAACCGTCCGCCGAGCCGTCATTTCCCGTTCCATCGCGGCGTACATGCTGTCGATTGCGTCCGCCGCGGCTTGGTTATCCGATTGGGCCTGAACCAAATCCATCGCCGCGATTGCCTTATCGCTGGCCGCCATCTGTTCCTGAACCTGCTCAATCTGCGCGGGAATATCAATATCGGGAAAGTGGAAGTTATGCTTAGTTAACGACTGGTAAGACGTCTGAATCTCATCCAACTGCTCCGGGAAGACCTTGACCAGGTTTGTCACTAGCGGCGGTACCGCGGCAACGTTATCAGCCAACTGCCCGACACTTTGCTTGAGGTCTTTAAGTGCTACGGCTGCCGCCTGGTGGTCACCAGCCGCCGTGATTTCCTCGACGTTAGCAAATTCCGTAGCTAAATCGGCCAACTCTTGCTCGAAGGCGCCATGGCACTCCCATAAGCAAAGTTTTTGGCCAGAAGATCCTTGCGTGCGTTCTGGTAGGTTTCTTGAAGCTGGTCGAGCAAGTGCTGGTTGGCCGCCTGGGCCGCTTGCAGACGCTGCAACTCCGCGTCCACCTGCTCATACTTTTTCGCCACCACATCTAGCTTCGCCCGGGCGTCCTGCAACTGCTCGCGCACCGCGGCAAAGCGGAACTGGGCATTGGCGGTCTCCAGGTCCAGCAAAATGGCCTCGACCTCGGCCCCCGGTCCCTCGCTAGCCTGTTGGTACTCGCGCTCCAGCCGGGTGAGGGTTTTGAGACTCTCACCGCCTAAGTGGGCACCCTTCAGGACATGAATGGTCTGCTCAATATCTGCATTCGCCAAATCCGCAGACCGCGCGTCCAGCTCACTAATTTGCTTGGTGTAGCGCCCTTTGAGCACTAACGCCACGATTAACGCGGCCACCAGTAGGACCACGACCGTCAACACTATCCACAACATTCCGTGTCACCCTCTTAATCGAATACCGCTACGATTGCATTTTACACCGTTGGCGGCTACAATACCGTTAATAAAGAAATGGTATTTGTATGTACTGATTCCTATTGTCCAGTATCCCAAAAACCGGCGCAAGTTAGAACCCCTATTTGCAAATTACTACTGAAAGAAGGCAATTTTATGTCCCAATTAGACCCAATCGTTGTTGCTCAGGTCGACGCACTGCTTACGGATGAGCATAATCCCATCACCAACCTCGCGAACGCCGCGGCATTGTTAAACGATTCACTCACCGACGTTAACTGGGTTGGTTTCTACCTATTCAATCGCGCTAGCAAGCAACTCGACCTCGGTCCTTTCCAGGGCAAGGTTGCTTGTATGCACATTGAGCCAGGCAAAGGTGTTGTGGGCACCGCCTTTGCCAGCGGGGACAGCATGATTGTGCCGGACGTGCACGCCTTTGCCGGCCACATTGCCTGCGATGCCGCTAGCAACTCGGAAGTCGTCGTACCCATCACCGTTAACGGTCAGACTGTTGCCATCCTCGACATCGACTCCCCAAGCCTGGACCGTTTCAGCCAAAACGACCAAAAAGTGCTGGTGGACTTCGCCACGCAACTCGCCGCGCACCTTGACATTGAGGCACTTGCTGCGGTATGCTAGCATGCGTGTAAAATAATGCAGCTGTGGGCGGCATGGTCGGCTCCAGTTGACTAAGGATCTACTTGGGAAGTAACCGCGCTGCAATGGCGAAACCCTAGGGTCAACTGCCCGTGTGTTAAACCCACGAACCTTTATTTTACTCCAATAAAATTTTTTGGAGGACTATTAATATGTCTCGTTATACTGGCCCTACCTGGAAGGTTTCACGCCGTCTGGGTCTATCCCTTTCCGGTACTGGTAAGGAACTCGCACGTCGCCCCTATGCACCTGGTGACCACGGTCCTAACAGCCGTCGGAAGATTTCTGAATACGGTACACAACTGCGTGAAAAGCAGAAGTTACGTTTGATGTACGGTCTGAACGAACGCCAATTCCGTAACTTGTTCGTTCGTGCCGGTAAGATTACTGAGGGTACCCATGGTGATAACCTCATGATCTTGCTGGAACAGCGTTTGGACAACGTTGTTTTCCGTCTGGGCTTGGCTACTACCCGCCTCAGGCTCGTCAGTTGGTAAACCACGGCCACATCTTGGTTGATGGCAAGCGCGTTGACATTCCTTCTTACGAAGTACAGCCTGGTCAGGAAATCAGCCTGCGCGAACGTTCCCAGAACCTGGTTGTTGTTAATGCCGCAATCGAAGCTACTGTTGCCCGTCCGGCATACGTAGAATTCGATGAAGACAAGAAGTCAGGTAAGCTGACTCGCCTGCCACAGCGTGAAGAACTCGAACCAGAAATCGACGAAGCCCTCGTCGTTGAATACTACAACCAGTTGCTGTAATATTCAGCCTCGCAAACGTCGTTACCGCAACGTTTACCGGACTTCTACTGTTGCAGATTGTTGCAGAATTTACAACTCGGATAGCAAATCCATTGCACGCCCATTCTGGGCGTGTTTTTTTTCGGGCATTAACGAGATGTAATAGTCTTGTGTGATACTCAAGCTCGCGTGCCTAGATGCGCCGAAACATAGGCCAAATCAATATCTTGGCTGAATAAAAATGAAGCGAACGTGTCGCGCAAACCATGGAAGGTCGTATGACTGACTTTTGCCTCTTTCAATAGCGGCTCCAATCGTAGCGCAACCCGGAATCCGTATGTCTCAAAGATGTAGCCGTCAGCCTTTGGTTTGACCTGCTTGAGGAGATCATATAGCTCACGAGGCAATGATACCGTTCGATACGCCTTTTTGGTCTTCAAGGTAGTATCGTTCTTCACCCAAGGACTTCGCTGCTGGTTAACGTGAATGCCACAGTCACCTTGCTCGTCATATAATGCTTCCGGCCGCAGCCCCAGGCACTCGCCTCGGCGCAATCCGGTCAGCAACGCCACCAACACCATGACGCAGAACTCGTCCTCGGCGGCATGTTCAAAGCAGTATTGCTTCAACGTCTTCATATCGGTGATCGATAGCGGCACGTTCCGTTTCTCTGACGCCTTCCCGTGTGCCTTGATCAGGCTGGAAATGTCATTGACCAACAACCCATGCGCGAAAGCGTATTTGAGCATGGAA
The DNA here is from genome assembly GCF_001311175.1 of Lacticaseibacillus pantheris DSM 15945 = JCM 12539 = NBRC 106106. Lineage (GTDB taxonomy): Bacteria > Bacillota > Bacilli > Lactobacillales > Lactobacillaceae > Lacticaseibacillus > Lacticaseibacillus pantheris. Next base: position 2,218 of record NZ_BBAI01000003.1, on the reverse strand, counting down.
CGCAGCGGTCGAATCATATCACTCACCGTCTTCTGCGCGTGGGTCTTCCCGTACTCATCGAGCATTGTCTGCAAGTAAGTATCGGTCACATCGCACAACCTTACCTCCTCAAATAGCTTGCGGAAGGTCTTACCAATCCGGTGATATGACAGGTAAGACGTTTCCTTCAACTCTCCTTTCTTGGCAAATTCAAGCCAGTAGTCATAGTAATCCATCATCGGCGTTTGACGATCAACTAAGTCCACGCCACCAGCCTTCTTCATCTCCAGCGTATGCGCCAGATCTGGCGTCTTGCTTATTCGAAAACGACTTTGACAGTCGATAGGTCTTTCCTTTCTTCGTGAATGCGACTTGCGTCAAAATACTTTTTCCACGTTTCATAAATGAAGCCATGCTCGTTTACCTCCTAAATAAACTAAGCTGGCCCCGTAAATACTTAGGTCCAGCTTAGCATCCAATTTGTCTGGACGACAACTACAACTTAATCGACCAGATGCTCGCGCACGAAACTGGTCAATTCTTCGATGGTAAAGCGAGCCTGCTTACCGATCATGAAACACCGGAAGTCGCGGTGCCGCCGAAAGACTTTATCAAACGTCACTGGATCAACGCCGAGAAAGTCAGCGGCCTGTTGTCGGTTCAGCAAATACGGGAGTTGCATAGCGTTTGGATATTCCATTTCAATCTCACTCCTTCTACGAATAGAGTTTGTGTGAGATAATCAAACCAGATAGGACCCATATCTTATCTGTGAAGGGTGACTACTTGCTTTGGTCGGCGTGGTCATCCTTTTTTTGATTGCTCACTTTCAGGTGTTGCTTCCTTGAACAAACCATTCTCAAGCTGCTCGGCACCAACTGTGTACTGATCAATCAACTGCCGGTGCTTATCAGTTAAGGGTGCATGCCGAATCGCATTCATCGTTTCCTGGTTCCCCCAATAAGCGTCAATTTCATGCAGCACACGTTGCATCGGAGCGACCTGCTTGTCGATCCAAGCCCGCGTGCGGTTCAGATCCAAAGGCACAGGCGCCATCGTCAACCGAAGTGGCTGACGATCATGCCCGACGAATCGTTCCCAGTTCTTGTTGGTGGGCCACTTTAATCGAGGGCTACCCGGCCGCGCGTCGACAAACCGCAGATACCGTGTGATGATACCAAAGATTGTCTTTTCCTCATCGCGATAGCAAAGCAAATCTTCAACGGCCTTAGCTGCGCGATCATTCTTCAAGCGTACCTCGAACCGGTTACGAATCTGAGTGGTCAGCCCTTTCTTATGCTGCTCGGCTGCCTTTTCGTAAAGGCAGAAGTACAACTCGCTTTTGGTGGAGCCTATATACAATGTTGTGCCGACCTCATCGTCAATGTCTTCGTCATCTTCATGGAAAATGTGACCCGAAACGATTCCTTGATATTCACGCATGACAGATATGCACTCGTTAGCCCGAATTTTCTGAATCAGGTTGGGAATGTCCAGTAGGTTTGCCATATCGTTCACTGCCAAGTCCAAGCGCTTGATAACGCCGCCTCGATCGAGTGCTTGGTCTAGGAAGTCGTACCAGGTTTCTCCACGGCCGAGCAAAATGCTCTCCATTTGTCGGCACCCTTGGCCACGTAGCTCCACTAGGGTACCGAGCTTGGTATCCGGCGTTGATCCGTACACCTTGATTTGACCAAGCGACACTGTGTACACGTAACCAAAAGCGGCTCTGTCATCATATCCGACCAAATCTTCATTTAGCCGCAAGAACTCGCGAACAATCCGCTTGATATCATTCGTTGGGAATCTGATTCGTACATAATCAATCATCATTTGCAGTTCTGGCTCATCAGTCCAGTTATTTAGCAGTTTGTCGATATGCATCTGTAAGCCACCACTACAAGATTCACCATTTTCAATCCGGCTCAAATGGCGCTGTGTAATGCCTAGTCGCTTGCATAATTGTAGTTGTGTCAAATTCAGTTCCTTGCGTCGTCGCCGGACTGAATCGCTCCAATATCCCAATCGTCTACCTCCTAATTTGTCTTGCTTCCAGACAATCACCGGAATTGTCCAGTCATTGGCTCTTGCGATCTATCAACGTTTCTACCGGGAAATCAGGTTGATAGGTGTCATTTACGACCCCCCTGTTAGTAAACGGGGGTCTAGGCGGCCGGCTACGCCGACCGCCGCCGCTCACGCTTGCGGCTTTCGCGCTGCACGCCGCGCGTAGCGGCGG
>NZ_BBAI01000002.1 GCF_001311175.1 Lacticaseibacillus pantheris DSM 15945 = JCM 12539 = NBRC 106106 | reverse complement strand
ACGCCGCGTGTACTTGTACCCGTTTTTTCTGTGCATTATTTTGCCAAAGCCGCTGCTAATACTGCCGGCGCAAAGTCATTACCGTCCCCAATCGTAGGGCGTAAGAAACTCACCAAGTCCGGTGTCGCGTCCACACCGACCACTTGCGCCAACTCCGCCTGGTCCTCGCTGTAGGCGATAAAACCGTTGATGACGGCTAGGTCAACCGTACAATAACGTAACCCCAACGCCGTCGCGGCCTGAACGGCAACCACGTCATAACTCTGATCGAGACTTGCGCGATCATCCCAATATTCTCCGGCTACAAACGCCGCCGTATCCCGGCCGAGGTACACCTGGGTGCCCCGCGGAATCACGCTCGCCGACGTCACGTTTTGCCGTGCTAGCCTGCGGTGACCCCGGCATCCAGCGCCAAAGTCGGTTGACCAGCCGCTGCCCGTCGAGTGCGTTTAGCCGCCAACAGAGCAGCCACGTCATGGCGACCGTCACCCACGACGTACGCATAATCTCGCGCCTGCACGGCTAAAACTTTGCCATCCAGCACTAGGCAACGGTACAGGCTACCCGGGGCCAGCAGTTGCACCATGATATCGTCACCCAGTGCACGCACCACCTCGGCAAACCGCTCAGGGGTCGGTGGCACCGGCATGGCCACGCTGCCAGAACCGGGGCCCTGGGTATCGGTACCGCCAACAAAAATACTTTTGTGGCCAAAGCTACGGTCAAAATCCGCCACCGCCGCATCAGCGTTGCGGTAAGTATTACCGCGGGGTACGACCAACCCATGGGTGCCGAGGAAGCGCATCAGGCGTCCCGATTACGGGTCAACGCAACGGCCGCGTCTGGGTTCAGCCCCACCTGCTGCCCAGCAATAATGACGCTTTGCTGTTCCCCGTCCAAAGACCACAGCTCTGTGCCCAACGGCGTCACGCCCATCCCTGCAACCAGTCCTGCACGGAGGTAGATTTGTTGCGTCAAAGCTTCGTGCTCAAATCCGGGTAGAATCGTTCCTGCGGGCTGCCCGGCTTCCTGGGGCATCGCGGATAATCCGCTCCACCCATCGCCCTGGTCACCCGCCACATTCGCGAACCCTCGAGCCAATTCAGGCAAAGGCGCCGTTTCATCGTCGTTCACCGCCAACGTCAACCAGCACAGGTCGCGTAGGGCTGCCAGGTGAGCCGCGTCCGGGATACAATCAGCAGGCAGGTCAAGGTCAACCGTCAATACCCCGCGCTCGGTCAAACGGACGCCAGCCAACGTGACGGTACCGGGAACCGCACCAATTGTTGGTTCGCCCACCGTTTGTTGGTAACGCCGCAGATTAGTGAAATCCACCCCAGCCGGTGAAAATTCTGGTGCGGAGGGCCGCAACAACTGCGCGATGCCGGGCAATCGACGCTGCAGGCGTTGGGCCCAGCGCAAATACCAACCGTTACGGTAAGTAACATAGCCCTGAGCCTGTACCTCTTTGCCGGAATCCGTAAACAGGTCGGTAAAAATGGCCTCGGGCAACGCTAACTGCACGCGCACCCCCGCGTTGGTCGGCGTCCAAGCGCTCACCCCCACCATGTCTGGGGCGGTGTCCACGGCGGCGCGCCAACTCGACCAGGCCAAGTGGGTGTCGACCGTTTGCGCACCCATAATAATGGCCGCCGCGTCACTGATTGGGTAGAGGTACGGACTCATTCGTGAGTCGGCGGCGGTGGGTTGATTCCATCCACCGAGTCGCAAGATTCGTACCGGCAGATCGGTGCGGAGTGCGCCCATTCCGTGCGCGAATATTTGTTGCATGTCGTCCGTCATTTGCATGATTGTGATCCCCCATTTCTTTACCTACAATACCACGATAATGGGCAAAGACGCGAACGGACAACTGGTCAACATGACCCCGACGTTAAGCTTGAATAACGTCAGGCTCAGTTAACACCGCTTCAGCATCTTGCAAACGTTGTCAATGCCGCACTCCCGCGCTTTAGACAAATTTTACCAAGAACAAAGTATTGTATCTGGTGGTGGATAATGCTATATTATTGATGAAGCCACTAAGGTGTTCGCTCTTCCCTCTAATCAGTTGACCGAACATTCTCATTACATTGGGAATATGGGACTAGCACGACAATTGTGCTATATCACTTAGCACACACGAGCGCGCTGCATATATTCCCACCTGCTTTATCGCGGGTTCACAAGAATTGGGAAGCTACAACGGCACCATTTAGTCCTTCAAATCAAAAGACAACTTTTGGCTGGCCTCGCGCCAGTTTTTTTGTGGTTAAAATGAGCACGCAACTACGCTCACCCTTAAGGAGACAATAATGTTAATGATTCTAATGCTTCTGTACGCCGTTATTCTAGCCGCCATTGCTTGGTACCTACTTAGTCACCGGACCAAACCATTTCTCACCTTTACTCAACCCAGCACACCGCTAGCCCAAGCTATGGGTCTGACTGGGTACAGCCTCATAGTGGCGGCGGTTTTGTCGTTGGTGTCAGCTTTTGTGAACATTGTGAATCTAGCCCTAGTCGCACTCGTTCTGGGGGCAGCAATCATGGGTCTGTTTGCGCTATCATTTACGCGCTACCTATGATTCCAATCACGCTCTCATTGTCATTGAAAAAGCTTTCACAACATTGTATGCTTAAGGTAACCTAATGAAGGAGGTGGGCTTATGCTTCAACAATACAAACACATTTTGGTCGCCGTCGACGGTTCTTACGAGGCGGAGATTGCATTTAAGAAGGCCATCGCCGTTGCCCAGCGGAACGATGCGGAACTACTCTTGGTACACATTGTGGATACCAGGGCATTCCAAAACGTCTCCAGCTTTGACTCAGCAATGGTTGAACAGGTAACGGCGGCCGCCAAAAAGACCATGGCCGACTACGTGCAGACCGCGCAGGACGCCGGCTTGCAGGACGTTAGTTACACCATCGAGTATGGTGCGCCTAAGACTGTGATTGCCCGCGACATCCCGAAGGAACGCCAAATTGATTTGATCATGATTGGGGCCACTGGACTGAACGCGGTTGAGCGGCTACTGATTGGGTCTGTTACTGCTTACGTCACTCGTGAAGCACCTTGCGACGTACTCGTTGTCCGGACGGATTTGGCCAATAAACCAGTCCTGGCCACCACTAAGCAGCCATCACCAGATAATGAAGAATAGTGCACAAGCACACCACCTTTCCACATCGTGGTGTCTGTGTTCTGACAAAAATAACACCGACAGAGTAACGCTTGACGTTACGACCTGTCGGTGTCTTTTTTTACCCAAATCATTTATTGATAAATAACGTTGCAACTTTTGACTTAACTAGCTATTTCCGCTTGTAGACTCGCCGCTAAGTCGTGGTTTTGATTAACACTAGCCAGGGAGATTGCGACCGTATACGCCTCGGTGGTGTTCTCAGCGCGTAGTTGCACAAGGCAGCGTGCCCGTAGCGCGTAGAACTCATCGAGTAAGAACAAGCGTTCATTATCCACGGCTAGGTTAATTGCGTCCTCGGTACGCTCCAACACTTCTTTGTGGTCTCCCAGTTGGAACAGCGCTTTACAAATATACCACCTAATGAGTAGCGCGCTATCTAAGAACGTATCCCCTTCCCGGTGAATGTCCTGCAGCAAGGTTAGCGCCTCGGTAACATAGATTCGCGTCCGTTGTAGGTTATCCATGTCTGCGTACGCCAACGCTAATCCCAACACGGCCATGACCGCGTATACATCCGCATCCTCACCGGCAAAGAGTTGCAGGACCCGGTTGAAGTAGAAAATTGCTTCCTCGGGTTTGTGGTTACCGATGAGTTCGATCATTCCACGAACATAGTAGAAACGTTTGTGGTCGTCAACAGTCCGCAAATCAGTTTCATCTTCCAAAACCTCAAGCTCCTGTGCGGCTTGCTGTGGCTGACGCTGACGAATTGCACTAATGGCGCGGTTCAACGCTATTTGCACCGTGTTTTGTGGTTCAACCACCACATCAGTCATTTCTACCCCTAATCGTCTGACAATCCGTACAAGAATTTTCATACTCGGAACTTTGTTCCTCTTTTCAACGAGGCTAATCGTCGCCTGGGTACAAATGCCTTCCGCGAGCTTACTCTGTGACATCCCCCGGAGCTTACGAAAATAACGTACCCTGTCGCCTAAAATCCGTACTTCCTGTCCATCATTTACCATATACAGACACCCCTCTGGCGGTCACAATCGTGTCCACCAATTCTCTGGTACAAATACTGCCATACCAAGCAACAAACAACTATAGGTTAATTATATCCATAAAAAGAAAGCCCCTGCACTAAAATATTTTTAGCGCGGGGGCTTATAGTAGGATTAAATGACAGTCTCGATAAGCGGTTAGCTTGCTCAATCATTACACAAAGCAATAATTAACCGGCCGTACAACCGTAAATAGATATTCGTCTAATGGTGAGTCTTACGTGCAAGTAAATCGCCGATAAATTGCACAATGAAGACCATGACCAGAATGAAGATCAGGCTGACCCAGATGACGTCGTTTTCGTAGCGTAGGTAACCAGTGTTAATTGCCAAGTTACCCAAACCACCACCACCAATGGCACCGGCCATTGCCGTTAAACCAATGATACTGATAATCGTGAGTACGGAAACCCGAATCAACTCGGACAAGCCTTCGCGTAGATATACGCGGAAGATAATACCGACTGGCGATGTCCCCATCGCCTGGGCCGCTTCCACCACGCCTGCGTCAACGGTTAAAAGCGCATTCTGTACCTGCCGGGCGTAAAACGGTGCGGAACCCACAATTAACGGTACTAGGGCGGCGGTAGAGCCAATCCCGGTCCCCACAATCACGCGGGTAACCCCATTCAGGATGGCCAGCAGGATGACGAACGGAATGGAACGAAACACGTTGACCACTTTGTCCAGAACCGAATAAAATGGCCGGTTCTCCAAAATACCGTGTTCGTCAGTCACAAGTAGTATAATTCCCAGCAAGAGGCCGATAATGCCCGCTACTAAACTGGTCCAAAAGGTCATGTAGAGGGTTTGGTTAATCGCGTCAACCACCCCATCATCACCATTCCACAACGGGACAACGTTCGGGAAAAACTTTTCAAAAAAAATTGCATCATTAGTCCTCACCCCCAACTGCCTCCAGGTCCACATCCGTAACGGTGACATCGTTTTGCTTGAGGTACGTCAGCGCCGCCTCAACCTGGTCCGCTGCACCGGTGAGTACAACGATCAAGTTACCAAACGGTGTGTTCTGCAGGCTCTGAATGTCCCCAAAGAGGATGTTGGCGCTCACCCCGTATTCAGCGTATAGGGTCGCCACCAGTGCTGATCCGTGGTGTCGCCCACATACGTCAGGCGGACGAGCCGGTTACCCGGTCCGAGGTCCTGAACGGCCGGCTGGAGCTTCAAGGCAGTCAAAGTTGCATCCAACTGAATGGTTGTATCAATGAAGTCCTTGGTCAACTGCTTTTGCGGGTGGGCGAAGATATCCACCAACGAACCCCGTTCGATAATCTTCCCGGCATCCATCACGGCGACGCGTGTACATACCTGCTTCACGGCCTCCATTTGGTGGGTAATCAACACGATGGTCAGCCCCAATTTCTGGTTCAAACTCTTCAACAACGTCAAAATGGATGACGTCGTTTTGGGGTCCAACGCACTAGTTGCTTCATCAGAAATGAGGATTTCAGGGTCAGACGCGAGTGCGCGGGCAATACCAACCCGTTGCTTTTGGCCCCCAGATAGCTCGGCAGGATAGGCTTTAGCCCGTTCGGAGAGCCCGACCAACTCCAGTAGCTCATCGACTTTGCTCTTAATCTGATCCTTCGGCATGGTTCCACGTAACGGAAAGGCCACGTTGTCCGCAATCGTCCGGCTTGCCATCAGGTTGAAGTGTTGGAAAATCATGCCGATTTTGTGCCGTTTGTCGCGCAACTCCTTAGCCGATAACTTAGCCATATCGTCACCCAAAACGGTCACGGTCCCACTGGTTGGCCGCTGTAACCTGTTAATGAGCCGCACCAGGGTGGACTTACCGGCACCAGAGTAACCCACAATACCGTAGATTTCGCCCCGGTTAACCTCCAAGTCGACGTGATCCACCGCGTGGACCTCCTGCTTCTTTTCTTCGAATAACACGTCAACATCCTGCAACGTGATGATTGGTGCATCGCTCATCGCTGTTCCTCCTACTATCCTCACGGTTCATTTGAGTGCACTGGCCATATCCATATCGGACAAAAGCACCATCGCTTAAACCCAAAGCACGGGTTTGAGTAACGGTGCCCCTGCCGTCCCGCAATCATGCCGGGCGGTGATCCTCACTCAAGCAGTACTGGCTACTTAAAGGACAAGTCCCATGCAGCTCGGTAGAACCATTGTACACCTTCTTGATGACCTTCTTAGTGGCCTCATTCTGGTAAGCCTTCACAACCTTCTTGTAAACCTTGTTGTTCTTGTTTTTGTTGGTAGCCGCAACCACATTCACGAACGGCTTGCTGGCCTTAGTAATCTTTTCCACGTAGATAGCGCTACTTGGCTTGAGCTTAGCGTTCAGCGCGATATCGTTGTTAACCACGGCCGCGTCAACCGAGGTCAGTGAACGCGCCGTCTGGGATGCATCTACGGGCGTAATGTTCAGGTTCAACTTGTTGCTGGTGATGTCGCGGGTGGTTGGGAACGTCTTGTCTGGGTTCAACTTGATTAAACCCGCCTGCTGCAACAGTTCCAGGGCCCGAGCTTCGTTGGTCTGGTCGTTTGCAATCGCCACTTTGGCGTCCTTCTTCAACGCACTAAGCTTCTTAACCTTCTGTGAGTACAGACGAACCGGTCCGATGTACGTGTTACCGACATTCGCGATGTTCGACTTGTGTGCCTTGTTCCAGTTATCCAGGAATTGGATGGTCTGGAACGCGTTCAGGTCGATATCCCCGTCCAGCAAAGCCTGGTTAGGTTTGTTGTAGTCGGTAAACTCAACTAGCTTCAAGTTAATGTTTTGCTTCTTCAGGCGCTTAGCCACTGGCTTCCAAACGTCAGCGTCAGAACCAATCACACCAATCTTAACGGTGGTCGTCTTGGTGCTGGAACTACTACTACCACATGCGGCCAGGAAAACCGGCAAAGCAGCGACCAATGCTGTGAGTGCAACAAACTTCTTCTTCATGTGTAAAACCCTCCATAATTGAAATCGTATTTTTTTTATTTGCGGTTGGACGTACCACCAAACGTAAAAAAAACTCCACCCCTAACCAACTGTTAGAAGCGGAGTCCCGCGGTACCATTCTAAATCGCTCGTGCTGCAGTCACGAGCCTTACTAACGAGTCAAACAACCCGTGTGCAAGATAATGGATGCCAGCCATTGCCACCTAATCCCCATACGGGAACTCGGCGCACCGATCAGTGAGCCATTCTCTGGGCACCGTACCTCCCATTCGCACCATCCGGGGTCTCTGTTAGGTCGTATGCACCATCTCTCTCACGTCACTCGTTTACGTTTGATGATTTAAATATAGGGTACGCGGAAGCAGGGGTAATGTCAACCCTAGAATGAGTCGATTGTGAATTTTTGGTGTGAGTCGCTGTTATTGAACGACGCCTCAATTGGGTTGGTTGCAGCCCTATTCAGCAAGGCTGACCGCTATAAATGGGCTATGCTGACCAGAAGACGTTCTACTCCGTGCCCTACAAAAAGGGATTGTGACAGAAGCCTTTGGCACACGAACGATACATCGTGGTCGCGCGCCAAAAGGCAACTCCCTAACATACAAGACGGCATCAGCAGAAATCCTAAGTTCGAGATTTCCGCTGATGCCGCCTTGTATACCGGGAACTGACCGCCTTTTGGCACAGCCCTTCACCATTATTCATTGCGTTTGGGCGTTAATTGTACCTGACTGAAGTCTTCCCGATCGCGGCTGAACATGTAGCTCTGGTAGTGGTAGCGCATCGACAGCACCATCCCCACAGACAACATGTTCGCCAGTAGGAATGACCCCCCTGAACTAATGAACGGCAACGGAATCCCCGTTAGTGTAGTAACCCGATGTTCATCCCGACATTTTCAAAAACGTGGAAAATGATCATCATGATGACCCCAGTTGAGATGTACGCGTAAAACTCATTTTTGGTATCAAACGTCACGCGAATCATCTGGTAAATCAGCAGGAAGTACAACAGTATCAATACCCCAGACCCGAGGAACCCGGTCGTCTCGCCAATAACCGAAAAGATCATGTCGGAAGTCTGGACGGGCACCGTAACCTGCAAATTGCCTAACCCACTACCGGTCAGACCGCCAGAACCGATGGCCTTCATCGCTTGCCATAGCTGATAGCTATTCCCTGACGTAGCTCCAGACGGATCCAACCACGAGTCAATCCGCGCAAATTGTAGGCTTCAAACCCTACCCGCTCCAAAATCACGCGTCCCCAGGATTGGGTAACCAAGAGGATGGTCCCCCCGCCGACTACCACCGCAAAGATGGCCACCGGTAGGATAATCTTCCAGCTAATTCCCGATATGAGCACCACCCCGGCAAAGATGGCCAGGAATACCAACGTACTACCAAAGTCGTGCTGCAAAATCATCAGGACGACCACGGGTAGGGTCCAAATTAGCATCTGACCCAACAACCGAAAGTCGTTGCGCACTGAGTGACTAACCTGAGCATTGTGTAAAGTGACCACCCGCGCCAACATTAAAATGTAAGCTGGCTTCATCACTTCACTGGGCTGAAACGTAATCGGCCCAAACTTAAACCAGGACTTGGCCCCGTTAGCTAACGCCGTTTGCCGGTCGTACAGAAACAGGACGGCAATAAGTAGGAAGATGCCGACCCAATAAAGTACGGGGGCAATCCGCCATAACTGTTCGGTGTCAAACCGCATGACCACCGCGATACCAGCAGCCCCAATCGCATACCAAACTATTTGCATAATGACGGCTTTGATTGCCGCCCCCGTGCTACTGGCATTGGCAGTTGCCATAAAGATGGCTGCGCAACCGACCAACGCTAACAGCATGATGGTCAGGATGATCCCGTAGTCAATACGGTCCCCCTGCTGTTGTTGCTCTTTTTCGTTATCAGTGGCCACGCACTGACCCCCTTTAACTTAAAACCTAGTGCTGGTGCAGGTGAAACGTTGCAATTAGAAAGCTTACAGCGTCATCTTCGGTCTTAAACCGGTCTGTCTCTTCACTACCACTCACAACCGCCACGAACCGGTCACCATCAGTACGGATGTAGCCCAATTCCTGTCGGCCCATGTTTAAGACGGACACGGTCTGACCACCACGTTGTTCATCCGCCATGGTCAGTTTCACCTTTTGTTCTTTACTCATTACTTAACCCCACTTGCCTGATTGTCAGTTGTTGCCGGGTTACGGCGTAAACTAAAGTGGTCCGGTACATAATCAATACCACCGGGTACCAAAGGATTACACCGTAATATCCGCGCCGCCGCCATTAACGATCCACGGAGTGCACCGAAGCGGCCAATCGCGGTGATGGCATAGTGGCTACAGGTGGGGTAATATCGGCACGAAGCCGGTAGTAACGGCGAAATAAACCGCTGGTATCCCCGAATCAACTTTGTCAGTAACCACCGCATAACCAACACCTCACTCTAAAAACTTACCGATGTGCGTCCAGGTGCTGGGCAAAAAAAACGGCGAACGGATTACTACCGCCGATGGCAAAGCCGATCATGGTCCCCAATATTAACAAAATTATGCAGATACCGGCACCAATTAGCAGCCGCGCACCAAACCGTTTAATCGCATCAGTCTTTAACAAAGATAATCACCTAGATTAGTACTGCTTGTGGTGCTGGATGTTGTCCAACAACACACCCGTTCCCAAAGCCACGGCATCCAGCGGGTCTTCCGCTGTCAGCACCGGCACGTGTAGCTCGGACGCAAACAACTGCGAAATACCGTTCAGCAGCGCCCCACCACCGGTCAGCATAACTCCGCGGTCAATAATATCCGCAGACAGCTCTGGTGGCGTCATTTCGAGCACTTCCTTAGCTGCCGCAATGATGGAAGCCATCACGTCACTGAGCGCTTCCTGCAACTCTGTAGCGGTCACCTCGACCTCACGGGGCAGCCCGGTGGCGATATCGCGACCGCGTACCTGCATGGTCTGCTTTTCGTCAGCTTCGTAAACCGCACCAATGTTAATCTTTAGTTGCTCAGCGGTGTGTTCACCAATCAGCAACTTGTGCTTGTTTTTGACGTAACTCACGATAGCGGCATCCATCTTGTCACCGGCCAACCGTAAGGAGCGGCTCGTTACAATCTCACCCATGGAGAGAACGGCAACGTCGGAAGTACCACCACCGATATCAATAATCATGTTACCCTGAGGCTGGAAGATATCGAGACCGGCACCAACGGCAGCCACTTTGGGTTCAAATTCCAAGTATACCTTGCCACCACCGGACTTTTCAGCTGCCTCAATGATGGCCTTCTGTTCGATGGACGTAATGTTGGTGGGCGCGCAGATCAGAATACTAGGCTTGCTCATGAAGCCCTTAACGTTCAGTTTGTTGATAAAGTACTCCAGCATTGCCTCGGTAATGTCAAAGTCGGCAATGACGCCGTCCTTGAGCGGGCGAATGGAGCGGATGTTGCCGGGAGTCCGGCCAACCATCTTGTACGCCTCGGTACCGACCGCAACGACCTTACCGGATTGCGTGTCAACGGCGACCACGGATGGTTCGTTCAGGACAATGCCTTTGCCCTTGACGTTGATCAGGACGTTAGCCGTCCCCAAATCAATCCCAATGTCTCTTGCCATGAAAAATGTTCTCCCCTCAGATGTTTACTCGTCACATTATAACATAGGTTGCGTGGCGACTTTTATAGTAAGTAAAACAGGTTACGCGCCGCCTGGACTAGTGATAGAAAGCATGATGACACCAGGTATCCCAAAGCTACGGCGATAAAAAAACAACAGTAACCGCGATTCATTCACGCGGTTGGGTTTGAGAATTTTATCAAAACGCAACACAATCAGCAGTCGCCAAGACATGATGATAAACACTAGGTGTGACATGAACGTGAAAGCGGCGCTGAGACCTAAAGAAGTGTCCATTATAAAATCCTCCGCGTACCATAATACCAAAAACGGGACCAACACTAAAGCGTTGCACACCCCGATTGCATAAATATTCCGTTAAGTTACGAGGTGCATGCCTGCAAAGCAATGGTGGGGTTGCGGCAATAGTGGTTGCCGGCCGCGTTAGTCGGGTTGGCGAGCTACGGCTTACGTGGGGTGCTCCGCGGTAATCCACTGCTAGGGCGAAGCTCCAACCCGCCAAAACCCGGCGTGTTTCCGCCGCGATTTCAAGCCCGTCCGGAAACCCGCCGGCCGGTCTCGAAACTCGTCGCGTTCTAATGGCTAAAGCCATAAGAACGTTGCACCCCGGCAGTGGTTACCACTCCGACCCCACACGCCTACGCTCACCAACCCGACCGACGCGGCCTCACACTACTGTCGCCGCAACATCGTCTCCTGCCGGCTCGACGCCTCCACCAAACATTTGCCGGCATCAGCCAGTTCATGAACGGTAGTCCATCATGCATATAATCACCACACATTGGCCAACGAGAACATTCCTATGAGAAAAACTAGATATACTACGCTCAGCACCACATCTGTCCCCACAATTCGCTGTTAATAATCCACTGAGTCATAATTATCGCACGTATAACCACTACTCTAGCAACACAAAATAGAAGTTAAACAGTTAGCCGTCGGTTTACACCCTACGAACTATCGGGAACCCGCGGGTGGGCTTTGGGACGGAGGCGTCGTGCCCAGAGACGTAGTTGCTGCGACCCCGGAGCGCCGTAGGAACAGAGTGACGTACGGCGGCAAAGTTTATAGACCGAGTGATTTTCTCGGGCTAGAAACCTCGTGGGAGGCCGGTACGGGGAGCGTGCGGGTGTAGCAACCTCCGGCGTAGGGCACGTAAGCCGCAATCCCAAAGATCACCCGCGAGTTCGCAACCACAAGCAGTGGTTACCACGGACTACCCCACGAAAGCCGTAGCTCACCAGCCCGGCCTACGCTGCCGTCAACCACTATCTACAGCAACGTAACTAAAAAGCGCGCACCCACAAGGGGTACACGCTTTGAGACTACATTGACGTTGCGCTAATGCTGAGCGTCATGCTTGACGTTGATCCGGTTGATGGCCCGCCGCAATGCCACTTGGGCACGAGCAAGGTCGTCCTGGTTTTGCGTCTGCTTGGCGGTCTCAATCTTGTGTTCGGCACGCTCACGGGCGGCCTCAGCACGGCTGAGGTCGATGTCCCGCGCACGTTCTGCGGAATCAGCAACGATGGAAGCAACGTTATCCGCCACCTCCATGAAGCCGCCATTCACAGCAATCCGGTTCTCGTGGTCGGGTTCATCGAGTCTTTGCACCCGAACTTCCCCAATCTGTAATGGCGCCACGATTGGTTCGTGGTTAGCCATGATACCCAAATCACCATCAACGGCACGCACAACCACCAGTTTGGCCCGGTGATCGTACACAACGCCATCTGGGGTCACGATGTTAACGGTCAACACGTCCTGTTGCTCGTCAGCCATACGAATCCCCCCTAATCCTTACTGTCTGGGTCGTAACCCATTTCCTTAGCCTTCGCCTTCATGTCGTCAATGTTACCGACCAGACGGAACGCCTCTTCAGGATAATCGTCGTAACGACCTTCAAGGATTTCCTTGAAGCCCTCAACGGTTTCCTTAACCGGCACGTACTTCCCTGGCAAGCCAGTGAAACGTTCGGCAACGGAGAAGCTTTGACTCAGGAAGAACTGAATACGACGTGCACGGGCAACAACCGTCTTTTCCTCGTCGGACAGTTCGTCCATACCCAGGATTGAGATGATGTCCTGCAGTTCATTGTAGCGTTGCAGCACTTGCTGTACCTGCATGGCCACATCGTAGTGTTCCTGCCCAACAATGTCCGGCGTCAAAGCGCTAGACGTTGATGCCAGCGGGTCCACGGCTGGGTAGATACCCATCTGGGTGAGCCGCCGTTCCAAGTTGGTCGTAGCATCCAAGTGCGCGAAGGTCGTGGCTGGTGCAGGGTCGGTATAGTCATCGGCTGGCACGTAAACGGCCTGGATGGAGGTAACGGAACCCTTCTTCGTGGAAGTAATCCGTTCCTGCAACTGACCCATTTCAGTGGCCAAAGTTGGCTGGTAACCAACGGCACTAGGCAAACGACCAAGCAAAGCGGAAACTTCAGAACCCGCCTGGGTAAACCGGAAAATGTTGTCGATAAACAGCAACACGTCTTGACCCTTCACGTCACGGAAGTATTCGGCAATGGTCAAACCAGTCAGGGCCACACGCATACGGGCACCTGGTGATTCGTTCATCTGACCGAAAACCATCGCGGTGTTCTTCAAAACGCCGGATTCCTTCATTTCAAAGTAAAGGTCGTTACCCTCACGCGTACGCTCCCCAACACCAGTGAACACAGACAAGCCGCCGTGTTCTTCAGCGATGTTGTGGATCAGTTCCTGAATCAGCACCGTCTTACCAACACCGGCACCACCGAACAGTCCGACCTTACCACCCCGGAGGTATGGTTCGAGCAGGTCGATAACTTTGATCCCGGTTTCAAGAATTTCTGAACTAGTACTCAGTTCCTCAAAGGCTGGTGCGTCACGGTGGATGCTGTTCCGTTCGTGGTCAGCGCCGAATTCGTCGCCACCATCAATCGGTTCGCCCAAGACGTTAAACACGCGACCAAGGGTGTCCTGACCAACGGGTACGGAAATTGGTGCCGCGGTATCGCGCACCTCCATACCACGCTGCAAGCCATCCGTGCTGGCCATCGCAATGGTCCGCATTACGCCGTCACCTAACTCCACGGCGACTTCGACAACAATTGTCTGTCCCTGGGTGTTAGTGACTTCGAGTGCGTTGTTGATCTTTGGCAAGTCGCCATCGATGGGAAAGGCCACGTCGACGACAGGTCCGATCACTTGCACGATTTTACCTGTAGTATTACTCAATTATGCTGTCCTCCCCGCAATTATTTGTGGTTGTTACTCAATCGCGGCAGTTGCACCGGTGATTTCGGTCAACTCCGTGGTGATTGCTGCTTGTCGTGCACGGTTATACTGCAAAGACAAGCCGTCAATCAAATCTTTAGCGTTATCTGAAGCACTCTTCATCGCCGTGGTCGAAGCAGCATGTTCAGCCGTCTTGGCATCAATAATGGCACCAAAAATCAAGCTTTCCGCATACTGTGGGAGCACGACGTCGAGCACGGCGTCCACACTCGGTTCAGCATCATACTGAATCGGGCTGTCCGCCACTTCAGACGGATCAAGATCGCTGATTGGTAACATTTTTTTCCACCCGGAAGGCCGAGGTCAAAGAGTTAACGTGGTGGTTGTAGCACACGTACAACTCATCAAAGACCTCGTTGTCAAACATTGTTACCGCAGTCTTGACGATTTCGCGCACCTCGTTGAAGGTGGGAATATCAGAAACGCCCCGGTATTCGTAGGCGACGTTCATGCCCCGGGCCTTAAAGAAGTCCGCGCCGACACCACCAATTGCCATGATGGCGTAGTGGTCTTTGTCCTTGTGGTCCTCTTCAATTACTTGGAGCATCGACTTCAAGGCGTTGCTGTTGTAGCCACCGACTAAACCACGGTCACTGGTAATCACCAGGTAACCGGTCTTCTTAACAGTCCGTTCCTGCAACAGGTCCGCAACACGCAGCTGCTGACCATCGCCCTTGCCCGCATCCTGGTTGGCTTCCATGCTCAGCAACTGGCTTGCGCCAAGTGCGTGACGGTGGCACGAATCTTGTTCGCGTACACCTGGTAGGCAACCGCCTTTTTCTCAATCTTAGAGAGCTTGGCACCACTAACCATTTGCATGGCTACAGTGATTTGCCGCGTCTTCTTGGTTGAGGAGATGCGTCGCTTAATATCAATTAATGATTCAGCCATCTGCTCACCCCCTAATTAGTGGAAGCTGCAGTTTGAGCCTGCGCTGCGGTGAACCCGGCAGCGAACGCCTTCATCACCGTATCCATCTTGTCCGTATCCGGTAACTTACCAGTGTCCTTGATGGACTGCACCAGTTCGGCAGCATTAGTGTCGAAGTAGTCAAACAGTTCACTCTGGAAACGGTTGATATCGTCCACGGGCACATCGTCCATGAAGCCGTGAGTCAAAGCGTACAGAACCAAGACTTGTTTTTCAACGGTCAAAGGCTGGTGTACGGGCTGCTTCAGGACTTCAACGGTCCGGCGTCCACGGTTCAACTTGGCCTGCGTTGCCGCATCCAGGTCAGAACCGAACTGGCTAAATGCTTCCAATTCACGGAAACTGGCCAGGTCCAGACGCAACGTACCAGAAACCTTCTTCATGGCCTTCAACTGGGCATCACCACCGACACGGGAGACCGAAGTCCCGGCGTCAATGGCTGGACGCGTACCAGCGTAGAACAGGTCACTTTGCAGGAAGATTTGGCCGTCGGTGATACTGATAACGTTCGTTGGGATGTAAGCGGACACGTCGCCGGCCTGTGTTTCGATGATCGGCAAAGCCGTCATGGAACCGCCACCCAATGCATCACTCAACTTAGCACTACGCTCCAACAGACGGGAGTGAGTGTAGAAAATGTCACCAGGGTAAGCTTCACGTGCCGGTGGCCGACGGAGCAGCAGGGAAATTTCACGGTAAGCGGCGGCCTGCTTGGTCAGGTCATCGTACACAATCAAAACGTGCTTGCCGTTGTACATGAATTCCTCACCCATTGCGGTACCCGCGTATGGTGCCAGGTAGAGCATTGGTGCTGGTTCGGATGGACCAGCAGTCAGCACGATGGTGTAATCCATCGCACCGTACTTGCGTAACGTTTCGACTGAGCACGGACCGTGGAGTCCTTCTGCCCAATCGCAACGTAGATACAAATCATGTCCTGGTCTTTTTGGTTGATAATCGTATCGATGGCGATACTGGTCTTACCAGTTTTACGGTCACCGATAATCAATTCACGTTGGCCACGACCAATTGGCACGAGGGCGTCAACGGCTTTAAGACCGGTCTGCAACGGTTCCGTAACGGACTGACGCTGCATAACACCAGGTGCCTTCACTTCAACCGGACGGGTCTTATCGGTCTTGATGTCACCCTGGCCATCCACTGGCTGACCCAGAGTGTTCACGACGCGACCAATCAAGGATTCCCCAACGGGTACTTCCATAATGCGACCGGTACGCTTGACCGTGTCACCTTCACGAATACCGTCAAAGTCACCCAGGATGATAATCCCGACATCATTTGTTTCAAGGTTCTGCGCCATACCATATGAACCGTTTTCGAATTCCAACAGTTCACTGGCCATGGCGTTATCCAGCCCGTGAGCACGGGCGATACCATCACCAACGTAGGTGACAGTCCCGACCTCGGCAACATCGAGGTCGTCTTTGTAGTTTTCTAGCTGCTGTTTAATCAGCGTGCTAATTTCTTCTGCTTTGATAGCCATGACTTCACCTCTTCACTATTTCTAATGGGTGAGCAACTCTGCGCGAATCTGGTCGATCCGGTGTTGCACCGTACCGTCGATTACGTAGTTAGCTGCCTGCACCCGGACACCACCAATAACGCTAGCGTCCACAACATTGTTCAATTCGGCGTGCTCAACACCCAAGCGTCGCGCTACCGCAGCGGCAAGCTTGTCTGCCTGTGCACCTGACAACGGCACAGCCGTGGTGACCGTCCCCGTGATCTGACCGGCGTCCGCACTAATGCGTTCGTCGAAGTCAGCCACGATGGCAGGCAAAGCGGCAATGCGACCATAGTTAAAGGTCATTTGCACGAGTCGTGCAACCACTGGCGAAGCGCCAGTGGTTAGTTCCCCCACGATTTCCTGCTTGAGGTTCAGCTTCAGTTCGGGCCCAATCAGTGCAGCCATCAGGCCAGGATTGTCGTTAAACACCTGGTCGAGAGCGTGAAACTCTGACTGTACTTCCTGGGTCGTCCCCTCAGCAGCCGTAATTTCAAACAATGCTGCCCCATAACGGGGTGCCACAATCGCATTTGTCAGTGCCATCTAATCACCCAGCCCTTTGATGTAATCGTCAATGAGCGACTGCTGGTCTTCAGCCTTCAGCTCCTTGCCGATAATCTTGCTGGCAATAGTGATGGAGAGGTCCGCCACCTGATCACGGGCGCCGTTCAGGGCGTCCTGCTTGGACTGCGCAATCTCTGCGGCAGCCTTAGTTTTCAGGTCGGCAGCGTCCTTGTGTGCTGCGTCCACAATGGCCTTACTTTGCTTCTGGCCATTGGTCTTAGCGGTGTTCACAATGCTTACGGCTTCTGCCTGCGTATTTTGCAGTTCAGATTGGCGTTGAGCGAGCAGCTTGTCAGCGTCACTCTTAGCCTGATCCGCATAATCCAGGTCCCCGGTAATCTTTTCCTGGCGCTTAGCATCATTTTGGTGACTGGGCCCCAAGCAAATTTACCGACAAGAACCATCAACACGATGAACGTGGCCAGGTCGAACAGCATGTCGCCGACTTCAAGTCCAGCGGCGGCAAAAATCATTCCATGCAACATCTGTGCCACTTCCTTTCGTCTGCGTGCTTAATAATCCTATTGGAACAGCAGCAGGAAAGAAATAGCGATGGCGATGATTGGCACGGCTTCGATCAGACCAACACCGATAAACATCGTGCTACGGAACTGACCGGACAATTCTGGCTGACGTGCCATACTCTCGATAGTCTTGCTAATAACGTGACCGTTACCATATGATGCGGCCAAAGCGGCTAAGCCGGCGGCGATTGATGCAGCGATGTAGTTCATGTGAAAATTCCTCCTAAAAATACTATTCTTCAGACAAAACCTTGTTGGAAATGTATACGGATCCGAGCGTGACAAAAATGTATGCTTGGATACTACCAATGAATACTGAGAACCCTTGCCATGCCATTTCGGCCAAGAAGCCTAATGGGAATGACAAGATAGCAAACTTACCGGATAACGCCATGTTACGAATCAGCATGATTAGCACCTCGCCGGCAAAAATATTACCGTACAGACGGAGAGCCAAGGTCATGAAGTTCGTGAACTCTTCCAATAAGTTGATGGGCGCCAGCATCGGCATCGGGCTAACAAAGCCCTTCAGGTAACCCTTAAAGCCGTGGCGAGCAACCCCAACATAGTGAGCCAATACCAGTACCACCATGGCTAAAGTCATGGTAATTAACGGACTGGCCGTCGGGGAATGGAACCAGGTCACGCCACTGACGTTGACGTCAATGAACAGTCCCAACTGGTTGGCCATGAACACAAATAGGAACATGACGAAAATAAATAGTTGGAACATTGACCCTTCTTCACCCGGCATCGCACTACGCACAATCCCGTTGGTAAAGTCGATGAGCCATTCCAGCAAGTTCTGCCGGCCCTTCGGACGTAATGTCGGTTTACGGGACAAATAGAACACCAACGCAAAAACTACAATGGCCGAAATTAGCACTGGAATGTCGTTCGCGAGGTTGAAGCGTAAACCGCCAATCGATAGGTAGGGATACTTATCGTTCACAGAATTCACCTCCTCCTTCTTTATTTAGTTAACTGTCACACGTTGTCACAGGGTACAGCGTATGTATATATTGTATTTGCCAGCGCACAAGCACTCAAAATACACTGCTTACTCTATCACCTTCAGATAGAAAAGACAAAAGGAATTCCCCATCATGTCGGCTTTCACTCCATTTTGGAATGAAAGCGTCGCCTTTAGCTAAATGGCGGCTTTCATAAGTGTTACATCAAATGAAAAGCACCAATAAAGCGCAAATTGGGTATTAAAAAGTTGTGTGCGCAACGTTAATCGAGTCCGCTGCCGACTACAATATCCCCTTGTTTCATTGGCAAGAACACTGTCCACCCCATCATCTGCGATGATGACTGTAAGTTACTACGAATATGATGGCGATTAATCCGCGAGAATTTACGTCCGCAGACCGCCGACCCAATACCGTGTTGAAAATCAAAGGAGCACACCCACGGCGTACTCCTTGATAACTACTTCCTATTTACTTAGTACCAAACAAACGGTCACCAGCATCCCCCAAGCCAGGGAAGATGTAACCCGTCTCCGTCAGGTGGTCATCTAGGGCAGCAGCGTAAATTTCCACGTCCGGATGCTGTTCCTGGACCGCCTTAACGCCCTCAGGTGCAGCCACCAGGACGATGAGCTTCATGGCCTTGGCGCCCCGCTTCTTCAGCGCATCAATCGCCATGATGGCGGACCCGCCAGTTGCCAGCATTGGGTCCACAATCAGTAGTTCGCGCTGATCGATGTCGGTCGGCATCTTCACAAAGTACTCGTGTGGCTTCAACGTCTTTTCGTCACGATACATACCAATGTGGCCAACTTTGGCGGCCGGAATGAGTTCCAGGACCCCATCGACCATCCCGAGACCCGCACGCAAAATTGGTACAACCGCTAATTTCTTACCGGCAAGTTGCTTCTGGGTGGACTTGCCCATTGGGGTTTCAACCTCAACGTCCTCTAGCGGTAAGTCGCGTGTGATTTCATAAACCATCAACTCGGCAATTTCGTTCGCTACCTCACGAAATTCCTTAGTACCGACATTCTTGTCACGAATCAACGTCAATTTATGTTGAATCAGTGGATGATTTAAAACCGTAAACTTGCCCATCGTTATGTTCTCCTTTGCTTGTCGTGGCCCCACTCAGGCCATTATTCCGTTCATCAGTATAGCATAGACCACCGGCTTGCGGGTTACGATTCCGTTACCGGAAAATGTTCCCCACCAGCCGACTTGTTGATGCGATTCATGTACGCTGCGCCCAACCCCTCCTGGTCAAAGCCCTGCGCCAACACCAGTGACACATCGGGATGCAGATCAAAGTAGCGCAAGCCCGCAAACAGGTCGCGCGTCGCACTCGCTAAATCGCGGCCCAACGAGTACGTTTCCACACCTGCGGGCACCTGCGCCAACACTTGGTCGGTTGCGAGCACGCCAAAGTCGCGACCATCAGCCCGCGCCCACTCAATGGCCGCGGGAAAGTCGGCTAGGTGGTCCACAATCACTACCTGCGCGTCGGGAGCGTAGTGCTTATACTTCATCCCCGGTGCCTTTGGTGTCTCTTTGGCCCCAACATGGTGCTGATCGGTATTGACGGCACCCAAATCGGCCGTCAACATTTCTTCATCGACGAACCCCGGCCGCAATATGGCGGGCACGTTGCCGCTCATATCCAGTACGGTCGATTCTACGCCGACCCGCGCCGGGCCATCATCCAAAATGCCGGCGATGCGCCCATCCATATCGTGCAAAACGTGTTGCGCCGTAGTTGGACTTGGCTTACCAGACAGGTTGGCTGAGGGTCCGACAATGGGGTTACCCGCCAACCTGATTAACTCGCGCGTAGCCGCATTATCCGGGCAGCGAAATGCCGCTGTCTGCAAGCCGCCGGTCACCGTCGCGTCCAGGGCCCCCGGGATAATGTTCAGGATAATGGTGAGGGGGCCCGGCCAGTACTTGCGCATTAATTGCTCGGCGGCTGGTGTCACGTCCGCAAAGCGCCGCACCGTATCAATATCCGCCACCGTCACAATCAGCGGGTTATCACTCGGGCGCCCCTTGGCCGCGTAGACCTTCTTCACGGCGGTCACGTTCGTTGCATCCGCCCCCAAGCCGTAAACCGTCTCGGTCGGAAACGCGACCAACTCGCCTGCCCGCAACAAAGCGGCGGCGTCAGCAACCGTGTCCCGTGTAAAAACAGTTGTCTGCATAGTTTGCCTCCATAGTATTGTCCTACCTCAAAACTGTACTTTGAGCATGCGCGGGTGTCCCGCCATGTCGCGGCGAAATTCAGCCGTCGCCGCGGGCAGCATTACGCTCAACATGCGCTCAAGGGCCGGCTGCTGGTGGTAGCCAAACTCAAGGTACGCGGCCCCACCCGGATGCACGTGGTCGCCGACAGTCGCAAAGAAGCGGCGGAAGAGCGCCAGCCCGTGATCATCTGCAAACAGCGCCAGATGTGGTTCGTAATCTATCGTGCTGACATCCATCACCGACTCTTCATCGTGACTGATGTACGGAAGGTTCGTCACCACAAAGTCGAACCGTTGGGGCAACTCCGCGAAAAGGTCACTCTCCACCACTTCCACATTGGCACTAAGCGCATCCGCGTTACTCCGCGCCACCCGCAAAGCCGCGGCGGAGACGTCACTCAGCGTCATGTGCGTATTCGGCAGGTTCTGCGCCAGCGTAATCCCGATGGCGCCGCTACCGGTACCTAGGTCCAGGCCCGTCTTTGCAGCCTGCTGGTCGCTCAACACCCACGAAACCAACTCCTCAGTTTCAAACCGGGGAATCAGTACATCCGGGGTCACCCGGAACCAATCGTCGAAGAACGGCGCCCTACCCACCACGTACTGCGGCGGCACGTTGGCAATTAGTTGCTGCAGGTCGCGTTGCAACTGGTCATCAACGGCCGCGGGCATGACGTCCCGCGCATGCAGAATTAGGCGGCTACGCGTCCAGTTCAGCCGCGTGGTCAAAACGTAATCCGCGCCATCAGGTTCCAAGCCATGGCTCGATAAAAGGCGCTCCGCTTCGCGCAACGCCTCCCCGTAACTCCTAGACATCTAACTGCTCCAGCTTCTTGGCCTGATCCTGCACCACGAGGGCCGCAATAATCTCGTCCAAATCGCCGTTCATAATCTTGTCGAGCTTGTTCAGCGTCAAGCCAATGCGGTGATCGGTCACACGGTTTTGTGGGTAGTTATACGTACGAATACGCTCCGACCGGTCACCAGAACCAATGGCCGTCCGGCGCTTGGCCGCGTATTCCTCTTCATTTTGACTTTCGTAGTAATCGTACACACGACTCGTCAAAATCTGCATGGCCTTAACACGATTTTGTTGCTGGGAGCGCTGGTCCTGCATCGCCACCACGATCCCCGTGGGAATGTGCGTCATGCGGACAGCGGAACTGGTCTTGTTAATGTGTTGCCCACCAGCACCGCTGGAACGGTAAACGTCGGTCCGAATATCCTTCGGCTCCAGCTTGAAGTCCACCTCTTCGTACTCCGGCATTACACCGACCGTGGCAGTACTGGTGTGCACCCGGCCGGCACTTTCAGTTACGGGCACGCGTTGGACGCGGTGAGCCCCGTTTTCATACTTCAGCTTGGAGTATACGTTGTTTCCGGTAATCATGACCACGACTTCTTTGTAGCCACCCACTTCGGTTGGCGTGGAATCGATAATTTCCGTATTCCAGCCTGGTTTTCGGCATAACGCGTGTACATGTTAAGCAGGTCACCCGCAAAGAGGCTGGCCTCATCGCCACCGGCAGCACCACGAATTTCCATGATGATGTTTTTATCATCGTTGGGGTCCTTCGGTAACATCATGACCTTCATCTGCTCTTCCAGCTTGGCCTTCTGTTCACGGTCAGCGGCCAGTTCTTCTTTGGCCATATCCGCTAGTTCCTGGTCATCGCTGTCACGCATGATTTCGTCATTTTCGTCGATATCCTGCAGCAGTTGCTTGTACTGCTTGTATGCCGTCACCACCTCACGCATGGATCCTTCCTCTTTGGAAATTTCCATGAATCGCTTGGTGTCGGCGATGACCTCAGGATCGGCCATCATTTCCTCAATTTCCTCGTACCGGGCTAACACCCCGTCGAGTTGTTCAAAAATCTTATCCATAACCTATTCCTCTCCCCGTACATCCAGTGGCGGGTGAAAATAATGCTTGCGGCAAACCGGGTAGTACGACTCGTTACCGCCCATCATAATCTGCTCACCCTCGTACACCGGGTGACCGTTATTCACGCGCAGGTTCATGATGGCTTTCTTCGCGCAGAACCAGCAGATGGTTTTCATTTCTTCAATCTTATCGGCGTAAACCAGCAAGGCCTCACTACCTGCGAACAGGTGGTTTTGAAAGTCATTTTTCAACCCAAAGGCCATAACGGGAATGTGCAACTCGTCAACCACCCGGGCGCATTCAAACACCTGTTGTTGGGTCATAAACTGTGCTTCGTCGATCAACACACAGCTGGCGCCGTCGTCGATTTCTTGAACCATCGCAAAGACGTCACTATCCGGGAATACTGGATGAGCGTCACGTTCGAGGCCAATCCGGCTGGCAATATGACCCACCCCGGAGCGGGTATCGATACTACTATTCATGAGGATGACCCGCTTACCTTGTTCCTCGTAGTTGTGGGCCACCTTCAAAATTTCGATGCTTTTACCGCTGTTCATGGAACCGTAGCGGAAGAAAAGTTGTGCCATCTCGTGGCCTCCCCATGAATTTTCACTCCGTCTAGTATACAAAACTATCCGCAACATTTAAATAGGGCGTCGTTGCAGGTCGCCGGTTTCTGTGGCAGCCGTGGCTCCGGGATATGCCGGGGCTCATGGCCGGAGCTGCGCGCCTCACGCTCCCGCCCTGGCGGCTACCGCGAATTGCCGTAGCCCAAGCAAAACCCGCTCGGTCTAGCCAATTTGATTCTGTAAGTCATAACTGCCAGTACGTGCTAACGCACTACTGGCAGTAATTCCAACAGAACTACGGGCCTGCAGCCGCCACGATCCCCGGCCATATCCCCTCCACCACAACTGCCACAGAAACCTACATTTGCGTGTCACAATCCATGTGCCATTGTTCTTCTAACGACTCATGTGGGTTCAGTACCGATAATACCGATACCTCAGCATGATTTACTATGACGGGAAACAACAACCAATAAACCAACGTTATGCATCCTATATCCAACACAATTGTACGCCTAGCGATAACAATCAAAATTCCAAGAAGTACCGCTTACTTTCGTATTGGAGTATTGAACCAATATTAGCCTTGCACCCGCATTATTGCACTGGAATCCGAGATGTTCAGTATCATCAGAGGATGTTTCTCACCCAAATGGTATATGACCTACATAATTTGGCAACCTCGGTGGGTCTCATCAACGTAATGTTCATTCTGCACGGTAGGTGCCCATTGGCTTTACGGTGGAGAGATAATGGCGGGATGGTTGGCGGCTGTATGCCCGTAGTTCCGTTATGAGCGAAGCGAATTACGGAATCAAACGTTGGAACTCGAGCGTTTTTTTTGCTCGAGTTCCAACATTCGCGGTAGCCCGGGACGGGCGAGAGCGTGAGGCTCACAGCTCCGGCCAACCACCCCGCCATTATCTCGGAACCGTAAAGCCGATGGGCCCCGGCAATCCCTACACTACTTCCAGGATGAGACAACATAAAGAGGACGACATCACAGCGATGCCGTCCCAGTTTCATATACACTTATGCCGGTTGTTCAACCCGGAACGTCCGCTCCGCTAAACGAATGGCGACATCGCACCGCGCTGCCACCTCCGATTCGTGCGTGACGATAATGACACATTTGTGCTGCTCGTGTGCAATCTGTTGAAAGAGGTCGATCACCTCAACCGTGTTTTGTTCATCCAAGTTACCAGTCGGTTCATCCGCCACCACCAAAGGAGCGTCACAACAAATGGTGCGCGCTATCGCTACCCGCTGCTGCTGCCCACCTGACAGTTTCTGCACGTTCTTAACCATCTGCTCATCCGTCAGCCCTAGCTTGGCTAACATCTGCCGCGCAAATTCCTTATCACCTTTGTGCTGAGCACCTGTGATGGCCATCGCCGTCATCAGGTTTTCCAGTGCGGACATGTAGTTAAATAGGTTGTATGACTGGAAGACAATCGCAACGTCATGCTGGCGGTAATTTGTTAGTCCGACTTTGCTAATGTCCTGACCGTTGAATTCAATCACTCCAGCCTTGGGCACATCCAGTCCGGAAATCAACGACAGGAACGTCGTCTTCCCCGACCCCGACTGGCCAACAATCGCGTATGACTTGCCAGCGTCAAAGCTGAGCGTGACATTCTTAAAGAGTGCGTCGTCCTCATGACCATACCAATAGCCTAATTTCTTGGTTTCTAGCATTCAATCACCTTCCTACTCAATCAAAACCTTCTTCGGCTGTAGCCGTAAGATACCGCCGGCCGCCAGCATAATGGCCACCAGAATAATCATCAACCCCATACCGAAGAGCTGTAGCAAACTCCACACTGAAACCTGCGTGGAAATTTTTGCCTGTTGCTGTTTAGCCGTTGACATCATGTTGCCTGAACGACCCGGCATCTGCCCGCCGCCTTGGCTCGGACCACCGCCACCCATCTGGCCGCCTTGACCACCAGACTGGGAAGCAACCGTCATGGAGCTGGTACTTTGCGACTCCTGGCTAATCAGTTGCTGGCCAAGCTTATCACCAACGAACTTGCCACCGACAGCAGCAATCCCGACCGCCACAATGAGTACGGCGACCATTTCAGCGAAGAACTGGGCCACAACCTTCCAGCGGCGTTCGCCGAGGGATAGCAGCACACCAATTTCATACCGCCGCTCCCGGATCATCAAAATTACAATCAACGCAAGAATGATGGTCCCGGCGATGGCAACCAACCAGACAATCTTGTTGGCAAAGCTGGTGACGCTACTCATTGACGCCTTAACCTGCTTGTAACTACTATCATCGGTACTCAGGCTAAACTTGCTGGTATTAATCAGCTTCTTGCCCGCTGCCTTCACCGCACTCACTTTGGCCGGCTTGCTGACCGTGAAGACTACAGAATCTGCGGTACCCGCATACTTGGTCCCCTTAATCTTGTTGGCAAGCTGGTAACCCGTAAAGATGGTGTTCGCCGGATCGGATTGTCCCGGACCAGCGCTGGCAGTCGAGCTGCTCTTAGCTTTATAGATACCTACGACCTTGAGCGAATAAGTCTTCTTGGTCCCCGTTGTCGCCTTCACCTTGATAGTCGAACCAACTTTGAGGTTATTTTCACTCGCCAGCTCGCTTTCAATCACGACGTTGTTTGACCCCACGTCTTTGCTCGTCAGGCCCCGACCGGACTTAATCTTGTACGTCCCGTCGCTAAAGCTACTGTTACTGCTGGTACTCGAGACCCCACTCACGGTGACGCTACTCGTACTGCTAGAGTTGCTCATCCCCGGACCACCAGAGCCGTTGGAAGTCTGGATGGTATCAAAGCCAGATGCCTTCGCGGTTGTGGACACGCTGACGGCGTAGCTCTCAACGTTGTTCAGCCGGGCAATCTTTTGGGCCGTCTTCAACGACACCGGGGTCGTTGTAATGGTCGGTCGGCCTGACGGCTTACCACTGCTACTGCTCATGCTCCGCCGCATCTTTTTAAAGGCCGCGGAACGGTTAGCGGTCAGCGTCACCGTCGCGCCGACACTATCCTTGGCGTTCTCAGTCGCGGTGTTTGCGGCGTTGCGAATCAGTAACCCCGCCATGACGAACAACATGATTGCTGAAGTCACGAGAATTAATAATAATGTTCGGCCCTTCCTCGCGATGAGGTTGAGCCACGCACGTTTGACGAAGTTCATTTTTGCATCTCCTTGCTGCGCATTTGGACAGCGGCTGCGCGCCCCTGTGCCATAGCTAAGAAGATACTGAACAAAGATGACCAAAGTATGACCGATGTCAGACTAAACGCGGCAGTTTTTCCGCCTATTTGGCGGTGGCCGCGGGCAAATATGTGCACCCACCACTTTGGGGTGCACAATTTGGGGTTGGGGATCCACCCATCTCACGTGCAAAGATAAGTGCTAAAATAATTGCAGCAATCGATATATCTCACAACCGCATACTATAGAAAGAAGGCACAATTATGTGCACAAGCATGACCTACGCGACCAGTGACGGCCAATACTGGTTGGCTCGCACAATGGACTTTGGCTTTGAACTTGGCGGTAACCCCGTTGTTATTCCGCGTAAGTACAACTTTCAGAGTGTCACCGGACGGAGCTTCACGACCAAGTTTGGTTTTGTCGGTGCCGGCGCCAAACTTCAGGATTATATCGTTGTCGATGGCGTCAACGAGCACGGGCTCAGTGCCGCCACGCTGTACTTTAGTGATGAGGCGCACTACTCGGACCAGCCTGTTAGCGGAAAGCTCAACCTGGCATCATTTGAATTGGTGAACTGGATTTTGGGTGTCAACCAAAGCACCGCCGAGGTCCGCGCGCACTTGGACCAGATTAACGTCGTCAACTTTGCGCTCCCCCTACTCAAAGCCAACGTGCCACTACACTGGATAATTGCCGACCGGGCGGGTCATTGCGGTGTACTAGAGATGCAGGCGGAAGGTATTCACTGGTACGACAACCAGATCGGCGTAATGACTAACAGCCCCGACTTTGCCTGGCACCGGCAGAATCTGGCAACTACGTTCAGCTCGAAAACGGTGGCCAGCCTGACCGGCAATTCAATGGCTACACGGCCAAACAGATTGGGCCCGGCGCCGGTGCGTTAGGCTTACCCGGCGATTACACGTCGACCTCCCGGTTTGTCCGCGCCGCCTTCATGCGAGAATATGCTCCCGCTGTTCCTGACAAAGTGGCTATCAACACCGTCAACCACCTGCTCGAACCGTTCGACATTCCGCGCGGCGTCAAACTACAGGCCAACGGTAAGTTTGACTACACTCAGTATCGGGGTTACATGCAAATGAGTAACCCCACGTACTACTTTCAGCCATACCAAAGCAGCGATATTAGCGCCGTCCACCTCACCGAGGCGTTAATGAACAAAAGCACCGTCACTGATTTCCCGGTACCACGGGAACAACAGGTCACCGCGCTCAATTAATAAATTAACGGCCCAAAGTATCGCAATTGTGCGACGCTCTGGGCCGTTTGGGGTATTGGGATGGGTATGCAATTGCCCATCAAACATGCACGTGATACGCTTTCAGTACCAAATAAAGTCCACAACTTAAATACTGGGAGAGATATTTATGTCACGTCAAGATATGCGCCACCAACACCAACGAACTGGCTGGATTATCAGCGCCATCACTGCTGGGGTACTGTTGGCGATAACGATCATCGCGGTAATATTGGTCAACATGCGACCAGGAACACCCAACCAGGATAATCGTGTTGCCCAAAGCAGTAGTAGTGTGTTCACATCTAGCAGACAGTCAAAGGCGACTAATAACCAAGCTGGGGAAAGCACAAGTACTGCTCAAAGCGCACCGGATGCTGGCACCAAAACGGTTAGCGACCCGAGCAAGTATGATTATTTGAGTGGCATCTATGAAAATGGTGCAATCCCCACAATCAGCCTCGACTTTGGTAACCAAACATCATCTGGTGTCACGGCCTCCGGAGACGTTGCCGATTACTCATTCACCAAGGTGCTGCGACACCCAGATGGAACTTTGGTGGTCAATGTTTCCGGGTCATTTAAGTACAACGTTGACCCTAACAATAATTCCAGTAGTGAACAAACAGCCTACGTGCAACTAAGCTTTCTTATAGCTCCTCAGGGTGTTACCGTCACTAAGAACTGGCAAACGGGTAGTTCAATTACAGACAATTCCGATACGGATTCCACAAGATTTGCAATTGCTAATTCAAACGATGGCGGAAAAACGTTTAACATGTCCACCGCGTATGACAACTTTGAAAGCAATCAGAATCTGTACACATTACAGCAGTACTAAAGGTAATTGGTTATCTAACATCATTGCTCCTTTGCAGAAAATTCATAAACAATGGTTAGAATATCCATAAATTGAGGAGAAATAGGACGGTAAGCGGATAGAAAAATGTGCCAAGCTCCCAAGACGCCCCTATCCCGCTCCAAACAAAAAGACCAACAACACTGACTTAACAGCATTCCCGGTCTTGTCCGTACCACCCCAAAGTGGTCAAAATGGAGGTGAGGAGAATCGAACTCCTGTCCATTAACCCCGCCAACACATGGCTCTACACTCATAGTCGACCTATTTAAATCTCGCGAACGTGGCGCGCCGGCCAACCAGGCTAACCCACGAACGCATACCCACTATCTCTTGCGACAAGCTCGAGTAGCACCGGCCGCCGTAACCCAATGAGTTTGAGACCCGTATCTAGCCCTTGGGTGAAGCTAGGCGGATCACGCTTAAGCTACCTAGGCAGCGAGAGCGTAAGAGTTTTCGTTTTTAGCAGTTATATTAACTGTGCCGTTGATGACGGAGCCGAGCCCTCCGGAGTGCACCACATGCGCAGATGCCAATGTCGAGACCATTACACCCCCGATATTGCTATATTATTCTATCATCTCTGGCCGCTAAAATCAAAGCGGTGCCCCCGTGACGCCGGCTCGGCTAGCCCGTAACCCAGGTAAGGGAGCCGAGACCCACACCGCCTTTGCATCATGAACAAGTGTATACTGGTAGAAGGCATAACCAACACAAATAAAACTAATTAAACTAATTAATGAGGAAGGTTTACTGCTAATGAAAATTTTGATGATCGAAGACAACCAATCCGTTTCTGAAATGATGGATATGTTTTTCCAAAAGGAAGGTTGGGAATACGTGAACGCGTACGATGGCGAGGAAGGACTCGACCAGTTCAAGTCCAATCCCGACGACTTTGACCTCATTACCCTTGACCTCAACCTACCCAAACTGGACGGCATGGCTGTGGCCAAAGAAATTCGCGCCATCAGCTCCACCGTCCCGTTGATCATGCTGACCGCCCGCGACACTGAAAGTGATCAGGTTCTGGGTCTGGATATTGGCGCGGATGATTACGTGACCAAGCCATTTTCTCCAATCACCCTCATTGCGCGGATTAAGGCACTCCACCGTCGCGCGGAAATTGGCGGGGACAGTGAAACCACCACGGACAATGGGGATTACGATGTAACCACCAACCACTTCAAGCTCAGTACCAAGACCCGTGAGGCTTACCTCAACGACGTCGAAATCGAGGGTCTGACACCCAAAGAGTTCGATTTGTTACGCACCCTGGCCAGCAATCCGAAACAAGTATTCTCCCGTGATCAGCTACTGCAGCTGGTGTGGGAATATGAATATTTCGGTGATGAACGAACCGTGGATGCCCACATCAAGAAGTTACGGCAAAAGATTGAGAAGGTCGGCCCCCAGGTCATCCAAACTGTTTGGGGGGTGGGCTACAAGTTTGATGACTCGGGTCTCGATCAATGAAATTAATCTACCAACAAATGATTGGTATGTTGACCACCATCATCGTCTCGCTGCTGGTGGTGGCTGCTCTTTTCATTCATTCCACCACCACTGCGGCCTGGGAAGACAACTTTCGCCAACTGTCCAGTTACACCAGCAATCTGGAACAGAATGCGCTACTCAATAAGTCCACCATCAACAGTGAATTTATTCAAAGTAGCGAACGGATTCTGAGCGGTCAACACGTCAACTTTGTCATCTATAACTCGAAAAATCAGATGCGCTATCCGGGCGTGGCGGGCGGTAGTATTCAGTCGAAATATTGGCAACAACTGAAATCCGGTGACAGTGTAGCCGTCAAGGCGGCAACCACCAACCCGCGCAACGGCAAGACGCAAAACATCACAATCTTCTACCGCCCCGTATTCTATTCGGGAAAACTACTCTACGTTATCGCGGCATACGAACCCGTAGAGGCCATTCAAACGACCATTAGTAAGACCAAGCGGAGTGTCCTCATCGGGTTCATTATTTCTGCTACCGTGGCCGTGATTTTGAGCTACTTTATCGCCCGGTACACTAACCGCCGGATTGACCGGTTGCGTAACGCCACGCACGAAGTTGCTCAGGGCAACTATGACGTTGAGTTGGAAACCACGGGTCGTGATGAAATTAGCGAACTCGCCAGCGACTTTAGCAACATGACCGACTCACTCAAAGCAAGCGAAAAAGAAATTGAACGCCAGGAGGATCGGCGGCGTCAGTTCATGGCCGATGCGGCTCACGAAATGCGGACCCCACTGACCACGATTAACGGCCTGCTTGAGGGGCTAGCGTACGATGCCATTCCCGAAGAATCAAAGGCCAAGAGTATTGAGTTGATGCAAAACGAAACGAAGCGCCTCATCCGGATTGTGAACGAAAACCTGGATTACGAAAAGATTCGGACTAACCAAATCATCCTGCAACGGCAGACGTTTAAAGCCAAGCGCGACATTGACAACGTCACTTTGCAGCTCCATCAGAAAGCAGAAAGTGCCGGGGATGAGCTCATTGTCGACGTACCAGAGGACCTGATGGTGTACGCCGACCACGACCGCTTCGTGCAGATTATCTTCAACATCGTGCAAAACGCCATTCAATTTACCCAGAACGGCCACGTTCGAATCACCGGTCAACGAGGCTACCAGCAGGCCGAGTTCAGCATTAGTGATGATGGTATCGGGATGAGCGCAGACCAGGTGCAAAACATCTGGGAGCGGTACTACAAAGCTGACCCGTCGCGGAAGAACACCAAGTACGGTGAATCCGGCCTCGGCTTAGCCATTGTGCACCAGCTGGTGGCGCAACATGGTGGTACTATCGACGTTCAATCAGAGTTAGGAGCCGGGACCACGTTCCATATCACCTTCCCTGATGAACAAGAAACTAATGACGCACAACCAGCGGACGCATAATGAATAATAGGCCACACCTTCTGCATGGAGGGTGTGGCCTGTTTTGTGTGGGCCTGGATAGCTGTTGGTGTCCGCGGAAACGAGACGAGCTACGCGGCGACGCATAAGCTACTAACACCTAAATGCCAAGTGCATTGCCATTTCAATTCCGGTTGAATGCTACCCCGCTCCCGTATTACTCGTGCGTATGAAAACGAGCTGCGCCCCGCAGAAACCGACGTATAAGCAGCTCCAAACAAGAATCCAAGTGCGGGATTCTCGTTCGGAGCCACTTATACTCTGGTTTCTAACCGCGGGGCTCCGCTCTCTTCATCTAAACGAGCTGCGCAGGCCAGAAAGCGACGCATAAGCTACTAACACCAAAAGGCCAAGTGCATTGCCATTTCAATTCCGGTTGAATGCTACCCCGCTCCCGCATTACTTGTGCGTATGAAAACGAGCTGCGCCCCGCAGAAACCGACGTATAAGCAGCTCCAAACAAGAATCCAAGTGCGGGATTCTCGTTCGGAGCCACTTATACTCTGGTTTCTAACCGCGGGGCTCCGCTCTCTACCTCAACAATTCCCTATACCCCGCCCTCGTTCCGTTATAAACAATGGCCGTATACCTAGTCCCCGTTCCACCAGGCAACGGTGCGCCCGTCGTGTATTCCCAAAACGCGTGCGTGCCCACATCCCCATGCTGCGTGCTAATCACCATCCGTGGTGCCCCTTTGGCCACACTTTGTACCAACTTCAACACCGTTGGACTGCCCATGATCACCACTCGCCGCCCGGTATAATGCTGCGTCAACAAATTAACGAATTGCTGCAAGTTCTGGGACAACCGCTCCCGACTAGGCAACTCCGTGTACGCCGTCACGTATACACCAATCGGTAACGTCCCCGTATTACTCCCCACGTGCTTGAAAAAGGAGTCCGCCTGCGCAGTGGGCGTACTGTCAAAACTAAAGTAGTGGTACACACCAACGTCCACACTGGACGCGATTCCCGCACTATAGTTCGTGTTGAAATTATCATCAAAGTAACTGCTGCCCTGCGTCGCCTTGAGGTACGCAAAGGTCACCCCCTGTGTATGCAGAGAGGTGAAATTTTGCGTACCGTCGCTTTGGGTCAACTGCACCCCCAAAACCGGATATCGATGCACGCTTGGGCGCGGATTACGTAGCGCAAAGTAAGCCACCGTCGCAACAATAATCAATACGACCGCCACCGCCAGGCCGGTAATGCCCCAACGTCGGTGTTTGGCAAAGGTGTCTGCGTAAATTGGCTGTTTATTCCGCATAACGTTCCTCCGAATTACGATTTTACCAGCGGATCATAGAATTGATGGTATTCCTCCGCACTAATATCAGCGCCGTTAACCATCACCACAAACGGCACCCCGTACGTCCAGTATTGAATGGACGTCATTCGGTACCCATTACGAATGTAAAAATCCCGGCGGCGTACGCGCTCTGAGTAATTAGCCGCCTGTGGGTCCAGCACCTCAATCTCTAAAGCAATCCGCTGTTGCGGCATCATCCCCCGCATCAGCTGCAAAGCGGCACTACCATTACCTTGCCCGCGCAGTGCCGGCATCATGGCAAAGTAGCCTACCAGGGTCAGATCAGCACGAGTGATGGTAGTCATAAAACCACAGAACTCGTCGTTGCGCGTAAACACCCATAGCTTATCCGTGTAGCCATTAAGCGGGCTTTGCACTAACCGCTTGAATGGCACCCGCTCCGCCGCTGGAAATGCGTCCACGTATAGTTGTTCGACCTGCGGCAAAATTGGAGCGTGTCTACCAACTGCAGTAGCAACCAGTTCACTTGGTGTGTCCATGACAGTATCCCCCTTGCTTTAAACGGTTGGGTAGTCGAACGTTCCCGCCGTTGGCTCGTATGCGGGCATCCCAGTCACCGCGCGGTACAACGCACGCTCAATGCTGAACGGCGCGTCGCTGCTGGAAACGGCATACGGTACCTTCTGGCTCTTCGCAATTTTGACGCTCGTGTTGGTCGTCACGTGGTGCACCTCATCCGTAATCAGTACCATCAAATCCGCGTGCCCCACCTTGGTTTTAAGCTGGCTTCCCTTCGTGGCGTCGGTGGCGGTTACCTGACCACCGTTATGCGCAGCTACAACCAAAGCCATATCGTTGCTGTTGGCGGCGTTTCCGACAAACAATACCCGGCGGCCGTCCAAATCAAACGGTATTTTCACCGTGTAACCTTTGGGCGTGGCGTCCAGGTCCCCTTTGACCGTCTTCTTGGTCCCCCGCTTCTGCGCCATCGCCGCAAGGTCAGCGTCATCATCACCGTGAACCCAAGACACGACTGCGCGTTGCGGGCCCTCGGCGCTATACCACGAGAGGTCCACAATGTCGCCGGCTTGCAGGCCCAACCGCTCCACGTCGGCGGGGCGAATTAGAAATTTGAACGGTACATCGTCGTCCGTTGTTAATAATGGGTGCTGATTGAAGTTATTGGTGGCACTCAAAGTATAGTCTGCGGGCAACCGCTTATCCCGTTGCAAAACTGCAAACTGCACGCCATTAATTTGCGGGGTCGCCGTTGATTTGGATTTGGCTACAAGCCGGATGTTGGGTGCCTGGCCGGGCACCGCGTCGTCAGTGTCTAACTGCACGGTGTCCCCGTCATCCAGTCCCAACGTACGGACCTGCTTTTCGGAAACGTACTGGTCGCCAACCTCGGCGCCGATTAAGCGCCGCTCAACCCGAAAGATATCCGTAGGTGCGGCGGGCACCGGTTCGTCAGGGGCTGGTGCGTAATCGTAATTTGCGGCGCCACTGCTGGCAGCAGCCAACGACACGGCCGCAACACTGGGCGTGGTCGCCACTGGTTGCGCGAGGTGCGGTGGCCAGCATACTTGCTGACCAGCTCAATTGCCTTCATTACCACCGGCTGATTGGCGGGTGTCATGAGCGCGAGTAATTCCCGCACGTCATGCTGGTACTCTTCTGTTAACGTCATAATGATTATTCTTTCCTCCACGCGCACCCCATATACCTAGGCACACTTTGCCTTGATTTGCGTTCACGCCAATAGGCTTCACTGATTGGCCAATATTTGTTCAGTTACCCTGCGGACTGTGCTGAGTAGCGAGTCCAGTAACTGCGGATCAACCAACTGGGTTACCTGCTGGTCACGTTCCGCAAAGATGTTCTCCACTGCACTGAACTGCGAGCGTCCCTGAGCCGTCAGAAAAAGTTGCTTTTGCCGCCCGTTATCTTGGGGCACCCGTCGCTCAAGTAAGTGATTACGGACCATCACCTTGAGTATGTTGGTCACCGTCGCTGCGGGCTTACCCAGCACCGTGGTCAATGGTCGCTGGATGGTCCCAGGGTGAGCAGCCACGTAGTTCAGGATGCGGGCCTGATACATGGTGATTCCAAGGGCCTTCACCTGCTGTTCAAAATATAATTGATTCACCTGGTTAAATTCAAAGACGGCCTCAACCAGACCGCCACGACCGTTAACTCGCATTTTCCCGCCTCCATGCTGTCTCACTAACAGTTTAATTAACAACTGTTGCTTTGACAACCTACGTACAAAAAGGTACACTATTCGCGAAACACTTGTAATTACAACTTTAAGCAAATGATGGGGGTACACCTATGTCACTGACACAACAACAGGTTGAGGACACGAAGCGCGAGTTTGCCGCTAACTTTGAACTCACGGGCAAAACACCGGCAGCGGTTGCTGCTGACCTACACATTACTACCACCAAGCTAGAAAGGCTCATGACCCTCCAGCAACAATCACTGAATGATCCGTGGATATTGCGCAACTATCTGTTACAGGCCGTTACTGCAGCGGGCGAGACCCCAATACCCTTCACCGCCCTCAGCGGCGATTGGCATCGTCACTGGTTCCTAGACGCTGACGCGATTGATCGAGGACACATGACTGCGGGTGATTATTAGGACTATACAAAAACCGTTGCGCCGGCCAAAAACTTTGGCGATTGCGCAACGGTTTTTCTTGCATTTTTTGATCCGCACCTAACCCACTACCGGCAGCATGTTCGTCTGCATTCCGCAAACCTTCGCCGCCAGCCGGTTACCCAGGCCCACGGCGTCGCGCACCGATAGGCCCTGAGCCAAGCCTGCGAGCATCCCACCACAATGACTATCGCCCGCACCAACCGTGTTGACCACATCGACGTGTTCACCCGGCACGACACCTTTGTCAGTCTCACTAACGTAATAATACGTACCCTGAGCCCCCAGGGTTACGATGACCGGCTGATGTGTGAGGTTATGCAGATAGGCCACCCGTTCATCAAAGGTGTCCCCTTCGCCCACCTGCGGCAACTCAACCTCGTTGCAGTGCACCATCACGCCCGAGCGTAATAAATCCATGAGTAACGCGTGGTCCACGCTTTGAATACGCGCGGCCACATCAAATAAGACGGTTGAGTCCGGACGGCGGTGGCTATAGAAAGCCGCGACGTCCTGGGCCACCTGTGGGTTCGTCAGTTGAAAGCCACTCAGGTACAAATAGTCATACTGCGTCATGTCCAGTTGCTTCAGCCAATCAGCACGCATCAGTTGCTCCATCCCGGGCAACACGATGAAGGTACGCTCCCCATCCGGTTCGATCATGGCCACGGTCCAGCCGTTATCCGCCGTACCCGGGATAACGTGCGGCGTTTCACCAATTTTCCGAATGTGGTCACTAATATGGTCTGCGTTAGGACCGTGACCAACCGGTACAAACAAGTCGGCCTGGGCACCCGCATAGCGTAGTGCACAAAACGCATTAATGGCACAGCCTCCCACTTGGTACTCAGTAAAGTCGCCCAGCACGTTGCCCCCGCTAACCGGCACTCCGGGGATGTCCATCAGTGCGTCTACGAGCGCGGTGCCAAAAATCAAAGTCGAGTTCATCAAAGTTATCCTTCCGTTACGATCTCAGCATTAATTACAATTCTTGCGTATCGAGTATCCGCGCGTACACGGGCATCAATATCCGCTCTACCAACCCATGCAACTGCGCACGACTCGGGGCGTCCCGATGGCCGTAGAAAATCGACCCAGCCGTTAATACTGGTAATTCATACATCAAGTCATCCACATCATCAAGGTTGACGTGGCCCCGCTCGGCAGCACGGCCAAAGATCCGGCGCACAATTTGGGTGAGATAATTCCGCCCGGCAAACCGATCAAAAAAAATCCCCAATGCTGATACCGTGTAGCCGTTCACGTAACAGCCCCATAATGTTGCCGTAGTGCATTTGTTCCATGACGGTGAAAATTTCATCGTACATCGCCAATAAATCAGAGTGGACGGTACCAGTATCCGGCTCCTTAAATTGCTGAACTGGAATTCTTGACCGAATGGCCGCCAAAACAACATCTGTTTTGGAGGGCCAGCGACGGTACAACACGCTCTTGTTGGTGTGAGCGTGACGTGCAATCAGTTCCATGGTCAAATCTTCATACCGTGTAGTTTCCAGCAATGTGAGTGTACTAGCTAATATGTCTGCTTCCAGCGCCGCTCCACGTCGGCGCGTGCGCTTGGCTTGACCGTGATTTTGATCAGTTTGTTCAGTCATTCAACCGCCCCCCGTAATGATTCCAGATAATTTTACCATACGTTTCCACTCCTAGCGTTAGTTTCACCGTTCGCCATGTAACTGGCAGACTGCTCACCAATACCAACAAAGTAATCCCGACCTCAATTACGGTTGACTTTCTTTTAACGTAGGTTTAAGGTACTCGAGTACCCAATTTTAGAAACTAAAGTACCTTATTTGAGGAGGCCATTAACATATGACTGCAAGAACTACCAAAACAAACGCACTGCCACGATCAGTAGTGAATCAAGCATGGATTATTGTACTGGGGGCCATCGCTCCCTTATTAGATTCAACCATGGTCAACATTGCACTTGATCACCTGGCTCGTAGCTTCAACACCGGTCTCGACACCGTTCAGTGGGTCGTAACGGGTTACATGCTCGCCATGGTGGTGGCGGTCCCCTTCACTGGTTGGCTGAACGACCGGTTTGGTGGCAAAACCGTATTCTTGATTGCTGAAATTATCTTTGGTGTGATGTCACTGGGTGCGGCGCTGTCCTGGAACATCACCAGTTTAATTACATTCCGCTTATTTCAGGGCTTTGGTGCCGGACTCATCACCCCACTTCTAACTACACTACTAGTTGACGTCGCGGGATCAGGAGCTATGGGGCGGCTTATGGCCATTGTGGGGTTACCGATTA
Source organism: Lacticaseibacillus pantheris DSM 15945 = JCM 12539 = NBRC 106106 (assembly GCF_001311175.1). Taxonomy (GTDB): domain Bacteria; phylum Bacillota; class Bacilli; order Lactobacillales; family Lactobacillaceae; genus Lacticaseibacillus; species Lacticaseibacillus pantheris. Next base: position 114,676 of record NZ_BBAI01000002.1, on the reverse strand, counting down.
TGCTCGGCCCAATCGTTGGTCCGGTGGTTGGTGGTCTGATTGTCCAGTACCTTAACTGGCGCTGGATCTTCTTTGTTAACATCCCCGTAGTAATAATTGCGGTCACCCTTATCTGGTTCCGTCTTCCCCAGATGACACCCAAAAACCCACACTCCCGGTTTGATTGGATCGGTGTTACGCTACTGTCGTTGATGTCCGCCAGCATTATCTACGGTATTGTCCAGGCAAGTCAAAAAGCTAACCTGACCAATAGCACAACCCTTACCTACGTGTTAATTGGGATCGCACTCGCGGCCGCGTACGTTATTTACGCGTGGTTACGACCAACTAGTGCAGTGGTTCCACTATCACTTTTTCACCACATCAACTTCTCAGCTTCAATGCTGGGATTATTCATTGCAGGTATCGTTACCAACGGCCCGATGCTCTTATTGCCACTATTCTTCCAAAACTTACGGGGAGAATCAGTCGCCATCGCCGGTCTATCATTACTGCCACAAGGGATCGGTATGCTCCTCGCCCGTCCAGTGGTTGGCCAATTGATCGACCGTATTGGTGCACGGTGGGTAGCAGTTGGTGGCCTAGCCATCACTATGGTCGGGTCTGTGCCCTTTATCTACTTTGACCAACACACCGCTTATTGGCTATTAACCATCGTCCTCTTCGTCCGGGGTATTGGTGCCGGCGCAATTCTCAGTCCCCTAATGACCGACGCTTTGTAGGGGCGGATCCAAAGCTTTCCGGGCAGGTATCCATTGCTACCCGGATAATGCAAAATGTTGGTGGCGCCTTTGGTTCCGCCGTCCTCGCCACGGTCGTGGTCAACTTTCAGAACCAACACAGCCGCACATTAAGCCACATCGCGGTGAGCTACCAGCAGGGGTTCCTATGGGCCGTCATCTTCACGGCAGTGCTCATGCTACCGTCACTGTTTCTCACCAACCGCTTAGGCAAAGCCGCAGCTTAACGTCGTCACAGCATCATTACCAAACAAAAAGTTCATTACTTCTGACCGCCATACGCAACGGATAGAAGCAATGAACTTTTTAATTACACCGTTAAAACAGGTGGAGCCCAACCTGTAGTGGCATGGTAATCAAACCAACCACGGTCAGCACAACAGCACCACCAACATAGCGCCATTCGTTAGCCAACATCACGTTAATGCCCTCAAGCCCGTCAACACGGCGGCGACGACGTGCGAGCCACAGGCTGACTTCGCCATATACAACCAAAACTACCGGAATGGTAAAGACCATGTACCGCGGTCCCGTGGCATCCACTACCCCATTACCGTTCCAGTGCGTCACGACCCGCCCGTGGCTAACCACCAGTAGCACCAGACCGACTATCACCAATACGGCATCCAGTCCGCGCATAATCCACACTAGTCGTTTCACAACAACCGCCCCCTAATAATTCAAGGTTGCTTACAGTAGACAGCGCCGTTTTAGCGTCGCTCCTGCCACCAACGAATCTACCCCGCGTCAACACCGTCACGCTTTCCACGTGGGTGGTTTGCGGGAACATGTCGACCGGCTGGGTTTCTTCGGCGTGATAACCAAAGTCCTGCAGCAAAGCAATGTCGCGGGCAAGTGTGGCCGGGTTACACGAAACGTAGACCACCTTCTTGGGCAGCATTACACCCACGGCATCAATAAAATCACCCGCCAAACCTTTGCGCGGTGGGTCAACCATCAACACGTCGGCGGCCAAACCGTTCTCACGCCACGTCTGCATTACGTCTTCGGCTTTGCCTAGTTCAAAGGTGACGTTGTCGATACCGTTAATTTCTGCGTTCACCCGCGCATCAGCAACTGCAGCCGGGACCACCTCAACACCATAGACGTGCTGCGCGTGACGGGCCATCGTTAGGCTAATCGTCCCGATACCAGAGTACGCATCAATGACAACTTCTTTGCCCGTTAAGCCAGCAGCGTCCACGGCCAGCTTGTAAAGGTTCTCGGTTTGTCGCGGATTGACCTGGTAAAAACTGGTCGCCGAAATACGGAACGTACTGCCCAGCAGTTGGTCTTCCAAGTAATCGTGGCCGTACAGGGTCCGGGAACGCCGACCCAAGATAACGTTCGTGGCATCCGGGTTCATGTTCAACACGATACTCGACACCTCAGGAATGGCGGCAGTAATGCCCGCCACAATTTCATCAGCGTGAGGTAGGTCGCGCGTCCGGGTAATTAGTACCACCATCGTCTGGTGGGTGTAATACCCGCGCCGCACCATCACGTGCCGAATCACACCCGTGTTGTGGGCCTCGTCGTACGCCGGCACGTTGTACTGACGTAATAGGTCACGCACAACCAGAACGGTTTGGTCAATGGCCGGATCTTGGATGTAGTAATCCTCGATGGGAATCAAAGTGTGACTGCGCCGCCGGTAGAAGCCGGTCTCCAGTTGTCCGTTAACCTCGCGGACCGGAATCTGCGCCTTGTTGCGGTAACCGGTCTGCATGGGTGCTGCCAAAGTCGGGGCTACGTGGATGTCCAGATGCGACTTCTTAAATAGTTGCTCAATCTGATTTTGCTTGAACTTCAACTGTGCAGGATAGGCCAGGTGCTGCAGTGGGGCAATGCCAGTCTGCGCGTACACGCGGTTAGACACTGCCACACGGTCGGGTGATTCCTTGTAAAACTGCTTCACGAAGGCAAAGCCATAGTTTTTGTTTGCCTTAGTGACGTGGATTAATACTTCCTCGCCCGGCAACGCGTTATCCACGAACAGCGGGTAACCGTCAACTTTGGCGACCCCCATCCCCTCGTACGATAGGTCACTGACGGTCACCTTAACTTCCTGGTTCTTCTTTACGGGTGTTTGCATTATTGAAATACCTCTTTCTACGGGCACTAACACCAATTGCTTACATACTGACTAAAGGAGCCGGAAATATCGCCCCGACTCCTTTATCAACTATTGATAATACTAACTGACTAAATTACCGGTGGCAACAACGCGGTTAACGTACTGCCACCGTCACCGCCATAATGCGGCCACAAACAACTAGCCTACTTGAACTCGTCGTCCGATCCGCCAATCGTACCGTCACCGTTGAGATCCTGTTCCGAGATGCGTTCCACCTCGTTCATCAGCTCCTCTTGTGAGAGCTGATTTTGCGGGGCAATGTTGGCGTCGGGAATATCATCCACGTTGGCGAACATCTCGATATGGCGGCTCAAGTTCAAGAACGTCATCGGCGTATCACCGCCATACTCACCGTCCAGGTTGATTTTCAACGGCTCCCCATCAGTGCGGGTGGCCTCAATTTTGGCCGTCTTTGCGTAGATGATATTGTCATCGTCCACGTGCTTACCACCGTTGAAGACCATGGCAATTAGCTTCAGAATTTCACCCAAGTTCGCGGTTTTAACCACAATCATGGTGAACTTACCGTCACCCAATTCAGCGTCAGGCACAATCTGCTCGAAACCACCAATTGAGTTGGTCAAGCCAATCAAAAACATGGACGCCTGCCCATCATACTCACCATCGTCAAACTTGATGTGCATCGGCACGTTTTTCATGGCGGGTAACATTTCGGCACCTTTGATTAGGTACGCGAGGTAGCCAAAGATGGACTTGAACTCGCTGGGCACCCCGTAGGTTAACTCGGTCAATGAACCACCACCAGCGATATTCATAAAGTACTTATCGTTGGCCTTCCCGATGTCCATGCGTAGCGTCTGACCGCGTGCAATCACCTTGGCGGCGGCAACCGGATCTTCCCGCGGGATGTGAAGCGCCCGCGCGTAATCGTTAGTGGTGCCGGCGGGAATGATACCCATCCGGGGACGGTGCTTGCACGGGGCAATCCCGTTCACCACTTCGTTGATGGTGCCATCCCCACCGGCGGCAACCACTAGGTCAAAGCCAGCCTTGCTCACGCGGGCGGCTTCATCCCGTGCCGACAGTGGTGCGGGTGTCGTCCGGTAAGCCGAAGCCTCGTAGCCGGCACTCTCCATCACGTCCAAAATGTCGGCAACGTATTTACCCATACCTTCGTTACCACTGGTCGGGTTATAAATTAATCGTGCACGCGGCTGCATGTGACTCCTCCTCAACAATTACTGCGGGTACCAACGCGGTTCCAATCGTAATCCACGTCGGCTAGCGCTTCTTAATCTCACTCATCAAAATCTGGTTAACGACCTTAGGGTTGGCCTTACCACGAGTCTGCTTCATGATCTGACCCACCAAGAACCCAATGGCACGGTCCTTACCGTTCTTGAAGTCCTCGATACTCTGTTCATTGGCATCCAGGATGTCCGTGATAATCGGTGTCAGCACGGCAGGATCGGATTCCTGCACCATGCCTTTAGCCTTCACCCATGCCTCTGGGTCGGTATCGTTCTTGATGATTTCCGCAATCACCTTCTTGGCAATCTTGCTAGAGATTGTCCCGTCGGTAATCAGCTTGATCATCGCTGCGAGGTGCTCTGGCGTCAACGCAATGTCGGGCAATTCCACCTGCTGATCGTTTAGGTAGGCGGATACGTCACCCATCAGGTAGTTGGACGCTTGCTTAGCGTCCGCACCAAGTGCCACGACCTGGTCAAAGAAATCTGACATTTCCTTGGTGTTAGTCAGCACACCAGCATCGTATTCGGGCAGTCCCAACTCTTGAACGTACCGCTGCCGGCGGACTTTGGGTGCCTCTGGTAATTTAGCGGCAACCTCATCCACCCAGTCTTGTGATACCACGACTGGCGGCAGATCAGGTTCAGGGAAGTAACGGTAATCATCCGCACCTTCCTTAACCCGCATCAGGATGGTTGATTGCTAGGTTCATCCCAACGCCGAGTCTCCGGACGAATCGTCTGGCCCGCCATCAGCAAGCCAATCTGACGCTTCTGTTCAAAGGCCAGCGCGCTCCGAACGTAGTTAAAACTGTTCACGTTCTTGATTTCGGTCTTGGTACCGTACTCCTTTTGCCCAATCGGCCGGACCGACAAGTTAGAGTCGGCACGCATGGAACCTTCCTCCATCTTCACGTCGGAAGCCCCGGTAAACTGCACGATTTGACGGAGTGTTTCAAGGTACTGGTACGCCTCTTCGGGTGATTCGATGTCCGGTTTCGACACGATTTCAATCAAAGGTGTCCCCTGCCGGTTCAAGTCAACGTAGGAATAACCGTCGTCAGCATGCGTGTTCTTACCCGCATCCTCTTCGACGTGCAGCTCCTCAATCCCAATCTTCTTAGTCTTGCCATCCACTCAATCTCCACGTAACCATTGGTGGCTAACGGGGTTTCGGACTGGGTGATTTGGTAGGCTTTGGGGTTATCGGCGTAGAAATAGTTCTTCCGGTCAAAGTGGGTAAAGCGGGTAACGTCGGCGTGCAGGGCCAACGCAACCATGATTCCTAGTGAGTACGCCCCGCGGTTTGCGGACGGTAGTACCCTGGGTACCCCCAGTCAATGACATTTGTAGCGGTGTTAGGGTCCGCACCGTACGTTACCGGTGACGGTGAGTACATCTTACTCTTGGTCTTCAACTCAATGTGGACCTCGAGCCCAATGGTGGTTTCAAAGTTCATTAGTTCTGCCCCCCTGGAGTCTGGTCCTTGTAGTCGTTAGCATCCTCAAACGCAGCCGCTGCCTGGTAAATCGTGGCCTCATCAAAGGCCTTACCAATCAGTTGCAGGCCAATTGGCATACCGTCGACAAAACCACCGTTAATCGACGCAGCTGGTAGGCCAGCCAAGTTGACGGGAATCGTCAAGATGTCGTTCATGTACATCGTCAGCGGGTCCGTCACCTTCGAGCCAACTTCAAAAGCTGGCGTCGGTGTGGTTGGGCCCATCACCAGGTCGTAATCCTTGAAGACATCCTCAAAGTCGCGGCTAATTAGGGTCCGCACCTGTGCGGCCTTCTTAAAGTACGCATCGTAGAACCCAGCACTCAGACTGAAGGTCCCGAGCATAATCCGCCGCTTGACCTCGTCGCCAAAGCCTTCGGAGCGGGAACGCACGTAAACCGACTCGAGTGACTGCACGTCTTTGGCCCGGAAACCGTAACGGATCCCGTCAAAACGCTGCAAGTTCGAGCTAGCTTCTGAACTAGCGATGATGTAGTAAGTCGGCACCGCGTACTGTGTATGTGGCAGGCTGACCGTCTCAACAGTTGCACCCATTGCCCGAAACTGTTCAGCAGCAGCTTCGATGCGCTCGCGCACGCCGGCATCGACCCCTTCACCCAGGTACTCCTTCGGCAAAGCAATCTTCATGCCCTTAATGGACTGACCAATCTTCGCACCCAGGTCTTCCTGCGCACGGGGAACGGTCGTCGTATCGCGTTCGTCCGCGCCAACGATGGCGTTCATCACGTGCGCGGAATCACGCACGGAACGCGTCAACGTCCCAATGGCATCCAGGCTGGAGCCAAAGGCGATCAGGCCCCAGCGCGACACGCGACCGTACGTTGGCTTAAAACCAACAATACCGTTGAACGCGGCTGGCTGGCGAATTGAGCCACCAGTATCGGAACCCAAAGCGACCAAAACTTCGCCGGAAGCGACAGCCGCAGCGGAGCCACCGGAAGAACCACCTGGTACCTTGGTGTGGTCCCACGCGTTCTTAGTGGTTTTGAAGGCGGAATTTTCCGTTGAAGAACCCATGGCAAATTCATCCATGTTGGTCTTACCAACAACAATCATCCCCGCCTGACGCAGCCGTTCAATTACCGTTGCATCGTAAATGGGTACAAAGTTGGCCAGCATCTTGGAAGCAGCCGTTGTCGTCAGGTCCTTCGTGACAATGTTGTCCTTGATGGCAACCGGGATCCCGGCCAAAGTCGCGTCAGCGGCAATGCCCTGGGCGTCCTGGTCTTGGGCATCCTTAGTGGCCGTTTCTTCATTCAACGCCAAAAAGGCCTGGACGTCGTCGTCCTTGGCCGCAATGGCTTTGAACGTGGCATCGGTCAGGTCAGCACTGGTCGTTTTACCAGCCACCAAGTCGGAGTGTAACTGCTCAATATCGGTCTTATAGTAATCCACGCGCTAGTCCTCCTCCTTGTCAATGATGGCCGGCACCTGAATGAGGCCGTCCTTTTCGGTTGGTACGTTACGCATCAATTCTGCTCGCGGCGTCACCATTGTCGCTTCATCCGCACGCAAAACGTTTTCGAGCACCACGTTTTGGGTGGTGACCGGCACGTCTTCAGTGTCAACTTCGCTGAGCTGGTCAACCATGTTCAGAATTTCGTCCAGTTGACCGGTAAAGTGTTGCAGTTCCTCATCAGTGAACTGCAACTTGGCTAATCCGGCTACGTGGGCTACAGATTCCTTTGTAATCATGCACCTATTACCTACTTCCCATTTATTCATCCATATTACTAACTAGCTAATTCTACCACAGGCACCACGGTTATACCCGTTTGAATGTGCCTCGGCGGCCGGTTGACGTGATGGGTGTGCCTCCACCACGCCAACCTAAATATTTAGAGAAAAACCGTACTTTAAGGTATCCCCATTAATAACTACTAAACACGTGCGTGTAGAACGACTTGGAGCCCGATTTCCGTTCCGCAAATGCTTCCATCTGTTGTACCGACTTGATGTTAATCTGGATCTCCGCGTCGGACGGCAGGTACTTGCTTGCGGCCGTGACCACGTACTGCGTGAAGCTATTGATTTCCGTCTGCCCGTAGAACTGGGTCGTCACGTCAATATTGAGGCCCTGCAGTTGCCCCTTCTCGTAGTGCGCCTGGGCCGTAACCCCGGCCAGCTTCGGGAAGAACGACTTAACCTTGCTCTCAAAGGTGTTGAAATCATTCGATACCGTTGAATTAATCGGCGTCTTGTTGTTCACCACCGGCAACGTCTCGTTCTTTTCGTTCACATCGTTCCAGCTGGCAATCGAGTTACCGGACTTGCTGACCGCGTACGTGACGAACGTGCCGCCAACCAGCGCATCCTGCGTGTTGCCCTTATAGATAGCAATTAAAATCGGCGTACTGTTGCCCACACTGCTCTTCTGCCGTAACCGGGCGACAACCTTGGAAGCCATCTCTTTGCCCTTAGCCGTCAAAGTAGCCGTGGGAATCGTTGTCGAATACTGGGCACCGTAACTCTCCTTGGTGTAGTAATCAACGGAGTTCATCCCCAACGCAACGGATACACCCCCCAGCTTGAGCTTACTACCACTTTGCAACATGTAATCCTGTTCCAAAACGGTCTGTAGGTACATCGGGTTCCGGTCATTCTCACCCGTCTTGCCGTTGTCCTCTGGGTTTAACCCTAGCTTATTACTGCTGCTGTAACGCCCCAGCCAATTTTCCAGCGTGCTCGTACTCAGTAACTGACCCTCCTCAAACAGATACTTCGTCGTGGAAAACTGCTTCTTGGACAAATCCACCAAGCCATTTTCCATACTCCGCACGTTGTAGGTGTTGTCGTTCTGGGTGTTCTCCGTCAGCTGCAGTCCGCGCGACTTGGAAACCTTGTACTTACCGCCCTCGATGACACTTTGGTACGTGTCGTCGCTAGCCGTCCCCGTCGTCGTGTAACTGGAAGTCTTGGTTGAACTGGTCGAGCCACTACTATTCGTATCAAAGCTGAGGTTGCCACACGCTGCCAACAGCAAAGCGGCGGCACAGGCACCCACAACAGTTACAAGCTTTTTCATAATTGCCTCAATTCTCATCTAATGACTGCATCAATTCATTTTCGTCCATCACCCGGACACCCAGGTTTTGGGCCTTAGTCAGCTTACTACCGGCATCCGCACCCGCAACCAGCAGGTCCGTCTTGCCAGAAACCGAACCCGTCACTTTGGCGCCCAACGCCTTGAGCCGCTTGGTCAACTCAGGCCGCGAAAAACGCCTCAAACTTACCGGTGATCACGACCGTCTGGCCGCTCACAAAGCTGTCCGCAGCCGGGGTCGGTACTGAGGTAGTGTAACGCAGGTTCACGCCCGCGTCCGCCAGTTTGGTGAACAAAGCCGCGGACTCTGGCTGGGCACAATACTGCACCACTGCGTCCGCAATAATTGGACCTACACCAGGAACGGCGGCAATGGCATCCGCGTCGGCTGCCATCATGGTATCGACATCGCCAAACGCCTCCGCAATCAGCGCCGCAGCTTTGCCCCCCACGTGGCGAATCCCTAGGCCGGTGAGTAAACGTTCAACTGAATTATGACGGCTATTGTCGATGGCCTGCAAGAGGTTCGCAATTGATTTTTCTTTAAACTTATCCAACTGGCCCAAACTGTCGGCCGTCAACGTGTACAAATCCGCGACGTCGTGGACCAAACCGCGGTCGAGTAATTGTGCGATGATCTTGGGGCCCAAGCCATCAATATTCATGGCGCCACGACTGGCAAAGTGAGTCAGCCGCGCCTGCATCTGTGCCGGGCAAGCCGGATTGATACAGCGTAATGCGACCTCGTCTTCAATGTGGACCAGCTCCGCGCCACAGGATGGACAACGCGTCGGCACCGCGTACGGTGCGCTATCGGCCGGGCGCCGTTGTAGGTCAACCCGCGAAACTTCGGGGATGATGTCCCCAGCTTTGTGCAGGTACACTGTGTCGCCCACCCGAATGTCTTTGGCCGCGATGAAGTCGGGGTTATGCAAAGTCGCGCGGCTAACCTGCGTGCCGGCCAGGGTCACCGTATCCATAACGGCTGTTGGTGTAACCACCCGGTGCGCCCAACCGTCCACTCGATGTCTCGAACCACGGTTGCCGCCTCCTCGGGCGGAAACTTGTAGGCAATCTCCCAACGGGGCACCTTCACCGTGTTGCCCATGGCTTGCTGGAGGGCCAGGTCGTTCACTTTGAGCACGATCCCGTCGATGCCGTAGCTGAGACCGTCACGTTGAGCCGTATACCGTTCAATGTAGTCGGCCAGGGTGGTAACGTCGTGGTGCACTTCGGAACTCGGGTTCGTGGCGAAGCCGAGGTCAGCCATGAACGCAATGGCCTCGTCCTGCCGGGTGACACCAAATTGGTCGACATCCATCAACGTGTAGATGAAGGTCGCCAATTGCCGGCGTTTCGTGACTTGGGGATCCAACTGACGCAGTGAACCAGCGGCCGCGTTACGGGGGTTGGCAAAGTTGTCCAGCCCCTGCGCTTCACGCTCAGCGTTCAGCTCGGCAAACGCTGCTTTGGGCATATAACACTCGCCCCGAACTTCCAGCGTCAACGGTCGGCTCAGCTTTTGCGGGATATCGGCAATTTGGCGGGCGTTAACCGTCACGTCTTCACCCACCTGCCCGTTGCCCCGGGTGGAGGCCTGAGTCAGCTCACCATCTGTGTAAACCAGGGACAGCGACAGGCCGTCGATCTTCAGTTCAACGTTGTAATCAAAGTCCTGGTCAGTAGTCTTACGGAGCCGGGCGTCAAACTCACCAAGTTCTTCCAGCGAAAAGACGTCGCCCATGGACAGCATCGGTACCGCGTGCGGAACTTTGGTAAAGTCCGGTGAGACCACATCCCCGACTTGTTGGGTTGGGGAGTCGGGGACCACGAGTTCAGGAAAGCGCCCCTCGATTGCTAACAGACGCTGATAACGCTGGTCGTATTCTGCATCGGTCACACTGGGTGCATCTTCCGTGTAGTACTCACGCCGCCACTGGTTCAACTGGTCGCGTAACGCCGCCGCCTCATTGGTCGCATCGGCCAACGTTAACGTTGCAATATCTGGTTCTGTAGCCATGTTGGGGGCCTCCTTTTTGTGTATGTAATGGTGGCCGGGATGGGCCACCGGGTTAGGGTTGTGATGCAAGGTGTAGTTGCTGTAGAACTCTCTGGTTTAATTTGATGTGAGGAATTACTGAAGTAGAGGCTGATTGTGTGTGAGCCGCTCTCAGTAAAAGGTCAAGTGCCGGCATTCATTAATTGGTGGGTAAATGCTGCCCTGTTTACGCGTTAGTGCGAGGTATGGAAACGAGCTCCACCCCGCAGAAACCGACGTATAAGCAGTTACGATCAAGAATCTAAGTGCGGGATTCTCGCTCGTAACTACTTATACTCTGGTTTCTAACCGCGGGGCTGCACTCTCTAAAACGAGCTCCGCAAGGCAGAAAACTGCGCGTAACCCGCTCTCACCAAAAGGCCAAGTGCGGGCTCATTAATTGGTGGTTAAATGCTGCGCTGTTTACGCGTTAGTGTGAGGTATGGAAACGAGCTCCGCAGGCCAGAAGACGCCGCATAAACGGCCTGCTGCGCTCTCTACTCTTTCTTAATCGGAGCAAACGCCGCCAACAACCGCTTAATTCCTTGCTCTGGGAAGGCAATATCCAGTTCCTGGTCCTCACCAGTCCCCTCAACCTTCACCACGGTGCCCTCACCCCACTTGCGGTGAGTCACCTTATCGCCTGCTGCCCAACTAACAGCGCCTGCACCCGTCGTTGGCGCCCCCGCGACCACCTTTGCGTGATCACTATGCTGTCCGTACGCCGTACTCTGTGCCCGGGCATCACGTTCCTTGCCCCACTTGGCCGCGGCACCCGTACTGCCAGTACCACCCGTACGGCCGTAATCCCGCCTGTTGATGAACGGAATATCACTTGTCGGCGCCGCCGCATTCGCCACGTCCAACAAACTATCATCAATTTCATCAATGAACCGGCTCGCCGGGTTGTTCTGGTGCTGGCCGTGGAACATCCGCGAGTACGCGTTCGTCAGGAATAACTTCCGCTTTGCCCGCGTGATTCCCACGTAGGCTAACCGCCGTTCTTCCTCGAGCTCGCTCTCGTCGGCCGCCGCACGGGACAACGGGAATAGTCCCTCTTCCATCCCAATCAGGAAGACAACCGGGAATTCCAAACCTTTGGCTGCGTGGAGCGTCATCAAAGTGACTTCCTGCGCCTCCTCCTCAACGTCGTCCTGATCGGACACTAGGGCCAACTCGGCCAGGAAGTCGACGAAGATGTCGCTCTCCTCGTCCTCCGGTTCGTAATGGGCATCAAAGTTTTGCGTCACCGTCAGGAGTTCCTGCAAGTTATCAATCCGCGCGTCCGCCTCAATCGTATGCTCATTGCGCAGCGCATCTAGGTAACCGGAGTCCTCCAGTACAGCTCCATGAGGTCGCTAATGGTGCCGTCCAACCGCTTCTTGCGCAACTCCGTCACCATCTGGGCAAACTCCGCAAACTGCTTGCGCGGGCGGGCCGGTAACGGCGACAACTCCACGTTCTCCGCGGCGTCGAGTAGCGACCAGCCGTGCTCGTCAGCAAATGCCGTCAGCTTGGCAATACTACCGGGACCAATCCCCCGCTTGGGCGAGTTCACCACCCGTTCAAAGCTCAGGTTATCCGCCCCGTTAACCACCAGGCTAAAGTACCCGAGGGCATCGCGAATTTCCTTCCGGTCGTAGAACTTGTGACCCCCAACAATCTTGTACGGAATCGAACTCTTGAGGAACGCCTCTTCGACGGAACGGGACTGCGCGTTGGTACGGTACAAAATGGCAAAGTCGCCATACTTATAGTGGTCTGACCGTACCAACTTCTCAATCTGCCGGATGATAAAGTACGCCTCATCACGCTCGCTTTGAGCCCGATAATACGTAATTTTGTCGCCGGTACCGTTTTCGGTCCATAAATGCTTCACTTGCCGCTTCACGTTATTCTTAATCACCGAGTTGGCGGCGTCCAGGATGTTTTGGGTACTTCGGTAGTTCTGCTCCAGCAGGATCACCTGCGCCTGCGGATAGTCCTTCTGGAAGTCCAGGATATTCTGCATGTTGGCACCACGCCAGCCATAAATACTTTGGTCAGCATCCCCCACCACACACAGGTTGTGATAACCGTCTGCCAGCAGGCGAACTAGCTGGTACTGCGCCTCGTTGGTATCCTGGTATTCATCAACGTGGACGTAATGGAACTTGCGCTGGTAGTAGGCCAGCGTGTCGGCGTCCTGCCGGAACAGGAGGATGGTCTGCATAATGAGGTCATCAAAGTCGAGTGCGGAGTCACCACGCAATCGGTGCTGATACTCCTTGTACACGTCCGCGGTAATCTTCTCAAAGGGGTTAGCGGCCTGCTCAGCGTAATCCTTCGGTGTCAGCAGGTCGTTCTTAGCCGAACTAATGGCCCCCAGCACGGCCTTGGGGTCAAACTGCTTCGTGTCGATATTCTGGTCGCGCATTACGTGCTTAATCAACGTTAGCTGCTCGGACGAATCCGCGATGGTGAACGCGCGGTTGTAACCCAACTTTTCGATATCACGCCGCAGAATACGCACGCACAGGGCATGGAAGGTCGAGACCCACACGTCGCGGGCCAGCTCCGGATCGAGTAGGCCACCGACACGTTCGCGCATTTCCCGCGCTGCTTTGTTAGTAAAAGTAATTGCTAGTATGTTCCATGGATTGACGTTTCGTTCTTCAATCAGGTAAGCAATACGGTGCGTCAGGACACGCGTCTTACCGGAGCCAGCGCCCGCCATGATGAGCACGGGGCCCTCGGTGGTTAGGACGGCCTCACTTTGCTTGTCGTTCATGCCTTTAAGTATCGTTTGTGCTGCCATTGATGAAGTGCCCCCGTGTTCTTTCTACGTCTGTAAACAACACTTAATGGTACCAAAAAAAACGGGCTCGACAAAAGGTGGCGGGTGAATTGTCGACCAGCTAGCGTGGTGGTTATGACTCCGGCTGGTGGGTGGTGTACGCGGCCGGGCTACCAGTCTCACGCTCACGCTAGTACCGAGCTACCGCGAGTTTTCTAGCCCGGCAAAACCCGCCGGTCTATAAAACTTGATTCTGCACGTCGCTGCGCTCCTACAGAACTTCGGACTCGCAGCGGCCGCGTCCCCCCCACCAGCCTCCGCCATAACCACCACACAAGCTTAGATTGATTCCCGTTCCACATTAACCCAGTACACCTAAAGGGCTTTAGGTTTCGCTCCAGCACTGGTTGGCCACGGAGCGTTGAATGAAATCCGTGCCCCAACGCAAAAAAAACGGCGCGCGTAATCCCCACCGGGACCACGCGTGCCGCCACAATCAGTATTCAGTTACTCTAACCCGAGCCGCGCGAAGATATCATCCACGTGCTTCAGGTGGTAGTGGTAATCAAAGGCGTCAGCAATTTGCTCCGCCGTCAGCGTCTCACTAATCACCGGGTCCGCCTCCACCAAACTGCGGAAATCCTGGCCGTTGTCCCACGCTTGTGCCGTCAACGGCTGTACGCGGTCGTAAGCAGCTTCACGACTCAGGCCACCGACCTCAATCAACGCCAACAATAACCGCTGGCTGTAAATCAAACCGTGGGTGGCGTTCATGTTTTGCAACATCCGTTCCGGGAACACGTCCAACTGGTCGATAATGCTCGTGAACCGGTGCAAGATGTAGTCCAATAACCCCGTTGCGTCTGGTAGCATGATGCGTTCGGCCGAACTGTGGCTAATATCGCGTTCATGCCACAGGTTCACGTCTTCTAACGCCGGCGTCGCATACCCGCGAATAATCCGCGCCAATCCAGAGACGTTCTCGGAGCCAATTGGGTTCCGCTTGTGCGGCATCGCCGAACTCCCCTTTTGCCCCGGACGGAAATGTTCCTCAACCTCGTGGACTTCGCTACGCTGCAGGTGCCGCACCTCGGTCGCAAACCGCTCAATGGAGGTCGCAATTAACCCCAGGGTTTGTATGTAATGTGCGTGCAGGTCCCGCGGCAACACCTGCGTCGCCACGTCCTGCGCCCGAATGCTAGGTGATCGGTCACGTATGCCTCAACTGCTGGTGGTGTATTCGCAAAGGTGCCGACCGCGCCACTAATCTTCCCCGCCTCAACGTCACTCGCGGCATCATCAAAGCGCTTTTGGTCACGCAGTAACTCTGCGTACCAGTTAGCAAGGACCAGCCCAAAGGTAGTCGGCTCCGCGTGCACACCGTGCGTGCGGCCCATCATCACCGTGTCCTTGAACTCTAGGGCCCGGCGCTTCACCACGGCAACTAAATCGGCTAAATCCTGCCGTAAAATGGCGTCAGCTGCTTCAGCAAGTAACCTTGAGCGGTATCCACAACGTCAGTACTGGTTAGTCCGTAGTGCACCCACTTTTTTTTCGTCCCCGAGCGTTTCTGAAACCGCGCGGGTAAAGGCCACCACGTCATGACGCGTCTCCAGTTCCAGGCGCGCAACCTCGTCAGCATCCACGCTCGCGTGTGCACGAACGGCGGCGGCATCAGCCTGCGGCACCACGCCAATCTGGGCGTGCGCCTCAACGGCTAGTATCTCGACTTCCAACCACGCAGCGTACTTGTTCTGTTCCGACCACACTTCGGCCATTGCGGAACGGCTGTAGCGATCAATCATCTGTCCTATCCCCCTTGTCTTACCCTCTAACTCAACAACAACGTTCTTAGTGTTAACTTGAAGCTATAGATTTAGTTTAGGCCAGTGCAAAGCCGGGTAGCGAGCGTTCCTACTCAGCGGCAGTCATGTCTAACGCCAGGTCACCCGTTGCGTTCAACGCCTCAATTACCTTGGCCGGGCCCGAGGACGGTGAGCTCACCGTAGAGATGACTGCCTTCTGGGAAGAACCGCCAATGCCAATCAGGCTTAATCTGAATTTGCACGCTCACCGCGCCGAGTTGTTCTGGACGTAACGGCTTCATCACGGCGCCGTCCATCACGCGGACTTCGGCAACGGGCCAGCCACAAACAGCCCGCATGTGCAAAGTGTATTGGGAAGTGGTGGTCGCCGTCGTGTATACATCCGCACTTTGGTGGGGACCAGGCGACAACCGCTTAACGTAGAGGTTACCCTCATTGGTCAGGAAAAACTCCACCGTGAACAACCCAATTTGGGTGATTTGCTCCCCAACTTTGCGCGTAATCCGTTCCATTTCGTCGGCCACCGTACTATCAACCTGCGCCGGCAAAATTGTGTACTGGAGTTCATGCTGCGCCACCTTGTTTTCGACGGCAGGGAGCACCTGCATACCATCCGCAGTGCGAATGGCGTGATGGCAAACTCGCGCGGCTGATCGAGCCAAGCTTCAACGATGTACGGCCGCTTTTCCAACAGCCCCTTTGCCCGCCAGATATCGGCGTCGTTAGTTAAGGCCAGCTGCTGATCCTGCCCAATGCCCTTCTGAATGGGTTTGAGGATGCTCGGGAACCCCACCGCGTTGACGGCCTTATCAATGTCGTCCGCCGTCACCACCTGAGCGTACGGCAATACGTTCATGTTGAGGTCTTCCAGGAACACCTTTTCCAAGTACCGGTCTTGCGTCATCGCCAGGAAATCCGTCCCGCCGGGCACCTTGTCCGCCGGCACGAGGTCATCAATGGTCGTCGCGTCGGCCACAGACTCGTCAATGTAGGTAATAACGCTAGACAAGTCGCGCAACTGTTGGAGCGCGTCGACGTCGGTACTCCGACCAACAAGCGGAAATTCTGCTTCGGTCAACGCAGCGTCACCGTTGGTCCGCGCCAAAACTGCCGCGTGCATTCCCAAATTGTGGGCGGCACGCACGAGTTGCAAAGCCGCGGCACCTCCGCCGATAATACCCACGGTCGCACCTGGTTCAATAAAGTTAGTCATGAGCTTCCACTCCTATCCGTCTACAATCGGCGTACGGCGCATCGTGCTGGCCGTTATCGCCCGATATTAATACCGTTATTGTAGCAGATTAGGCCTGTTTATGGCCGAGACCAAACAACCAATTAAGTAAAACAGCAGAAACGCTGGCCATCAAGATACCTGACGAGGCAAACATCTGAACCGTCTTGGGCAACCACTGCACGATGTCAGGCTGCACGGTCACACCTAAACCTAGGCCGATGGAAATTGCCGCCACCAGCAGGTTATGGTCATTATGGAAATCGACCTCACCCAGCATCCGGATACCCTGAACGGCAACCATCCCAAACATCACGACCATGGCCCCACCCAAAACGGGCGACGGGATAATGGTCGCTAACGCACCAATTTAGGTAAAAGCCCCAACAGGATCAGGAAGAAGGCCGAATAGATGACGGGCTTGCGGCTCTTGATTCCCGACAACTGCACCAAACCTACATTCTGACTAAACGTGGTGTACGGGAAAGTATTGAAAATACCGCCTAGCATCACCGCCAGACCCTCGGCACGGTAACCCCGCTTCAAGTCGTCACTCTTGATTTCGCGACCCACGATGTCACCGAGGGCAAAGAAGACCCCGGTACTCTCGACCATGGACACCATCGAAATCAGAATCATCGTCACGATGGACGACCATTCAAAGTGTGGTACGCCGAAGTAAAACGGCGTGGGTACGTGGAACCAGCTAGCTTCGGCCACCGGGGCCAAGCTGACCATCCCCATGGCACCGGCCAACAACGTCCCGCCGACCAAACCAATCAGGATGGCAATTGAACGAACAAAGCCTTTACCCCACGCATTAATAACCAGGATGACCAGTAGCGTGAAGACACCAACCAGTAGGTTTTGCATGTCGCCATAGTTCTTAGCGGTCGTAGTGCCCCCGCCTAGATTCTGAAAGGCCACCGGAATTAACGACAAACCAATGACGGTGATGACGGTACCCGTAACCAGTGGCGGGAAGAGGTTGCGAATTTTAGCAAAGAGACCGGCAATCAAGAACACAAAGATACCGGCGGCAATGATGGCCCCGTACATCGTTGGGAAATCGAACTTTTTCCCAATCAGAATTAGTGGCGCAACCGCCTGGACGGCACAGCCCAGAATTACGGGCAGTCCAATCCCAAAAAACTTGTTTGCAAAGATTTGTAGGGCGGTAGCGACCCCACACATGAAAATATCGATAGAAACTAAGTAGGTCATCTGTTCAGATGAGAAGTGTAACGACGCCCCAATTAGAATGGGCACCAAAATGGAGCCAGAATACATTGCCAGCAAGTGTTGGATGCCCAACACCGCTGCTTCAGGTTCAGTGAGCCGCTGGGTTGAATCTTGTGCCATGATGACCTCCTCTATTCCCCGGATTAACTATTCAGCGTCTTGTTCGTCGGCAAAGACTACTTGGCCATCTTCAAAGGCCGAGATACGCGCCAAAGACACCACACGCACCCCCTGTTCGTCCAACATCTGCCGTCCCTTCTGGAACGTCTTTTCAATGACGATACCTGCACCGACCAAAGTTGCGCCAGCAGCCGCAATGATTTCGGTTAAGCCCTTCACGGCCTGACCGTTAGCCAAGAAATCATCGATGATCAGTACACGGTCATCAGCGTTCAGGAACTTGTGTGCAATGGAGATGGTGTTGCTAGTTTGCTTGGTGAATGAGTACACGTCGGCCGTAAACATGTCGTCCTTCAACGTCAGCGACTTGTGCTTACGGGCGAACACCATCGGCACGTGGAATTCCATGGCGGTAGCCAAAGCCGGAGCAATCCCCGAACTTTCAACCGTTAAAATTTTAGTGATTTTCGCGTCCTGAAACTGACGGTAAAACTCGGCACCCATCGCTTGCATTAGATCCGGATCCACTTGGTGGTTCAAAAAAATTATCCACCTTTAGGACGTCAGCCCCCAACACTACACCATCACGCCGGATACGATCTTCAAGCAATTTCACCGTTAATTTCCTCCCAATTTTCAAAAAAAAGTGTTTTAAGATGTTGATAACTTTAACACAAAACCTGCCATCAGACAACCGAATGAAAAGGTAATCAAAAATATCAATGTTCGTAAATTACGGAACGTTACCACCTCTTTGCACCGATTATTCAACAAAACGGCGACCGCTACTGGTCGCCGTTAACTAATTGCTGCTATTGTTGGTCTGTTGATCGTACCGGTACAAACGGTATTGCCGAATAATCCGGATTAACTTGTCCGCATACGTGGGGTCGGTTGCGTAGCCACTACTTTGCAATGCCTGTGCAGCCTCCTGATAAGTAGCCGCGTTAATCACCGACTGGTACTGTTGGGCATTCCAACTTGTTCCGTGCTGAAGCAGCTCCGCATGTTCACGCATGGATGCATAATCGCTCGCGTACACCCGGAAACGCGCCGTGACGGTGACCCACTTACCGTCCTGATATTCTTGGGTGTCCAGCTCCTTGCCTGCCTGATCCGCATCGGCCTTCACACCAAAGAGGTTGTGGTACTTACTGGCCAACGTGCTGGTACCCCAGTCGCTTTCCAGAATGGCCTGGCCAAGACTAATACTTGCCCGGACCCCCGAGTTCACCTGCAACGTCTGTGCGTATCCGGCCAGGTGGGTGATAAACTTCTGGTGCTCGGTAGCCGCTGACGAAACTTGGTTGGTAGGCTGTGCCTGCTGCTGAAATGCGCGCACCCCAATGACGGTGACCCCGACTACAATCACCGCAAGCGTCGCAATTAACCCCGTGGGCAGGCGGTGTTTGCGCACCCACCGGTCCCACTGCCGACGAAACTTAGATTTGCGTTTACGAGCCACCGGTTCACCCCCTAGCGATTGAATACCATCCATTATACCTTATTGCGGGAGGAAACATTATCTACCGCCGGGCCTAGATCTCGACGTAAATACACCATGTCTCGCAATGGCAGGCCATTCACCACAATCGGATGATCATACTGGGCAAAGATGTCCGGGACACGCCCCACCACTCGAAAACCGTTCTGCTCGTAGAAACTGATGTTAGCAAAGTCGGCATCGCCCGTCCCCACCATTATCCACGGTACCCGGCCGGAGTACTGCGCGCAAATTGCACTTACCAGCCGCGAACCCAGGCCATGGTGCTGGTACTCTGGGGCTACCGCAATGTTTTTAAGCTCGACGCCATCCTCTATGGGCACCACAATCGCCTCGGCAACGATAGTATCATCCTCTTCATCGAACATCGCCAGCATGTCACCCAGCTCGGCGTACCGTCCCAGCATTTGCTCGTCCTCATCAGCCAGAAGCAGCAAATCGTACGCCGAATCACGCGCCCTGGTAATAGATGTTTAATGTACACGCGTAATCACCTCAAAATAATGGTACTAAAAAAAAGCCGTCCGGCAAGCCGGGCGACTCTTTAAGCAATTAATTAGTCCTTGTTGACGTTAACCGCCTGGGGACCACGATCGCTGTTTTCAACTTCGAAAGTTACGGCTTGGCCTTCTTCAAGGGTCTTGTAGCCGTCGCCCTGGATAGCGGAGAAGTGAACAAATACGTCACTGCCATCTTCGCGAGTAATAAAACCGTAACCCTTTTCAGCGTTGAACCACTTTACAGTACCATTTTCCATCAGAAAAATCCTCCTTGCACCTAATCAGTGCGTTTTAAAATAATGTGTGCATTTCTTGTTTGGTGCAAAAGGAGATATTCTGACGAACAATCGAACCCTTGACCATTCAAAAAGTACATTGTTATAGTACCATGCTCCCCACACACATGCAAGCTTTTGAAACCCTTTTCTTAGTTTATTTCTGGGCATTGACGACTAACGCGAATTGGCGCTTGGTGTTGAGCAGTTCCCCTAGACTCCGCGCGAACAGCAATGTTTCGTTGCGCATCACCAACCCATCATTAGATGACGCTAACGGATTTTGTAACAAATTGCGCTTTATTTTTTTTCACCGCGGTCATCAAAGTCGCGGACGGCGTTTCCTCGCCCAGAAGCTTGGCCGTGGCCGCGATAATGTCGTGCAGGGCCTCCCGTTCTTCCAACTGACCGTTACCTTCATCTAGGCAAGTTTGCATGGTCCTTAACAGCTCGTACTGGTGGTTACGCATTTCAAAATACGCCCGATAATAATCGTTTTCCGCCAGTATTTGATTGTCATAATGTTGGAAAGTCCATCGGCGGCCATGATCAATCGCCTCTTTAGCCTGTGCCAACTGCACCCACACCCGGTCGCAGCCGTACTGCCATTACCATCGGTCGCTTGTGCATCGACGCCGTCGCCGAGTTCTTCCTGCATACTTTGCAATGCGGCAATCATCACACTCGTCACGCTGTCTGGTGAGTTTGAATCTTATCGTCCACGTTGGGCATGAACAAGTTGAGAAACACGCCCACTGCCGAGCTGACCAAAACGATGATTAATAAACCAGTCAACTGGGTCCGGTTGACCAACCCGTTTGTCAGAATGACCGTAGCAACAATTGCTCCTTCCACAATGCCCTCGGTCATCCGTAATGCCACCATGACTGGGAAAAAGAACAGTAAGCACAGTCCGTAAGCCCAGGGGTTGAACCCGACCAACAGGTAGAAGACGGACGCCATGGCTCCGGCCACAATGGCGGCAATAATCCGGTGCAAAGCCAAGCGGAAGCTAACCCGCGTTGTGCCCCGCACCGCCAGAACGGTGAGCACCCCGGCAACCCACCAGTTGGCAATTCCCAGCGCCTGAACGATGAACATAGCCACCGCGGCACCTACCGCTGTTTTAACGGTTCGTAGGCCAATACGCATAGTTGTCTCCCCCTCTAACTAATCCACGTTACGCAAAATAAAGGCGCCGCCAGCGCGACGCCAACACTACTTTGATGTTACCACATTACCGGCGTCGAAAACGAATTAGTGCCTGCCCCAGTATGGGCGTGACCACGCCGGCCATGATGACCTCAGCCACGGCATTCACACCCAACATGACGAGCATGACGAACCCAAAGTTGCTGGTGTTCGCGCCGTGCCCGATCATTGTCGCGGCTTTGCTGGCATAAAAGATCCAGGTAAAACCGACCACTAGGAGTGTGTTGGTCAAAGCGGCGCAGATACCCGCCAGCGACATCTTAATACTGCCGCCGAGTCCCGTCCGCACCTTTGGCAGTAGCTGGTTGAACAGCAGCCCTGCCACTAACCCCGCTAAAATTCGCGGCACGAACGCAATGATGGGATTGCGGAACAACAGTATCGTCAGCACGTCTGATGGGCGCACAAACGCCATAATGAAACTGGACAGACCCCAGACGGCGCCCAAGGCCGTACCGTAACCAGTACCAAGTACCACGGCGCCAGTGATCACGGTCAGGTGCAACGTGGTGATTGAAATGCCGCCCAATGAAATGTAACCGACCATGGGTAATGATGACTGCAATATAATCAGCGCCACCAGCAGTGACATAATGCTGAGGCGGTAAGCTGAGCTTCGACGTTGACGCATGGGGTGGGACCTCCTTGTTATTCAATACCATCATTTTACACTAACGCAAGGGTGGCTGGGTGCTGGTCGTGCTGGGCTGGCGGCTACGGTTGAGCGGGTGGTGACCGCGACCGGTGCTGCTGGCCTCACGCTCTCGCCCGTACCGGGCTACCGCGAATTGGGTAGCCCGAGCAAAACCACCTCGGTCTACCCAATTTGATTCCGTAATTCGCTTCGCTCATAACGGAACTACGGGCCTGCAGCCGTCGCGGTCACCACCCGCTCAACCTCCACCACCAGCCCAACACGACCAACATAGTGGATTACCGCCTAAACCACCTACCAGCTAACAATAATTCAGTAACCTTATTGCCGTAAAGGTTACCCCTGTCAAGCATTCAATCAGTAGGTTGCTTCGTCACCCATTATGGCATCATTTTATCTGTCCTAACTACACACAATTCACGTCCAATTGCCGTATGGAGCACGCCGGTTTACTCTTGCGTACCCAATTGTCGATAAAAAAAAGAACACCATCCCTGGTGTCCCAACGAGTGCGGGCGAGAAGACTCGAACTTCCATGGCCCGAAAGCCACAAGATCCTTAATCTTGCGCGTCTACCAATTCCGCCACGCCCGCATTTCTGCTATGCTGTGCTCATAAGCACAAGAACTATTATGCCGTGAACCAGGAACGATGTCAACGGAAAAATGCCAATCTCACCATCGTTTTTCTCAAACAAAGTTTAAATCACACTAAGGAGTGACCCTCCATGTCCATTCGCACCGCTACCCTCACCGACGCCCCCGGAATCGCCCGCCTACACCAACAACTTATCGGCGAGCTCGCCCAACTCAACCCCACCATGTTTCAGCCGCTTGATCAACCCGACCTCCAGGCTGTAGCACAGTACATCGTCGGCGACTCCGCCACCGCCTTTGTCCACGGCCATGCGCCCGACGACGCCTTTGCCACCGTCACCACCGCTACTACCGGTAAGGGGCCCGGCATCATCCCCCACCGTTTTGCCTACCTCGTCGACATTTACGTTGCACCGTCCGTTCGCCGCCAGGGGGTCGCAACCGAACTGCTCACGGCCGTTCGCCAGTGGGCCCGTGACCAGTCGCTTGATTTCATACAACTCAACGTCGCCGCCCAAAACGACGCTGCCACCGCACTTTACCACCAGCTAGGTTACAAGCCGCAATACACCACGCTCCAACAACCACTAACCGACTAGGGCCAACCGCCCCCGGCAACGGCTGCATACGTACCTGTCTGTATTGATGTGCCGCCGCCGTGGGTACTCGGTCCCGCAACGGGTACAGCGATACAGCAAAGTGGCCGTGGGGGTCCGCGGCGTCAATGACGGTGCGTAACGCAGACCACTCACCTGCTGCAGCATGATCCGAAAGTCACGGTCACCATGCTTAAAGCCGCGGTGCTCCCGGTACAGGTGGTAGTGGGTCAACTCATGCCGAATAATACCCACCCGCGTCGTCTGGTCAACTGCCGCGAACATGCGGGTATTAAATTCCAGGTGCATATCCCGTGGGAAAAACCGCCCACCAGTGGTGCGCAAACGGCCGTTAAACACCGCCTGATCCGTAAACGGACGGCCAAAGTCGCGTGCGCTCACCTCTTCGACTAAACTTTGTAATTCGTTGGTATCCACCATCGGTACCCCCATTCATTAATAATGCCACCAATTGTACTACACACAAAGGCGGCGGGCACCCCCACCCGGGGTCATGCTCGCCGCCTTTGCTTGCGTTAGGCAAAGTATTGTAGCAAGTCCGCACGTGAGAGACCTTGCTTCTCTTCACCACTATAATCCGCCACGATATGGCCCGCATCAACCACAATCAGGCGGTTGCCGTAATTCAGGGCGTCATCCATTTGGTGGGTGACCATCAAGCAGGTTAGGTGGTTGTCCGCCACAATCTGCTCGGTCAGCTCCATCACCGCGGCACTCGTGTGTGGGTCCAGCGCCGCCGTGTGTTCGTCCAGCATTAACAATTCAGGGTTCCGCATCGTCGCCATCAGGAGCGATAACGCCTGTCGCTGGCCACCTGACAGCTCCTCGGTCGGTTTGTTCAAGGCCTCATCAAGACCGTTCGGTGCCAAGCCGGCAATGTCCTTGAAATGGCCCATCTGGGCGCGCAACGCACGGGACTGCAGCCCCAAGCGTTCACCCCGGTGCGATGCTAGCGCCAAGTTCTCGGCGACCGTCATCCGGGGGGCGGTACCCATCTTGGGGTCCTGGAACACCCGTGCAATCAGGCGGGCCCGCTTCTCGGGTGACTCGCGGTCAACCCGCTCACCGGCCAGCTCAATCGTCCCGTGGGTAATCTCGAGATCCCCCGCAATGGCATTAAACATCGTCGACTTGCCGGCACCGTTTGTGCCAATGACGGTAGCAAAGTCGCCCTGGTTCAACGTCAGGTTAATGTGTTCCAACAGATTTTTCACTTCGTGTCCGGCGACCACGTTCACCGCCACGTCTTTGAGTTCTAGTTGTGTCTTAGTCATCACTTTGCACCCCTTTGCGTAACGTGCGCTTCAACCGGAAACGGTCATTGAGCTGTGGCAGAATAATCGACAGTGCAAGCACCACTGCGGACACCAGCTTGAGGTCGTCGGCCGAGAAGCCCAGGTCCAAAACGATGACAATCACAAAGCGGTACACGATACTGCCTAGGACAACGGCTATCAGACGCTGGCTGAGGGTCAGCTCGCCAAACAGCACTTCGCCAATGATGATGGCGGCCAGGCCAATGACGATGACGCCGACACCCATGGACACGTCGGCGTAACCATCGCTTTGAGCTACCAAGCCACCAGAGAGACCAATCAGGCCATTGCCGACCACGAGGCCCAGCACCTGCATGTGGTCAGGGTTAATCCCGAGGGAACGCGCCATGTTGCGGTTATCACCAGCCGCGATGAAGCCCTGGCCCAACCGTGTGTTGAGAAAGACCATGAGTAGCGCCACCACGATGGTCACGACGACAAAACCAAAGACGACGCTGCCAATGTACGGCGGCATACTGCTCATCCACTTGCCGTTGAACAGGTTCTTCATCCCCAACAACGAGAGGTTGGACTGCCCCATAATCCGCAAGTTAACTGAGTACAACGCGGTCATCACCAGAATACCCGCCAACAGCAACGGCATGTGCCCCTTGGTGGCGAGCAATCCCGTCACGAGCCCTGCCAGCATACCGGCCACGGCGGCCAGAATGGTGGCAATGATGGGGTTAATTCCGTGTGCAATCGCAGCCACGGCTACGGCGGCACCAAACGGGAACGTACCTTCGACGGTCATGTCGGGGAAATCGAGGATCCGGAAGGTGAGAAACAAACCGATGCCCATGATACCAAAGAGTAGCCCCTGACTAATTGCTGAAATCCATACACCCATTTATTTCACGACCTTTCCTGAAGTCTTGGCTTCATCTAATAATTTAGCGGGAATCTTAATTCCCAGTTCGTCAGCAACTTTCTGGTTGATAATCAAGTCGCCTTTGGTCATAAACTCAACCGGCATGGTCGCGGTCTTGTCACCCTTCAGAATACGGGCGACCATTTTACCGGTCTTCACGCCCAAATCATACTGGTTCAGGCCCACCGTGGCGAGCCCACCATCTCAACCATCGTATCCACGGTTGGGAAGATGGGTTTCTTAGCGCCGTTAGCCACGTTGGCGAGCGTCGGCATGGCACTGGCAATAGTGTTATCAGTGGGTACAAAGATGGCATCGACCTGCGTCACCATCTGCTGAGCGACCTGCTGGAGGTCGTTCGTTGAGTTGATGGAGAACGTTTTGATGGTAAAGCCGTACTTGTGGGCCTTTTGCTGGACCAACTTGACCTGGGCTTGTGACGAGTCATCCGAGCTGGTGTAGATGACCCCCAAGGTCTTAGCGGACGGCACAATCTTGCGAATCAACTGCAACTGGGCGTCAATTGGTGCCTGGTCAGACACCCCAGTGACGTTACCGCCAGGTTTCTTCACGCTGCTAACCAACTTGGCAGAAACCGGGTCGGTGATGGCCCCCATCACCACCGGAATCTTGCTGGTGGCGTTAGCCAATGCCTGAGCGGACGGCGTGGCAATTCCGACGGTGCGTCCTCCTTTTCGTTAACGAAGCGCGTCGCCATGGACTTCAAGTTACTTTGGTCGTTCTGCGCATTCTGAAAATCAATCTTGAGGTTCTTGCCCACGGTGTAGCCCTCATCTTTGAGGCCGGCCACAATTCCTTTGTGGATGGCGTTCAGGGCCGGGTGCGACATCAGCTGCAGAATGCCGACCTTCTTCACAACTTGATGCTGGCGGGGCTTGTTCGCACTCGCAGTATGTTTGGGCATAACGTCAGCGATGTAACAGCCACCGACGAAGAGCACCAAGGCGGTGATAAATGCAATCATTCGTTTCATAAAATCGTTCTCCCTCTCCCATTATGACTACGTTTGACCCAGGCAAAGAAAAAGACCCCCACAAAGTTAATTGCGGAAGTCTGATAATGCCCCCGCATAGGATATCCTTTGTGGATGCCTATGCGGTCAAAGTGAAGAAAACCAACATAGACACAACCTGCGTCTTGGCAGCTTGCGTCTACGCAACCCACCCCATGTTAGTTTTGCCACCAACCATTGAGCTTAGTACTTGGGTTAAACATGTCGGTTCCTCCTCTGAACGTTTCATTAGTATGTGATGAGTGTACTCGTTTGGGCGGGGGGATGTCAATGGGTTTTAGACCAGTAAAGAAATCTTCTGAATGTACTTCGTGATTTTATCGGTCTCCGCATCCTGCGCCTGTTCGGCGGCATCAAACTTGGCTACGTCAATCTTACCGCCATCCTGCAAACTATCGGTCATTTCCTGACAACCCTGCACAAAGCGGTCGAAGGCCCCCACCAACAGCTTGTGGTTACCCAAAAGTCTTGCCGGCGCAGAGGCAGCATTCAGCTTTTCCGCTAATGTCCGATACTCCGCGGTACCGTTGGCAAAGCTGCTTTGAATGTCCGCAAAATCGTCTGCGGCTACATCCGCCAGCTTGTCGTCATCGATAGCGGTACGCAGCGTCTGAAACTGCGGACTCATCCGGTCCTGTAACTTTTCGACATCCGACATCACGTCGTTAATCAAACGACCGTAGTTGTACATCCGTTGTTGGTTCTTATTCATCAAAAAGTCCTCCAAGTTGAATTAACGATTAATTCTGTTTTTTTAATAGAGCAAGTTATAGCCTACTCTATCCGCAAAAAGCGGCGCTCACATGAGCGCCGCTTTTAGTCTCACAGACTATATTTTAACCTTTAACACGCGCCGTTGGAAGAACTTCACGATTTCCACCACCAGAATCATCAAGATTCCGGCACCGGCAACCATCCCCCACTGCAGTGCGTTCAATGTGGTTACGTGGAACAAGCCGTTGAACCCTGGCACTACCACCGTTACGGCTAGTGCGAGCGCCGCCACACCAATTGCCCAGTTGAAGGCCTTGTTATTCCAAACGTGCATGGAGAACAATGAGCCGTGGAGTGACTTCACGTTGAACGCATGGAACAGCTGAATCAGCCCCAAAGTTACGTAAGCCATGGTTAACGCGTCCGCATGCATCGCCGCCGAACTGGTATGCACTGGGAACGTGATCGCTAGCCAGTACACACCCAGCGTCAGTGCTCCTTCAAGCAGACCTTGCCAAATAATCGCCGTACCAACACCGCCGGAAAGGAAACTGGAATTTCGCCCGCGTGGTTTCTGCTGCATAATCCCACGTTCAGTGTGCTCCACCCCCAAAGCGATTGCTGGTAACGTATCCGTCACTAGGTTAATCCACAAAATGTGTACGGGTGCGAGGATGTCCCAGCCAATCATGGTCATCATGAACAGCGTCAACACCTCACCCAAGTTCGCCGATAGCAGGTACTGAATCGACTTTGTGATGTTAGCAAAGACTTTTCGTCCGGCGCGGACTGCATCCACGATGGTGCTAAAGTTGTCATCCGCTAAAATCATGTCTGAAGCGCTTGGCCACTTCGGTCCCAGTCACACCCATGGCAATACCGATATCCGCCGCCTTCAAAGCCGGCGCATCGTTCACGCCGTCACCGGTCATCGCCACCACTTTGCCCTGGCCCTGCCATGCATTCACAATCCGAACCTTGTGTTCTGGTGCCACACGGGCATATACGGAGTAGTCCTGCACGGAGTTCGCAAAGTCTTCATCGCTAATTTGGTCTAGCTCGCGCCCGGTAATAACGGCGTGGTCCTCACCCGGGGTGATGATACCCAACCGTTCCGAAATGGCCTGGGCTGTATCGCGGTGGTCACCCGTAATCATCAACGGCCGGATGCCAGCACGCTTGGCCTCCTCCACGGACTGCCGTACCTCTGGCCGCTCTGGGTCAATCATGGCAACCAGACCGGCAAAGGTTAATTCCTGCTCAACGCTCATTGGATTCACATCGACTGGCACTTGGTCCACAATCTGGTACGCCATCCCCAAAACACGCAGGGCTTGCGTCGCCAGCTGATGGTTTGTGCCCAGAATGTTATCACGGTCGCTTTCCGTCAGGTCGCGCACCGTGCCGTGCTGGTCAATCTTACTCGACACCCGCAGCAATTCGTCCGGTGCACCCTTCGTGGCAACCAAGAACTGACCGTTACCCAAGTCGTGAATGGTCGACATCAGCTTCCGTTCCGAGTCGAACGGTACTTCGGCCACCCGTGGCGTTTGCTGGAGCTCGGCAAGGTAGTCAAAATCGTGCAGCTTAGCAAAAGCCACCAGCGCAGTTTCGGTGGGGTCACCCAAGAGTGTACCGTCATCCTGCTCGTTGGTATCGTTGGCAAAACTCATAATTTGGAGTAACCGGCTATCATCAGCCACGCCCTCAGTTGCGGGGTGCAACTCGCCGTCGTAGTAGGTCTGCTCAACGGTCATTTTGTTCTGCGTGAGCGTCCCCGTTTTATCGGAGGCGATGATTTCCGTACTACCCAAAGTTTCCACGGCAGGTAACCGGCGCACTAAGGCGTTCTGCTTGGCCATCTTTTGCGTACCCAACGCCAAAATGATGGTCACAATCGCCGGCAGGCCCTCCGGAATAGCCGCCACGGCCAAAGAAATCGCCGTCAGGAACATGTTGGCCGGATCCTCTGATCCCTTCGCCAGACCAACCACGAAGACAATCGCCGCAATTACCAGAATCAATACGGTTAGTGCACGCCCCAACTTTGCTAGGTTAGCCTGTAGCGGCGTCTGCATTTCCTTTTGGTTGTCCAACATAGAGGCGATGTGTCCCACCTCAGTCTGCATCCCCGTGCCAGTCACAACGCCGAGGCCACGGCCGTACGTAACGTTAGTACTCATAAACGCCATGTTGGTCCGGTCACCGATGCCGGCTTCTTCATCAATTGTGTCAATCTGCTTGTTGACCGGCACACTCTCACCCGTCAAAGCCGATTCTTCAATCTGCAAATTGGCAGACTCAATGAGCCGCAAGTCGGCGGGCACCACATCCCCCGCCTCCAGCAAAATGATATCACCTGGCACCACTTCTGAACTGGGTACCACTACCACTTTGCCATCACGCCGTACGTTGGCATTAGGCTGGTCATCGCCTGAAGTGATTCAATCGCTTGTTCCGCCTTGCTTTCTTGGAACACCCCAAACACGGCGTTCAAGAGCACAACGGCCAAAATAATGGCCGCATCGGCCCACTCGTGCACAACTACCCCCGCAACCAAAGCGGCCACAAGTAGCACAATGATCATGAAGTCCTTGAATTGGTCGAGGAACCGCCCCAGCAGTGTCTTCTTTTTCTTTGCGGCCAAAGCGTTGGGGCCATACTGATTAAGACGGTCTTGTGCCTCCTGGCTAGAAAGACCATCCGCTGTGGTCTTTTGGTCCTGCATCACTGATTGAGTATCACGTTGGTAACTAGGCTTGTTGGCCAATTTTGTTGCCCCCTTGTATTTAGTCTGGGAATAAAAAAAAGACTTATGCACTCAAAGCCGCGTTCGGCTCAAGTCCATAAGTCTCACCTGTTTAAGGTAGTACCAGGATTTATCCTTGGTGGCACTACCGCCGGCACGAATGCCGGCTGGTTACTCCCTTATCTTTAAGGTTAGTATACATGAATACATAGATGCGGCGCAAGGGAATATTCGCGTAAATATATCGTCCGCAGAACCATCGCAAAACTTCAATTACTGCTTTGTCACGCCGTTTTTATCCATCCACCAGCTCGAACCGTCAGCAAACTTAACTAATACCCACGTTGCCGTTGGCGTTGTAGCTTCTGCTGTTACCACTGCAGACTGACCATTATATTGCTTAGCAGTTTTATTGGCCACATTCTTGGTTGCAAGACTGGTATAGTACGGGCCCGTCTGATAAAGCCCATCGTTGCGATTGTCTTGATTTACTTTGACTTGATAGTTGACGGAGGTCTGATTTGTAATTGGATAAAATGCGGAAATACCGCGCTTATCCATCCACCAGGTTTCTCCATTAGCAAAGCGAATCTGTACCAGGTACCTTAGCGGTTGTCTCTTCCTTTAAAACTGTGGCTGATTGACCATTAAACTGCTTGGCGTTCTTGGCCGCAACCGCTCTAGTCGTCGCACCAGTCATGTACGGCCCATCCTGATATAGTCCATCAGTACGATTGGATTGATTAACCTGCGCATTGTAAGTCACATTTGTCGATGAAAGTACCTTGTCATAGGCAAATGCAGCTACGCCCTGCTTATCCATCCACCACGTTGAACCATCACCGAACTGGACGTGGACCCAGGTAGCGCGCTTAGTGGTGGCTTCGCCCAGTACCGTAGCGTCTTGACCGTTATACTTTTTAGCGGTTTTGGCGGCGACGTTCTTGGTGTCACTGCTAGTGTAATACGGACCTGTTTGGTACAGACCGTCATTGCGGCCATTTTGATTAACGGTGGCCTTATACGTGGTGTTCGTTTGATTAGTAATGGTGTCAAACGCAGAAATACCGCGCTTATCCATCCACCACGTTTCGCCATTGGCAAAGCGGACCTGTACCCATGTCCCCTTAACGGTAGTTTCTTCCTTCAAAACATTAGCAGTTTGTCCATTAAATGGCTTAGCGGTTTTTGCTGCAACCGCAAGTGTGGTGGCACCAGTCATGAACGGCCCATCTTGGTATAAACCGTCAGACCGACCAGACTGATTAATTTGCGCACTGTATGTGACATTGTTGGTTGATAACACTTTGTCATAATCAAACGGTGCCACGCCCGCCTTGTCCATCCACCACGTTGAACCATCACTGAACTTAATGTGAACCCACGTTGCACGCTTAGTTGTCTCTTCACCTAGCACGGTAGCCCGCTGACCATTATATTTCTTAGCCGATTTCCAAGCGACGGTATAGGTTGAATTGCTCGTCATGTATGGGCCAGTTTCATATAGTCCGTCATTCCGATTATCCTGCTTAACGGTCACAACGGATGAATTAGAATTTTTAGACAGAATTGGATCAAAGAAGGTAATTCCGCGTTCATCAACCCACCAAGTGGAACCATCACCAAGCTTCAACTGTACCCACGTCCCTAAAGCCGTGCTTTCTTGTTGAAGCGCAGTAGCAGTCTGCCCGTTGAATTTCTTCAGAGACTTCGCAGCGGGACGCACAGTATCTGCACTCGTGTGGTATGGCCCGCTCGCATACATGCCATCATTCCGACTGTCCTGGGTAATGCGAACCGTAGTGTTGTTGAGTGACTTCTGATTGGTAACCGTATCGTAACTCTTGATACCTTGCTTATCCATCCACCAAGTGTCGCCGTTACTCAACCGAATTTGTACCCAAGTTCCAGTTCTCGTAACTTCTTCGGCCAGTACAGTGATTGGTTCGTTGCTAAAACCAGATGCATGTTTGGACGCGTACACGAACGTGGAGGCACCTGTCATGTAGGGCCCATCCTTGTACAGACCATAGCTGCTAGATGACTGGTCCAAGTATGCCCCATAGTTGACCTTTTTAGACGAAATAATTGGATCGTAATTAACCTTAACGCCCTGCTTATCCATCCACCAAGTTTGGCCGTCAGCTGTCTTGATTTGCACCCACGTTCCTAGCTTCGTCACTGCCTCGCGCAGTACTTGGACTGTTTGGCCGCTTAATGATTTGGCAGTGACCGCCGCCACCGCCTTAGTCTCATCACTTGTGTTGTATGGACCAGTTGCATACAAGCCATCATTCCGGTTATCCTGCGTAATCGTCGCGTTATACGTCTTGGCAACGTTAGAGGTAATCGTGTCATAAAAACCGCCGTACTGATAATATGCTTTGGCCAAATCGAGGAACTGAGTGGTGTTATAGCCCCAGCTATTCAGGTAAGCAATCGGATCGGTGTGGTCCGTCCCGCCTAGGTAGTGCGTCACATCATAGTGTGTCCACAAGGTGCCGCTACCATTATTTTGTGAGGCCAAGGTCAAATTCCAACCGTATTCGTGCGCCAAGTACGCAACGTACCACGCAGCATTACTAATTGACCGTGCAAATTCATCGCGATTGCGCGCAGTTACCAGCTCAAACTGAACAAACTTTTTGTTTCCGTTTGGTCCGGATCCCCAGCAGCCAAAATTGGTGTCATGGATGTTCAGGATTGTGCCCGCGTCAACAAAAGTATGCACAAAGGCGTTCTCCCACCCACCATTAATCTCGTAGTTAGCTTCGTTCCGAGCGCTGTAGTTAGTAGCGTTATCGGTGTAGTGGAACACAACACCTTCTGGCTTCTGGCCTGACGTGCTGTAATTAAACATGTCAAACGTATGTAGTTCCTTAGTTATACCAACCGGCTGAATTTTGTGGTCGGCAATATAGCTATTGATTGACGAACTGGTATGTAACTCACTGGGAGTAATCACCGCCGCATCGACATTATGTATGCCGTCTCCAGCATACCCCGCAAGAACAGCAGCGGACATCAAGGTCACAATGCTAACAGTGGCCGACTTTGCTAATTTATTCATATTTCATCACCCATTACCCAATAATCATTCCAAAACTACCCAACAACCTTTCATAACGTTATTATACAAAACTTTCTTAAATCTTTCATTACGTATTTGTTGCAATCATCAGATTGAGGGGTTGCGTTTTGTCACAACTTTATCCATTATGATTAGTGTTATGGTTCGTCAATAATACTGGGGGTTGGAAAAATGAAAAAGAAGGGTTTATTAGTAGCAACCACGACGGTCTTGGCGCTGTCTTT
This sequence comes from Lacticaseibacillus pantheris DSM 15945 = JCM 12539 = NBRC 106106, assembly GCF_001311175.1. GTDB lineage: Bacteria > Bacillota > Bacilli > Lactobacillales > Lactobacillaceae > Lacticaseibacillus > Lacticaseibacillus pantheris. Next base: position 81,434 of record NZ_BBAI01000002.1, on the reverse strand, counting down.
TTTTCGCTGCTGCATGTGGCAATAACGATAATAACGTATCAAAGGATGCCGTTAGTTCTGGTAACACAAACATCATTAAGGGCGACTACTCGGCCGCGGCTACATACTACAAGGTTGCCAGCAAATATAGCAGTGATAGCAAGACAAAGGGGTACTACTCCAAGGCTTCAAAGCTGGACAACGCTAATCAAAAGATGGACGATTACCAACTAACATCCGCACTGAGCGAAGCAAAGTCCGTTAAGGGCGGAACCAGGGCGATTATCTCCGCCCGGAAAAAGTTGGTTCGCAAGATCACCGTACGGAAACAAACTGCTCAGGCGTTTAACCACGAAATTGAGCTCGCCCAGCAATCCGCAAAGTCCGGCAACACAGCGTCAGCCTTGGGAACAATCAACGATTTACTAGGCGACAAAGATATTCAATCTAAGCCCTACTACCAAATTCAAATTAAGGCCTTAGAATTGAAGGCGTCACTGCTAAACGGGGCATCAGCCACAACGCCGACAAACACTTCGTCCACCGACGATAACGGCGCAGCGGCAAGCAGCTCGTCGGCAAGTTCCAGCGACACTAGTAGTTCAAGTTCATCAGCATCTGCTTCTACGAGTGCTGAAAATAGCTCTGTATCCGGCGTCACTAGTGCAGAAATTAGCCAAGCGCGTGCTGACTTAAAATCCGAGGGCGTAGATACATCCTCTTGGAGTAACTCGGATATTGCCAAAGCTGTACTTAACGCAAAGAAAAATGGACACAAGAAAGTAACCGAATCCGACATGGAAAACTATCAAAAGTAAACACCTAAAAAAATCCCGTTTCGTCAGACACTGACGAAACGGGATTCTTTTAGTAGCCCTCAATTGACCATTGCAATTAGAATATTCTTTTTAAACCGAATTTCTTGTGTGCCCATAAAAATGCGAAGGAAATCGCCACCAAAACAGAGACTACATTTGCCAAAATATCAATGATGCTGTTAGTTCTTTCAACCACAATCGATTTAACCGGTTTGTTGCTCGTAATTAGAACCGTTCCCCGGTGACTAGTGGTCACCTTTAGGCCATTAGGCACCTTAAGCCCATCGCCGTATGACAAAAGCGGTAAATCGACCTGATCACCCTTTTTAAGGGATACATGGTAGGAGAGACCATTTTTCACCGGTGTCGGGGACAATCGCACTTTTTTTTACCATTGATTGCTCCAACGTGCCTGATAATATCCTGACCGAATTTAATACTTTGTTGAGGCCAATAATCGAACTGCCCGGCCATCAAAAATCTTTCGCTGAATATGTGCTTTGCAGCATTTTCATTGAATTTATTGGACGGCTGCGCGAGGACATTGATAGATGGCGTCCGTAATTGATCATTTGTATCAAGATGACTGGAAAGCTCAGTCGCAGACGAAAAAGCCGTCAGGATCAGGCCCAAAGCTAAACCGCTGGTAGTCAAAGTTTTAAATCTATATTCTTTAGTCGACAACATCTGGGACAATACATCAGCGGCAACAAATGCCAGTCCCACCATGGCTACGCTTAAAAACCGCACCGGATATTGAATGAAACTACCAAGATATTTTTGAACGTGAATCCACGGGAATAGTGAACTAGATAAAAACAAGCACAAAATCGAACCGGCCAATGCCGAACCATCTAACAAATCAAATTTATTTTTCTGCGTGAGTAATACGATTAAGACCAACAGAATTATAGCGCCAATATTTCCTGTAACCGATGTATTATTAAGCGAATCCGTGAAAATGGTTCCTGGCTTTAAAGCGTAGAACGATGAATCTATTTTGTTCACTCCGCTAATCGTGTTTGTTAAGTAAATGCGCACAAACTTAATCCAAAAGAAGGCTGTGCATCCCATAGCTACCAGGCCACCAAGAATAAACTTTCTGAGGTAGAAGTAAAAATCAGAACGATAGAAAGCAATTATAACTGTAACTACCACGAGGCCAGACAATACTACAAAAAAAAGCTAACTATGTGGCTAAGCAGGAGCGCAGCTATCCCAATGACAAAGTCAGTGACCGTTGCGCTACGATGAGCAAATATTTGCACGAATCCCGATAAAACTAACGGAATAAAAATCAGTGCCCACAACCACCCCATGTCGAACCACACGAAACAAACATTCAAAAATATGGTAGACCCAATGTATAGGCTGGAAAAAAAATGGCCGCAGTCAGGTGGCCCTTCTTCAATCTCATTATGGCGTAATGGCTAATTAATAGCCCCAGGAAGACAGTAACAAAAACCGCCATGTAAGTGCTCAAGACAAGATTGCTAAACAACAACTGGAATATGGCCAATACCAAAACACTAAGACTGGGGTAAAACACACCCACTGCCTGGCCAACATCGTTGAAGCTATTCATCGCATAGCTGTATCCAAAATGACCTGCTTTAAAAGCAGTTGCGAGCTCGTGTGCTCGAGATAGATGGAATACCTGGTCATAGCCATTAAACAAAAACCCTGTCTTGTATAATGGATAAACCATTACCAAAGACAGTGCCAAATAATAAACAACAGTTATGGGGATTCTATACCTAGCCTTCATCTAGAGCACAGCCCCCACAGACGTACTAATAGTGGTTTGACCACTTGTGCCCAGCGACTTTGCACCAAAACGCAAAATCCGGCTGTTAAATCTTGACCGCCGCTTAGGTTCTAACCCAGTAAAAGAGCCTAAAGACATGGTGTTCCTCCATTCATACCGTGTAGCTATTTCCAAAACTCATCAAATACCGTCGCCGGTAGGTGCCGCTTGTGCTCGGTCTTCAGGTACCAAGCCTCAATCTTCTCCGCCACGGCGTCATCCACTTCTTTGCCTTCGAGGTAATCGTCAATGTTGCGGTAGGTGACCCCTAACGCAACCTCATCTGCTAGTGCAGGACGGTTATCTTCCAAATCAGCAGTGGGCGCCTTTTCGTAGAGGTGCGCTGGTGCACCCAGAGCTTTCAACATGGACGCCCCCTGACTCTTGTTGAGCCCAGTAAGCGGGGTTAAGTCCGCCCCGCCATCACCAAACTTCGTGTAGAAGCCAGTAACGGCCTCGGCGGCATGGTCAGTACCAATCACGACACCGTGGGTTTGACCCGCAATCGCATATTGGGCAATCATCCGCGCGCGCGCCTTGATGTTACCCTTGTTGAAGTCAGAAATTTCAATGCCGTTAGCCACGACTGCCTGCTCCATCGCGTCGACGCTAGACTTAATGTTAACGCGCATGGTTTGGTCGGCCTGCATGAATTCTATGGACTGCATAGCGTCGGCCTCGTCAGCCTGCTCACCGTATGGCAGCCGGACAGCAATGAACTGGTACGAATCGTCACCAGTCTCTGCGCGTAGTTCGGTAACAGCGTGTTCCGCTAACGTCCCCGCCAGACTGGAATCCTGACCGCCTGAGATTCCTAAGACATAAGTCTTCAAAAACGAGTTAGCTTTCATATAGTCCTTGAGAAAGTCGACGCGAGTCCGGATTTCTTTCTCTGGATCAATACTAGGCACTGCATGTAAGGCCGTAATAATTTTCTTCTGTAATGTTCGCATCCGTAGTTCCCCCACTAATTAAGTTCATCAATCGACTTGGCTACCGCTGCACGGACTTGCTGAATGTAGTCCATCTTGTGGTCATACAACTTTTGCGAAAGGTCAACCGGGTATTCCTGTGGGTTGAGATCCCGCTTGTATTCGTCCCAAAGCGAGTCCATGTTGCTGGCCGCGTAAGCACGAATCGCGTGCAAATTTGGTAATTCATACACCAGCTCGCCGTGGTCAAAGATATCCTGTAGTACTGGGCGTGCAGTAAAGTTGTGCAACGTCTTATTGATATAAGTGTAGTTAGGGTGGAACATGTACAGCTCAGATTGTGCAGCCGGATTTTCATGCTAACAGCGACGTAATCCCCTTCCGACTTGCCATCCTTCGTATCCGTAATCCGCCACACTTGCTTTTTACCAGGTGTCGATACCTTTTCGGCGTTGCTCGATAGCTTAATGGTATCAACCATGCTACCATCATCACTCTCAATTGACACCAGCTTGTATACAGCGCCTAAAGCTGGCTGGTCGTAAGCCGTAATGACACGTGTACCCACACCCCAGACGTCAATCTTCGCACCTTGCATCTTCAGGTTCTGAATGGTTTTTTTCATCCAGGTCGTTAGACGCATAGATCTTAGCCTGATCGAAGCCAGCTTCGTCTAGTTGCTGCCGGACCCGCTTACTAATGTAGGCCATGTCACCACTGTCGATACGCACGCCCTGGAAGCTAATCTTGTCGCCCATTTCTTTGGCAACACGAATCGCGCTAGGAACCCCACTACGCAAGGTATCATACGTATCAACCAGGAATACACAGTCATGGTGCGTGCGTGCATAGGCCATCATACCTTCGTAATCATTACGGTAGGTTTGAATAAGCGAATGTGCGTGCGTCCCACTAGCCGGAATGTCAAAAATCTTCGCTGCGCGGACATTACTAGTGGCATCAAAACCACCAATATAAGCAGCCCGCGTTCCCCACAGAGCCGCGTCCATCTCTTGGGCGCGCCGGGAGCCAAACTCCAGCAGCGGGTCACTGCCTGCTGCGGAACGAATCCGAGCAGCCTTGGTCGCAATTAGAATTTGGTAGTTAATGATGTTCAAGATGGCGGTTTCGACTAGCTGACCCTGAACCAATGGGCCCTCAATCTGCATAACGGGTTCATTGTTAAAAACCAAGTCCCCTTCAACTGCAGAACGAATGCTTAGCCCCAATCGCATATCTTTGAGGTACTGCAAAAAAATCCTCATCGTAATCCTGCGTCTCCCGCAGATACGCGATATCCGTGTCGCTAAACCGTAAACCTTGTAAATACTGCACAACCCGTTCTAGGCCGGCAAACACGGCGTATCCGTTGCCATACGGAATCGTACGGAAATACGATTCAAAGACGGCATTACGCTCAGCAATGCCTTCCCGCCAGTACGTATACATCATGTTAATTTCGTACAAATCCGTATGTAGCGCTAAGCTATCATCGGGAAATGTCGTTGTCATTATAATTCTCCTCGTAGTTACGTGATGCCCAAAGAGTACACCACCATATTTACTGAAAAAGCCGTCACGGGTATTTTACCCCGTAGACGGCTTTAACACCAGTTATGGATAACAAACTATCAGTTATTTGATGATTTTGGTAAAGAAATCATCTCCCAGATAGTGTTTACCAGACACCGTATCGTACTGAATTAGTTTATAATCGCGCAACAATTTTTTTTCTGTTTTGCGGACAAACTGGATGCGTTAACCTGCTTGCCCTGCTCGTTAACCATCAGTGCTCGGTTGGTATCTGATTCAGTTGCATTAAGGTTGACTGACATAGCCGGTAACTTTTTGGTGACATCGTTCATCATGGCGTAGTATGCCGACACCTTAGAATTGGTTTGCATCATCGCCAGCGAAGTGAATTGACTCGGATCAGTCACCGAATAATTCAGTTTCTTGGCCGCCCCCTCGTGCTCGCGGGCGTACTTATTGGAATAAATGAAGTATCAGTCTCGTGCAGGGCTACGTTGTTCTTCGTCACGTCGAGTCCATCATAAATGCCGCCTGGAAGGTGATCACCGTACCAGATAAAGGTAATTGGCTTGTTGATGTTGTCTATTTCCTTGATGAACTTTTTGACTGCGGTATCCGTGTACGATAATCCAGTAGCAAACTGTTCTACTTCATCAGTATCAGTATTACTACTCAGGGCGGATCCGGATGCCTCAAACCCTTTGTTGGTGTAGTAATGATCGCTGTAAGGATAATGGTTCTGCATAGTAACCAGGTTAATAAACTGTCCCGACTGCGTACTATTAATCCTTAGTTCAGCGTTATCGTACGCCGTCTCATCGGAAAGATATGGACTGTTCTCAATTTTCTTCTGATGCTTAATTTTGTACTTGCTACCAAGATAATAAAATTTTTTTTAATTCCTAACTTTGGGTAATCGTGGATTCGACGATAATACAGGGCAGTATTGGGATGAATTCCACTAGTATCGGTAAATAGTTTGGCAATCGAGGGACCGTACGAATTCGTGAATGGTAACTGCGTAAAGGGTGTTGATAAGGACGGTGCAAATGCCGCTAAATCCAAACTGGTCAATGAAGCGTACTCCATGTTGGCCGTTCCCCCACCATACCCGGAACTCATCATTACCCCTGCCGTAGTTTGTCTTTTTAGTGATCGAATGTACGGAATCGGGTCCTTATTCAGACTAAGATTGGGAACGCGGGTAGGATCCGCAAAACTTTCACTTAAATTCAAAATAATCGTTTGTTTGGCAAAATCATTCGCCCTGGTTTTGTTCAGTTTTTTTTGGCCTCAGCAACGTACTCGCTTTTAATCCGCATCATCGCTGCTTTAGAGTAACCTTGGGGTTCGTTCATTGCGGTCATGTCCACATTGTTCAAGAACTGCATGACAGCACCATTATTTTCCGCTCCAGCCAATTGGTTGTAGAACCGCGGCCCATCGCCCATACCGATTGCAATGGTAGAGGAGACACCACCAGTATGGTTCATGCGTGATACAAACCCTGTCATCAATAACGGAAGTACCAACGCCAAAACCCGTAACTTCCATGTTCCCATATGGACCGGATGCGCCCGTTCCAACCATACAGTTAACAATACAACCAATACCATAACGATAACAGTAGCTACTATGAACGGTATACTTACCATACCCAATAGACTCGGGAACGCCTTAATCATGGATAAATCGGACGGTAATAGTGGTTCTTGTCTGGCCGCCGACTTCAATCGGTTAACAACCACGAAGCCGACAACAATAATAGTAGTTAAATTAACACTGACCCAATAGCGTGTAGTAACTGCCAGTATCACAAAAAAATATTGATAAGACTACTAGGAAAGTTAAAAGTATGATTGAAAACCGGTCAAATAGAACGTACAAAATCAGGTTTTCACTTTTTGCAGTCGGCACTATTTGCCAGGAAAAGTTTGACCCAATAATCGACAAGGCTGACAACAATAACATCCATATCAACATCGAGAATAAGGCCAGTCTACTCCTCACAACTTTAAGTCCATGTTTAACCCCTGATAAAATGAACTTAATCGCCTCACTCAGAGAGCCAAAGGACCAAATCTTAAATTCGGTCAAACGGGAGTATAACCTTTCAGAAGCTGTCGCAGTAGCCACACCTATCAAAAGAAGCCCCGCAGCCAATAATAGGGCAATTACGGCCGTTGCTTTGGTGCCCACCACATTAAAGCTATTAATGATGCCCAGAGAACCAGTCGCAAGCCAGTCGCCCGTACCAATCATCAAACCAACGAATCCAATTGTGAGGTCCCATGAAATGTTGCGTGTTCGTCGATCGGCACCAACAGTAAAAAAAATTGGACCGCGCTAATTGCAGTTAAAACAGAAAAGATTGAGCTGTAACTGACAAACCTAACACTTGCCGACATATCGTCATAATTAACGCTGGATATATGCGTCATCAAAACAGTTGCCAACGCGCCCATGAGTATCATGAGTGTGGTCTGAAGTCCTGTGTAGATTAAACCGCGCCGCTGGTGATACTCGAAGAGACCCACACCAATAATAAAACAGTAAAAACCAAACCACAGGCTATTACCGCCGTTGAACAAAAATACATCCTTATTGAAAACAGCCGGCACAACAAGCACTAATATAGTGGCCCCATAAAACGCACGTTTGCCCATATCAGCCACAAATCTCTTAATTGCCGGCAGAAAGACTGCACCTATGGCCACACCCGTTACAGGGGCGTATGTGTTTCGAAGTACAGGCATAACCGCATCGTAAATGAAGGAAATATTGAATACCTTGTATACAACAACCATCACCACGGCCAATAGCAGGCCCGTCGTGACCGACACCATCCACAAAAGTCTAATTCGAACACCATCGTAATTGGCAAAAATATATCCGAGTGCAATCAGTATGAACGGAATTGCTACGCCGGTGAACTGCTTCAAAATGATTGCCAATTCATACTTAGCGCTAATTGTCTGAGCGCTGAGCACCTCCGGACTAGTTTTCCAAAAAAAATTGCAAACCATCCTGCCACCACGGCAGCAGCAATCAGTGATAACCTAAACCAAATACTACTATTTTCCCTATTGTTTGAATCCATAAAATTCTCCCCGATATGTAAACGAAACCTGTACCTAAAACCAGTTCATGGTATTAATCATATCCCAACCAGTATCTAATAACCAACATTTACATAAAAATTGTAGAAACCATTAGCTTTGCCCAAATAAAAAAAGCGAGTAATCGTTTGTAAATTACAAACCGACTACTCGCTATGCTTTGATATTTAATGAAGAAATTCTAATAAGCTCCAGTATCTTTAGGGTCAAACATTTGGAAAAAGGTTTTGACGATAATCCTAACGTCACAGCTGATTGAACGCTGACCAATGTATTGCAAGTCTAAATCAACCATCTGCGCAAAGGTTAATTTACTTCGGCCACTCACTTGCCAAAGTCCGGTTAACCCAGGGATTACTTGTAGACGCTCCTTGTCCCGCTCACTATACTCAGCAACCTCTTTAGGTAATGCTGGTCGCGGCCCAACAAGACTCATATCGCCCTTAAGAATATTGACAAACTGAGGGACCTCATCCAACGAATGATGGCGGATAAACTTACCAGTCTTAGTAATTCGTGGATCATCCTTCATCTTGAACATCGGCCCGTCTTCAATCTCGTTTTGATCAGCCAACTCGCCCTTGATTTTATCGGCACCTTGGACCATCGAGCGGAACTTCCACAATTCAAATTCCTGACCGTCCTTACCAACACGCGTTTGTTTATATAAAACCGGCCCGCGATCCTCAAGTTTAATGGCAATAACAATATATAAAATTATCGGTGAAAAGAGGACTAATGCGATACAACTGCCGACGATATCCATCAAGCGCTTCGTCACCTTGTATAATATTGTGCTGGCACGCATAAGTTCAACTCCAGTAGTTCTACTACTTGCTTTCATGATTTTATACTCTCCTAAAATATTGTCGCCAGAACACAGACACTTGGGAGTGGCATTATCTCCGGTTCAAACATTTAGCGTAAACTCACTGATGGTGAATTTACCACAAACCCTAACATACGTCTATATTACCACGCTCACCCCTACGTCCAGGACAGAAGGAGGTTTGTCAGGTAGATTATTAAGTAATCCTTATACAATCAGGCATGCGCTACACTACACAAACACGCACGAGTAGAATCATACCATGAAACCACGTACAGTATGCTACACTGAGCCTATACTGTAACAAGAATTTCACAATTCACCATTTTGGAGGTAACTGTTATGACTGTTTTGGTTTTGGGTGGCGCCGGCTACATCGGCTCCCATATGGTCGATCGGCTGGTCGACCAACAAACGGATGTGGCCGTCGTAGATAACCTGGTCAAAGGGCACCGTGCTGCTGTACGCCCCGAGGCCCGCTTTTATGAGGGTGACGTACGCGACAAGGAATTCATGCGTTCAGTCTTTAAAAAAAGAAAACATCGATGCAGTGGTCCACTTTGCGGCCTTTTCTATCGTACCGGAAAGTATGGAGAAGCCACTGGACTACTTTGACAACAACACCGCTGGTCTAATTAACGTGCTTGAAGTAATGAACGAATTTGACGTTAAGCAGATCGTCTTCAGTTCAACCGCCGCTACATATGGCACTCCCGAAAGTGTGCCAATCAAGGAAACTGATAAACAGGAGCCCATCAACCCTTACGGTGAAAGCAAGCTGATGATGGAAAAAAAATCATGCACTGGTCCGACCTGGCATACGGCATTAAGTTCGTCGCACTCCGTTACTTTAACGTTGCGGGTGCTAAGGCAGATGGTTCAATCGGTGAAGACCACGGTCCCGAAACACACCTAGTACCAATCGTTCTGCAGGTGGCGAATGGTCAGCGCGACACTTTGAAGATTTTTGGTACGGACTACGATACTCCGGATGGCACCAATGTCCGCGACTACGTCCACGTTGTAGACTTGGCTGATGCCCACATTCTTGCCCTCAAGTATCTGGCCGAGGGTAACGAAAGTAACGCCTTCAACCTTGGCTCAGCAACCGGCTTCTCAAACCGCCAGATTCTTGAAGCGGCCCGCAAGGCTACTGGTAAAGAAATTCCAGCAGAGGACGCACCACGCCGCCCTGGCGATCCTGACACTTTGGTAGCTGACTCTTCCAAGGCGCGCGATATCCTTGGCTGGAAGCCACAGTACGACGATATTGAGAAGATTATCGCCACTGCCTGGAAGTGGCACTCAACGCATCCAAACGGCTATAACGATAAATAAGCACGAATAGCTGCAAAAAAAATTCCCGCTACGGGTCGCATCGTTCATTGCGATCTCGTAACGGGAATTTTTGATTACTCTATTTTGCGAGCAATATATATTGGCCGGTTTTTTTACCTCTAAGAAAATTCTGCCAATATACCTACCCACAATACCGATAGCAAGCAGTTGGAGGCCACCCATCATAAGCATAATTGATACCATTGATGGCCATCCTGCGGTAGGATCACCATAAATTGCCGCTCTGATAACGATAAAAATTAACGCTATGGTCGCACCGATAAAGCTGACCAATCCGAGTCCTGATACTAATGTGAGCGGGGCGTCGGAGTAGTCTACTAGGCCGTCAAGTGAATAATTGAGCAGACTCATGAAGTTCCAGCTCGTCTTACCATGCTGCCGTTCAACATTTTTATATGGCAGGTACTTAGTTTTGAAACCCACCCAGCTAAACAGGCCCTTGCTGAACCGCTGGCTTTCTGAGAGCGACAATACTGCCTGAACGACCTGCTTGGTCATTACACGAAAGTCCCTTGCCCCCGGAATAATTGGGGTTGAGCTGACAGCATTAATAATCTTGTAGAACATGTTGGCAAAAAAAAGAGCGGATTGGTGGTTCACCTTCCCTATTGGTACGGGCCGCGCCAACCACATCGAAACCGTCATCGATTCCTTTCAACATCTCAGGAATCATGGACGGCGGATCCTGCAGGTCAGCATCCAAAATACAATATAAGTCTGCCTTAGCAGTTGATAAGCCCGCGTACATACCAGCTTCTTTGCCAAACGCACGTGACATGTCGATGTAATGCACATCCGAATTTTCAGACTGTAGCAATTTGATGGCCATCAACGTTTTGTCTGTGGACCCATCGTTTATGAACCACGTGATTAATCTGTAGTCAGGTAATTTAGCAAATGTCTTTTTGAGCTCAGCGTATATCAGCGGGACATTTTCTTCCTCGTTATGACAAGGAATAATAGCTGCAAAATCAGTCAATATCTTGTTCTCCTCCCACAAACTAGTTTATTTGTGATTGTTTTCCCGATGTCTACGATACATCGAAATCGATTCGAATCCAACAATGAGAGCGAGACCTACAATAGCCATAGCAATACCTAATTTTAACCCAGGGACATTATATCTTAGCACAATCCGGTGTGCCCCTTGACTAACATTAACTGCCATTAGCTCACCTAACGCCCTACTCGTGGTAACTTTTTTCCCATCAACATATGCTGCCCAGTGCGAATCATACGGTACCGTGATAACGACATTGCCCTTTACAAAGTGAGCATCCGTGGAAAAAGTGATTTGGGCGTCCTTAACCTGTTGCTTGCTAACGCCCGCAGATGCCATCAATCTGTATGCTCGTTCATATACCGTGTTGTTCTCAGTAACAACAATTGGCGTGTTTTCAACATTGCCGCCCTTGTCCGTCTTGGAACCATGATTGCCAAAGGAAACATTAACCCGCTGGCCCTTGTCAAAATGTCCGAGATAAACAATACCGTTCTCGGTATCATTTACAAATAGTTGACTGACCTTTTTACCATTGACATATACGTCAACAGATTTAGGATCAATGCCTCGAGTGGTAGGAATATACATGTAGGCATTGCCCGAAGAAGATACTAATACCGAATACACACCTTTGCTGTCCGTTTGTTGAACTAGTTGGTGCTGGAACATCAACGAATCGGGATACAACCTGTTCCACAAATTATTTTGTACTGAAAACGGATCATGCATTGTATCGTAATTTGCGACTAAACTGCCCGCAATATTCGTTCCGTTCACACGAAATGCAACGGGAAAAGCCTCTTTGTCCTTGGTGATATACCCCTTGCCTTGTTTGACCACAGAGATACCTGTAGCCACAGGAACATTTAAAATATTATTATCTCCACCCATAGAGGCATTTATACGATTAATCTGACTTGAATACTCACCGGATGTGTTGCCATAAGAATACTTAACACCTAACAGCCGGTCCATTGATAGCGTAGAGCCGTTGTTGTAATTGGACCACCGCTTCCAAGTATGCTTCTGATAATACCCCAAAGTGGATAAGAAGTCTGTAACCTCCGTTGGCTGTTGCGAGACGTAATTAGAAAGACCTGCGTACCCAAAAAGTAATGGGTCGTTGTCATTGGCCTGATAACGATTGCCAATGCGATATACGCCTGTATCGCCAGAAGTCCCTTTAGCAATTAAGCTAGTCGTTGTCTGGTCAAATTTACTGTACTCGGAATATTTCATGCTATAACCAGCAATTGTTGACTGTAGTTTAAAATCCACCACAAACAAACTACACAGACTGATCACGAGAACAAAGACCGGAACTACCGCAATTCTTCTTGCTGGAGAAAATCCCACAATGACATACGTTATCATGGCTAAGACAATTGCTATAAAAACATACTTGAGTGCCGCATCCGATGTAGCAATCCCACTGATAAATAAAAAAAACGAAGAAAGCTGATATTGCCGATCTATGTCTGGTTTCTTTACCTGCCGACAAAATACTAACTAGGCCTATGAAGCCAATGATGCACAACACAAACGGTATCAAAAAGGCTTCTCTTTGTACATAACCGTTGGGCCAGGCCATAACGTGCCAAACCAAATAGAGAATATCCAACCATGAAGAAACAAACATGAATATCAGTCCAGCCGCGACAATCATTTTGTCCGTCAGACGAATCTTGCTATTGACGAAAAATAAAATCACACATGCCACTACAACCGCCCCGGCAAAAACAAGTGGAGTATTATTCACACCCGGGTTGGTCTGGAATAATTGAACAATAACATTAGCAGCACTGTAAACCGGTCGGTATGAATGGCTTGAATTCTTTGCTATTCCTAGCGTGGATAAAAAACTGGGTACAATGACAAAAGCTGTTAACAGCAAACTAACGATATTGGCAAAAGCATATAGTGCAATAACCTTAATAACTCCACGCTTCTTGGCGTACAGACTGTACAATATCCATCCGAGCACGCAGAGTCCAGAGAAGAGGCCAATGATATAACCAAAATAGTAATTTGTTATCACGGCCAAAGAAAAACACACGATGTAAAAGCTGATTTTACCGCGTAAAATTATTCTCTCGATACTCAGAAGCATCAATGGTAAAAGAATAATCGCATCCAGCCACATGATGCACTCTTTATAGGCTATTACGTACCCCATTAGTGCAAACGCAGAGGAAAAGATTAACGCTGACCTTGCAATAAGCTTGGCAGAAGCGCCTTTACGGAACCGTTGCAAAATCTGCGCACGAACAAGATAAGTATACATTGTAAGACCAATGCACGAGATTTTGAGTAAAGTCGTCAGCGTAGCAAAGAGAGGAAACTGATTCCTCGAGAAAAAAAACAACCAGTAAATTAAACGGACTCAACAAATAGTAAGTTAAAACACCAAATGCATTGCCACCTAATCCCATGGATAAAGAATATAGGCCACTGTCGCGGCCAGTAAGAACATTCTTCAGGTAGGAAAAAAAAGTGCCAGATACTGATTATTAAAATCACCCGACACAACGGTATTATTACCAAACGGATATGTATGTAATCCCACGAAAATACCAATCATAAAAAAACAATGGGATGATGAATGCTAAAACATAATATCCGTCACGTCTTGTTTTTGGTTTTAAATTAGTGAACTTCACACCCAGAACGCTCCAATCCGTATTAACTCAGCGTTAACTTCATCGAGATCTAAAGACAAACAGCTTGCTAAACACATAGTTGGCAAGCACAACAACAACATTGTCTATAATCTTAACCACAAGAACATCCCAGTGCAGTATTGAAATACCTAACCATGTAATTACGATATCAATAACTAAGGTTAGCAATCGCGCACCAAAAAAAAGAGAGCATCTCTCTCAAAGTGTCGGCCACACCAGTATAGTGGCTATTGAACACCCAAACCTTATTGCTAAAAAAAACGCAACCAGAACTGATAAAAACCACGCAAGTACAGTACCTACTTGATAATTACCACCCGCATGGTACCACAGCATAAATACGCCAATATTTACTAATGTCGTAACTACGCCCCAAAAAAAAGGTACGCAATGATGCTATTGTATTTCTTCCATAAACGTAATATCATACTTAACCTCAAATCACTGCGTCACCAACAGATATATATTTAGCAATTATACATGTCGTCTCTCGCCTTTATTTGCCCCGGCTGAACTCTACACCTGGATTGTTCGGAAAAATTACTTGTTCAAGCTAAGCTGTACTACACTTTGTACGATATCTGCATCAATATTTTCATCAAATTTACGGGAAAACAAGTGCCCCATTCTCTTCGCTCTAATGAGAGTGTCAAAGTCCTTTTCACGCCAGGTGTATGGCTTTCCATCCCACCAGTTGATGTACCGCAGATTACCCTGAAATTCGCGCGGGAGATCATTGACCGGTTGACTGTAGTATACCGTATCCCTAAATCCTAAATCGTTGAGTTCAAAGGGTACTAACAACTCGTCCACGAGATACCCCTTTGAAAACTTTGATCGGATACGCTTCAGGTTGTCCGGATTAACCATACACTGTACAAAATCATCACTAAGACTAACCCAGTTGGATCCATATTCAATTTTATCGACGCTAGTCTTAGCCGCAGCAGTTATGCTGAGCGCTTTATTCTCCATGCGTCTATACAATCTAGCAATCAAACTTAGAAATCCGTCTGACTGTTCACGAAAATGATGCCTAAAAGTGTGTGGCATCATTCTAACGCGTAATTGAACATCGGTCTGTTGCGCAGAAAAGGTAACAAATTGCTGACCATAATGTTGACTAAAGAAATCATGAATTTCATCTTGATTGGCGAGTGGCAAATCAAGCCCTGACATCAAATGATAAAAGTCATAGTGTTGCACAGCGGCTGCAGAGAATAAATTCAATTCTGCCTGTATCTGAGAATAGTCACCCCAGTAGATCGGAATTTCATCAAGAATTTTCAATACGGATTTTTTTTAGTTTCAATAGCAACTCTATGTTCTCGACTAGTTCTATCTATCTGGATGTAGATATCATTTCTTTCATCATCAAGAACTTTAACGAGTTGTGCCAATTGCTCAAAATTACGATTGGCTATGATTAAGTATGCGTGCTTACTCATATCAGTTTTCCCACCAATTCTTCATCCCTCTGTAGCTCCTTATCGCCGAATTTTCTCCCTCAGGATTCCCAGATACCGAACAGGAGCTGGACGTGTAATTAACATCATAATTCCATATACAATCATCCCTACAATAATTTGCAGAGCAAATTGTTTAAATCCGGCGTTAAGCCTTACGTTCATGGTATAAACAACTGCATACATTACTGCCCCTGATAAAAGGTACTTCCACAGGCCAGAAAACAGGCGGCTGTATTCAACTTTTGAACGAACAAAGAAAACTTGAATGGCCGTAACCACAATTTCCGACAAAACGGTAGAAATAATTGCCCCATACACACCAAGCCAGATAATCAAAGGCACATTGAGCACCAAGTTGGCCACTGCCCCACCGGTCACTGAAATGGTGTATTCCTTGTTCTTACCAATCGGCAATAAGTACTGCGTCCCCAAAGCACTACTCCAGGCAATCATCACGATAATAATTGACTCAATAGGAATCAACTTGCCCGTGATGGCAAAATCTTGCCCCATAAACCAGGGGGCAAACTTAGGTGCAACCGCGGCCGTACCAAAGGCCATCGGAACCGAAAGCAACGTGACAAAGTCGAATGAACGGTATAGGTACTCGTTCAACTTTTTGAAGTCTTTTTTGGCAAACGTGTTCGCCATACGGGGCAACATGACCGTCCCGGTGGCGGTAACCACTGCCAGGACCAGCTTTACAATCCGGTCAGCGTATTCGTAATAACCCGAACTGTCCACGCCATCCATTGATCCCAGCATGGTCTTGTTCAAAACTAGGTAGATTTGCGTGGCAATTTGTGGCACAAACAGCGCCAAGGATGGACGCAGGTGCCGCCAGATGTGCAGATTGCTCCAGTCGGGTTTACGCACATACCGACGCATGTATGGCCACAGCGTCAGATTACCGAACAGCGTCGAGAGCGTCAGGATCAGAATGTACAGGTTAATATCCCCTGCATTCTTGACGAACATAAAAATCATGACCACGGAGACAATTTTAACCGCAAAGTTACGGAGTACCGTCTTACCGAAATCTTCTAACCCCATAAAGAACCAGGAAATATCCAGCGCGGCAGCCAAAATCTGCCACGACTGCGCAAGATAAAACTCCTGGTACTTATCGGTCAACATGAAAAAAATACCGAACGCGACGTACGCACCAATGATGGTGATAAACCGCATAAAGTTAATTTCCCAAAACGACTGACTGCGTTTTTTTGAAATCATCACGTTCATATGCAATCGTACGGTTACCATAAAGCGTCACGCCGATGCTCCCAAAGAGAACAAAGTATGTGACGACAGAATTTGTGTACGCGTTAACCCCAACACCATAGCTACCAAGCACACGGCTAATATACGGTGTGGTCAGTAGCGGCACTATCAAAATAAAGACTTGATAGCCCACGTTGTAGAGGTAATTTTTGACAATTTTCATCTATTTCAACTCTTTTTTTCGCCGCGTATAGTGCCGCCCCGATTACTTGGTCCATGTTGAAGTACTTGTACATCCCCAAACGGCCACCAAACAGCACGCGATCGTTGTCCTGACGGGCCAATTCGTAATACTTACGGTAGAGTGCGCTGTTCTTGTCATCGTTGACCGGGTAATATGGCTCATCACCTTTGTGCCACGTTTGTGGGTACTCGTGCGTAATAATCGTCTTTGCGGTGTCAGCACCTTCAAAATGCTTGTGTTCAATAATCCGGGTGAAGGCATGATCCTTATCAGTGTAGTTAGCTACCGCGTTGCCTTGGTAATTAGGGGTGTCCAATTCTTCGGTCTCAAACCGCAGTGACCGGTATTCCAGTTCACCAAACTTGTAATCGTAGAATTGATCAATCATGCCAGTGTACACGATCTTGTCGGCCATTGCATTGTACTTATCCCGATTGGCAAAGTAGTCAGCATTGAGTTCAACTTCGATATTAGGGTGGTCGAGCAGCTTTTCTACAATTTGCGTATAACCACCAACAGGGATTCCTTGATACTTGTCGTTGAAGTAGTTGTTGTCGTAAGTAAAGCGAACTGGCAGACGTTTAATGATGAAGGCTGGCAACTCAGTTGTTGGCCGGCCCCACTGCTTTTCGGTATATTCCTTGACTAACTTCTCGTAGATATCCGTACCAACAAGCGAAATGGCCTGCTCTTCCAGATTCTCAGGCTCTTTGCCACCCAACACTTGGCGCTGTTCGTCAATCTTCGCCTTTGCTTCGTCTGGTGTAACCACACCCCACAACTTGTTGAACGTGTTCATGTTGAAGGGCATGTTGTAAATTTCGCCGTGGTAATTAGCAATTGGCTGGTTCGTATACCGGTTAAAGGTAGCAAACTGGTTCACGTAGTCCCAAATCCGGTCCTCAGAGGTATGGAAAATGTGGGCACCGTACATATGTACCTGAATACCATCAACTTCTTTGGTGTAAATGTTACCCGCAATGTGATCACGTTTTTCAATCACCTTGACGGTTTTACCGGCCTTAGCAGCCTCATTTGCAAAAACGGCCCCGTACAGACCTGAACCTACGATTAAATAATCCATTTTGTAATTTCCCCTTTTCTACTTAGACTGCACTCAAAATTGCACTAACTCGTTCAAAGTACTTACCGGTTTCAAATTTTTCAACTGAATCTCGGACAACCTCTGGCTTAAAGGTATCACGTGTAGCCAGAGCATTACCTAAAGTTTCCACCAAATCTTGCTGGCTGTCATTTGTGAACAGGAATCCGTTGTCATCAACGACAATATCATCCGGACCAGTGGGACAGTCGCTCGATATTAATGGCAGTCCCAAACCGGCTGCTTCAATTAAGACCATTGGGAACCCTTCGTATTTGGACGTTAAGATGAGGTAATCAGCAGGCAAGGCATGTTCAAAAGGGCTGTCGCTCCAACCACGCACAAAAACCTTGTCCTCCAACTCATGTCCACTAACAAAACTTTTAAGGGTATCAATATCAGACTGCTGACCCGTCCCAAAAATCTCTAGGCGCCAGTCCGCCTTAAATTCCACAAGTGCAGATAAGAGTAATTTAAGGTTCTTCTGACCCGCCCACACAATTCTGCCAACGTATAGGAGCCGGAGTGGTTGAGCGGCAAGAGTATCTTCACGCTTAGCAACTACAGTGTCCGGTATTGTTGCCGGGTTATAGACGACTTCAATACTATCGCTGGACACCCCTCGGGCAATCAACTGTTGCTTGATTCCTGAACTAATGGCCAAATTGATATCGGCCAACAGAAGGTCGCCGTTACTCGAAACCGGCAATGTATCAATTGAAAAATGAAACCACGATATTATTTTGAACTGCTTGTGTAACACCCTTCTAACGAGATGAGCTAATTTCATTAATGGAATGCTGGTGCAGACGACAAAATCAAAATCATGCCGTGCCAGGTAATCAAAGGTTAACCAAGTTCCCCAGGCCTTCCCCAGCGCGTGCGGTCGCACCAGTTGGGCAATTTTAACTTCATCACCCAGACCATCGAATCGGCTTTGATCCTCAAGCCCCTGTGGTGCAAAGAATTTCATGTTAATGTCGTCTACTCGTTGATAGTGTTTAATCCAGCTGACGATTACAGTTTCCATCCCACCAATACCGCGCAGCCGGGGTACCAACACTAGTCCTTTTTTTGTTCATCTGTGTCTCGCCCTACTTTCGCTTTCCAATTGTATTGACTAAAACCACCAGTCCAAGATCCAACTTGAGCCTTAAGAGGCCTCTGACAATGGCATCTGCAGTTGTTGTCATCTTAGGAACTAAATTGAGGTACTTGAGCAACTGCTGAAAATAGTTGTCCCTGCGCGAACGACTCCATGCTCTCGCTGCAGTCAAAAGTGAGGAATTATTGCCAATCTCTAACTGTATTGTTGCTACAACGAGCCTCAGAATCACCCTTGCCTGTAATGCGTTAGGTGGGAACCCCCATACATCGGTTAATAACCACATGCACTTATCACATCGAATGCGTAAATTGTCGGCAAACCGTTGTAAATCCCGGCGCGAATGCGTAATTGACGCGCTATTGTTGACGTACTGGTAGAGATAATAATCCAAAAATTCAATTCTGCGGGAATGTGCGTACAAATCAAACAGGAAAACGGCATCCTCTTCCGTGTTGATAGCCGGAAATTTGATACCCCATTCGCGAATTTTATCCGCTCGGAAAACCTTATTCCACAAATAGCCAAAACCCAGATCAGCAGAATTATGAACGTAATATTCGCCAAATTGTTTTGCGTCCATCGAAATTGATTTTGACTCGGAGACACCGATGGTTTCAAAGGTTGACGGATCATACTTTTCTACATTGCGGTAATTAAAGTACACAAAGTCAGCCATGCTGCGATCAAGGCTTTGAACACATAATGAAAGTAGTTCTGGATGCATGAAGTCATCCGCATCCGCGAAGTAGATGTATTTTCCCTTCGCAACCTCAAGTCCAGTTTGCCTGGAGGATCCAGGCCCAACATGATGATTCTTAATTAACTCAATCCGTAGGCCATCTCTGTTGTTACGGGCAATTGTATCCTCAACGACTTCGATTGTGTTATCCGAAGAACCGTCATCAATCATAATTAACTCAATATCCCGTAATCTTTGATGGCTAATCATTGCAATAAACTGCTTAACCAACCCCGAAGCATTATAAATTGGCGTAATTATTGAAACGGTGGGTGTCATCTCAGAACCTCCATCAAGATTATGCCAAACAAATTTGGCATCAATTAGGCATTTAACCACGGGCCATTAATAGACTAGCCACGCCCATATTCCCTTGAGCTCTTAGCCATGAAGTTCTTGGGACCCGAATCCCACAAACGATTGCGCACGAATCGTTCTTTGTCGGAATCATTTTCAAGCGCAAATGGTACGGCGAAGATAAACAACATCATAATGGTCGTGTACTGCATAATGGATAAAAACATCATCGCAAAGATAAACAGCGTCAGTACACGCCAACTACCGCCTAGACGAAATAGCGAGCCCAGGCCCACAAGGTAGGTGCCCATGAATAGCAGTCCACCGTTGGCAATCAAAGGAGTCCAGGCGTTCGCTACCCCCTTATTGAAGGTCAGTTCACCGTTGTTGTAATATTCGCGAATGTTCATATTCATAAATTTATACAAGGCTTTATTGTTGTTGAAACCCTCACCAATGATTGGATGCTTAATCCATGCCTTCACTCCGGTTATATAGTCATCAACACGTACTGAGCCTGAAAATCCGTTTAACTTCGAGTTCATAAACTTGCTAAAAACAAACATCGCGGGTACAGATACAACCAGCAATACCATCAGCACGAGTACCAACCGGTACCACGGTGAAAAAAACATTTGTGGCGCGCCATAAATAGTAAGTAGCCAACCCAACTAGTATTAAAATTGCAGTCGATGTTAAGGTCGACGCCATGGAAATAATTAAGATTGTCACGAAAACTGGGCGCCTCTTTGGCAACACGAATAATTGTGTTAGCAGTGCAAACATTAGCGACATGGTATACATCGGTGCTTCAGGCCAAATCGCACTATTTCTAACCACAACATGTCCAGCAATGGTTTTAAACTGCGTCTCAAAATATACCCCATAATATGAAGCAACCTGATTGTTTCCACCCCAACCAATGGTGAAATAACTGGTGGGTGCAAATAATCCCATAATGGAACCCAAGCCCCAGAAAAGCAGTGCAACCACGGCAATCATCACCATGAGTTTGACGTACTTGTCCAAGAGGCCGCGATATCCAAAAACCCCCACATACAACCACAGCGCGGGGGTAAAAAGGACAAACAGTCCCAGATAATTAGCCAGTTGTCCAAAGTTTTTCGCCCAAAAAAAACGTTTTGAGCGAATAAATAAAATACCACTACGAACAAAAAGATAAACAGCGCCATCAAGCTGTTGGAATTAATACGCACTCGATTACCGCCACTCGCTTCAATCATGAACCGCAAAAACACCAAACCAGCCGCCAATAAACCTAAAGCTAGCGTGACATACTTACTAAAGCTAAAAGAAGCGTAAATCGAATTAGACCCCAGGATAATGTCCAGCGCCAACATGTATTCTAATAATATGCTTGTTTTAGTCATCCTATTAAACATAGAGTATGCAAACGCCTTTCACTAATCGCTACTGCCCGTTAGATTTGTGGAAATCAATCCTTGGATTGAAAAACAGCCCAGCAAAAAAATCCACGAATTGTCACCGCAATCTTCTTACCAGTAAATCCAGTGCCCATAACCTTGAAAACTTGTGCCAAGTCTTTAGAAACAACCCGCATCAGCTCGGATTTAGTACCTAGTTCCCTAACGGTATGTAATTCATTCCGCACGGCAAAGTAGTACCGTGAGACCCGGTTTTTATTCTTCTCTTCCAAAATGTTGGCACCGACGTTTGCATCCATGTGGTGAACAGCAATGCTATCCTGGACAAAGAAACTGGGAAAACTAGTTGATATTCGGCGAGAATATTCAACATCGTCACCCCAAATAAAGTACGCGTCGATGGGTAAACCAACTTTGTTGATGGCCTCAGTATTAATTAACAACGAGACGAAAGAGGCCCACGTCAGCTTAACTAGCCCTGGACGGACTTCATAACTCCAATCTTCGGCAACACCCGGAATGTTCATTTTTGCTGGAGCCATATCGGTCCAACGAACATTGCTACTTAGAAAACCCGGATTGATACCGTCAGACTGTAGGGTGCTGTTGGCCTCCATCATTGCTGACAACGCGGATAAATCCGGTACCGTGTCATCGTCCATGACCCACAAAAAGTCCGCAGAATGGTCCATACCGGCATTAATACCAAACTTGAAGCCCCCAGCCCCGCCCAGGTTTTCACCCGTCAGAACATGGCTAATCTTGTCATCCGCTAATTGTTCAATTACTTTACGGGTATCCTCAAGTCCCCCGTTATCAATCACTAGCACGCGGTTGACGGGATACGTCTGGTTGAGAATGGCCGACACACAAAGTTGTAGTAGTTGAGGCTTGTTGTATGTTACTACCACTGCAACAACATTGGTTTGTTTCGTATCACTCAAGTTCAATTACCTCTACTTTGTATTACTGGATCCGCGAAGCTTACGCATAATGAATGAGCTTCCCTTCTTCACCCAGCTTTGTTTCTCCATAAACATTACCGGTAGCTCAGCAGGAACAATCTTGTTGGTGTCCAACCAAGCATCCAACATCAGCTCGCTAACATATCCGTAAACTCGGGCCTCCTGCCGATCATATCCGGATATATCAATCCGTTGTTCCAACTCAAAAAGAATGCGAAACATCCATTCTGCGTATTGATCAAACAAATCCGCCTTCATAATGTACATGTTAAACATGTGCGCCGAGGTTCCCTTCAGCACCTTCTCAAAACTATCCGCATACTCAGGCGTCAGCTCACGTATGATTTCAACGGTTGTGTCCAAGTCGCGAATGTTGTGCGAATGCTCATAGTGCGAGTACAGGGTCTCGATACGGTAGTTGCGCGGTTCGGGAACTACTACATTGGCTTTTTCAAGCGCGTGCATCAGCGTACTAGTATCAAGCACATCACCAAAACGTCCCTGTTTAAACTGACTAAACTTCGCCAACTTCGAAAAATGCCGCCGATAGTGGACCAAGCCCTTGTAATCAGCGCCTTGCACGTTCTTCCAAAGCCAGTATGTTGCCGTCAGTTCTGAATAGTAGGGGTTCTTTTGAGAAATATTGTCCCCTTCGTCATCGCGCTGGTAATCATCAATCGAAGCTTTCCCGGCCGCACCAACTTGAATGGGCAAATACATCTCATCGGTCGGCATCTCATACTGTTTGTGTGCTGCAATTCCAACAACAATTTTTGAAGACATTATTCATTCCTTTTATACTGAGCAACAATCGACAAAGTAACTACGGCCCATTTATTCAACGGTAACGTACCCAATAACGTTGGTGTGTAGAGCGTTAAGTACTGTCAAACCATTTTTTTAAATTTCGAGCACGTGTTTGGCGCCTGTGAATAATCAAAATTGCGTTCTTTACGGTTCCCAGAACTGCCTTTGCATCTCCCAATGGCATCAATGCAGGCGTGGAAACAACAACGAAGTTCCGCCCAGCCTCCATAGACCGAATCAAGCCGAAAAGCCATCACTTTCAAGCGTAGCGATAGGATTGGGCACACTATCCGCAGGGGAAACAATCACGTTAGTCGTGTCATCGTCTACCTGGCCAGAATCAAGCACGGACTGCAAATTTAATGAAGTGAAATTTGGAATCTGTGGTGTCCAGGATGAACGTAAATTAGCATTGACCAACGCTACGGATTGATTAATACTGGCCAAGGCCTTAACCAATCCGACAGCCACATCTGCCTGAGTATCATCTTGATCAACAGAGACTAAAGCCACTGATCCACTTAAAATACCGTTACGACGGCTCACAACTAAATTAGTCGCTAAATCCATGAAGTCTTCACTGATACCAGCATCATCAATCGCAACATTTGTAAATGCATCGTTCAAATTTAATTTGCTCAAAACCATTCCTCCGAATTAAGGACTACAATTCCTGACATCTTATTTCTTATGAATAGCGCCAAGTTTAGTGAAGCCAAGTTCATTCGTTAAGAACGAGTCGTTATCGATGCGCTTGTCAGTTAATTCCTTGTAGAAACCATACAGTAATACAACAAACGCACCGAGGATAACACCCATAATTAAACCGACCAAAACATACTTCTTGGTGCTACCAGTCTTAATGCTGCCGTCGTTAGCTCGGGAAACAATTGTAACCCGCGAGCCACTCATCATTGTTTGAACCCGCTCGCGGAAGACAGCCGCAGTGGCGTTCGCAATGTTTTTGGAAAGAACGGAGTCACTAGAAGTCGCTTTAATTTTAAATACCTGAGAGTTAGCGTTACTACTGATACTTACAGCACTACTAACTTGGTCCGTAGTAACGGCACCCTTACCGTACTTTGCGGAGACAACGTGATACTTAGGTGATTGTTTCTTTTCCTTCAGGTACTTGGTAATTTCACCCGTCACACTATTCTTGTAAGTGCCATACACTGCTTTTTTTTCCGGGAATCGTAGTTTCGCGATGCTTGTGAGTGAGGTTGTAGGCGACTTCCTTCATGATTGAAGGACTTTCAACAATATCCTTGTAGGTGTCAATTTTTTTTGCACCTCGGCCTGCTGCACCGTCAGTTGACTATCATCCTTACCACTTGCTTCAATATTCACCATCAACGCCGTGTCCGAAGTGAAAGTGGGATGAACCGTCTTTTTCACGTATACAAATGCCACTACGGCCAGCAATAAACCAGTTAATAAAATCTTCCACCAGTGCTTTTTTTAATGATTGAAAGACCCAGGCAAATTCAATTCCGGTTTCCATTCTTTTACCACCTATTTTTTTTGATTTCCTACAACTTACTCGTCAACTCCACGTCCGGATACTTATCGTGGAACCACCGCTCCGCAAAGGCATTCTCGAACAGTAACAATGGTTCGCCGTGCACATCCTTTACCAGCAGGTTGCGCGATGAGCTCATCTTTTCATCCAGCTGGTCCGGGTTAATCCATCGAGCCGTGCGGTTGCCCATTGGCGTCATCTCAACTTCGGAGTTGTACTCGTTTTGCATCCGGAACTTGAAGACTTCGAACTGCAGTTGGCCAACCGCACCCAGAATGTACTCGTTGGTGGAGTACGTCCGGTACAACTGCACCGCACCTTCTTGCACCAGCTGCTGCATCCCCTTGTGGAAGCTCTTCTGCTTCATCACGTTCTTGGGCGTCACCTTCATGAACAGCTCCGGCGTAAACTGCGGCAGCGGCTCGAACGCCACTCCCTGCTTGCCGGCGTAAATGGTATCACCAATCTGAAAGTTACCCGTGTCATACAAACCGACAATATCGCCGGCAACGGCCTCGGTGACCGTCTCCCGCTCGGCGGCCATGAACTCGGTGGAATTATTCAGCCGAATCGTCTTGCCCGTCCGCTCCAGCGTGACGTCCATCCCCTTGGTGAACTCGCCGGATACAACCCGTACAAAGGCAATGCGGTCACGGTGGTTCGGGTTCATGTTCGCCTGAATCTTGAAAATAAAGCCGCTAAACTGCTCGTTGGTCGGCTGCACCTCCGTGCCCCCCACCGTCTTCTTGGCGGTCGGGGCCGGCGCGTACTGCACGAAGCTGTTCAGGAACGTCTCCACCCCGAAGTTCGTTAACGCACTACCGAAGAACACCGGTGTCTGGTCGCCCCGCGCAATCTTGTCGGCATCGAACTGGTTGCCAGCATCATCCAGCAACTCGATTTCATCCAAAGTCGCACGGTAGGTCGCTTCCTTGGCAATCACATCGTCTGCTGGCAGGTGACCATCAGCGTCGAGCTCGACAAACCGCTGTTCCGGCGTTTCCGGACGGTAGCGTTCCACCCGGTTGTTGACCCGGTCGTACAGTCCCAGTAGGGTCTTCCCCGACCCCATCGGCCAGTTCATTGCGTAACCCTCAATTCCGAGTAAATCCTCAAGTTCTGCGATGAGGTCGAGCGGCTCCCGACCGTCGCGGTCCAGCTTGTTCATGAAAGTAAAGATGGGAATACCGCGATCCTTAACCACTTTGAACAGCTTCTTGGTCTGCGCTTCAATACCCTTAGCACTATCAATCACCATGACCGCAGCATCCACGGCCATCAGTGTCCGGTATGTATCTTCAGAAAAATCCTCATGCCCCGGAGTGTCCAGAATGTTGATGCGCTTACCCTGATAATCAAATTGCATCACGGAACTCGTAACAGAGATACCACGCTGCTTTTCAATCGCCATCCAGTCGGACTTTGCGAAGTGGCTCGATTTACGCCCCTTAACGGTCCCGGCCTCACGAATCACACCCCCGAACAGCAACAGTTGCTCGGTGATGGTCGTCTTCCCCGCATCGGGGTGAGAAATAATGGCAAAGGTGCGGCGCTTGGCCACCGCCTGCTCTAATTCAGTCTGTTTCATTACTTATTTATGTTCCTTTTCTTCTTTGCTTGCACCCAAACCACTCGTTGATGACGGCTCCTGGACCATCTTTTCACGCCGCCGCAACTGCAATACCTGCCACAAGTACACCACGACGTTCTTAGCCACCGCGTACACCGGAATCGACAGGATCGTACCCAGTAATCCGTACAGGTGACTCGCCAGCAACAATAAAATGATAATTGTTACTGGGTGAATATCCAGTGACCGCCCAATAATGTTGGGGTAGATAAAATTGCCGTCCACCACGTGCACCACAATAACGACCGCCACGATACCAAACATCTGTCCCCAACCCATGTTGACGGACACCAGCAGGGCCGGAATAATGCCGATATACGGTCCCAGATACGGAATCATGGTTACCACACCCGCGATAATCGCTAGCAGCAGTGCGTACGGCTGCCCGATAATCCAGTAGCCCAATCCGGTCATGACGCCCACAAAGATACATTCCAATGCCTGGCCAGCAATGTAGTGCGCCAGCGTGTCGTTCAGACGCCGGAAGACCTCCCCCACTTCATCGTTAATACTCGTGGGAAATAAACGTTGGACGGCCGGCACAAACCGGTGACCATCCTTTAACATGTAAAAGAAAATGATGGGCACGGTAATTACGGAAAAGAAGGTGCCGACGGCTGATCCCAGAAAATCAGGCAACCCTGCGGAGGTCGACTTTAAAATGCTGGCCGTAATCTTTGAAGCATTGATGTGGCTGATAGCATCGTCGAGGTCCAACGCTTGGTACCAAGAATAATGTGACGCCTTCGCCAACACCGTCTGAAAATCCTTGACCAGCGTTGGTAAGGCCAGTACTAGGCGGGCCACCTGACGGAGCATTGCCGGAACGGCCCACACCACAATCAGGTAAACTAATCCCGCTAGTACCAACATCAAAATGGCGAGTGCTAATCCACGCGGCACCTTCATCCGCTCCATCATTTTCACAAATGGATTGAACATGTAGTAGAGGAACAACGCCGACACCAGCGGAATCAACCAGATGGAGAAAAAGGTTGCGACCGGTTGAAAGATAAACGTGACGGAGCTCAGTCCGGCAATGATGAGGACCAGTATCAAGATCTCCACTGACCAGAACATTAGCTTTGATTGCCGTAAACGTTCAAACATGGTGCCACCTCCCTCCATAACGGCTGCCGTGTATGGCAGACTATAGAAATACCAAGGTTAATAATACCAGAAAGCGGCCTGAGCACCAATAGGACGCGCTTTACGAACAGATTACGTTCAGCGACGCGCACACGTCCCAATCATTGCCGGTCACCCAATAAATGCCCGTATCGCGGCAGTCTGAGGCCGCGACAAGTATCTTATCGGTACGACATCCCCCACAATTTAAGTTTAAGGAAATTTAGCTTTTTGACCAATACGTTTCGTCATCACTGAAATAGACTGTGGTTGACAACAGCAAAAAAAGAAACAGACCAATTGACCTGTTTCCTTTAGATTCACTAATTGAATAAGGCTCGACAATACGCTGTCGTCGCCATTTACTAAGTACACAGGCTCAAGATATTAAATAAACACAATCAGTCGAACGCCGGCAAATCAATCCAAATGTCATTTGCTCTTTTTGAATAAATACTGCGGAACATTATTCCAGGTCACGCTATAGCAATATTTCCAACCGGGCATAGGTTCCTTTGAAGAACGCAAAATGAAATCACCTTTTGTTCCGCCCCTAAATATAGACATATCCCTCAGAGAACCATACCGCGAAAAATCGCCCATTTTCTTACTGAAATCGGATTTAGTGCCAGTACGGTTCAAGTACATTGAGTGGCTGATTGGGGCCTGTACCATTCTAAAATACATAAACTTCCAAGATAAACTATCAACGTAAAGACGACTGCTGTCACTTGATGACGTTACCGTTTGATTCAATTTTTGAACATCACGAAATCTGACTAAACCATTTTCAAAGAAACTACCCTCGGTACCGACTCCGAAGTACCCAAACGGTAGAAAGTAGGCAAAGGTGCAGATGGGAACGAGTACAAACAACAAACGAATAGAAGTCTCCCGAAAACGTTGAATACAAAGAAACAATCCCAGGCCAACCAATATTGCTAATGGTATGTTTAGCAAGTTCCAATGATTATAGTTTGGCGTAACAACAAGTGCTAAAGGAATAAAAGCAACTATATTAAGCGTCAACAAACGCCTAAAAAGTTGTATGGCCTTGGGCATTGTCTCAAGGTTACCTAGCATACCCACCGGAGCAAAGATTAATAACCATGGAGCAACCGCTCCAAACGGGCTGACCGAATTCCATTGCAAGTAGTCATTCCCGCCTAAATAAATGAGCAAACCGTCAACTAAATTGTGCATACACCTATTGATCAACCCAGGTCCCCTAAGATTAATCAGTGACCCAACCGATTTGCCGGCAGAGGAGGAATATCAAAAAAACAAAAAACTTTGTCGCATGCGTCAACTTCAAAATATTAACCCGATACGCAAATACTATGATTGGGACGGCGACCAAAAGAATCACAGCAACAGATACTATGTA
The DNA here is from genome assembly GCF_001311175.1 of Lacticaseibacillus pantheris DSM 15945 = JCM 12539 = NBRC 106106. Classification (GTDB taxonomy): domain Bacteria; phylum Bacillota; class Bacilli; order Lactobacillales; family Lactobacillaceae; genus Lacticaseibacillus; species Lacticaseibacillus pantheris. The sequence goes on along the minus strand of NZ_BBAI01000002.1, from coordinate 52,349 downwards.
CTCCCAAATCTTAAAACTGTCATCCTTAACAAACGCAATAAAGTAGAGCACACAGACTACCGGTAAATAAAGCCATGCTGCAACGTAACCGTATGCCGTTAAAGATAAGAATAATGCTCCAAACAATACATCAATAATCCGCAATAGTTTACTTTTACTCATTGCTCCGGAAGCAAACAGGATAGTAGCAAGCATAAACATTAAGGGAGCAATATTGGCATCGAGAATCCACCGAGATGATATGAATATCCACGGACTACTAATCAATGCAATATTGACCATGGTCGTAAGGCGTAAACTTTTTGACCACTGGTAAACCTTAAAGATAAGTAGGCATAAGATTAACCAATTCATCAATAAAAATGGAACCTTAACGTGACCATGCTAAAACCAAACCAGCGTACTAGTGGTGCATCAACAATTGCATATAAAATAGACTGGCCCTGTCCCCAAACACTGGATAAATATATGGGTAAATGTAGACCATGGATGTCAGTACCAAATCGAGCAAACGATACAACCTCGTTCGCATAGTTCGCCTCGTCCACAAAAACGTTTGGGACAGTTGACACCTTGTACAACAGTAAAATCAGAAACACAAATACCAGCGTAATATTCAAAACAATAAGAATCTTATTTTCGTAAGCCCGCCAGAAACGGGGCTTCCTTTTAACTAACGTCTCAACTTGATTATCCACAGTAAGCCTCCTACATGCATCATTATTTTACCAGAGTATGTACTAATTCTTGACCAAAACAGCACGCCAAAATTGTTCTTCTATCGCTAGGTGCCGCATACCACCGCAAAATCTCCCGGATATTAACTAATGCCACATCCCCCACAATTTAAGTTTAAGGAAATTTAGCTTTTTGCCCCACGTTTACCAACTTTTCGCCGACTAATGTATAATGTCAATTGATTAACAATAGTACATATCATTCCGAGGGTAGAGGGTATTAGTTAATATGAAGAAAATAATTCTTTGGATTTGCGGCATCATCGTAGCTGCCGCTGTTTGTTTGGGTGGCTACGGGTACTACAAGATTCACCACACTACGAGCGCGGTTTACTCGTACAACAAAAAAAACGAGTTCAACGTCCGACAACAAGACGAAGGCCACCAAGTCGGTTGCCTACCTCATGTTAGGCACTGACACCGGGGCTTTGGGCCGCGCCTACAAGGGCCGGACGGACACCATCATGGTGATGGTGGTCAACCCGAAGACCAATAAAACCACCATGGTTTCCATCGCTCGCGACACGAAGATCGAGTACAAAGGTGAAACCATCAAGCTGAACGCGGCATACGCATACGGCAGTTCGGATACGGCCATCGCGGCGGTGGAGAAGTTGCTCGACATTAAGCTTGACGGTTACATCCTGGTCAACATGGGCGGCCTGAAGAAACTGGTTAACGCGGTTGGCGGCGTGAGCGTCACCTCGCCAATTAGCTTCAGCGAAGGTGGCTACACGTTCACCAAGGGCAAGACGGAAACCATGGATGGTGCCAAGGCACTTGAGTTCTCCCGGATGCGTCACGAGGATCCACGTGGTGACTACGGTCGTCAGGAGCGGCAGCAGCTCATCGTGAAGGCCATCCTGCAAAAGGCGAAGAGCCAACCAACCAGCCTGCTCAACACCAACTTCCTGGACGCCGTATCGGACAACGTGCGGACTAACATTTCCCTCTCGTCTTTGAAGAACCTAGCCTCCAAGTACAAGAGCGCCATTGGCAACATCAGCTCCGACCAGATGCAGGGATCCAGCGCGATGATCGACGGCCAATCATATGAAGTCATGAGCACCAGTGAAATTAACCGGGTGCACAGTGAGATCAACGACGCCATCAACGCACAGTAATTAAGTCAATATACACGAAGTCCGGGCCACCCATGCAAAGGTGATCCGGACTTTTTTTTGCTTGTCACGCTGGCATTAGTTCGTAATCAATCAAACACCCATGTCCCGCCACATGGCCTCGTACGACGTATACGTTGGATAATCTTCCCCATGTTCAGATTCCGCCAGTGACCACACTGTGGATGCTGGCAAACGTTTGCCACCGCTATGCTTCAACCTTTTTTTTACCCCAAACGGTAACGAAAAACCAGCTAACACCTAAACCAACTTGCTGATATCACTACAAACAGGAAGGCAAATAGAAAAGCGCCGAACACCAGGCCCGACGCTTCCATCCACACTATTAAATGCCGCCGCTCCAGTTACCGGTATACTGCGCGTCATCACTAGAACTGTTGCTGCTAGCGCCAGCGCCGGTAGTGTCAGATTCGCCACTACCACCAGTACTACCGCTGTCGGTACCGCCCGTCGAACCGGACGTATTACCGCCATCCGAGCTCGTCGATCCTTGAGAACCACTGTTACCAGATCCGGTATAACTACTGCCACTACCACCGCCAGTGCCATAGCTAGAGCTGTAACCAGAGTTGTACCCGGAACTGTATCCAGAATTACCAGAGCCACTGCTACCAGAATTACCGGTAGTCCCACTACTACTCGTGGCATTGGCATTGTCGTCGGAACTGCTACTCGACGCATCAGTGGCGTCGGCGCTACTACTTGTGGCGGCTGCACTGCTACTATCAGCCGCGGCATCAACCGCATCCTGAGCCGCGTCAACGTACTTCATGTACCGGGTCTTGAACGCATCAACCTTAACGGCATTGACCGCCTTTTTGGCTGCCGCGATGGCGTCGGCCGTCACGTTACTTTTAACCGAGTAGTTCTTGCTCTCGGTACCGTTACTATTGGTCACATCACCTAGCGTTCCGTCGTACAGCTTCTGCACTAGCTTCACGGCAGCAACTTCCTGATTGACCAGCTTCATTTGGTCACCATACTTCGTGACAAAGACGCTGTAGGAAGACACATCCCCCCAGGCAGCAACCAAATTATCCGCGTTGTAGTCAGGCACAATCACCTGGCTGTCACCCAACGCGTCTTTTAGGCCGCTGGTCACCGCAAAAAAAATGTTTGGCCTTACTAATGTCCCGGTCAGCCCGGTTCACTAACTTCACGTCGGCGTTAGTTAACTTACTACCGCGCGCAACCGCCTTATTGTACAACGTGTGCGCCGCCTGAATTTGCTTGTCGGTTAACTTGTCCGCGGGTAAATTGTGCTGATCGTTACTAAACAGCTTGTCGACCGCCTGATCGAGACGCACAACTGCAGCATCCGTGTGTGTGTTCTTGGCCGTTGTGGACGTAGCTTCGCCTTGACCACATCCGCCCAAAACCATCGCCGCCGCGAGCATCACCATGCCCACCGTTAAATATCGCAACCATTTTCGCACTGCGTTTACCCCCGCTTTTGCTCATGACGTCGGCCCAACCCGACGCAGATAATTGGTCAATCGTTAGTTAAATTTTACACCCTGCCACGTAGAAGGTATACAGTCCACACTAATATGGCCCACTTGTGGCGTAAAAAAAAGTGGCCTCGCCGGGTACACTGGCTTGACCACTATCCTTGCTCTTAGTATGCCGGGAAGAAGCGTTTCTTCTTGATGGGCGTCTCCGCTACCCGGTGCACCGGATCGCCGTTAACGATGGCCTTAGCGTTGTCATCGAACATTTTGCCGACATCATTACCGTAAGCACCGATCAACTTTTTAAACGCCGCACTCATTTCGTAGTCCCGATTCTTAATGTGGTGTGCGTCTGACGCCAGCATGTGGCCGAGACCGTGGTCAATGATGTCTTCCGCGAACCGCTCCACCTTTTTACCAAAGGTGCCAACGTAAGAACTAGCCGTAATTTGGGCATAAGCACCCTTTTGAATGAGCTCAAACAGCTTTTCCGGATGCGCCATCAGGTCCTCGTTCCGTTCCGGATGGACAAAGACGGGCGTGACCCCGCGCTGCTCCAACTGAAAGACCATGTCATCGGTGAAAGTCGGCACCGCATCGTGCGGAAATTCCAGTAACATGTAGTGCCCCCCCTCGTCCGTCGTCATCAGGTCCTGATTATCCCACGCAGTCAGGAGGTCGCCGTTAATGCGTACCTCTTGCGAAGGAAAGACGGTCAAAGGAATCCCTTGTTGGTCCAGTTCGTGTTGAAACTCATCCGTTAACCGGATGACGTCGGCCGGATGGTTGGTAAACCGACCGTTCATGTGGTGCGGTGTCATGAGCGCGTGCGTAATGCCGTCGCGCACCGCGTCCTGGGCAAGGGATAAGGAAATTTCCATGTTTTCCGAGCCATCATCGATACCCGGTAACAAATGGCTATGTACATCAATCAATTTTGGTTCCTCACATTCTTTGGGGTGCAATGTTGCCAGCATGGCGTTAAGCCGCCACGTATCTGGGTCACTTAATACCCTACCATAAATTACCACAACCCACGGCCGCAGCAAGATGATGACAACAAAGTTTAAGTTCTTGCTTTTACTCGGGTTGGTTGCTAGAGTAGCCCTAACACCAATTTAGCCGGTAGGAGAAGAAAAATGACCACCATTAAGTATACTACGGATTTAAACAGCACCATTCACCAAGACTCCGTGCAGATTCGGGAGGAAGTCTTTGTCGCTGAACAGCACGTTCCCGTCGACTTGGAGGTCGACGATGACGAGGGCCGTTGCCTATACATCGTGGTGTACGGTGACGACGCCGAACCGTTAGCAACTTTGCGCCTATTACCCGCCGAGTACGGCCTTCACGTCCAGCGGGTGGCGGTACGCAAAGCTGCCCGGGGTACCGGCCTCGGCCGCGTGATTATGGATGCCGCGCGTGATTACGCCCGGGCCAACGGCATCCAGCAGCTACGCCTGGACGCCCAGGTGCACGCAACCGGCTTCTACACCGCTTTGGGTTACAACTTTGCGGATCGCCCTGAATTCATGGACGCGGGCATCCCCCACCGCGAGATGTACCTCGACTTATAATCCACATCGCCCCAGTCGTTCGCCACGGCTGGGGTTTTATTGACGTCCGTATTCGGCCTCCGTGGCGTCTTTGCTACCGGACCACCAGTCTTGATGCTGACGGTACCAGGCGATGTTATCGTCGAGCCCCTGAGCAAAGTCGCTGTGGCGGGGCCGCCAGCCTAACTCATTCACCAACAGACTGTTGTCCAGCGCGTACCGCCGGTCATGGCCCGGACGGTCGGCCACCAACTCAAAGTCGTCGGCTGGGCGCCCCATTCGGTCGAGAATCGCCGCCAGTACGTCCCGGTTAGACAGTTCGCAGTGCGCACCCACCAAGTACGTCGCGCCCACGCGCCCATGTTGCAGAATCATCCACAGTGCGGCGACATGATCCTGCACGTGAATCCAATCCCGCACGTTGCGACCATCGCCATACAATACGGGACGCCGACCAGTCAGAATGTTAGTAATCTGCCGGGGAATGAACTTCTCGACGTGTTGGTACGGACCGTAATTATTGGAGCAGTTGGAAATGGTTGCCTGAATGCCAAAGGAGCGGACCCAGGCCCGCACTAAGAGGTCAGCAGCACCTTTGCTAGCCGAGTACGGACTCGACGGGTTGTACAGTGACTCCACGGAAAACGTGTCGGCGTGCTGCGGGTCCGCCAAATCCGTCCGCAGGGGGAGATCACCGTACACCTCGTCGGTTGAGACCTGATGGAAGCGCACGCGATGCCGCCGCACCGCCTCAAGCAACGTATAGGTTCCATTAATATTGGTGTCAATAAATGGTTGCGGGTCCGCCAACGCCCGGTCATTATGGCTTTCCGCAGCCAGGTTAATCACCATATCACTCTGAGCAACCAGACGGTCAACTAGCGGGGCGTCGGCAATGTCCCCCACCACCAGCTGGCAGCGATTCGCCGGGAGGCTGGCGAGGTTGGCCCGATTACCCGCGTAGGTCAATTTATCGAGTACCACGATGCGCACGGTCGGCGCGTGTGCGAGGACGTACCGGACAAAGTTGCTACCGATAAAACCCGCGCCACCGGTCACTAACAAACGCATACTTTCGTCACCCCCTTTGCTTTTGCTACCATTATCAGCTAATCATCTTGGTAGAACAAGGCAATCGCCGTCAAAGTCGGTCCGGTACACAAAAAGAGCATCAGCCTTCAAGCTAACGCTCCAGAAAGTACGTATTTTCAGAGAGTGGAACCCCGCGGTTAGAAACCAGAGTATAAGTTAATCCAGACGAGAATCCCGCACTTGGATTCTTGTTTGGGTTTGCTTATACGGCGGTTTCTGCGGGGGGGCGACTCGTTTTTAACGCTTGTTGGTTGCGGGCACCACCGCAACTTTGCGCTGATGCTGATGCGCCAACGCAGTACCTAACACCACACTACCAATTATTCCGAGTGCAACGCCAACTCGTGTCATCGTCATTAACAATTAAACGACCCCCTTAACAAATATCTGTCGATTAACAATGCTTGCATTTAACTATGATGTCATTATGACCAAGAGTTGTGCGCAAAAGCCGGCTACCACGTGAATGGTAGCCGGCTTTTTAATGACTTTTTCGTGCCGCTGTTTAACAAATTTTAATGCTATTCAATATCATCAAAGCCCTCGAGCTGGTCCGGCCGTGCGTATATTGTGTACTCCACCCGCTGGGCGACACCCTGATTGTTCAAATCGTAACGTTCTAGGTAGTACGGTGTGTCGGTCTGGCCAATGTGTTCAGGTAGTTGGTAACCCGCCTTTTCCAAAGTGGCGAGGCCTTCATTATACGTGGTGGCCAACGGCAAACTGGTCATCATGCCCTTTACGTCTTTGTCGGCGACGGCACCCGTGGCGGCGGGCAGGTTCAGCACCTGATAACCATTGGGAACGTTGGCCGATTCTGGGATGACGCTACCAATCCAGTACTGCATCGAACCATAGGGTGAAAAGACGATGACGCTGGTCCGGTTTGGCACGTCTGCTAGTGGGTCGAGGGCTTTGAAGTGCCCCGCCTCGTTAAATTCATCCCACGCCGATTCAAAGCTGCCGTTTTCGTCAGCCGATGATTCGGTGAAAACACGCCCCACGACACGCTGTGCCGGGATTTGTGCGAACTCTTTCATTCTTGTGCCCCCATACTTGTGATCGATACTTCGTTTCTTAGTGTATCACAGAGGCAACCATCAGTGGGTTAAACTTTGTGTGACGGTTCAGTGATGGTTCAGTGGCGGTTCTGGCCGGTGGGGGTGCTGCGGGGTGCTGCGACTTTGTGGGCCGCTCCACGGTGACCGCTAATATTGGCTGGTAGTACTGGCGTTGCGGTTCCGGTTGAGCGGCTGCCCCCCGTGACCGGAGCTGTGAGCCTCACGCTCACGCCCGTTCCGGGCTACCGCGAATTGCCGTAGCCCGAGAAAACCACTCGGTCTAGCCAATTTGATTCTGTAATTCATAACTGCCAGTACGTGCTGACGCACTACTAGCAGTAATTCAAACAGAACTACGGGTATACAGCCGTCGCGGGGGCCAGCCGCTCAACCTCCACCACCACGCCAGTACGACCAACGATAGAAGGTCACAGGTAGATTCACAGGGCAGTTCACAGGTTACAATTCAAACGTTAGAACGATTGTAGACAAATTCGAAGTGCTTACTCAGATGACTAGTAACGTCCATGCCAGTACCCGTCCAGTTGGGGGATGATTGAGTAGGAAATCAAGACTACTGGGATTAGAGTCCACGAATTATCGGGAACCCGCGGGTGGGGTTTGGAACGGAGGTGTCGTGTCCGGAGACGTGGTTGCTGTGGCCCCGGAGCGCCCTAGAAGCGAAGCGACGTAGGGCGGCAAAGTTTATAGACCGAGTGGTTTCCTCGGGCTAGAAACTTCGTGGGAGGCCGGTACGGCCGGAGCGTGCGGGTATAGCAATCACGGCGCAGGACACGTAAGCCGCAGTTTCAAACCCCACCCGCGAGTTCGTGCCCCTCCAGCCCGTTACCATGGAGCGCCCCACTAAGCCGTAGCTCGCCGGTCCGGCCTACGCTGCCGTCGACGCGCTACTCCAGCAACGCTTCGACGGCGTAGTAGCCTCGACCGACTTCGTGGACATTGTGCGCGTCCGAGCCATAAACCAGTGGGACGCCCATACGGCGTGCACGGTCAATAACCCACGGTAACGGATACAGTTCGTTATTGAACTCCTGGTACAGTCCCGCAACGCCGACCTCCAGGCTAGCACCCCGAGCGTGCATCGCGTGCAACACACGTATTACGAGGTACTCGCAATCGCGAGTGAGTGTCCGCGGTAGACCAAAGTAATCCTGAAATTGCCGCACCAACCCCATCTGGCCCACACATCGCGGTGTGTAAACACCCAAATCGGCATGAACAGCGTGCAACAGCGTAGAATAGTACGACTTGAATAAGTGTTCCGGAAATTGCAACATGTCACCAAAACCGGTAGCAAAATCGTCCGGCGTAGTATCCAACTCCCACAACTTGCCGTCCCGCCCGCGCAGGTAGTGTAGTGCCAGTATGTTGTTATCAGTTAGCGGGCCCACCTCATTGAGGAAGTTGATCGTCCACCCTTCCAGTCCCGGCAGGTAATCCACTTCAAAGCCAACGTGGATACGCAACTGGTGCGCATACTTTCTTTGCAAAGACTGGGCGTACTCGAGGTACTGCGGCACCTGATCCATTGACATTGCGGCTAACTGCCTCAATTCAGTGTTGCCACCAAACTGGTCCGCAAACTCCGCCGGCAAAGGTGCCCGCTCCATCATGGCGTACTCCTTAAAGCCCATGGCAATGGCCCGTTGAATCATTAGTTCGGCATCTTCATCGTGACTTTGCGGTGAAAATTGCGTATGCGTGTGCCCATCAATTTTGAGCATCTGCGTACCCCCTCGTATACATATTAGCGAGTAGTGTAAACCAAAATGGTAATCAACCACCGACTATATTAAAAATGTCACAAATTCTTACGTTATTTAAAATTGCAGTTCAACGGCCGCAAAAAGGTTGCGCCGGTAATCCCTTCTCGGAACTACCGGCGCAACCTTTGAAGCCGCAACACTATTCACGGTGTGCTAGCTGCTGATAACGTTCATACCACAGGTTGATGTACGCCTGCGAAAACGGGCCCTTACCGTGGTCAATCCAATCCACTAACGTATTCACGTTAGCCTTCAAAATCCGGTCGGTGGTCTTGGGGTACCCCCACAACTTACTGTGGGCCTCATATTCATCCACATCAAGCAACCGCTTGTCACCGTCCGGAAAAACCTTGACGTCCAGATCGTAATCGATGTACTTAAGGGCCTCCTGATCAATGGTCATCGGTGAGGCCAAGTTACAGTAGTAGCTCACCCCGTTATCGCGAATCATCGCAATCACGTTGAACCAAAAGTGGCGGTGAAAGAAGAGCACTGCCGGTTCGCGCGTAACCCACCGACGGCCGTCGCTTTCAGTGACCAACGTGTGGTCGTTGCAGCCAATGATTGCGTCATCGCTCGTCTTCAACACCATCGTGTCACGCCAGGTACGGTGTAAACTACCGTCATGCTTGTAGCTCTTAATTGCTACGTAGTCACCCTCCTTGGGAATCTGCATTTGGCTAACCTACTTTCTAATCTACTCGCTGTGTGCGGGCGTAATTCTAGTTACTGCACACATTGCCTATATATCATATAGATTGTACCAAACTTCAAAGGGTTTCTGGGAAAAAGTCAGTGTGTCACCAGTGACAACACGTGAACCACTACTAACAAAGTTTGCCCCCACTACTCATCATCGTCCTCTGCCTCAATGTCATCCAGAATATTGTCAATCAGGTCATAACCAAAGCCCTTACGCACCAGCGCCTGCTTGACCTTCATACGCCGTTCACGACCCGTGTACCGGTGCTTTTGGCGCCACACTTTGCGTGCCGTGGTGAGCAACAAATCGTTTTCTTGTTCCTCATCACGTTCTGGGGCGGCCGTAGCGATAATCCGATCGATGTCATCCCCATCGAACCCCTTTTGCATCAAAGTTGTCTTCAGGCTGCGCACTAACGCTACGTGCGACTTGCGCGTCCCGTGCCGCACCACACGCTGAGCAACGCGCGTACCAACAGCTAACCGCTGCTCTGGCGTGTACTCCGCCACAGCGTTATCCACCAAATCGGCGCTAATGCCCTTCTGCCGTAACTTAGCGGTTAACTGCCGCGGACCCCGGTCACCCATCGTCACGTTGTCGTCTACAAAGTACTGCGCATAGTTAGCATCATTAATGTACCCACGCTCCTGCAAGCGTGCCACCACCGTCGCAATCGCGCCTTCAGGAATCTCCTCGTCGACCAGGCGGTCATGCACCTCCTTGGCCGTCCGCGACTGGTGGCTCAAGTACGTCACCGCGACGCTGGTTGCACGCGATAACGCGTCCTCAGCCTGAACGTGGGCCGTCTGCACATCATCCAGCTCGGCCCCCTTAATGAGTCGGAAGCGCACCAACGTGTCCTCACTGACCCCAAAGGCAAATTTACCGTCAAGAAAAATGTTATAGTAGCCGCGCCGCTTTTGCGGGGTAACCGCCGTAATTACTGCCATATTATCCACCAACCTTTTTACTGTTGTCTACGCCAATGTTACAATAACTGCAAAGACTGATGCAGGAGGGTCGCCCATGTTTAGAGATTACTTTTTTTAATAAACAGAGTGAGCAAAGCTTCCGCCTGTTTAAAATCATTAAGTCGTTCGACGCGGCCAACTTTACCGTCAACAAACTCAGCCTCATCGTGGGTATGGGGTACGCGCAAACGTACAAGGCGTTTCGTTCCATCCTGAGCGACCTGGTCACCCTCACCGGCAAGCAACCCGCCAGTGATAAGGAACCTGAATTTGCCATGATGTCCGCGGATGTGGACGTAGACCAATACCAATTTTTTTTTTACTCCGCAAATCGACCAGCTTCCAGTTTTTCAGTGCCAGCTTGCTGAATGACGGAGTCGATACCAAGGAATTCTGTGCGGTCCACAATATCACACTGCGCACCCTCAAGCGGTTGATTGCACCGTTCCGCGAGTACCTCCAGGAACACAACATCGACATCGATATGACGCTGGGGCGCGTAACCGGCGAAGAACTGCGCATCGTGTTTATGATGCACGAATTTTTCAGTCAGGGCTACCGTGGCGGTCCGTGGCCGTTTACCAATCCCGACGAGGCCGAAACAATTGCTATGTACAACGCTACCAATTCGGCCGAACCTGGGAAGGGGTTCCCGGCACACACCATGCCCACGCGCAGAGCACTGATTGACATCGCCACCGTGGCGCTGCGCATGCGGCAGGGACACGTTAACCGCCTTAATCCACGCCTAATCACCATTTTCAGCCGGCGGGATCCCATCCCCACCATGAACATCACACCGAAATTTTTCCCGGAATTGTCCGAGGACGAAACGCGTCGGGCCCGCCTGACCGCCTACTTTTTCTGGACTAACCTACCAACGTTAGCCACCGATAACCGCGCCATCAACCGGGAATATTGTGAATACATGCAAAGCTTTCCCAATCCGGTTGCCAGCCTGGTCCATCAGCTGCGCGAATGTATTGCCCAGTTATTGTCGGCGCAGCAGCGCGACGTTTTCCTATCTAACCAGGTCGTTGAAACCAACATGTACAAGGCCGTGCTCAACTACTACGTCCTCGAGGCTCCCGTCGTCAAGGTTTCAGATTTCAGTGAGAATCGCTACCAGATGAAGCAGTACCAGCAACTACTTGATGCCATCCATGCCAGTATCATGAGTATCCCCAAAGACGAACCGGAACACGTTTTTGTTCGGCTGGCCCAAGGCATCGAGGAATCGGTGTTCACCACGATGGCCCCCATCCTGCCCATGTTCAAAACGGTCGAGCCACTGAAAGTGCGGGTTGAACTCGAAAGCGAATCATTTCTGAACAAGGACATTATCGGTTTCCTGAACAGCTTTGCCGTCATCAAGGTCCTACCGCCTAACAGCCCTGTACCACCGGACGTCATCCTGTGTTCAATCGACCACTACGATCGGGTCTACGCGCTGACCCACGCGACCGTACCGGTGGGCGACCACCAACCGACCATCATATACTGGGGTAACCGCTCTGAGGATACGGATTTGCTCCACATTCTGGAACGCGTGGGCAAACTCGCCGACGACAAGGCCGCCGCCATTACGTGCGACGGGCCTAAATAACCAGAGTATAAAGATGCCATCATCACGCTCACAGGCGTTGGTGATGGCATCTTTGCATTGCTGGATTTTTTTAGTGCACTGGCCGCGCCCGGAAACCCCGAAAGAACACAATTCCTTCGTACGCCACCACCATGATAATGAGCCCCGCCAGGGCCACAAAGTAATTATCGAGCCAGTGCAGCACGTAGGCTAGGAGGATGAGGCAAAGATGATGCCAAAGAAAATCATCTGGAACACGCGGTCAGCTTCGATGACAAACTTAGCGTCGGTCGCTTGAAAATGAATTGGCGTACGTCGCGTCATGCGGCCAACCCGGTATTCAACCTGATCGCCACGGTGGACATCCAAGTCAATACTGTCATTGTCGTGTAAGGTGTGCGCTTCGCCGTTGTGCCATACGGTCGCAATCACCCGTGGTGCTGACTGGTTTGTGTACGTGATTTTCATGTTATTTTCCCCTTTTGCGTTCGACGTACGGGTACGCCGTCCGCCACGAATCTGCTTTCATTATACCAACCACGGCTCTAAATACCCACCCCCGGACAGATTTTACCCGGCTAATTTGCTATAATGGCGAGGAATACAAACGGAGGAAAATATGGATCAAATACCAGCGGGGACACGCTTTCCCCTCACCATTAAGCGACTTGATATCAACGGGGCCGGCATCGGCTACTACAAACGGAAGATTACCTTTGTTCCGGGTGCCCTACCGGATGAAGTGGTCGTGGCTGAGGTCACGCAGGACCATGAGCGCTACATTGACGCGCGGGTGCACCGAATTCGTAAACAATCACCAGAGCGGGTACAGCCGGTTGACCCACTGTATGGCAAAGTAGGCGGCATTGAGCTCGGAGCCCTCGCCTACCCGGCGCAATTACGTTTTAAAACGGACGTCATCCGCCAGTCGTTAGAACGTTACCGTCCACGCGGTTACGAGCACTACGATGTGCGCCCAACCATTGGCGCGCCGCAACCGCTGCATTACCGCAACAAGGCTCAGTTCCAGGTACGGGTGGTTGATGGCCACGTGCGGGCAGGACTCTACGCTCCTGGCAGCCACGACCTAGTCCCACTGAGCGACTTTGCCACGCAGATGCCCGTCGTGTCGGCTACCATTAACGAGCTTTGCCAAATAATGGAAGACTTAGGGACGCCAATCTACGATGAGGGCCACAACAGCGGTATTGTGAAGACTCTAGCGGTCCGCGCATCGGTCGCTACCGGCGAAATCCAGGTGACGTTTATCACTAACTCCGCCAAGTTACCGGGCAAGGGTCGCATTTTGGCCCGCATCGCGCAGGACCTGCCCGCGGTAGTGAGCGTCAACCAAAACGTTAATCCCGGCCGCACGACGTTGGTGTGGGGTCCGGAGACAAAGTTGCTGGCGGGTGAACAGTACATTACGGAACGACTTAACGGTATGGACTTCTTGCTGTCGCCACAGGCATTCCTGCAGTTGAACCCTATGCAAACGACCCGGTTGTACCAAGAGGCATTAACCGCTTTGGATTTGGCCCCGCACGAAACTTTGGTCGACGCCTACTGCGGTGTCGGGACGCTCGGATTAAGCATGGCGCATACGGCGGCCACGGTTCGGGGGATGGATACCATTCCGGCGGCGATTGACGACGCGCGGGCGAATGCGGAGCGCAACGGCATCAAGAACGTGCAATACGAGGTCGGCAAAGCGGAAGACGTATTCCCACGCTGGCTGGAGGAAGGCTTCAGACCGGACGCGGTGATTGTGGATCCGCCCCGCACGGGTTTGGAAGGCAACTTTATCCCTGCGCTACTGAAGCGCGGCCGAAAAAAATTTGTGTACATCAGTTGTAACCCATCAACGTTAGCGCGCGACTTAACGAAGCTCACGCAGGCATACCAGGTGGAGTATATCCAGTCAATCGACATGTTCCCACAGACGGCAAGGTGTGAGGCGATAACGGTGTTTAGAGAGCGGAGACCCCGCGGGTAGAAACTGAAACATAACTCGCTTTGACAGTGAAGCCTGGGCTTGGCTTCATTGTCAAAGTGGGTTATGTGCAAGTTTCTGCGGGGCGGAGCTCGTTTTAGAGAGCGGACCCGGCCGCTTAGAAATTAGAGCATAAGTCGCTAACGCTAATTATTCCCAGTAACTCACACAGGAGAAAGAAAATGAAAATCTACTTTGCCAATGGCCTATTCAGCCAGGCTGACTTTGATTTTAACGCGAAAATTGTCGCGCGCCTGAGGGCCGACGTAACCGGCCTCGACATTTACCTACCGCAGGAAAACGACAGTATTAATGACAAAGAGGCCTACGCCAACTCCAAAATGATTGCGCACGCCGATACCGATGAGCTGGTCGCCAGTGACCTGGTCATTGCGGTGCTTGACGGCATCACCATTGATGCCGGCGTCGCATCCGAGATTGGTGTGGCTTACGCTAAGGGGATTCCCGTCATCGGTCTGTACACCGACAGCCGACGTCTGGGTGCCACCAACCAGCAAAAGCTGGACGCACTGCAAGAGGTAGCGGAAAACCAGTTCCACTACATGAACCTCTACACCACCGGATTAATCAAGCTCAACGGTGAAATCGTCACGTCGGTCGACGAACTAGTCGAAGCAGTGGCGGGCCGCAACTAAAACTGTTATGAACGCACAAAGCGGGAGCCAACATCACGTTCGATGTTGCTCCCGCTTTGTGTCTATTATGGAGTTAGTCCGCTACTCCGGACGTTCTTCGTACTGCCGTTCCTGATTCTCTACGCCCGTCAACACATAACGACCGCTAAGATATTGTGGGTCGGCCGAATAATCGTCCGCCGAGTAAGGCACTTTGTTGTTAAACACGCGCTCATACTCCGCAACGGATAGTCGCTGCCGGCTGTCCAGGTACTCCCGGTGCGCGTCCGCGTGGAGGAACCGCGCAAAGCCCTCCTGCAACTCACCACTAAAGAATTCACCGACCGCGCCGGAGCCGTACGAGAACATCCCCAAACGGTCACCCGCCTGCACGTGTCCGTCGTTTTCCAGCAGGCTAACCAATCCCAGGTACAACGAGCCCGTATAGATGTTACCAATCCGCCGACTGTAGACAGTGGATTCCTGGTAGGCATCGAGCAGTGCCGTCTGCTTGTCCTCACTTACCTCGGGTAACGCGGTCCAGAAAGCCTTCAACCCCATCTTGGTGTATGGCAGGTGGAAGTTAACCGCCGCAAAGTCATCCAGAGTCAGTCCTGTTTGCTGCTGGTAACGGGCCCAAACGTCATCAAAGAACTTAATGTACTGCTCCGTGGAATACTTACCCTTCGCTAAGGCCAGGTCGGTGTATACTGGCCGCCAAAAGTCCATGATGTCGCGACTCATGAAGACGGAGTCATCATTAATGGTCATGATGGCCGGATTAGCACTGATCAGCATTGCAACTGCTCCAGCGCCTTGGGTCACTTCACCGCCGCTGTTCAAACCGTACCGCGCAATATCGGCCGCAATCACCAATGCCGTCTTGTCGGGGTGCGCTGCCACGTAATCACGTGCAGTCATTAATCCTGCCGTTCCGCCGTAGCAGGCCTGCTTAATCTCGTAGGTACGCACCCACTCTGGCAAACCCAATAGCCGCTGGATGATCACGGCCCCAGACTTGCTGGCGTCAATGCCCGTTTCCGTTCCCAGGATCACCAAGCCAACTTTGCTGGTATCAATGTCATCAATAAACTCAGCAGCAGCGTTCGCACCCATCGTTACAACGTCCTCGCTGCTCGGGGCAACTGCCTGTTCACTTTGACCAATCCCAATGATGAACTTATTTGGGTCTACCCCGCGAGCCTCAGCCAGGTCCTTCAGGTCAACAAAGAAATGTGGGCTGTACATGCCCAAACGATCAATCCCAATTTGCATTGTGTGTTACGCTCCTCTTCATTTGTTTACATTAACTTTTACTGACGCATTTGGTGCAGTAGGCTTTGCGCCCGCGCAATCGTTTTATCGCCGTCCTGTAGCTGCTGGGTCAATAAGGCAACCTCGGCGCCCACTGCACCGGCCGCTACGGCCAACGCACCAGCCTGTAGGTGCATGTGTCCGGCTTGAATCCCCGGGCCAACCAGCGCGCGAATCGCGGCGAGGTTTTGCACCAAACCCAACGCCGCCAAAATGGACTGCGCGTCCGCAACGGTCTTAATGCCTGCCAACCGTTGCGCAAGACCCGCACGGTGTAATGCACCCACGGCACCACCGACGACGCCCAACTTGAGGGGGACGGCCAACTCACCATGGAGGCGTGACTCCGCCACCCACCACCGCGTCAGGGGCAGGTAACGGCCCGTCCGAGCAGCGTACGCGTGCGCGCCGGCTTCCACAGCCCGGTAGTCGTTTCCCAAGGCAATGGTGGCGGCCGCGATACCGTTCATCACGCCCTTATTATTGGTGGTAGCCCGATCAATATCGAGTAGGGCAAAGTCGCTGGTGCGGGCAATCAGTTTTGCAACCGTCGCCCCGTCAGCATGCCGCGTAGCAACCGCCTCAACCGGCAGGTCCACGCGCGCAACCACCGCATCATCGCTGTAGTTACTGAGAATACTAATCAGTGGCTGCTGGTGTAGCCACCCACCGATCAGTACGCCCACCCGCTCAGCAATGGTGTTAACAATATTGGCGCCCATTGCCTGTTGCGGGTCAACCACCAGGGTGACCTTCACGAAGTCGTCCACGGTGGTAACCGTCACCGTTTGTAACCCGCCGCCACGACGCACAATCGACGGGTGGGCGGCTGCCGCCGCAGCTTTGATATCCGCCGTCTGCGCTCGAATCAAGCGGACGCGTTGGGAGTGTCAGGGAGATCCGCAAAGACGACCTCGGCCGCTACCCGGTGTGGCGGCACTTGCACGGTCACACCGCCGCCAGCGAGCGCCATCCGCGCCCCGTTGTTGGCCGCCGCTACCACGCTTGGTTCCTCGCCCACCAACGCCACATCGTGCGTGATGCCATTAACCCGTAGCCCTCGCACTAGACCCATGGGCAACGGAAACTGGCCAATTTGATTTTCGGTCAGGTGGTCCGCCGTGGCCTGTGGCAAGGGCGCATCCGCGAGTAGTAACTCCGCATCGCCCGCGGTCAACATCCCCGAGTCCACCAGGGCCCGGACGCGCTCCTCACGCGTCAACTGGTAAAACTTTTTCATCCTACGCCTCTCGGTGCAACCGTAAACCCATGCCCAGACCGCCGCCAATACACAGTGCGGCAATACCCGTCGTCGCGTCGGCCTGTTGCAGGTCATGAATGAGCGTCGTCACAATGCGTGCGCCCGACGCGCCGAGCGGGTGGCCCAAAGCCACGGCCCCACCATTCACATTGACCCGCGCGTCATCTAAGCCCAGGTCCCGCACGACCGCAACACTTTGAGCCGCAAAGGCCTCGTTAATCTCGTAACGGTCGATTGCGTTCACCTGAACGTCAGCACGTTGCAACAGCTGCTTCACCACGTACTTAGGTGAGTAACCCATCAATTCGGGGTCGACGCCCACTTCCGCAAAGTCGTCAATCACGGCTTGGTAAGTCACCCCTAGCCTCTCAGCAGTCTCTTTGCTCATCAGCAGCATGGCGGATGCCCCGTCGTTCAATCCACTCGCATTGCCGGCAGTGACAGTACCGCCGTCCTGGAACGCTGGACGCAGACGGGCCAGCTTAGTTAAACTGGTATCAGGACGTGGTGCCTCGTCCGTCGTCACCACCACGTCACCCTTCTTCTGGTGCACGGTGACGGGCACGATTTCGGCCTCAAAGCGACCAGCCTCCTGTGCCGCGACGGCCTTTTGGTGGGATGCAAGGGCAAAGCTGTCCTGGTCCTCGCGGCTAATGTTGTACTGCGAGGCAACATTCTCCGCGGTAATACCATGTGGTGCCCGGAAAAGGCGTCCAGCAGGCCGTCTTTGAGTAGCCCATCAGTGAACTGGGCGTTACCTAAAACGTGCCCCCAACGCATCTGGGGCGCGTAAAACGGTACGTTACTCATGCTCTCGGTGCCACCAACAAGCACAACGTCCGCTTCACCCATTTGGATGGCGGCAGCTCCTAGGTGAATTGCCTGGAGCCCGGAACCACACACTTCGTTGACGGTCATCGCCGTGCTACTGTGGGCCATGCCGCTGTTCAACGCAACCTGGCGGGCCACATTCTGTCCGTTGTTGGCCTGATACACGTTACCAAAGATGGCGCGGTTAACTTGGTCTGGTTGGAGCCCAGCCCGATCAATGGCCGCTTGCGCCGCAACGACGCCTAATTCAACGGCACTCTTACTAGATAGTTCCCCGCCAAACTTACCGATAGGTGTGCGTACTGCACCCGCAATTACAACTTCTGTCATCTTATGCCACCATTCATTATTATTCGTTCAGACTTATAATGTTCCGTGATTTCTATTTTATCAGACCAAACTGGGCTAGCGTATATACTTTGCAAAGCCTTAAGGTTCTACGAAAGGAGCGCTCAGTATGCGCGTTATCGACCTACTAGCCTCATGCTGACCTCAACCAAAATACCACCATCTGGATGCATAGCGCGGAGCAACCGTTGCGGGTAACCGGCGTGGCCCCTACCGACCCCGATACCCCTGACCAGTTAGTGCTGACCACCGCGCCAGCACCAGCCCACGCCCTCAAGCGTTGGGAACTAATTATGTTGACGCAGGCACCCGCATTACGCCGGTGCACGGTGTACGCTCAGGTGGACGACCAGCTGGTGCCCATCTTCGGCTTTGCATTCCAGGACGGCGCAATCGTGTTGCACTAACTGGGCAGCCGCTTCATGAGCTTCCGCAACCCTTCCCGGTCAATCAGGGTTACCCCCAACTGGGTGGCCAAGTCATTGGCCGCGTCCGAGAAGGTGCTGTTGGTCAGCACCACCGCCTGGTCAAGCTGGTAGTACTCCTTGCCGCTCCAGACTTCCTGGACGGCGTGATTACCCACAAAGCCGTTGTAGCGTTTGCACTGCACCCCAAACTTAATACCCTTCTTGGTGGCAATTACGTCCACACCCTGATCACCGCTACCCTTGGTTTGCTGAATCCGCGTATACCCGTTGCGCTTCAGCAAGAACGCGCAGAAATTTTCAAACTCCAACCCGTCCATCGCGTCGACGTGCGCCATGGTGATGTCGCGAAACCGGAAATGGTGCCAGAACACCCATACGCCAACACTGACGGTAAACAGGCAAATCACCACAAAGGCGGTGGGATCACAAATAGCGTGCCAAGACTTTGGCACCATATCCCGAGCCCACAGACTGTATACCAACGCAACCACCATGAGTACCCACAATAACTGCACTAACCGGTGGAGTACCCGCTTCAATAACCCTAACATGTTTGTACCTCGTTTAGAGGGTGGAGCAAGGCGTTTAGAAAGCAGAGCCTAAGTAACTACCACCGAAAGGCCCGCACTTGGGCTTTTGGTGGTAGTTGCTTAGGCGGCGCTTTCTGCCTTGCGCAACCCGTTTCGTTACACTTAAGGTTAGCAGAATGTACGGTTTGCGGCCATGTGCACGTGCGATTTTTAATGGTTTCACTAACCAAATACACACCAAAACAGCCCCGGCAACCATCACTACGATACAAATCGTGACGGGAGCCGGGGCTGTGCTATTTTGATGATTACTTCTTCGGTGCCTTGGCACCCTTATCGTCGGCCAGCAGGCGCTTGCCGAGTTCTTCCAGGTATGGACGCAACTTGTCCTTCACCTCTGGGTGTGTCAGGCCGTACTCAATGGTAGTCTGGACGAAGCCAAACTTGTTACCTACGTCGTAACGGTCACCAGTAAACTCGTGGGCAAAGACGCGCTGGGTTTCGTTCAGCTTGTCGATGGCGTCAGTCAACTGAACTTCGCCACCCTTACCAGGCTTCAGGTTGTCCAGGATGCCAAAGATTTCTGGTGTCAGCAGGTAACGACCAATGATGGCCAAATCGCTAGGTGCATCCTCAACGGCCGGCTTTTCGACAAAACGGCTCACGTTGAACAGCCCAGGCTTAACCTCGTCGCTAGGGTCAATAACGCCGTACGCAGAAACCTCTTCGTGAGGAACGCGCTTAACGGCGAGAATGGAGCTGTGGGTGTCCTCGTACTCGTTAATCAATTGCTTGGTCAACGGTACCTTGTCACTCATCAAGTCGTCGCCAAGCATCACCACGAACGGCTCGTCAGCAACGAAGGACTTAGCCAAACGTACGGCATCGCCCAGACCATTCGGGTATGGCTGACGCACGAAGAACAGGTTCACACCGATGTCAGTCGTGGACTTAACCATGTCCAACAGGCGATCCTTGTGCTTAGCCGCCAAGTTTTGTTCCAGTTCCGGTGCGGAGTCAAAGTGGTCCTCGATGGAACGCTTCTGCTTGCCTTCAACAATCAGAATGTCCTCAATTCCGGAAGCTTGGCCTCCTCAACGATAAACTGAATGGTTGGCTTGTCCACGATGGGCAACATTTCTTTGGCCAATGCCTTAGTCGCCGGCAGGAAACGAGTACCCAAACCCGCAGCAGGAATAATTGCTTTACGAACTCTTTGCATATCTACTCTCCTTATGTACACCATGTCGATGAAAACGATTTGATAAATTAATCATACTCGATTGACCTGGGGTAAAACAAGGTTCTTCACTAAATCATCACCTATGAGGCCATGCTTTCATCACTTTCATTAACTATTAACCGCCGTCACGATGCCTGTCAACACACACAACAACTGCATCAGCACCGTTTTGGAAACAATGTTCTGCTAAACATGGCTGCAGGTTAGATTCAGAAAAAAAACGTGCTAACGGTCAATTTTAGAATTGCAAAAAAAATGGTCCAGCAGGCACCCCGACTTTGCGAGATCCCTGCTGGACCAATGATAAGTGTCAAATCCAATTGTTAGGACCGTCAACCAACATGCATGTTAAGCGTGGTGGTTAACTGGCTACGTGCTGCGCCACCTGATTAGGGTCGGACTCGTGCACGCATAAATTTAGTGGCTCAATCCCCACGGACGTCCAGGAAGCAAGCAAAGGCGCCACGTCAACCGTCGTATCAATTAGCGCGATGCCACAGTCGCCGCCACCGGCACCGGAGGATTTAGCCGCACCGCCGAACCGCTCGGCAATCTGCCGAAGCTGCAGTAGGACAGGCGTTTCAATTTCCACCCCGGAAAACTGGGTCAAATAGTTAAGTGCATCCTGATTATCGCGAATGCCCTGTTGAATGGCGGCCAGGTCGCCGGCACGGAACCCGGCAATAATCCGCTCAAGAATCGCATCACTTTGCTGTAAAAAATTCTGGTAATCAGTTTCTTTGTTGGTCGTGGTTTGCGAATCTGCAATCCGGTCAACGAGGTGAGCGGTTGAAGCCGGCGATCCGGTCCAACCAATCAGCAGCTGCATGTTGGCCGGAGCGGTCAACAGCTCAATATCCAATTGTGGCCAATCACGGTTTAACAATTCCGTGATGGTGTGCTGCCGGCGCGCGGCGGCTAACCACTGTTTGTCAAAGGAGCGATAGGCAACCCAACCACCGTAGACTGAAGCGGCAATGTCACCCAAGGAACCATTGCCCTGAACATCGAGGTGAGCAATGGCCGACAGTTTATAGACTTGGTCGGCCGTCATTTTTAGGCCGTAGAACTGATTTAACGCCTTGACCGTCGCGACGGTGACAGCAGCAGAGCTACCCAACCCATACTTTTTGCCGTCTTCAGAATCAAGGTCTGAGTCAACCTTTAAATCATACAACGCCAACGGGTGGCCCATCTCCCGCGCATACTTTTCGGTCAAACGGATTGCCGACAGGATGTAATGGAACGGGTTGTCACGGTCGTCAAAGACGATCTCGTCACCTACACGTTGCCAGTAAATCGAATTTTCTTGGTATTGTTTCGAAACGATACTGCCATAGCCGGTTGTTGCCCCAACTGAAACCGTCACAAACTGGTCAATCGCCACGACGATGGCCGGGTGTCCGGTTTCGACCACTGCATATTCCCCCGCAATGTACAATTTACCCGGCGCCTTTGCTGTTATCACTACCAGTTACCCCCACAAATATCAGATATGTATCCACGTTCGCCAGTATAGACCACTCGTGGTACTTTGAAATTTACATTTCCCGTATTTATCAATTCCTTAAAGTCAGACATACTGAACTATTTTATCATGGACAATTATTTTTGCAATGCGCACCCCCGTGGCTACTACATTGTTGGACAGTGGAGCCGGCAGCGTCGGTCGGACCGGGGAGCTGCGGCTTTCGTGGGGCACTCCATGGTAATCCACTGCTAGGGCGAAGGCTCCAACCCGCCAAGTGCGGGCGTGTTTCCGCCGCGATTTCTAGCCTGCCCGGAAAACCACCGGCCAGTCTAGAAATTCGTCGCGTTCTAATGGCTAAAGCCAATGGAGCTCTCGGACTGCTTCGCCATTCCTGCGAGAATCAGTCAGTAAGCGCTAAAGCGCAAACTGACTGTGTTCCCCGGCAGTGGTTACCATTCCGACCCCACACGCCTCCGCTCACCGACCCAACCGACGCGGCCTCACGCTACTGTGCCAACCACGTCTCCGTCCCGAAGTCCACCCACGGGTTCCCGATAGTTCGTAGTCTCTAGTTATTTGCCCCATACGTTATACAGCTAAATTAGTGAATGTTACAGGTTTCACCATTCTTGCAAACGTGCGGTATAGCATCGTCTAGATGCGATCTGCCATCTGACCTTTGGATTATGATAGACCTCTGAACGTAACAATGGCCATCTACAGTTGGTCGTACTGGCGTGGTGGTGGAGGTTGAGCGGCTGGTTCATGCGACCGCTGTATGCCCGTAGTTCTGTTGGAATTACTAACAGTTGGTGCTTTAGCGCCTACTGTTAGTTATGACTTACAGAATCAAATTGGCTAGACCGAGCTGGTTTTTGCTCGGGCTACGGCAATTCGCGGTAGCCCGGTACGGGCGAGAGCGTGAGGCTCACAGCACCGGTCGCATGAACCAGCCGCTCAACCGGAGCCACCGCGCCAGTACGACCAGCCACCGGTAGCGGCCACCGTGTAGAGGTCCACCACATCCCACGGAGCCAAACCGCCACCCCCTGCGCACACTTCGCAGGAGTTACTCCATTTGTTGGGTTCGTAAGCAGCTGGCCAGCCCTTACCAACAAAAATGGCGGTCAACGGGTTACGGTATGCCCAAGGTGTTTGGCCATGCCGCAACCCATTAACCAGCCCAAAAGGAGTGTGCCAATATGGCCCAAAAGTTTAGCAACGCCAGCGTAACCTTCACGCTGATTAACCCCCAGGATGCGGACGCCCAACCCGTCACGCACCGCATTGATTACCTGACAGAGAACGCTGATACACCCGCGCTCAGTACGCTGGGTGCAGCCTTCGCCGCCCTCTACCCAGAATTAGAATTGGCGGATATTAGCGTCAACGTTGAGTCCGCAGTCTCTGCGGATGCCACTACAACCGACGGTAATGACCAAACCACCGCCGGCAACAACCAATAACAGGAGGAACTGCCATGCGTAGCCTATCATTTACCTTTAAGACCGCTGCAAATAAGTCCAAAACTTTGCGCCTATCCGCCTATTCCGGTGATTTAAGCGCCGACGCCGCCCAGAAGTTCATGACCGCGTTGATTGATTCAGACCAGTTTTACCGCGAGGGTGTGAAGCAGTACGCAACACCAGTGTCCGCCCGGATGATTGATACCACGAGCGAAGACATCTGGGTAGCTGAACCCACCGCATAACCTAGGACTAAGTCGATAAGACAAGGACGCGCTCCGGCCAAATGGTCGGAGCGCGTTTTGCATCCATTGCCGCTCGCTCGGCTCTACTTCCGGTCCAAAACGAACTCGAACCGACCGCCTACATACTGCGTCCGCACATATTCAAACGGACGCCCATCCCCCAAAAAGGACACCTGCCGTAATCGCAGGATAGCATCCCCGCGCTTAACGTCAAGATACTTGGCAATCCGCTCGCTTGCCGTCACGGCAGAGACTTTTTGTTGTGCACCACCGAGTTTGTAGCCACCCTTGGTCTCCAGCACGTGGTACAGGGACCGCGTGACTTCGGATTTATTGAATCCCTGAATCAGGTCTAGCGGAATAGCCGCTACCTCAAAACAAATGGGCACCTCATCGCCATACCGGACACGCTCCATACGTAGCACCTGCTGACCGTCCTTGAGCCCCAACTGTTCAACCTCTGAGAGTGAGGGGTTAGTGATGTGGTAGCTCACCGTACGGCTGGACGGCCGCTTCCCCTGAGCCAGCATGACGTCCGTAAAACTGGTGACGCCGCTCATGCGCTCCTGCACCTTCTGGCTGGCAACAAACGTACCCGCACCAACGCGCCGCTCCAGGATACCCTCGTCGACTAACGTTTGAACGGCCTGACGCAAAGTCATGCGGGAAACCGAGAAGGTAACCGCCAACTCACGTTCAGCCGGAATGCGATCGCCGACCTGCCAGCGACCGTCCTCGATGTCTTTTTTTAATGCGGTTATGAATCTGAATATAAACTGGTGACTGCATTGTGTTATCCCCTATTCGCCCTTATCCATTGCAATAGTCGCGTCCAAGCCTGCCACGACAGCGTTCTTGAAGCCAGCCGCCTGCATTGCCAACATACCGCGGATAGTTGTACCACCCGGGCTAGCAACCGCATCGGCCAGGTCGGACGGCGACGAATCACGAGCGAGAACCAGCTCTGCACTACCCGCAACGGCCTGCGCGGCGATTTGTACGGCTACTTTTTTGGTCAAGCCATACTTAACCCCCACACTCGCCATTGCGTCGATAAACTCGTACACAAAGGCGGGGGAGGAGCCGGCCAGCCCCACAAAGGTGGCAAAGTCGTCCTCAGGTAGCTCCACGGTACCACCAATACGGGCCAGCAACCCCACCACACTGTTGGTGACATCGCTAGTTGCCGCCGCGGGGTTCGGGGCGTACGCAGTCATGCCTGCACCAATGGCGACGTTGAGGTTGGGCATGATGCGCAACATAGGTTGGGTGGAGCCAGCAATCTGGCGCAAACTAGCCAAATCAATTCCGGAAACCATGGAGACTAAGTAGGTCGGACTGGCCGTAAATGCTGAATGCACCTCAGTCAGTACGGCATCAACCATTTTGGGCTTGACAGCGAGAAAGACGACGTCACTGTTGGCCACTACTGCACTATTATCAGTCTCAATTTGCGCGCCCAGTGATTCTGCGTACGCCTGGTAATGCTCGAGGTGTCCGCTATGTAAATGGAGATCACTACCAGTAACTGCTTTGGCCGCAACCAAACCGTCAATAATGGCACGGGCCATGTTGCCCACACCGATAAACCCAATTTGCATAAAATTTCCTCCCACTAGGCATTAATACCTAGACCAATTATTATTAGACTAGCGAAAAACACCGGCACTGTCAACGGCCAGCATTAGTGTTGGCAATGACTGCCATTGATTTGGTCATTGATGGGTATTAACCATACCAAAAAGGGTACCCCTCCCGAAGGAAGAGTACCCTGAACGTACATAATGTACGGTAAATTACATGTTAACGTGAACACCAAAGCTTGGCTGGAAGTAACTGCTGATGGTTTGGATCTTAACCACGTCACCAGTCTGTGGTGCGGCAATGTACTGGTTGTTGCCAATGTAAATTGCGTCGTGGTAAGTAGCACCAGCGGCACCCCAGAAGACGATGTCCCCTGGCTGCAACTGACTAATTGAAACGCGGGTCCCGGCGCTCTCCTGAGCGACGGTGTAACCACCAACGTTCATACCAGCACCATTAGCAAAGGCGTAGTAAACCAAGCCGGAGCAATCAAACCCAGCTGGGGTCTTACCACCCCAAACGTACGGTACACCCAACTGTTGCTCAGCAACGTTGATCACAGCTTGGACCTTAGCGGCACGACTCGAAGACGTGTTCGTGGTCGTCGTTGTGGTTGTGTTGGTCGTCGTGCTTGCCGTGTTAGTCGTTGACGTCTGCGTTGCAGCGGCCTGCGAGCTAGCAGGAGCGGATGACGGCGTGGTGGCAGTCTGCTGGGTAGTGGCAACTGCGGAGCTAGCAGGAGTCGTGGATGCTGCGGTGTTCGCAGCCGCCTGACTTGCAGCAGCAGCTGAAGATGCGGCTGCGCTCGATGCAGCAGCTAGACTAGCAGCCTCGGCACTAGCGGCGGCACTGGAAGCAGCAGCAGATGACGCAGCAGCTTCAGAACTAGCAGCATAGTCAGTAGTGGTTGTGGTCGTCGTAGCTTCTTCACTAGCTGCGCTGCTAGTAGCGGACGAAACCGCGCTAGAGGCTACGCTGCTAGTAGCAGACGGTGTAGCAGAACTAGCGGCACTAGATGCTACGCTCGTCGCGGACAAAGTCAGCTGCTGGCCAACGAGAATGAAGTTCGGGTTGCTGATGTTGTTGGCAGCAACCAGTTGAGCAACGGTCACGCCGTTAGCACTGGCAATCGCGGAAAGCGTGTCACCGGCTTTGACCGTGTATGTACCCGTAGCGGATGAACCCTTAGCAGCTGCTTCAGTTGCCGTAGCGGCAGTGGAGGCCAACTGCAAAGTCTGACCTGGCAGAATGAAGTTAGCGTCGGCAATCTTGTTGTCACTAACCAACTTCTTCACCGTAGTGTTCTGGTCAACGGCAATCTGGCTTAGCGTGTCACCACTCTTAACGGTGTATGTCTTGTCAGTTGCGGCCGATACGTCCGCAGTCTTGCTGACACTAGCGGCACCAAAGGCCGTCAAGCCCAGGGCACTAAGTGTTGCCACTGAGAGTAGGTTTTTCTTGACGCTGTTAGCTTTAGTCATAAATTATGTCCTCCTAGATATTTTTGCAACTTTTTAAAAAAACAATATTTACTCTTTAACGATTATGGCAATGATAACGCGGCCACGTTACAGGCATGTTACAGAACCCGGGACGAAAAATTACACTCTCGTCACATGTTTCTAAACTTTGTTGCAACTGTGACACTATCGTGAACATACCACCCAACAACTGTTCCGCAATAGCGGCATTTATGCTACCAGCAAAGGTGACGAAAACGCCGATACGTGGTCACGTACCGGCGCTAAACGTCGTGATGGGGGATCTAGGATTCGAACCTAGGAACCCGAAGGAACGGTTTTACAGACCGTCGCGTTTAGCCTCTTCGCTAATCCCCCAATACCTATGCTATTTTGCAAGGAACAAAAACATTCTAACGAATTCCTTAAGGTAGTGTCAACGTTATTCGATTATTTTATGGTCCATCTGGTCAATCTTAAACTTTGACCGCTACAAATCAATCACCGTGAGGCTATTTTGCCACTCCGTCATGAAATCATCCGTAACCCACTCGGCACGTCGCTTGGTGCCATAACCCACTGGACGGTGGTAAAAGGTCGTGCTGCCAATCGTTCGCGGTTCATCCCGCCGGTGCCAGTGACCAAACGCAGCCGCATCAACGTGAAATTCTTGTAACAATTCACCCATCCGCTGACTCCCGAGCATTGCCGCCAGCTTTTCACCTTTGGGGTCGCGTAACATGGCCGGTGGCAGTAGCCGCACTTCCGGCACAAAATGGCTTACAAATAGAACCTTCTGCCCGGTTTGCACGTGTGCGCGTAAAAAGATCCGCATATAACCCAATTCGTGTTCCATGCGTTCCTGGTCACTCCCTGGCTGATCAATGGTACTGTCCACCCAGAACGCCTTTTTCCAGTGCCAATAATACTCCGGATGAATAACTGCATCGGGGCCCACAAAGCTGTAATCATACCAGCCGTTATTTCCCACAATCACCGTTTCTGGCGAAGCTGGCGGTACAAACGAACGCTCATGGAGGTAAAGTGGATCCTGCAATCCCTGAATGGTCTTATAGTCAGCTCCCCGCAGCATGTCGTGGTTACCCGCTAAAAAAACGCACATCAAAACTATCACCCGCAACCGACTGGAGCGTGTGAAAATACTTGCGGGTCTTCCGAAAGTCATTGTATGTATCCCCAGTGTTCACGTAGAGGGCTACACCCTGCTCACGCAAATAACGCACCTGGGGCGCCACCACGTCATCAGCGTTTACGTGATTAATATCAAAGTGGTTGTCAGAACTAATCGCGATGCGCAAGTAACTCACCCTACCCTTAATCCAGCAATGTATATTTGTAATTATACCCTTTCAAAACAAAGATATTAATCCTTATCACCGCTAAGTGCGAAATTCCTCCCTCAAAAGTGAGACAGCATCAAATTTACAAGCATCATCCCCAACTTTTCAAAAAAACCATTCCACGCAAAAAGGGTGATACTAACCACCATAACGCTGGTCAGTATCACCCCTCCGTGACAAGCTTTACATTTAGTTAACGCCGGCCATCAGCCGCTCAACTCGCGGCGTAATGAACAACAGCAGGACGGCTAGAACCACGGAAGCAATCCCGATACCAGCAAAGTACCAGAATTCCGTTTGCACCGTGTAGAGCTTAACCACCTGCGCATTGATGGCCTGGGCGGCCGAATCGGCCAGGAACCACATACTCATCATCTGCGACTTGAACGCCTTTGGTGCCAGCTTCGTAGTCACGGACAACCCGACTGGCGAGATCAGCATCTCGGCAATCTCAACGATGGCCCACGACAGCACTAGCCATAACGGCGAAACGCGCGCGGACGTCCCGAACAGCCCAACCGGAATCATCATGGCAAAGTAGCTCAGACCCGCAAAGATCAGTCCGTAGACATACTTCTTCGGGCTGCTAGGTTGCTTTTTGCCCATGTGGACCCACAGCCAAGCAAAGAACGGTGTGTACACGACGATGAACAGCGGGTTCAAGCTCTGGAACCAGCTGGCCGGGATGTGGAAGCTCCCCAGAGTCAGCTGGGTTTGGTTCTGTGCGAATAACGCCAAAACGGTGGAACCCTGTTCCTCAATTGCCCAGAAGAATACCGCAGCAATGAACAGCGGAATGTAGGAAATCACCCGAGACCGCTCGATCTTGGTCACCTTTTTGCTACGAATGATGGTCACAAAGTACCAAATAGGAATCAGGATGGCGATCATCGTAATTAGGTTCACGACGCCATCACCGGTCAGCGTCCCCGTCACACCCATAGCAACCAGAATGATGACCAAAACGGCAATCAGACCAGCAACTTTCCAGAGCAACGGGCGCAACTCGTCTGGCTGAATTGGGTCGGGTGCCTGGAAATCTTCTTTATTGAGGTACTTATTACCATCAATAATGTAGATAATCAGGCCGATAAACATCCCGAACGCAGCAATTGAAAAGCCGAGGTGGTAGTTAACCTCCTGGCGCAGCCACCCCACGATAATGGGTGACAGGAAACTACCGAGGTTAATGCCCATAACCAGCAGGCTAAACCCACTGTCACGGCGCATATCGTCCTTGCCGTATAGGCCACCAACCATTTCGGAAATATTTGGCTTCAGCATCCCCGTCCCAATCACAATCAGGATAATGGCGATGATCAAAGCCGGAACCCCGGCCGGGACGGCTAGGGCAATGTGCCCAAACATGATGAAGATACCACCAACAAAGACCGTGCGGTGTCCACCCCATAGTCGGTCAGCGACAAAGCCACCGAGCACACTACTCATGTACACCAGTGACCCATAAATGGAAACGATGGATGCTGCCAGCACGGCGTTCATTGCCAACCCGCCGTGTTCCAGCGAGGCAATCATGTAGTACAACAGGATGGCACGCATCCCGTAGTAACTGAACCGTTCCCAGAATTCAGTAAATGCTAACGTGGCGAGGCCACGCGGTTGACCAAAGAATGCATGGTCAACATCTCGCTTGCTCTTGCTCAAGGTATGATCCTCCAATGCTAATTAATCCGGTATTACCCGGAGTTGAATTCAAATAGCGAATGGAAACATTTTATACTCTTATAAAAATGCATACAAACAAAAATTATATATTACCTTGTTTTTAGAAAAAGCAGTGAGCTTATAGTGGCATGACGTTAGATTAGCGTTAATTTAACGTTAGTAGTCAACATTATTCACGTTACATAAAAATGTATTTTTCGTGTATGACTATTCGGTACAATCGCGATATGACGGGAATAATCGCGGCGACGTCTAGTGTGCGTGAACAATTGCCATCGAACTGTAAACAGCGACACGTGTTCATTCCGGACGCAATAAATGAAGCGACACGTGGACGATACTCATAAACGCTCATTTAGCGCTCACGCACCAACGATTGGATCCACAATAACGTTGACGTCAAACAACTTCTATAAGAATGTTCAGCAGATCTAGTATGTACAAAGGAACATCATTAATGGTGACTGTTCTTGCATGCAAAAATGCGGTTTTACAGGCTACCAGGCCCCGTGTAAACTACTAGCATTTCAAGGTTAGCCGTGTGGATATTCTATTTAGAGGTGAACGCTATTGCGCTCCCGCGTTAGCTTTGCTTATGGAAACGAGTTGCTCCCCGCAGAAACTTGCGCGTAACCCGCTACGGCAATGAAGCCAAACCCGGGCTTCACCGCCGTAGCAAGTTACGCTCCAGTTTCTAAACGCGGGGCTCCACTCTCTAAACGAGTTGCGCAGACCAGAAAGCGACGTATAAGCTACTAGCACCAAAAGGCCAAGTGCGGGCCTTTCAATGCTAGTAACTTATACTCTGCTTTCTAACCGGCCTGCTCCACTCTCTAAAAAAAAGCCCCACGCTGACTAATCAACGTGGAGCCTTAACTGTTGGCGGGAATGACCCGCAAAATGCCATCTACTGGAATCGAACCAGCGACCTTCTCTTTACGAGGGAGATGCTCTACCGACTGAGCTAAGATGGCATGATGACCCGTACGGGATTTGAACCCATGTTACCGCCGTGAAAGGGCGGTGTCTTAACCACTTGACCAACGGGCCATCTAAGCAACAAAATAGATTATACGGAGTCACTGCGTTGTTGTCCAGCCCCTTTGCCCACATTTTCACCAAAAAAAGTTTTTCGAAGGGAGAAAATTATGCGTATTGCAATTATCGGGGCCACCGGCCATGCCGGCACCGCCCTCGTTCACGAAGCGGAGCGCCGCGGCCACGAGGTCACCGGCTTTGTGCGTCACCCAGAACGTGCCGTTGTTTTGGGGGACAACACCAACGCCCGCATTGTGAAGGCTGATGCCTTTACCCTAACCGCGCCCGTGCTGACCCGCTTCGATGTAGTGATTGACGCCTTCAGCACCAGTCCAGACCACGCCTACTTACACGTCGACTTAGCCACCCACCTGATTGCGCAGCTCCGGAACATCACCACCACACGGGTTGCCTTCATTTTGGGCGCGGGTAGTCTGCAACACCCTGACGGCGGCACCGTCCTCAGCAAAATGGAGCAAAATCCTGAGCTGGCTGGCATCATCAACACACCGCGCCAGCAGGCTGCCGAACTCGACTTTCTGCGCCACGTCAGCAACGTCAACTGGGTGGGCATCTCCCCGTCCATGACCTTTGCGCCTGGTCCGGCAACGGATTACGTGGCGGGCAAAGACACTTTGCTGGTCGATACACAAGGACGTTCACACCTCACTAGTGGTAATCTGGCGCTTGCACTCATGGATGAAATTGAGCAGCCACGGCACACCCAGGAACGCTTCACCGCCCGTGATGCTGAATAATGCAAGCATTTTTATCGGTTAATGACTAGGCTTTTGATACCGGGTTAGGTTATACTGATACGGAATAATCAGGAAATGAAGTGTAACCTATGGACTATCGAATTGGCGATATTGTCACGGGTAAGGTTACCGGTATTCAAGCGTACGGCGTGTTTATTGCGCTCGACCCACACACACAGGGACTGATTCACATTTCTGAGTGTCGCCACGGCTTTGTTAAGGGCCTGGAAGACATGTTTCACATTGGTGAGCAACTAGAGGTCATTATTCTCGACATCGATGAGTACAGCGGTAAGATTAGCCTTTCGCTGCGCGCCCTACAAAACCCAGGCCCATTGAGTGAGCACCGGCGCCGTAAACACTACTGGACGAGCCGCAAGGTGCATAACGGCTTTAAACCCATCGCCGACAGACTAGACGGCTGGGTCCGCGAAGCACTGCACCGCATTGACCAGGAGTAATATCCGGGAACCAACCCACAAACACCGCACAATCTGCGGCGGTTTTTGTGGTTAACGGATAGCTACTCGGCCGTAATAATATCAACCCGATCCAGAGTCACGTCCTCCAGCGGCTTATCAGCGTTGTTAGTCTTCACACCGGCGATACTGTCCACTACGCCCATGCCCGTCATGACCTGACCAAAGACGGTGTGGTGGTGATCCAACACGGTGTACCGCCCGCTTCCAGGTAGCGTTGAGCAATTTCCTCTGGGTAGCCGGCAGCGCGCATCTCACCAGCAAAGCGCTGGTCGAGGTGCTGGTTCTGCACGATAAAGAACTGGCTGCCGTTAGTGTGTGGACCAGCATTAGCCATTGATAGCGCGCCACGCACGTTGAACAGCTCATTACTAAATTCGTCCTCGAACGGTTCGCCAAAGGCACTTTCGCCACCCATACCGGTACCGGTTGGGTCGCCGCCTTGGACCATAAAGTCCGGAATAACCCGGTGGAAAATCAGGCCGTTGTAGTAACCCTGTTCCGCTAGTTTGGTGAAGTTTTCGACGGTTCTAGGTGCCTGGTCTGGAAACAGTGCAATCCGCACCACCCCAAAGTTGGTGGTCATCTCGGCAATTGGTCCTTGATAATTCTCTAAGTCTAATTGTGGTAAAGTCATGTTTATTCCCCCTAATTTCTTAACCGCTTTGCGCCCGTATATCATACCCGAAAACGCCGGCTACGGCTAGGGCGAAGACTGGGCGGGTACGAACGCGCGGGTGGCCTTTGGGACGGAGGCTTACGTGCCCTACGCCGTAGGTTGCTACGGTGGTGGCTGACGGCAGCGTTGGCCGAACCGGTGAGCTACGGCTTACGTGGGGTACTCCATGGTAATCCACTGCTAGGGCGAAGGCTGCAACTCGCCAAGTGCGGGCGAGTTTCCGCCGCGATTTCAAGCCTGCCCGGAAAACCACCGGCCGATCTTGGAATTTGTCGCGTTCTAACGGCTAAAGCCGTAAGAACGTTACACCCCGGCAGTGGTTACCATTCCGACCCCACACGCCTCCGCCCACCGGTCCGACCGACGCGGCCTCCTGCTACTTGTGCCCGCACATGAGGCCTCCGTGCCAAAGGCCACCCGCGGGTTCCCGATAGTTCGTGGTCTCTAATCTCATGAGCCTAATCCTATACCAATACGTTACCTGACCGAACGCGTACCAGAATAAACTCCAGTAATCACGCGAATATGCACTACAGATTTGTCTGGGGCTGTTCTACTATTTCAATTAGGGCTGTAAACTCCTTCGTAAACATAAGGATCAACATCTAACGTTGGTCGTACTAGCGTGGTCGCGGAGACCAGCCGCTCAACCGGAGCCACCACGCCAGTACGACCAGCCAATAGCAGCAATCACCGTTCCAGTCGGCTCAGCCCACCGACCAATTCACCCTGCTATGAACCCCACAATATTTTTAGCAACAAACAATCGGCTATCTTAATGTCGTGACCATAACTTTGATATCAGTGCCAGATTTACTAACAATCAGGGCAAATAATCACACTCTAAGGAACTGCAATTATCACAATGGATGGTAAACCAATGATGAAGTTGGTACGTGGTGGTGTAGGCAAATAGGCTTAATCCGTGGCGGCTGTATACCCGTAGTTCTGTTGGAGCGAAGCGACGTACAGAATCAAATGATGGAAATCGAGCGGTTTTTGCTCGAGTTACATCATTCGCGGGAGGCCGGTACGGCCGGAGCGTGAGGCTCTCAGCTCCGACCACGGATTAAGCCCTATTTGCCGGAACCACCACGTACCAACATCCCCACCATTTCGTAAGCACTAACTAAAAGTATGGGGAAAAACTAGCGGCGCGCGCAGATAGTGTGTACACTGGTCAGGTATATAGAAAGGATAATGATCATGTTACATCAATACGAATTAACCATTATCGGCGGCGGCCCCGCAGGCATGTTCGCGGCTTTTTACGCCAGCATGCGTGGAGCGGACGTTTTACTAGTAGAAAGCACGGGCGAACTTGGCGGCCAGCCGGCAACCCAGTACCCACAAAAAAATGATTTACGATATTGCCGGCATTGACGGTATTAACGGTGTGGACCTAACGGCGCGTTTAAGCGCGCAGATGGATCACTTCCACCCCAAAGTCCGGTTTGATACGCGTGTTGATGGCATCATTCCCGCCACGGATAGCAACCTAGATATCGATTGGATCAAAGTCGATGCAGACACACCGACGTCTGCGGCTAATCCTCACGGCTATGTGTTGCAAACGAATCACGAGCCGATTGCCACGCAGACCGTGCTGATTGCCACAGGTGGCGGCGCCTTTGCCCCTAGGCGTCTGGCCGTTGACTACCCCACCGACTGGGACGGCGACCGCATCATCTACACGGTGCGCGACCTGGCAGCCTTGCAGGGCCAAGATATTGCAATTGCGGGGGCGGTGATTCCGCAATCGACTGGGCCCTAGCACTGGTCGACCAGGCATCATCCGTACACCTCATTCACCGACGCAACAGTTTCGTGGACTAGAGAGCAGCGTTGCCCAGTTGCAACAAAGTGCCGTGGCCATCCACACCCCCTTTGTCATTAATGCACTGGACACCACAGCAACCGGCAAACTCGCCATCGACCTGCGCCCCATCCACGGTGACCAACACGAGCAGCTGGTGGTCGACCGTCTCCTGGTCAACTACGGCTTTGCTAGCGACAATAAGCAGCTACGGCGCTGGGACCTGAGCCTGGAACACAACCAGGTTGCGGTCGACCGTCTATACCAGACGTCGCGCCCCGGAGTGTTTGCAATCGGGGATGTTGTCACTTATCCCGGCAAAGTTAAACTGATTGCGAACGCATTCGGTGAGGCACCCATCGCGGTGGACGCCGCCCTCCGGACCATTCATCCGGACCTCCGCCAGCCGCCACACTCTGCAGCGGTCATTGGCCAGTAGTAGCGGGTAATCGACTGGCGGGTAGGCCCCCCAACCACGCGACCACGGACTGAAATCACCCCATCCCAGCCGCTCTTACCAAAACTTAACTCCCTCCGCCACCAAACTTCGTGTACAATCAGATGGTAGTATCAAATCTGGGAGGAAAAAAAATGTCAACACTCATTGATTTCGTGATTCACATTGACGCGCACCTCGTAAACATCGTCAACCAATTCGGCGGTTGGACTTACGCCATCCTGTTTGCCATCATCTTTATCGAAACAGGGGCCATCATCCTGCCGTTCTTGCCCGGCGATTCGCTGCTATTTGCCGCTAGCGCCCTTGCCGCCAACTCGGTCTATCACCTCAATATTTGGCTCTTCGTCTTCCTTTTTTTTGGCGGCCTGCATCCTTGGTGATTCGTTGAATTTCCACGTGGCTAAGGCTTAGGCAAAGCCGCCGTGAATAGTAAGTTCTTTGGCCGTTTTATCAACGAGGAAAAATTGCACGAGGCGGAAGGTTTGTTCGACCGTATGGGTGGATTTACCATCACGATTGCCCGCTTCATGCCCATCATCCGCACCTTCATCCCCTTTGTCGCGGGTAGCTCGACTATGGCCTACCGGCGTTTTCTAC
The DNA here is from genome assembly GCF_001311175.1 of Lacticaseibacillus pantheris DSM 15945 = JCM 12539 = NBRC 106106. Classification (GTDB taxonomy): domain Bacteria; phylum Bacillota; class Bacilli; order Lactobacillales; family Lactobacillaceae; genus Lacticaseibacillus; species Lacticaseibacillus pantheris. The sequence goes on along the minus strand of NZ_BBAI01000002.1, from coordinate 16,581 downwards.
CGTACAACCTACTAGGAGCGGTCTCCTGGGTGACACTTTGCTGCGCTGCAGGATTCTGGTTTGGTAACTACCCTGTCGTCAAGGAGCACTTTAGCCTTGTCGTGATTGGGATTATCATCGTTTCACTAATCCCGATGATGGTGTCCGCGATTCGCGGTGCACGCCACAAAGCTGCAAATTAATTCAACAATCAATAAAGTAAATGACCAGGATGCCACCCGTTGAGCGGATAGCATCCTGGTCATTTTAATTACTGTTTTGGTTCGTCGTCATCATCATTCAAGTTATGCACTTCTCGTCGCGGTCCCTGCGAGTAGTCGCCATCGTCCCGCCAGCCCGGATCGTCATTCCTTGGCCCGGGGCGGTCTTGATGACGTCCGCCACCCGTTAGACTAGTTATCAGCCAAACGATTAACATCACCACCAGTAACGGTAACGCAATAAACTCAATGAGAAACCAGGCCACGCTCGCAAAAATACTGATAATTGCCGCAACTATGATGAAGATAATAATTGCCGCTAAACAGCCAAGAATTGGCATCGTCGTCCCTCCTAATTATCAAAGATTAATATATCCCCAGCACCCGTGCTCAGTGACAGGTTACCCGACTTTTCGCCCGAGCGGTTAAGGTCAACTTGACGGGCGTTTTCCGGGTTTGGTACGTCATGCGCCTGAAAGACTAGCCGGCCAAATTGGTCTGCACGTGACCCGTAAGTGCGGCGTTGCGCGGTAGGCTGACACCAACGTTGCCGTTCACTGAGGCTCCCGTAATGGACTCGACCGGCGCATTCATATCCGCTCGCGCTACGCCGTTGACCGTCTGAAAGCGGAGTGCGTTGACCGTACCAATGACCGTTAAATCACCATTGACTGTGCTCATCACGGCATCTTGTGCCGCTAAATCACGAACGCTGATATCACCGTTCACGTTTTCCACTTCAAACATACTGGCCTTTAATGACCGCACCCGCAAATTGCCGTTCGCTAACTTGACGTAAAAATCCTGACCGGAGATTTCATCAAATGCCACGTCACCATTCAGTACTTGGGTATCAAAGTGGTCGTACTCACGCCGCGGCAACCGCACGTCCAGGTCAACCGTAATGCGCTTGTCCGGCACGCGGAACGACAGGCTGTCACCGTCGGCATGAATCACGCTCCGATCAGCCAATATCTGTGCTGGGTCACCATCGTTCCGACCATAGACCCGCACATCAGCCGTGATGTGTACCCCCGGCTCATCCCACGTACGGTAGTGTACCGAACCGTTAGCAACCTCAAAGGCCAACACGCTAGCAGTACAATCGGCAAAGTCAAAGGTTTTAGTCCCACGCCGGTTCTGACCACCCGGGAGGCGCCGTGCAACGTCGTGCCAGTCGACGTTGTCAATTACATCACGCATCGACCGCCGAAAAAGGTAACGTAACGGTCGCTTGCCGACAGTGGCCTGCTCTTCGTCACGTTCATCAGATGATGATGGTGTACCAGCCGCACCTTTGTTAGGGGTCCGCGTTTCCTCAGCCCGTAAAACGGCCTGCTCATTATGCTGCCGGACCCGGGCCGCCGTCGTCATGGTGGTTGCATCATCGCCATGCCAGTCGACCACAATGGTCCGTCCAGAACGGCCCGTCACGCCACCCTGCTTTGCAATATCCTCAAGTAACGTCAGGCCCTCTGCGCTGGAAATTACACCGCGCTTAATGAGGTCAATGATGCGCTCCCGGTCATTCATATGCGTACCCCCAAACTGAACTAAACCACACTTTATGATGTCTATATTATTGCATGTAGGGGTGAATTGGTGCATGGGTCCTAAGGCCGAGATTGCGGAATTGTTTATTTTTTTAGAGGAAAGTAACGTTTTGGGATCGGCACCTTTACGGCGTTATTATCGCTGGCGGTGAATGCTACCGGACTCTCGCGTTATCCGTGCTTATTGAAATGAGCTGCGCAAGCCAGAAAGCGACATATAAGACACCAGCACCAAAAGACCAAGTTCGGGCCTTTCGGTGCTGGTGTCTTATACTCTGCTTTCTAAACGGCCTGCTCCGCTCTCTAAAAAAAAGAGGACCCGACCTAGTCGCGTCCCCCGCCGTCCCGTATACCCGCCTACTTGGCGTACTCAACGGTACGTTTTTCCCGAATAACCGTGACCTTAATGTGGCCAGGATACTCAAGTTCATCTTCAATTTTCTTACGGACATCACGTGCCAGTACTACCGATTGCTCATCAGTTAACTGGTCTGGAGCAACAACCACGCGAATTTCACGTCCCGCCTGAATGGCATAACTGTGATCGACGCCCTTAAAGTCATTGGCAATCTCTTCCAGTTTCTCCAAACGGTGGAGGTAATGTTCAAGTGATTCGCTCCGGGCACCCGGCCGAGCCGCAGAAATTGCATCTGCCGCCGCCACCAACACCGCAATGATGCTGGTTGGTTCCGTGTCCCCGTGATGTGACGCAATGGTGTTGATCACGACCTTAGGCTCATGGTACTTCTTCGCCACTTCAACGCCGATTTCAACGTGGGAACCGTCGACCTCGTGGTCCAACGCCTTCCCAATATCATGTAATAACCCCGCGCGTTTCGCTAAAGCTTCGTCCTGACCCAATTCGGCCGCCATGCTCCCGCCAACTTGGCAACCTGAACGGAGTGGTCCAGAACGTTTTGACCGTAACTAGTCCGATAGTGCATCCGGCCGAGAATCTTAATCAGGTCCGGGTGCATCTTGTGAATACCCAAATCAAAGATGGTCTGTTCACCAAACTCGCGAATCTGGTCGTCAATTTCCTTACGGGCCTTGTCGACCATTTCTTCAATTCGTGCTGGATGAATGCGTCCATCCTTAATGAGTTTTTCCAAAGCCAGACGGGCCACTTCCCGGCGAACCGGGTCGAAGCCTGACAGAACCACCGTTTCTGGTGTGTCATCGATAATAATATCAATACCCGTCAACGTCTCTAAAGTACGGATGTTCCGACCCTCACGGCCAATAATGCGGCCCTTCATGTCATCGTTAGGCAGGTTGACCACCGTCACCGTGGCGTCTGAAACGACGTCCGCCGCGCTCATCTGGATGGCATCGGCAATAATTGCCCGCGCCGTCCGGTCAGCAGTGGCCTTGGCCTCATCCTCACTGTCTTTGATCATCAGTGCCTGGTCATGAGCTAACTCATTCCTAGTCTGGGCAAGAATTTCCTCGCGCGCATCGTCGGTTGAAAGGCCGGCAATCCGCTCCAGTTCGGCACGTTGCACCTCGTCACTCTTATCGAGTTTGGCTGCCCGTGCGTTTAATTCCTGCTCACGATCCTTTAAGTGGTTATCGCGATCCGTTAAGCTTTGTTCCTTCCGGTCCAAAGTGTCGTCACGCTTATCCAGGCTTTCCTCACGACTAAGTAGGCGGTTTTCGGATTTTTGGACCTCACTCCGCCGTTCCTTTAATTCGTCCTCAACCTGGGTTCGGTAACGGGTCGTTTCTTCCTTGGCTTCAAGAACCTTTTCCTTCTTCAAGGTTGCGGCTTCTTTTTCAGCCGCTGCGATAATACCCGTTGCCGTACCGGTGGCTTGGTCTAATTTGGTTTCATACCAGTTTTTGCGTAATGCATAACCGATTACTAAACCAATAGCTAAAGCGATGATTGCGGCAAGGGCTATCGCGATCAGAGTTACTGAACTCACGTTTTCACCTCCGCATCATCTAAATTGTGCAAATTTCAGATGCTAGTTTAAATTTTTAAAGATTATTACAGCTATTAAGTTTAACCTTGTCTAATAGGTGTGTCAACTTTCTAAGCCCGTCACCGCGGGAATTAAACCGCTTGCAAAGCCGCGCTAACGGCATTAAATTCCCGGTACTCTAGGCAATACCCCAACGTTACCCACTTCGTAAAAAAAATATTACGCAGATAATTGCGGCCGTTATCCAATTAAAAAAAGTGCTGCCTCAGCGGCAACACTTTCACAGACTATCAGTCATTTTTCACGTGGTTATACGTACCCTAAACCAACGTCTCAGGGTCCGAAGTCTTCTTCTTGTCCTTCGTACCCCCGGCAAGTTCTTCAGTCTCTTCCTCGACACTTTCACCCATGCCGTCCATGTCGTACGCAGACCGCACTTTGAGGCGAATCTCGTCCTTCATGTCGGGGTGCTCATCCAGGTAGTTCTTGGTCTTCTCACGGCCTTGACCAATACGGTCCTCGCCGTAGCTGTACCAAGAACCACTCTTCTGCATAATTTCCTTATCTACGGCCATATCGACAATTTCACCAGTCTGGGAGAAACCGTGCCCGTACATAATGTCCACTTCAGCCAATCGGAATGGCGGTGCCACTTTGTTCTTGACAACCTTAATCTTGGTGCGGTTACCAATTACCACGCCGTCTTCCTTGATCTGCTCCGCACGCCGCACTTCCAAACGCACGGTCGCGTAGAACTTCAGAGCACGCCCACCAGGCGTGGTTTCGGGGTTACCGAACATCACCCCAACCTTTTCACGAATCTGGTTAATGAAGATGGCAATCGTCTTCGTCTTGTTAATCTGACCGGAAAGCTTGCGCAGGGCCTGCGACATCATGCGGGCCTGGAGCCCAACGTGCGCATCCCCCATCTCACCATCAATTTCCGCCTGTGGCACCAATGCGGCCACGGAATCGATAATGAGAATGTCGATGGCACCACTAGAAACCAGCGCATCGGCAATTTCCAGCCCCTGCTCACCGGTATCTGGCTGGGAAAGCAATAAGTCGTCAATGTTGACCCCCAAAGCGGTAGCGTATTTCGGGTCCATCGCGTTTTCAGCATCGATGTACGCGGCGGTACCACCCTGTTTCTGAACCTCAGCCACGGCATGCAAAGCCAACGTGGTCTTACCAGAACTTTCTGGTCCGTACACTTCGATAATCCGTCCACGAGGAAAACCGCCGACACCCAAAGCGTTATCGAGGGCTAGGGAGCCTGAGGATACGGTCGACACGCGGGTATCGGACTTGTCGCCCATCCGCATAATCGAACCCTTACCAAAGTTCTTTTCAATCTTCTTTAGCGCCGTCTGCAATGCCGCCTGACGTGCGGCCTGTTCCTTTGTTTCGCCTTTATCAGCCACAATACGGCCTCCTTCGTTTCACATTTATCACTACAACCATCATACCGGTCAGTTCACCTAATTACAAGCAAAAATCGAACAAATGTTCCCACGACAATAATTTATTTTTTTAAGTGCTTGTAACACCATGAGTAATGCTGACTTAACCGCCCGGCCCCGGACATCATTACGACTACCCTGGAAATGAAACTCCGTGGCGGTGACGTGATCACCAACCGCTAAGCCAATCCATACCGTACCCGCGGGGTGTCCCTCCAGGCCATCGGGACCAGCCACGCCGGTCAAACCGACGCCGATATCGGCACCCAGCGTTCGTTGCGCCCCTGTTGCCATTGCTTGGGCAGTGGCGGCACTCACAACACCATCACTCGCAATCACGTCGGCGTCAACACCCACCAACTGCTCTTTGGCCGACGGAGCATAGGTCACAAAGCCACCGTTCAGCACGTTCGACGCTCCCGCCACGCTACCTAGCGCGGATTGAAAGGCCCCGGCAGTTAGACTCTCCGCCGCAGTAATGGTTGCCCCAGCGTCTTCGAGTGCATGCACCACGTGGGCTGCAAGGGTTTTATCACCGCTCCCGTAGTAGTACTGACCAATCCGCTGAAGAATCCCGGTCCGCATTGGTGCAATCATCGCCTGCGCGTCCTCGTCGTTATCTGCCCGCGCGGTTAAACGTAACTCCACCTCATAGTCACCAATGTAGGGTGCAACGGTTGGGTTACCTTGTTCGGCGATAATGTCACCAATCTCGGTGACCAGCGCGGATTCACCTAAACCAAAAAAAGTGCATGGTTTCACTGGCCAGTACCTGTTGCTGCTGCCCCGCAAGTAAGGCACCAGCTCTTTATCCACCATCATTTTGAATTCACGCGGCGGTCCGGGCAACAAGACGTATCGGTGTCCCCCGTCCTCCATAAATGCACCCACGGCTAACCCGTTGTGATTAGTTAACGGAGTCGCACCTGACGGCAACATTGCTTGGACCAAATTGTTCGGCGTGAGGGCCTGCTGCTTGCGCTTGGCCATGGCTACCAACTTATCGTGGTGGTTGGCATCCGTCACCAACTCGCGGCCCAAGTGTGCCGCCAACGTTTGCTTCGTTAGATCGTCAGGCGTGGGGCCAAGGCCCCCCATCAGGACGATGATATCGCTACGCTTTTCCGCAACGGTAATCGCCCCGTCTAACCGTTTTTGATTATCGCCCACCACCTGCTGGTACCGACTACCGATACCCAGATGGGCCAACGTCCGCGCTAAATACGCAGCGTTGGTGTTCACAATCTGTCCTAACAGCATTTCCGTACCTACAGCAATTAATTCCGCGTTCATGGCTACCCCCTTGAATAGTTATTTCGCATTTCCACTTAGTTTAGCACAATTAAATTTGGCCTCGGCCAAACTTTTTTTGGTCGGCATATTTGCCCAAGTTGGGCAGTAACGGCCCCCACTTTGCCCTTAATACTGCCAACAGTACTCATCACCAGAACAAGCTTGGGCCAGCGGAAACTGTCCACTGGCCCAAGCTTGTTCATGGCGGGCTCAAAACCTACGATAACACCCACCGCATAATCGGTTGATTAAATTTAGAAACTATCGGCAAAGACGCCGCGGTTCTTGTAGAAATATTCGACCCCCGAGTAAATGGTGAAGAACACCGCTACGTAGAAGAAAATCTGGGCCAACGGGAAACCGATGGCGGCAAAGCGACGTTGTTCAACAATAGCAAAATGATGGCAATCATCTGCGTCGTGGTTTTAATCTTACCCGGCCATGCCGCTGCCAGCACTTCACCCTCGTTGGATAGCAACAACCTTAACCCAGTCACTGCCAGTTCCCGCCATAAAATAATGGCAACCGCCCACGCCGGAACGCTTCCCTGCACTGCCAGGAAAATGAAGGCCGTGATGACCAGCAGTTTGTCAGCCAATGGGTCGGCAAACTTGCCGAAGTTCGTGACTAGGTGGTTCCGCCGCGCAATCTGACCGTCAGCAAAGTCCGTCAGGGACGCCACCACGAAAATAGCCATAGCAACGATAGCACTCACCGCAATCCGCGTGCCCATCCAGGTAACGGTACCCATGGGCCAACCCAACGCTAAAACTAGAGTAAAGATGGGAATTAAAATAATGCGCATCATGGTTAATTTATTCGGTAAATTCACAAAAATTCCTCCCAAAACGAAGTTCGTTTATTGGCCGGTCCCGACCTGCAACCGGCCACCAGCGCAATTATACCCGTAAACAGAACGTCACGCACCAGACAATCCGCCCGATACGTGACCATTCTGCAAACTACTCAATTATTAATTACTGCCTGAAGCGTCAAAGGTGAGTGTCTGCACAACACTTGTGCTGGACTTAAGGGCCGCCTTCTTACCGTTGATAGTCACACTGGTAGCCGGAGCGTTACCGGTGCTGACCGTAAATGCGGTCGTACCACTAGCGAGGCTCACCGTATGCGACTTGCCAGACTCCAGCGTCCCCTGCCAGGTAGTTGTCCCGGACACACTAACACTAACCCAGGCGGTACCAGATGAAGCTTTAAGCGTCACCTTGTTGCCACTATTCGGGAAGTGACTCAGAGTAAAGTTCTGGGTACTCCCCGAGACACTCGGCTTAGAAATACTAAACTTACTGCTTGATTTCTTGCTAGTCGTCTTCTTGCTGCTCGACTTGGACGCTGCCTTGTTGCTAGAGCTACTGCTAGTCTTACTGCTGCTAGAACTGCTCTTGCTACTCGACTTCTTGCTGGAAGCAATACTGTCAGAATCATCCTTAGTGCTGGACTTAGAGACCGGAATATCGCTGGTCGTATCATTTGACCGTTGTGACGTTAAAGTCAGTCCGTACACAACCGCAATGATGACCACCGCGGCCACCGCGATAATGATTTGCGGCAGGAAGCGCCGTAACCGAGCTCCCCGACTTTGCGGCTTAGTGGTTGTCCGTGTGGGGCTATCCTCTGGATCAGGCACCACGTTTTCCGGCTTGACCTCGGGAATATCCTGCTGGTACTGCTCCATCAAGGCCGCCGCATCCAGTCCGACAACCTGGGCGTACTGCTTGATAAACGCACGCACGTAGAAATCGCCAGGCAGGGCGTCGAAGTGCCCCTCCTCAATTGCAATCAAGTAGCGTTTTTGAATCTTAGTAATCTGCTGCAGATCGTCAAGCGTGTAGCCCTTCTCTAATCGTGCTTCACGAAGCTTCTGGCCGATCTCGTCCATAATTTATATCCTCACCCGTTTACATAGTTTCATCACTAGTAAGTCTAACATACTGCACCAGCTTCTTGAATTAAGAAATGGTTATATCCCTAGGCTTTTAGCGTAACCAACCGCCCGTTACGTTTAACGTTTGCCCAGTTAAATAACCGGCGCTTTCTGAAATCAAAGTGTTGATAAAGAACGCAATGTCTGCTGGCTGGGCCAAGCGTTGCGCCGGAATGTCCTCCGTGACCGCATCCAAAGCCGCACGGCCAAACTCCGCGTTCATCTTAGTATCCACCGCACCCGGAGCCACAACGTTCACCGTAATGCCCAGGCTGGCAACCTCCTGGGCGTACGCGTGGGCAAAGGCCGACTGCGCCCCTTTGACCGTACTGTAGCCCACCTCCATCGGTGAACCAGCCTCGCCGTAGACCGACCCAACAAACACGATGCGCCCGTGGCCACTGACCGCCAACTTGTCCTGTAGTTGCCGGATGACGGCCATGGGGGTTAACAGGTGCACCCGCAACAAGTTCGTCAAGTGCTCGACGGTCGTGTCGGCAAACAACTCGTAGTACGTCATCCCCGCCGCAACCACCACCGCATCAACGCTAAAAAGTTGCTGCACAATCGCGTCCGCTGACTGCACGTCGGTCAGGTCCGCCCGTACCGTCAGGAAATCCTGATGGGGGTATGCCGCAGCCAATTCAGCCGTCAGCGCATTAATGCGGTCCTCGTTATTGTGAAAGTGGAGGTACAGGCTCCATCCCTGCTTCGCCAATTCGCGGGCCGTAGCGGCTCCGATGTCGCCGGATGCGCCTAAAATTAACGCCGTGCTCATGCCTCTTCCTCCGTAGCGGGCAGCATGTGCAGAATGGTCACCCCATCGTCGTTTACCAGCTGCCGTCCCGCGGCCACCACCTCGTCCAGACGCATGTCCGCCATGATGGCCGGATAATCAAACATGTTGGTGGTACCAAATGCTCGGCTCGCCAGCTGATTGGCAATAGTCTCCAGCGAATTTAATGACGCAAAGTACTTGCCTAATGAAGCTTTGACCAAGCGGGCCAACCGGTCGGCATTCACGTCGGGATTATCCTCAAACCCGTGCAGAGCCTGCATAATGGCGTTCGTCATGCGGTTAGGGTCAGTCGCATCCCCACTAAACAACGCAAAGTTATACCCGCGGCCAACGGTAAATTCGTAACCAAAGGTATCATCAATCACACCCGTGTCGTACCAGTCAGCGTACGTGTGGCCTGAATCACCAAAGATGAGTTCCAGGAATAACCGCGTGGCGAGCTCCAACCGCAACCCCGCGGCGTCCTCACCAATCGACGTGGCACCCTTAAGGCCAACGTAGCCCTTGGGCCGCACGATGTCCATCCGCTTCACACTATACGGCTGAACCACACTCAAATCATAATCACTGTGGGTGATGCGATCTTGTGGAGCAACGACTTCAGCTTTGCCCGCCTGGTTGTCAGCCACTACCCGGATCAGTTCATCGGCGTCAAAGTTGCCGACTACCGTTAAGACCATGTTGGTCGGGTGGTAAAAAGCGGCATGCATTGCCCGGAGAATATCGGGCGTGATCTCACTAATCGACGCCACCGTGCCCGCAATGTCTTGACTCAACGGGTGGTTCGGGTACAGGTTGGCCAACACGCTGGTATAAGCACGCCAACCGGGATCATCGTCGTACATCTGAATTTCCTGACCAATAATCCCCTGCTCCTTGGCCACCGTCGCGTCCGTAAAGTACGGATCCTGGACAAAGTCGAGCAGGATTTCCACGTTGTGCATCACGTTACGCGTGGTTGAGAACAGGTAGTTGGTCTTGGTGGCGCTAGTAAAGGCGTTCGCGGACGCCCACTGGCCCCAAACAGGTCGAAGGCGTCATAGTCAGCTTTGTCAAAAAGTTTGTGTTCCAGAAAGTGCGCCGTCCCCGCGGGCACAACCACGGGTTCAGCATCAGCCTGCAACCGCACCTGATCATCCACCGCCCCAAAATTAGTGGTGAACACAGCGTAGGTCTTGTGATAATCGGGCTTGACTACCAACTGCAACCGTAACCCGTTAGGTAGGGTCACCCGCCGTAGGGACTCACCCGCGTCCGCATACTGTTTGGTCGAATCGTCCATTATTGTTCCTCCCCATCAAGAAAGTACACCGCCTGGAGCTTGAACGTGGCGGCCGCTGCAGCCACGTCTTCCCGCGTAACGGCCTCGACCCGCGCACTAAAGGTCGCTAGATCAATTGCCGCTGCTGGCTGTAGTGCTGCGGTTAACGCTTGATTCATCAGGAACCGCTGGCTGTCCAGCGCTGATTCCCGACCGTTCAAAATTTCGTCCTTAATGGTCCGGAGCATTTCATCCGTAAAGTCGCCGCGTACCACGGTAGCCAGTTGCTCCGCGATGAGCGCCTCGGCGGCCGAGCGATTCTCAGCTTCAATTCCAGTTTGAACCATCATGAAATGACGCCGCTGGTTCAGGCTGGAGCTAGCAAAGTAGGCCAGGCTCGCCTTTTCCCGTACGTTCCGGAAAAGCAGTGATAGCGGTGAGCCACCAAATAGCTGGTTAGCTACCATGCTGGCAAAGTACTGGGGCCCGCAATCGTCACTCTCTACGTGGTAGCCAAGTTTAGCTTTGCCTGTTGCACCGCCGCCTGCTCGTGGACGCGCCGTACCGGCAACTGCACTGGTTGGTCGTAACCCGTGCTCAGTTCGACCGTGCGCGCCGCAAATCCCAGTTGTTTTGCCAACGGCATCACGGTATCAACCGTGACCGGCCCCAACACAATGATTTCAATCGCGTCATGGGCAATGGCATCGTGATAAACAGCGGTCAACGTTGCGGGGTCAATACCGTCAATATCTTCGGGCTCCCCAAAGCTAGGGGCGGCCTGAACGGCATCATCGAAGTAACTGTGTTGTAACGCCAAGGCCGCCTGGGTGCCCCGGTCCTCCTTTAACGACGCCAAGTACATGAGCATATTATCCCGCTCACGTTCGACGGTTGCGGGATCCAGCGTGTCACCCGCCATCAACGGCCGCATTAATACGGATTGCAGGAAAGCAAAGGCGTCTGGTAGCAGTGAATGGTCGGTGTACTGATCATTCAGCACGCTGATCGCCGCCCCCATCCGGTGCACCGCGCCTTCACGCGCAACGCCAAAGCCGAAGCTGGCACCGTACATCTCTTCCAGACGGGCAGATAGTTGGTCCTGCGTGGGGTAATCGGCACTGTTAGTTTCCAGCACGCTGGTGAGCAACGCACGCCGCCCACTTTGCTGTGCCCGTAACGGGGCCAAAAACTGGACGTTAATGCGGGTAGTTTTAAATTGATTAGATTCAATTACGTTAAGGTACACACCATCAGTAATTTTTGTTCGCAAACTATTCTCCTTTATTAGGCCACGTTATTCGCTTTGACCATCCTTGTCGCCCTGATCATCCGCAGGCTTGGCAAAAACCTGCCGGGGTTTGCTCCCCTGACTAGGCCCAATGTAGCCGCGATTCTCCAAGTCGTCAATTAACCGGGCGGCCCGGTTATAACCAATCCGGAAACGTCGCTGGAGCATCGAAGTGCTGGCTCCCTGCTTCTGGGCGACGAAGGCCAACGCCTCGTCGAAGAGGTCGTCCTCAGCATCGCCCTGATCGTCAGGTTGCTCATCCTCAGCAGTCGGGATCATCGATTCATCGTAAGCCGGGGCCACCTGGTCGGTAATAAACTTCACGATGGCTTCCACGTCGGCCGACGGGATGTACGCGCCCTGGACTCGCTGTGGTTTGTTCATATCAATTGGGTCGTACAGCATGTCCCCACGACCCAGCAACTTTTCCGCACCGTTCATATCCAGGATGGTTCGGGAGTCAACCCCACTGGACACGGCAAAGGCAATCCGGGACGGGATGTTGGCCTTGATGAGACCAGTGATAACGTCAACGGATGGCCGTTGAGTCGCAATAATCATGTGAATACCGGCGGCCCGGGCCATCTGGCCAATCCGAATAATGGCGGTTTCGACTTCGGAACCAGCACCATCATTAAGTCGGCCAATTCGTCAATAATGACCACAATGAACGGCATCTTAGGCACATTGCCGTCCGGATCCTGGTTGACTTTGCGGTTAAACTCCTCCATGTTCCGGACGCCGGCAGCCGAGAAGGCCTCGTAACGCCGTTCCATTTCCTTGAGGATTTTATTCAAAGCCGCCGGCGCCCGCTTGGCCTCAGTCACTACTGGGGCTAGCAAGTGCGGAATACCGTCGTAAATGGACAGCTCCACCTTCTTAGGGTCAATCAGCATCATCCGTACATCCGTTGGCTTGGTGGTCATCAACAGGCTGGTAATAATGACGTTAATCATCACTGATTTACCCGAGCCAGTGGCCCCCGCAATCAGTAGGTGCGGCATCTTGGCCAGGTCGCTAGTGACAATTTCACCAGTAACGGTCTTACCCAGCGGCACCACCAACGGTTTGTTCGGGTGTTGCTTGACTGCAGAGAATACTTCCTGGTACCCAACGGTCGCCACGTGGGCGTTAGGTACCTCAATCCCAATCAAACTTTTACCCGGAATCGGGGCCTCAATACGAATGTCCTTCGCCGCTAACGCGAGGGCCAAGTCGTCGGTCAGGTTCACAATTTTGGATACCTTCACCCCTACTGCGGGCTCAATTTCATACTTAGTAATGGAAGGACCGAGACTGGCAGACTTCACGGTGACGTCCACGCCGAAGCTCTTGAAGGTTGCCTCCAGTTTGGTACGGTTCTTCTGAATGTCACTTAATTCTTCCGACTGGTCAACCGGCTGCGGCTGGGACAATAAATCGACCGATGGCAGTTGGTAATCATCGGTGGGTTCACCAGTTTGGGCAAAGGCGTCGTCGTAAGACAGTTGCTCGGCGTGTTCATCCTGCGCGTGCTCGGAGGCGGCCGGTGTTGGCACCGTCATGCTGGGTGCAACTTTGCTCGTCGGGGCCGCAGAGGACGGCACGTTGATGTGAAAATCGTCGTCCGCAACGGGACTATCAACCTGTCCGACCAATGGTTCGTCGTGATCATGCGGAGTTGGTAAAGGTTTGTCGGTACTACCAGCAGCGGCTTTGTCCGCCTTACGCGCCTGAGCCTCAGCACGTTTTTGCTTGCGGCTGGCGTTACGTTTATCCGCCGCATCGTCATCATCGGCCTGGGCGTCATGCTCATCACGCCAGTTGACATAGGTATCACGGATTCGACGACCGCCCTCAGCAATCCACGCACCAAAGCTTTGCAACGCGTCGAATAACTGTGCGGGCGTGACGCCGAGAAAAATCATTACGCCGGCGAGGATGGCAATCCCGGCCACAATGAAGGAGCCCAGCGAAGACACTAGGGCGTACGTCAAAGTATAAATGGCGCTGCTAATTTGTCCACCACCAATCGGATTGGCGGTAGTCAGCTGCTGGAAGTCGGCCTTCAAAATGGTCCACGACGCCGACATAAAGTGGCTATGTACCGCTAACTGGTTCATGGTCGAGGCCGTTAGCCATAGAAGCACACCGACGTATAAAACGGCGACGCCCCACCAGACGCGGCGCTTAATCCGCGGCATCTTGCCGGTAAACAGCAGCCACGCACCCAGGATAGCGAGAAGCCAGGCCGCGACCACAAAGGTATCGCCGACAACAATCCGTAACATGTTGGCAAAGGTGACACCAACGAGGCCCAGCTGGGTCGCGGTCAGCACGCTCACAAGTAGTAGAATTGCCCCTACCCAATTAAGTGTGTATTCCCCGCCAGCTGTGCGCTTGGTGGTCGATTTTCGTGCAGTAGTTGTTTTGCGGCGTCTGTTTGCCATGCTTAGTGCCCCCATTTCTCTAATCGATTATACAAGACTTCGCGCCCACTGTCGCATTCAACGGTGCGGGGTTGGCGGCGGAGATAAATTCCGGCTTGGTGGGCACTCCACGGTGGCCGCTGTTAGGGCGAAGCCTACAACCGGCAAACCCCGGCCGGTTTCCGGCGCGATTCCAAGCTTGTCCGGAAAAACCACCGGCCAATCTTGGAATTCGTCGCGCCGTAAGTCGCCTGCGGCTCCAACGGCGGCAAGCCCCCTGACAGCGGCCCCCGTTCCGGCCCAGTCGCCTACATTTATCCCCGCCGCCAACCACTCACTGTCAAGTTTACGTACAATTGGGGGTGGTCCTGCGACAGTGGCGCCTAACCGGGGTGAAGGCGTCGTGACCGGAGACGCTGTTGCTACGACCCCGAAGCGCTGTTGGAAATTAGTGCCAGTTGTGCGTCAACACTTACTGGCACTTATTGACGTACAGCGGCAAATAATTGCGCCTGAGTGATTTTTCTCAGGCGCAATTATTCGTGGGAAGCCCGGAACGGGCTGGAGCGTGCGGGTGAAGCAATAGCGGCGCAGGTCGCGTAAGCCGCAACCCCGGTTATGCCCCGCCACCATACTCCCACGACAAAAATGAGCGCTACCAGTGGTTGGTAACGCCCGGACGTACGTTTACTTGAGTTTGTCGTGTGGGTAGGCGTGTACTCGTTCCAGCCCCGCAAAGTTTTGTTGCCGCAGCGCTTCGTAGATGACTAGCGCGGCGCAGTTGGATAGGTTCAACGCCCTGATGCCGTCAGTCATGGGAATCCGCAAACACCGGTCCGCATATTCTCGTAAGAATGGTTCCGGCAACCCCGTCGTTTCTTTGCCAAACATGAAGTACTGCTCCCCGTCGGTCGCCGATAAATCGCGGTCCGAATACGTGGTGTCGGCAAACTTTGTAATCAAATGCAGGCGGTCACGGTCCTGCACCGTTGCCATAAAGTCTTCCAGACTATCATGAAACACTAGCTGCAGTTTATCCCAGTAGTCCAAACCGGCCCGCTTGACGTTGTGGTCATTAATTTCAAACTTCATCGGCTTGATGATATCCAAAATTGCCCCAGTACCCACGCACGTCCGCGCAATGTTCCCGGTATTTTGTGGTATTTCTGGTTGGTATAAAACAATATGATTCGTCAATGTTGTTACTTCCTTTTAAAAATATTTGTGCCGCCAAAAATCAATGCTGATTGCGGCCGCAATGATAACGGATATAAAGATTGTGATGGCCCAACTGAGCGCCGAATGGGAGAACGGTAACGCCACGTTCATGCCATAAAAAGAGAAGACCAGGGTGGGAATTGTCAAAATAATGGAGTAACTCGTTAGGAACTTCATCACGCTGTTCATGTTATTACTAATGATGGATGAGTATGTATCCGCAGTTTCTTTAATAATGGAGTTACTAATCTGCGACATCTCCGTAGCCTGCTGGATTTCAATGCCGATGTCTTCCAACAAATCCTGTTCATCCTCCGCCAAACCCAGCTGGTGGGTCCGACCAAGATTATCCAGCACATTTTTATTCGTCCTCAAACTCATCATGAAGTAGACCAAGCTGCGCTGGATACCCATCAATCCGTACAGATCCTCGTTGCGTAGCGTCTTCTGCAACTTTGCCTCCGTCCGTTCACGTTCCTTGTTCATGTCACGCAGGTACGCCAAGTAACTAACGCTGACCTGGTACATCATCTGCAGCACCGCCAGCATCCCGCGCGCCGGGTTGAAACCTGCAATTTTACCCTCCACAAACATTTGTAGAAGCGGCACCTGCTCATCATGCAAAGTCACAATGCAGTCGGGCGTGATGATCATCGCTAGCGGGATGGTCTTGTAACTGTACCGTTGGTGTTCGTGGGCGACCACCGTCGGCATATCGTAAATAATCAGGCCACTGTCGTTGTCCTCGTCGAACTCAAACCGGGCCCCCTCATCAGGGTCGAGCCCATACAATAGAAAGTCTTCCGGCACGTGCGCCTCATGCAATAGACGCGTACGCTCGTCGGCATCTGGGGCAACCACATTGATCCACGTTCCAGGCGCAATGGTTTTGACAGGGTACAACGACCCAGCCGCATTGCGCCGATATACGTCCAACATTGCGTGTCCTCCTCGAAAAGATTGATACACCAATTGTACGGCACCCAGGTGGAAAAGTCAGGTGGCAACAGCCTTGTGGTGGGTTGAACGCGCGGGTGGCCTTTGGGACTGCGGCTTACGTGCCCTACGCCGTAGGTTGCTACGGTGGTGGCTGACGGCAGCGTTGGCCGAACCGGTGAGCTGCGGCTTACGTGGGGTACTCCATGGTAATCCACTGCTAGGGCGAAGGCTACAACCCGCCAAGTGCGGGCGTGTTTCCGCCGCGATTTCAAGCCTGCCCGGAAAA
>NZ_BBAI01000001.1 GCF_001311175.1 Lacticaseibacillus pantheris DSM 15945 = JCM 12539 = NBRC 106106 | reverse complement strand
TCCGCGGGTTCCCGATAGTATGGGGTCCCTAATTTAAGATGCATTAATTCAGAACTCGTGCGTTAGGCCGCGTTAATTTTGAGACAGACCATTATTTGAGCCAGTAGTTGGTCGAATCGTTCATAAAATTATCAGCAATGTTGGTTATGGCCGTTGGAGTGCCTAGATGACTGGACCCGGAACGGTGACCATCTGCCGTTGGTCGTACTGGCGTGGTGGTGGAGGTTGAGCGGCTGGTCCCCGCGACGGCTGCATGTCCGTAGTTCTGTTTGAATTACTGCCAGTAGTGCGCTAGCACGTATTGGCAGTTATGAATTACAGAATCAAATTGGCTAGACCGAGTGGTTTTCTCGGGCTACGGCAATTCGCGGTAGCCCGGCACGGGCGTGAGCGTGAGGCACGTAACCGGTCGCGGGGACCAGCCGCTCAACCGGAGCCACCACGCCAGTACGACCAGCCACAAGTAGCGGTCACCGTGGAACGGTCCACCAAGTCGTAGCATCTCACAGCACTCCCACCGACCAGAGCCGCCAATCTATATCAAAAAGGCACCCAGCCATCACGGTTGGATGCCACACTTCAATTTACTGTTGCATTAACGCTGACTCCACACTACTCAAATCCACGCCCTGACTCGATGATAGCTTCTGGGCTTGCTGGTACACGCCGTACCAATTACCCTTGGCCACCTCAGACCGTACCCCGTCGAGGGCGCTAGTACTGTACACTGCGTTCGCCGCAGCGCTGGCCTGCGTGCTGTTCATACCCTTGCTTTCCAGCAGTGACGTCATCGACGATTCACTCTTGGCCGCCTGCATCACGGCCGATACCTTGGTGTCCTTAATGGTGCTCTCCACCTGATCGATTGCGCCATCGACCGTGCTGTTACCCGTCTTGGCGGACTCCAGCTTGCTGACCACAGCACTCTTCACGGCCTTATCAGCCACCGTATCGTTGCCGCCCGAAGCGGTCCGTACCGCGTTGTTCAGGGGTGTGAAAAAGACGACTCCCAGCACAATCACGAGGACGATAATGCCCAGAATTGCGGCTACCCAGCGCCCCGGGTGGTGCCGCTTCTTGGCCTGCCCTTGAATCACACCACTGCGGCGTCCCACGCTTCGGCTCCGTTGCTGCTCCTGTTTACGTTGCATTCTACCCATCGCTGTGAGCACCTCCTGTACATACTTACGCAGTATTATACCCGATATCGACCCGCGTCACCCAACCCGCGTGACAATCCACACGGATACTTTATAATTGCACAACAAAACGACCGCCAACGCAGCTTTGCACTGCATTGGCGGTCGTTCGCATCAACATGATATTTTAGTTGCGGTTCTCGTCATCCTCGTCGTCATCCGTTAACTTACTGCGATCGTAAGTTAAGTGAATGGCCGCCGGAATCAGAATTGGAATAATGAGTACCAGGATAATCAGCCCAATGATAACCGCCAGTGCGACCTGAATCAAAGTCAGCACGCCAGACGGCATCAGTGCGGCGAACGTACCACCCAGGATAATGGCTGCCGAGATAACCACGGCACCAATCACACCTGAGGCCCGTACAATGTTCACGCTCGGCCGTCCCCCATTATCGCCGAATTCACGATACTTCATCATCAGAAAGATACTGTAGTCAACACCCAGAGCAATGAGCATAACGAAGGCGAAGAACGGCGTGTTCCACGTCAGCATCTTTTCACCCAGGAACGCCCCACTGACCCAACGCGTGATGCTGAGGGAAGTGAAGTACGCCAGAATCAGCGTGCCCAGAATGTAAACTGGCTGGAGAATCGAACGGGTGATGAACATCAGTGCCAAGCCGATACCAACAAGCATGATGACTGCAGTCCGGATAAAGTCTTCGGACGCAATATCGTGGGTGTCCGCCGTGGTGGCCGTCTGCCCGCCAATCGCAACGGTTGCACCGTCGAGATCCGTGCCCTTAAGCTCATTCTGAACTTCCTTCTGGATGGCTTTGACCTCAGTCATCGCCTTCGCGGAACTAGGGTTGTAGCCGAGCACGATGGTCATCCGTGTCGTGTGCTTGTCGGACGACATGTACTGCTTGATAGCCGGCTTGAACGTTGAACTGTGCAAAGTCTTGGTTGGAATGTAGAACTCGTCCGCCGCCGCAGACTGCCGTAAGCCCATCAGGTAGCTGTTCGACTGGGCAACACCCTTACTGATGGTGTTCAACCCGTCGCTTGCGCTACCCAGGCCACTTTGCAACTGCTGCATCTGACCCACAACGCCCTGGAGGCTCGTGTACATGGTCTTCTGACCGGAGTTAACCTGCAACAAGCCGCTCGTCAGTGCCGGAACGCTGTTGTTCAGCGTGGTTGCGCCATTAGCCAGCGTGGTCGTACCACTAGCCAAAGTCGTAGCGCCACTGGCCAGCGTGCCCGTACCAGCTGCCAACGTGTTCGCGCCGGTAGTCAGCGATGACGCACCGTTTGCGAGGGTGGTGGCACCGGAAGCCAGGCTATTGGTACCTGCTTGCAGCTGCTTCAAGGCAGCCTGTAACTGGCTGATGGAAGACGTCAGTTGACCCAGCTTACCCGACATAGCGGTTAGGCCAGAAGCGGAGTCCATTAAAGCATTGGCGTCCTTCAGCATACTTGGTAGCTGCGCCATCTCGGATTGTAACGAGTTCAGCTGCTCTTCGCTAGGCATCTTGGCCGCGATGGTCTTGATGGCGTCGATTTGATCAGCCGTTGGCATCGACAGCGAACCGAACTGCTGGCTGACGCCTTGCAAGGTACTCAAGTTACTCGATAAATTAGTGTTGCTGGTCGTAGCGGCCGCCTTAATCTTCTCAGCAGCGGCTTTGGATGCTGCCGAAGCGGTATCGTCGTCAATGATGCTTTGCGCCGCGGAAATCATCTGCGCGTTAGCCATCTCGGACTTGAAGTCGTTACCCGCCACGCCCGTCAAACTGGTCTTGACGGAGCTAACGGTAGTGCTCAAATCGCCCATACCGTTGAGCTCTTGCATCAACCCATCAATTTGTGATCGGTAAGTGGACAGCGCCTCAATGGCTGGCTGCAACTGCTGGGCCTCGCTCACTAAACTTGACGCCCCAGCCAGTTCGGACTTCACGCTGTTCATCTGGTTGGCGAGCTCACCAATCTGGGTTTGTGCGGTGGCTAACTGGCTCATACTGGAAGCACTCTGTGCCAACTGCGAGTTAATTTGACCCACACCGTTATTCACGGTGTTCGCCCCACTGGCTAAGTTGCTGGCACCACTCGACAGCGACGACGCGCCGCTGGCCAGGGTCTGGGTCCCACTATTAACCGTCTGGGCGCCACTGGCTAAGCTATTGGCCCCACTGGAGAGTGTGGTAGCACCGCTAGCCAGCGACTTGGTCCCACTTTGCAAAGTGTTGCTGCCGTCGATTAACTTGTTGGTTCCGGCAATCAGTTGCGTAACCCCGTCCAGACCGGACTGCATGTTGCTAGCCGCAATCTGGTTTTTGGCGGAGAGCAGGCCGCTGTTGATGGTACCCAAGCCCTTATTGACCTGCTTGGAACCCTTAGTCACGGTCTTCAACTGGTTCTTGGCGTACAAAGCGCTGACCTTCGACCCACCTGGTTGGGTGGCCGACGCAACGGTTTTCACGCCGTCTTTGTCCTGAATTTTCCGCGTCACGCGGTCAATAATCTTGAGGTACTTCTCCTGGTCGAGCTTCTTGTTGCCATCCGTGATGTACAACGTTGAAGGCTCAGCCGTACCCTTGGAGAAGTGATCCTGAACCACAAAGAAACCCTTCTTGGCCGGTAAACTGTCGCTTAGTTCGGCCAACGTGTCGTAATTCAGGTTGTTGTTGTAGGTGAATAGGAATGGTAACGACACCAAACCAACCAGCAGGATACCTAGGATTGGCCGTAACACCGCATTTTTGGACAGGAAGTTCCAAAGCTTGCTCCGACTCCCACCATCAAAGTTCTTGGTTGGCCAGAACATCTTTTTGCCCATGGTTGCCATGAAGAACGGGTTCAAAGTCAGGAGAACCGCTAGCAGCACCGCAACACCCACGGCCACACCGACAGCGGACTGGTAAATGGAGAACTTAGCCAGTGCGAGCGCGGTGAACCCAATCAAGATGGACGATCCACTGAAGAGGATGGTGTGCCCGGCAATCCGCCGCGCTTTACGGGTAGCGTCAATCGCCGACAGTCCCCCGGATAGTTCCTCCTTAAACTGATCGTACATCAGAATGTTGTAGTCAGTACCTACCCCAAAGAGGACGACGACCATAAACACCTGCGTGAATGACGACAGCGGGAAGCCTAGGTACTTGACCAGGTTCATGACCACGCTCAAAGAAGCCAGCATGGCCACGCCCACAGTACCCAAGGAAACTAGCGGCACGATTGGCGAACGGAATACCAGCACCAACACCACAAAGATGAAGATGGCCGCTATTACTTCGGTCTTCTTGAGTCCGTCTTCAGTCGACTTCTGGAAGTTATCATTCAGAATGTCGCTACCCGTGACGTAGGTTTTCACACCCGCAGTCTTGGCCGCCTTGTTAACGGCCGCTGCCTGCGCACGGACACCCTGAGACTTGGACATGTTCAACTGTAGTAATTCCGTGGTTTTATCCTTGGAAATCAGTTGTGCCCTAGCCTGAGCGTTATCCTGCGCGGATAGCATTGACTTAATATTGTAATGGTCCTTGTGGTCGCGCAGCTTATCAATAGTAGAATTGATGCTCCGCTTCTGCGTAGTAGTTAGCTTATCGTTGCCGTTGCTAAAGACTACGACCACTTGACGAGTATTATTTTCGCCATGCCCCCACTTGTTATGCAAAGTATCGGCAATCTGACTCTGAGCAGTGCTCGGAATCTTGGTTTGACCATACTTTGTGACCAGTGCTGAGGTATCCGGCATAAATAATACCGCCGCCAATACGACCACAATCCATGCGATTAATGCACCGACATGACGTTCAGCAAAATTCTTCATTTACAAAATCTCCCCAGGTACTTTCAGTAATTTTCGAGCTATACATTGTCCCATTTTAGTCACGTAAAATTCACGCGCAACCCACTATTTCGGCCCATGTGGTTTAAGCCGCACATGAGGCAAAATTGGTCATTAACTCCTACTGCTATGTGTAAAAAGATAACCAGCTCCAGACCATTGTCCGATTATCAGCAATTAAACTCTTTGATGAAAGTCAATTTAAGTATGCTTGTTATACATAAATATAGAATAACAAAGCGCATGACAGGCCACAACCAACTAGTTTGTTGAGGGCTGCGCCCATTTACTACGTACCGCCAACCAAATAACAGTAGTCCGTTGACCGCTACCCTATTCTGAGATTTATTAATCTACTGTAGGATTTCGATAATTTCAGTCCATCGCCCGAGCCGACATCTACATTTACCGTTAAACTGGGGTTAGTTATTAAGCCTAGGAGAGGAGTCGCGAATGATGAAGAGGAAACTGATGCTCATATTACCCTTAATTGCCTTTGTCCTCATTCTGGGTGCCGGGGGCCAACAACATACCAACTCAACTGAAGCTAGCACAGATAGCGGCTACCACCGGCCAACACTCCTCATCCATGGCTTCCACGCGGGCGAACGCACATATGATCACTTCATCGACCTGGCCGAACAGAAACACAAAGCACAGTACGCCCTGACCGCCGTAATTAACGGTGAGCGCATTAATTATTACGGCGACTGGACCCGTACCATGAGCCACCCGCTCATCAAGGTCGTTTTCGCCAACAATCGTGCGTCATGGGACCGTAACGCTACGTGGCTCAACCACTTACTCGATCAGCTACGCAACCGGTACCATGTACACAGCTTTGACGCCATCGCCCATTCGCGGGGTACGCTCGACCTACTAACGGCGTATAGCCACAGCCAACCGCTCCAACTGCGGCGGGCGGTTCTGGTTGCGGGCCCCTACGACGGTGCTTACCGTCGGGACGACTTCCCACACGCGAACCGTATCCTCAGTAACGGTAAGCCCCTTATCAAGCACCCTGAGTACCGTGAGTTGGTCCGCAACGCCCAGTTCTTCCCAGATGGCGTGCACGTTCTGAACATCATGGGTGACAGTCACTGGCACGGGACGAATAGTGATGGCAAAGTAGCGAATGTCTCCAGCGAGGCGCTGTGGCCAGCCATGGGTCCACGGTTCAGTAGTTACCGCGAGATGACCGTGTATGGTCACGATGCTAGCCACCACCTGATTATTCGGCGTAACCACCGGGTGATGGATGCCGCCATGCGGTTCCTGTGGCACGAATCCTAATGAGGTATTTCCCGGGAAATAATTGCCAACGGGATTGTGACAGAAGCCTTTAGCACACGAACGATAAATCGTGGTCGCGCGCCAAAAGGCAGCTCCATAACATACGAGACGGCATCAGCAGAAATCCTAAGTTCGGGATTTCCACTGATGCGTCTTGTATATCGGGAGCTAACCGCCTTTTTACAGCCCCAATTATTTTTTTTACTCGTCATTACTACATAAAGTAGGCGCCGCTACCCGGATTATCACGGTTAGCCAAAACATACGGCAGTACGTTAGCCAGATCACCTACACCCTGATTGTCCTGCTTGAGGATGTGCTCAATACTAATAGCCTGCTGACAAAGCTTTGTCCCTGCATCCACGTCATCATGGATGATGCGGTACCAACCCCGGCAAAATAGCAACAGGTTGGCCATGTTCAGGTTGTGTTCAGTTTGTAAATCCTGTTCCGCACGGTCCAGCGCTTCCCGCGCCCACTGAAACTGCCGGGCGTTAATAAAATCGGTAAACGCTCCGAACAACATCCAAAAGCGCATTGTTGAAACAGAGTTAAACCCCTTGTCCATCCGCGAACGTTTAAGTGCAAGTGGTAGTAACTCATGCTCCGTCTCGTTATCAATCCCCGTATGTAACAAGCCAAAAAAAATATAACTCAAAGTAGCCCCACCGCTCGACATGCCGCAGATAACTAACAAATGGCCGCACCAAGTCGTTTAGTTCGCCGCTCAATCGTCCCAGTCCCACTTGATCCGGATGCCTGCCCTGCTGGTAATGGCGCCGATTGGCCAACAGCGTCAACTCGTAGAAGCGTAACACCAGTGCGGAAAAGCGTTCCCGGTGGGTCGGTGTATGGTCAAGTGGGTGTTCCCACAACTCAATCTCCGCTTGTAACGTGGCGATTTCGTCATCCGTCACCTCACGCGTAGTCATATCGCCCAATTCTGACACCCGGTGCTCGAAGTTGACGTCAATCTGGCTATTAAAATCATGCTCACCGCGCGGATTCATCACTGCATGGCCGTCTGCTAACGCCTTACGGAATAAAAATTCTTCCATTGAGGTATCAATCCGATTCAACAAGTGTAAAAACCGTGACAAACCAATGTCGCTTATTCCCCGCTCAAACTTACTAATGGTTGCCACTGAGTTTTGCTCATCCGCAACCTGTGCCAACGTAATGCGGTGGTTGCGCCGCATCGCCCGAAACAGTTCACCGTTTTCCACTCCCGCCACCTCTTTTTTTCGAATAGTATAATTATCGCGCATCCTCACTGTACTCCACCGATAATGTGGGTACAAGCAAAGGAAGGTGACTGCCATGCACGAATACCGAACCAACCGAGGTTTCCGCACCATCACCAACGCTACCGTACTCAGTAGTATCGGTGACAGTCTGTACAACATTGTCTTTATTATTTACGCGGCGAGCCTGCCGTTCAGCAGCTTGGCAGTGTCCTTGGCGTCAATGGCCGGATTGGTGCCCACCCTCCTGGGTATCATCACCGGCTACTGGGCTGACAACACCCCACGCAAAGTCGGGTGGATTATGCGCGTACGCTATACTCAGGCCGCCCTCTTCGTGCTACTAGCAGTTGCTATTAGCCACACGGCATCCGTGGGCCTGTTTCTCCTGCTGCTACTTATTAACATCGTTTCTGACACCATTGGGCAATACGGTAACGGGCTCACCATCCCCCTATTTAAGCGTCTGGTGCCCACGACCGCCCTGAATAGTGCCTTTGGCTTCAATACAGCCGCAACGGAAACCGTCCAAATGATTTTCCAGGCCGTGGGTGCGAGCGTGATCGTCATCCTCAACCACAACTACGTCCTCTTCGGCCTCATTAACGCCGCAACCTTCGTCTGCAGCGCCGTCGTCTTCCACCACGCCCATGCAACCCTGAGCAAAGTTGATCACGACTGGCAACACGTTGGCCCCCGACCACGACTACGTACCAGCTCCTGAGTGTCTGGCAGCTACTGCAACGTAACCACTTCCTACTATCCATTATCCTGCTATCCATCCCCGCCAACATTCTGGCCAGTTACGTCACTGCGCTCATCAACCTCACGCTACTCCACCGGCGGACGCTCTGGCTGGGTAACTTTGGCACAACCGTGGCGGTGGTGAACATCCTGTTTTCACTAGGCATTGTTTTGGGTTCGCTCCTAATGGAGGATATCTTTCGCCGCTACCGCACCCTGTCCATCTTTGCCCTCGCTATGGGGTGCATGGCCGCGCTGGGCGGCATTATGAGCTGGCAACACAGCAACGTGGTGATGATGCTACTCGCCATCTTTGCCATGGCGTACACCATCGCAAAAATCAACCCGCGGCTGTCCGCCATTACCATGACCCTCGTCCCCGAATCGCAACTAGCCGCCATGAGCGGCGTGGACACCACCGCCAGCATGATTGGTGTGCCCATCGGCCAGGGGCTCTTCCTCACGATTGCTAACCTCATTAACACAACCACCGCATGGATTGCCTACGCCGTGGTGGCCGCCATACTGGTCGTGGTGACGCTGGCGGTACGGGTGCGGCTCACCGAACCGGCCGTCGGCGATGAACAGGCCCCAGCAGCCTAGCCACGCAATTAACTGCTTTTACTGGGCAAAGGCGTTTTGAACGTTGCTTCCCGCGGCGGCTTAAACTAGTATAGATAAATAGTTTATTTTCTGTAACTTCTATACTGAGAGGCATTTTCGTGAAAAATCGCAATCTTTTTGTTTGGAGCATCATCCTACTGGCAGTGAACATGCGGATCCCCATCACCGCAATCTCGTCACTCATCCCCGCTTTGCAAAAACAGCTCGGGTTATCGACCAGCGCTGCGGGCATGATTACCACCATCCCCATGTTGACGTTCGCGGTCGCGTCGCCGCTATTTCCGCGCCTAGCCCGACGCTTTGGCATTGAACGGGTAATTTTGTTCTTCACCGCGTTGCTATCACTCGGCATGGCCTTACGAATCCTGCCTAACGCCGCGGGGCTGTTTGCCGGTACCTTCCTCATCGGGTTGGGTATCGACAGCGCCAACGTACTCCTCCCCGCGTCCATCAAGGCCCACTACACCGGTGTCACCACGCGCGGGATGTCGTACTACACCACGACCATGATGGTTGCCGGTGCCCTTGCAACCGGTATCGTCGGTCTGTTTGTGGATAGCGCATCGCTTACGGCTATTCAGGTAGGATTGTTTGTAGTTTCACTGATTAGTCTGCTTGGATGGATCCCTGCCGCCACCGTTAAACTACCAAACGCCGAACCTGAGGTCAGTGAGGACGACGTACTGGCCGAGAGTAAGCGGTCCGTCTGGGGCACCAAAACCGGCTGGCTGATTACCATCTTCTTCTCGCTCCAGGCCATCATTTTCTACTCGCTACTTACATGGCTGTCGTCCGCCTATATCAGCTTTGGCATGACTGCTAGCCAAGCCAGCCTCCTCGTGACGGTTTTCCAGCTTTGCGGGATGCCCTTCTCGTTAATCGTACCGCTCGTGGCCAACACTAAATGGGGTGTGCAGAGCACAGCTGCAGTTATGGGTGGCGGCCTGATCATCGGGCTGGTGCTGACACTAGTGGCTGGCGCCAACTTTGGCCTCAGCATGATTGCCGCCATCATTATGGGGCTCGGCAATGGGGTTTCGTTCAACCTGGCCGTGGTGTTCTTCGCGCAGAAGTCGGCCAACCACCGCGAAACCGCCGCCGTTTCGGGGATGGCACAATCGGCCGGCTACCTCATTGCCGCCGTGGGCCCCGTGCTATTCGGTGTCGTGGGTAGCCACCTTGACTGGCACTTTGCCTTCATTCTGGCCGCAATCTTTGCCGGGATTATGTGGCTGACCGGAATTATCATTCACCACCAAAAAGGTATTTTTGCATAAATAGCGTTAATCCCCCGGGGCCTTGCGTGGCCCCGGGGGATTTTCAATGTCCACCTACAGCAGCGGTGCCGTATTTTAGTCGCCCGTCAAAAAGCACTATAATAAATTTGTCGTTGTTACAACGACAACATCCAACCCGTAGTTTAGGCGCTCTACGCCATCAATCGAAGGAGTGATTTCTTATGTCCACATCAATCAACACCATTTCCGGTCGCCACCGGCAAGCATTCGTGGCGACATTACTGACTGGCACCTTCACCATGTCCATCTCCCAGTCAGCTTTAAGTACCGCCTACCCCGCGTTCATGCGAAGTTTCCACCTCGGAGCCAGCACCGTCGCATGGCTGACAACGGGCTTCATGTTGGTGATGAGCCTGATGATTCCGGTGAGTCCTTGGTTGCTCAGCAACATGAAGTTTAAGCACCTGTTTCAGAGCGTCGTCGCCGTCTTTGCACTCGGCACCCTGCTCTGCATCTGGGCACCATCATTCCCCTTACTAATGACCGGCCGCCTGCTCGAGGCCGTCGCGGTCGGCATCATTTTCCCCAGCTACCAGACAGTAATGCTCACCATCACCCCGCAAGAGCGTCGGGGTGCGGTCATGGGTGTCGCTGGCTGGTGATGGGGTCGGCCCTTGCTGTCGGCCCGATTATCTCCGGGGTTCTGCTGACCTGGTTCCCGTGGCGAGCGCTCTTCGCCCTGTTCTTCATCATCGCAGTTGCCGTCTTTGTCGTGTCGTTTATCACCATCAAAGACGTCATGCCACTGCAACCCAACCAGCTCGATTGGCTATCGGTTGTGCTTGCCGCTAGTTTTCCGGCCCTACTGTATGTGCTCAGCAGCGCCACTAACCAGGGGATGACTGCCACGTTAGGAATCATCACCGTATTGGGGTGCATGGGCGCAATTTGGTTTGTGCGTCGACAACTAAATCAGGAACGCCCCATCCTCCAACTGAGAGTTTTCGCTACCCGGTTGTTCACGCAGTCGGTGTTGATGACGGGCATTTCGTACATTGCCCTCATCGTGACCACCATCATCATGCCTTTGTACTTCCAAAACGTGCTGCACGTGAGCCCGCTGGTTTCAGGGTTATCGCTAGTGCCGGCGGCCGTGGGACTCAGCTTGCTGAACCCACGGGCGGGTAAAATGCTCGACCGCTTGGGGCCACGCAAAGTCGCGCTGACGGGGATGACGCTCATCGTTATCGGCTTTACCCTGATGACCCTGCTAGTCGGTCACCTGCCACTGTGGCTAGCCATCATCTGCGCAATGGTCACCGAAGCCGGCAATGCGTTCGTCATGATGCCTTCCGTAACAGCCGGGGCAAACGCCCTGCCCCGTGACCTCATCGCTGACGGCACCGCGGTCACCACCACCGTGCGTCAATTGCTGGGATCCTTAGGGGTGGCTGTGGCCACGATGATTCTACAAACCGTACAACAAGGTACTGGCTCGGCAGTGAGCGGTTTCCGCGCCACCTTTGCCAGCTTTGCTTTGGTGGGTGTCGTGGGCTGGTTGCTGGCCACGCGTCTACCGCGGGTGCAGGAGCGGGAATAGGTGATGTTTCATGCGAAACACCGTTTAGGCATCACCAGGTGCCGTTATATCAACGATTTGGAGGCGTTGCCGGAACCCGCGGCATACTCCGAACACACTTGCCTAGTTGCCGTCACAAGCGTGCTAAGACACTCAGCGGAATAACCGCAGCGCATTCAGGGCGAAAAATTGACCCGCCAAACCACTATTGCAATGGTTTGGCGGGTCAATTTTGTTGGCAATGAACTACACCCATCCACTAATTGTACTTCATTTCAAACATTAGCCGGTGCAAGCAGCACTAAATCAACCGGCCCTGCGTGTGGTCGACCTCGTGTTGAATAATCTGGGCAATCCATCCAGAGAAGTGTTGGTGTTGGGGACGCCACTGCGCATCCATGTAGTCAACGTCCACTTCACGGTATCGAGTGGTTGAACGTTCACCGTCTAAAGACAGGCACCCTTCCGTCGCGGTAAACGCCCCAGTTTCGTGGGATAACCACGGATTAACCATGGGCACCGCTACCGGTCCCATCTGCACCACAATAATGTTTTTGTTCACGCAAATCATGTTGGCCGCCATCCCCACACAACGGTCGCTATTCGCTGACAGTGTGTCCAGCAGGTCGGTGACTACCGGAGCGTCCGTGGTGGTCGCCGGTGCGGCTGGTTGGCTGAGTAAGACTTGGTCGTGATTAATGGTTCGTTCCATATGCTTTGCCCTCTACTTGACTTTTATTACCCGGGAAATATCCTGCAGTCAGTATATCTTACTCGTCCCGTTTCACAAAACGTCATCGTCACTGGCTCCCAGGTTGAACACACAGTAACTGTGTTGCCCCACGCAAAAGGGGCTAACCATCCAGTCAGCCCCCTTTACACGTTATTTTTTTCTATTTGGCAGGAACTAGTGCAGTTCCTTCTCGGCCAATTCCTTCACTTGGTCGTCAGTGTAATCCATAATCGGCTTCATCTGCTCTTCAGTCTTGATGGTGTCGTGGTTGTTAGCCTCCATGTAGTGGTCCCACAATGCGTCACGCACCGCGTCCTCACTATCGCTCCAGTCAAAAACATCCTTCATCGGTGTGTCTAGCACCAAAGTCTTTTCAGCTTCTGCTGCCATGATCATTACCTCCATAATTTGTTTGACTTGCTACAACCACATTATAGGTCACCCACCTCAGAATGACACGCTCTATTAGCAATTAATTAAAAGTACATCGTGTTACCAAATTTATTAAATGGCCAAAGATGAACGCACAAGCGGCATCCTTCCCTATCCGTGACATCAATCTTGACACGTGTAACGCGTACCCCAAAAACTATTTACCCGTCCGCGCACCTACGATACAGTGTGGAGGAACAGAGCGGCACCAAAGACCGCTATATCAAGTGCATCTTTGCAAAACAACCATTAAAAAAAACCGCCGGCGTAGACCGGCGGGAAAGCAGGCACAGTATGTTTAAAATCATCACGGATTCCGCGTGCGACCTTCCGCGCGCCTCGTTTAAGCAACACGACGTCGACGTCGTCCCGCTACACGTACTCATCGGCGAGCAAGAAGTACACATCGCGACTGACGACGTTGCCGCCATGCAATCCTTTTACCACGAGCTTGCCAACGGCCGTACCGCCACCACCTCGCAAGTCAGCGTGGGCGAGTTTATCAACGCCTTTGAACCGTACGTCGTGGACAACATTCCCGTGTTCTACCTGGCCTTTGACAGTGCACTGAGCGGCACTTACGCGAGCGCCGTTCAGGCACAACAGGTGCTTCTAGAAGAGCATCCCCAGGCCCAGATTACCATCGCCGATTCGCGCGCTGCTAGTTGCGGCCTCGGCATGATGTTGCTTGATGTCATCGCGCAACGTGACGCTGGCTCTAGCCCTGAGGACCTCGCCGATTGGGTAGAGCAGCACCGCAATGAGTACCACCACGTCGTAACCATTGATAACTTACGGTACCTTGTGGCTGGCGGTCGGTTGAAGCCAGCGCGGCCAAGATTGGCTCACTGCTCAACCTGCACCCCATTTTGGTGTTGCAGGAAGACGGCGCCATCGTGGTGAAGCAAAAGGTGCGCACGTTCAGCAAGTCGCTCCGTTTTCTGGCCCAACAGGCGGGTACTGCCCTAGCAGACGCCGACCAGCCAACGGTCATGGTTGTCAGCAGCGCGGAGCAAACCGTTACGGACCAGCTGGTCGAAGCCGTCCGCAAAGAGCTACCCACCGCGAAGATCACCGCCATGCCTGTGGGTACCGTTTTGGCCAGCCATACTGGTCCTGGCTGTTGCGCAGTTTTCTTCCGCTCCCCCGCGACTAACTAATTACTATCAGTAGCGCTACTGAGCAATACTGGCCGTCCCAATAGATAACCCTGTACCACGTCGTAGTTATACTTGTTTTGTATCTCCGTTAGTTCGGCTTTGGTTTCCACCCCCTCAATTGCCAGCATTTTGTGATCGCGTTGGGCTAAGTGGTACCAAAAATCTAGTTGGGGTTCGATAGAACGAATATTGTCGTACGGACGAAAGTCTTGGAATGCGAACTTATATTCATCCACCGAGCCATTCATGCTGAGCACCATCTGGGGAGTGTTCTGACCTGTGCCCACGTCATCGATACAAACTAAGAGCCCACGTTTGTGAAAAGCACATGCTGCGCGCACTAAAGATTCTGCACTGATGCCACTGGCTAGCCGCTCCGTAAGTTCAGTGAACAGGTTAATTTTAGTGTGGTCCTGAACGTCAGTCACCATATCCAAAAAAAACCGGGTCGACAAATTGGTTTTGCTCGAGATTAAACGAGAGCATTTCGACGGACTGGTGCATCGTCAAAATCACGTCCGTTAATAGTTGGTGCAGGGTCTCGGCGGTGATGTCGTTAAAGTCGGTTGGCAATACCCACTGACCATTAACAAGCTGCCGTATAAACAGCTCATACCCAATGGGGCTCTGGCCGTGACCAACCCCAGCATATTTTGGTTGCCCAAAGAAACGGTACATACTGAACGCACCTCCCTGGCGACGAGTTATACACCCCGAACCTAAAACGACCCGCACATGACTTTCTCATGTACGGGTCGTATGCCCCAAACGGTGCGGGGGCTTGAGCATGTAACTTGTTCGCGTTAATGTTTCTACACGTTCATCATAGACCCAAAACGGTAAAAAGCCAACGCTTATACTGACCAAAAATGCAAATAATTGGCACTGGGCGTGGCGGTTCTGGCTGGCGGGGGCGCTGTGGCGTACTGCGACTTTGTGGACCGCTGCTAGTGGCTGGTCGTACTGGCGTGGTGGTTCCGGTTGAGTGGCTGGCCCCCGCGACCGGAGCTGTGAGCCTCACGCTCTCGCCAGTTCCGGGCTACCGCGAATTGCCGTAGCCCGAGAAAACCACTCGGTTTAGCCAATTTGATTCTGTAATTCATAACTGCCAGTACGTGCTGACGCACTACTGGCACTAATTCAACCAGAACTACGGGCATACAGCCATCGTGGGGACCAGCCGCTCAAACTCCACCACCACGCCGGTACGACCAATGGTAGATGTTCATCGCTACGTTCAGAGGCGTATCATAATCCAAGACTAGGAGACGAGAACGCACCTAGACGACACGATACCGCATGTTTGCGATAATAGCGAAACCTGTACCATGCACTAACTTAGGTGTATAGCAGGCGAGTTCAGAATCAGAGCCCACGAACTTGGGCGGGCGTTGGGGCGGAGGCTTCGTACCCACAGGCGTAGTTTCCACAGTAAGGGTAGGCAGCGTCGGTCGTTGACCACTACCGTAGCAACCTACGGCGCAGGGCACGTAACCCGCAGTCCCAAAGCCCACCCGCGTGTTCGGCCCCCACCTTCGTCCTAAAAATGGTAATGCGCACAATGGTCGAATCAACAAATGAGATTTTTTTTGGTTTTTCTCTTGACTTTCACATTTATTTAATTTATCTTAGTACCAACATCAATTGAAACAAAGACGAAGAGTAGCAGAGTAATCGGTAGCGCGTGTCAGTGAGTCGCGGTCAGTGTGAAGCGACCTCGTTAACCCGGTGAAAGTAGGCTATGAGTCGTTGCTGCGACCGCAAGGAAGTGGCGACTGGGATTGCGCCCATTACAGCAATGGAGTATCACCGTGAACCGGTCACGGTCGTACTCTCCGAGGTTTATTCGGTGACGGATAAACGAATTAAGGTGGTAAAGCGCAATGGCGCCCTTAGTAAACTAACGGTTTACTAAGGGCGCTTTTTTTTGTCCGGGTGCTCGGCCAAGTCACCTACGCCCAATTGTTTCAATACGCTATTATTTTTGGAGGTCACCATTATGGAAATGAAATCACAGACAAAGCATCTCACTAAAAAGCAATATTTAACCCTCGGTTCCATGCTCTTCGCCCTCTTCTTCGGCGCCGGGAACCTGATCTTCCCCATTCACCTCGGACAAGCCGCTGGTGGTAACTGGATTCCGGCCACCTTTGGTTTTATCATCACGGCCATCCTGCTACCATTGCTGGCCATCCTAGCCATCTCCATGACCGAAAGTGACAGCATGTACCAACTGGCGCGTCCAGCCGGCAAAATTTTTGCCCTCTTCTTCCTCATCGCGACGCACGCAACGCTTGGTTTGCTGTTCGCATCCCCCCGTACTGCCGCCACTTCCTTTGAAATCGGCATCCTGCCTTTCATTCCCAAGGGGTCCGAACAAATTTCGCTACTAATTTATTCCGCCATCTTCTTTGGCCTCACGTACTTCCTATCGAAGAACCCGGACAAGATGCCGAACTACGTTGGTAAGCTGCTCAACCCACTGCTGCTGATTCTCCTGATTGCGGTGTTCATCGCAGCATTCTTAATCAAAGGTGACGGCTCCACACTGGCAGCCGCTACCCACGCCACCAAGGCTGGTAGCAACTTCACCTACGGATTCCTGCAGGGTTACAACACCATGGATGCTCTAGCCGGACTCGGTTTTGGGGTTACCATCGTGGCCGCACTCAAGCACTTCGGTATTCTCAAGGCTGGTCAGCGTTCCAGTGACGTGGCCAAAGTTGGGGCGCTTTCCATGGGGCTTGAAGCCTCATCTACCTCGGCCTAATCATGCTGGGTGTTATTTCCCTCCAGTTCACCAAGGTTTATTCCAACGGTGGTCCTGCCTTCAGCGCCATCATGACGCACTACACTGGTATCATCGGTACGGGCATCCTGGCAGCCATGGCCATCATCGCATGTCTCACCACTTCCATCGGCCTGGTAACATCCTTCTCCCAAGACCTGGGTCGGCGTTTTCCTAAGATTGGTTTTGGTAAGTTCCTGCTCTTTACCTGCTCATGCTCATTCCTGATTGCCAACTTTGGCCTGGACACCATCATCGCCCTATCCACGCCAATCCTGATGCTACTCTACCCTCTGGCAATGGCCATGATTTTGCTCGGGATGCTCCACCCATTCATCGGCAAGCAGCGTACCGTTTACCGGACGACGGTGGGCCTAACCCTGATTCCCGCCATCCTGGATGCTATCCACGCACTGCCACCGTTCTTGGCTAACATGTCATTTTTCAAGACCATCGACGCCTTCGCCACTCGCTACATTCCGATGTTCACCATCTCAATGGACTTTGTTCCGTTCCTGGCAGCTGGCCTGATTGGTGGTATCCTCATCGCTAAACTGTCCGGCCAGTCCTTTAAGACTGACGACACGGCTGAACGTGCCATCGAGGAACGCGAGGATAGCGCAAACCCAACCAGCACCACCGCTAACAGTAGCGAAATGTCGGCAACCAACGACTAATCCGCACAACGCTACCACTAATGTCAATAACTAGCTAAATAAATAGAGGGGGCTTGGCCGCAACGTGCTTGTTGCGGCTAAGTCCCCTCTATTTGTGTCTGGTCATACTACTTGCGGGGTCCCCAGGCCATCCGCATGTAAACATCACCTGCGCGCAACTCCGACAACATCTGTGCCAACCTGCGTGCCCGCGTGGCCGGTTGCTTGGCCGCACCAATCCAGCGTAAATAATCGTTACGCTGATACCACGGCCGGGCATCGTACTGTCCGCGCAAACCAGCCGCTGCCAACGCCTGAGCGACTTCGTCCGTCATTGGCTCAGCAGCACGAGTGACGCGTTGGGGATGTGCCTTGCCCGCCTTAATGCTGGCAATCCGCGACTGCACCATCTTGGTAAGCAAAGGTGCCGGTAAGGGCTGATCCCACGGCAGATGCACCGCGCCTTTGCTATGCCGGTACTGACTAAGTTCAGACTCAAATTCCTTAATGGGAGCTGAGGTTGGGTAGAAACCGGTATAACCGTCGTGTGCATCAAAGTAGACTACCGGCTGGCCGTCAACAAAGAACGTGGGCATCCGGTAGCTAATCCTGCGCTCGGCACCAGGCATGATTGCCAACAAGAGTTGGTACAAATCATTCATGGATGATTTGGCCGCGGCGGGTTTTTGATCAATATATTCAGCAATTACGTCGATTGTTGTCATTAATTGCTCCTCCACTAGTTTGGGCAAGCTTACACTAAAGTGCTTCCTTCGTCCATTCTGAGATTATTAGCCTTCCACATCGTTATTATTTCCCGGGAAATACGTTGGTTTGTAAACATTATGGCCCCGATGTTTACGATAGTTTTACACTAGCCCGGTAGTACACACATTTTTTTTAAGTGCAAAATATTATCGTTGAGTCAATTTTCGAAGAGGGTTAATCCATGACCGTAATCAAAAATATTGCCAAGGACCACGTACTCCAAATTACCGCGGTGTTGGCAGTGATTAGTCTATTCTTTGCTAGGCCACGCCTTGCAGACATTAACTTTTCCACACTATTCTCCATTCTTGCAATGATGATTATCATCCAGGTGTTTGAGTACCTCCACATCCTGGATTACTTTACGTACCGACTCACCAGCCTGGCCACATCTACCCGGCAGCTGACGTGGATGTTCGTGCTCCTGGCGGTGGTAGCCGGTATGTTCATGACCAACGATGTCACCGTCATCACGCTGATTCCTCTATACCTGCGCATCGCCAAAAAGTTCAAGCTACCAGAGATTCTGCCGGTGACCTTGATCGGCATGGCGGCTAACTTCGGGAGTGCCTTCACCCCCTTCGGTAATACGCACAACATCTTTTTGATGAACCATTACCATATTAATGTGGGTACTTTCTTTACCTGGTCAATTCCGCTATTAATCGCAAGCCTAATCTTACTGACAATTTTTATTTTCTTTATTAAAAAGGAACCATTACCATCGGTCCCCGTTCGCGATATCCGGATTCAAAAGCGGCCCACTATCATCACCTGCGTAGTAGCGTTGATTATCTTCATTGGTGTACTGGGCTTCATTCCGTCCTGGGTTGCGCAATCGCCGCCATCGTATTGGCCTTGGCGTTTGACCCACACATCATGCTCCACGTGGACTACGCCATCGTTCTCACCTTTGCGGGGTTCTTCGTCATCGTGAGCGTACTCCGGCAAATGCATGGGTGGTCGCGCTGGTATCTGGACTCATGGCCAGCGAGCACTCCGTCTACCTCACCAGCCTGGTTAGCAGCCAATTTATCTCCAACGTACCGTCAACGGTGCTGATTGGGAAATTCACCAATTTCCAGGAAGCCCTATTCTTGGGCTCTAACATTGGCGGTTTGGGCACCGTGGTGGGTTCGATGTGCAACTTGCTGGTGTTCAAAGAGTACACCGACTTTGGTAACCACGGCCAAGGACGCTTCTTTCTCGGCTTCTCCGCCCTTAACTTTGCTGGTTTAGCGATACTGGGCGTGATGGGTTGGATCATCTTGGACTTTGTTCTGTAATCAGTCAGTAAGCGTATCACTACGCATATCAAAAAAAAGTGGTTCAGCATGCGCAATGCTGAACCACTTTTTCTGTGTGGAGTAATTCCCAGGTTACTGTAATAATGACCGCACCTGTTGTTGCAAAGCCGGCACCACGTCCTGCTCGAACCACGAGTTTTTATGGAGCCAACCATAGTTGAGTGGCGATGGGTGCACCAACGGGAAATATGGCGCGTAATCCGCGTAGTGCTGCACAGTAGCCGTTAACGTGCGTTGACGCTGCGGCAAGTAATACCGTTGCGCATACGCGCCAATCAATAGGGTTAGCTGCACGTGGGGCATCAACGCAAACAACGGTTCATGCCACTTATCCGCAAATCCCTTGCGGGGCGGCAAGTCACCACTTTTGCCCTTGCCCGGGTAATAGAAGTCCAAAGGCACGACGGCAATCTTACCGGAGTGGTAAAACTCATCGTCACTAACACCCATCCACTGCCGCAAGCGGTCGCCACTGGGATCGTGCCAGTACGTCCGCGCTAACTGCGCCTGACGACTAGGGGCCTGACTAACAATCATAATCGTTGCCGCTGGCTCAACGTGGTACAGCGGTTCAATCCCCGCAGCCGTAAACTGCTCATTATCGGGGTCGGCCATGATGGCCTCAAAAATATCTTCTGCAGTCTGCATTGCAGCCTCCCAAAACCGTTATCTCAACTTACTATACCGCCGACAACCGGTTGCCGCAAATACAAACGTCCTACCCCCAACGGTGATTGATCACCATACTTTGTTCACCATCCAGGTAATAAATCCGCCCAACGGGAAGACCAGCCACCAGTACGCGGACGCAAAGCGCCAAAAATTCCACTCTTGTGGACGCCGAACGTACTCACCCTTAATGGGGTCGTACGTGTACAGTCGTTCATCAATTTGGGGCGTGGCCGTTTTTACCGGTGTGGCTAGCACCAACTCGTCCAGGCTCACGCCGAATAGATTGGCAAGCTTGACCACTGTTTCCAGATCAGGATTACCATCACCGTTTTCCCACTTCGAGACGGCCTGCCGTGAAACAAACACCTTGGCAGCCAGTTCATCTTGTGACCACCCACGCTCCGTACGTAATTGCTTTACTTGGTCCGCAAACTTCATTACCATCACACCCTTCCTTTATCTATTATCAGTATGAGCGCGCCAAGTGCGTAACACCAGCAACTTATGCGGGTAAAGTCGCTACTTTCCACCTATAGTTGCGCAACTGGGAGTGGCAATATGCATGCCGCGTGCCGACAATACGCGCGTACGACGGTTGCGTCTCATTATCCATCGTAATCGCCATTATTTCCCGGGAAATTATTCCGCGTGACGCCGCACCCGCCATAATCGTCGGAGCCCTACCTGCATGATTAGCAACGCCACAATAATCAACGCTCCACCGACTAACAGGTTGTACGTAAAGGGTTCAAAGCCAAAAGCCACGGAGAACACGCTACCGAACACCGATTCCAGCATCAGGATTAAACCTGCCGGCGTGGGGTCGGTGAACCTTTGGCCCAAAACCTGCAGGGTCTGAGCACCAAAGGAGGACGCGAGGCCCAAAATAATGACCGGCACGAGCCCCGCTTGCCAATTAACACTGGCATATGAGCCCCGTTCAAAGAGCAAAGACCAGGCGCCGCCTAGCACCCCCTGTGTTAACCCCAGCAGGAAGGCCAGAGTCCACGGGTTGGACTGGGTAGCGGACATCCCAAAGTAGACGATTTGTAGTGCATAAAAGAATGCGGACAGAATAGTCAGTAGGTCGCCCAAGTGCAGCGTCAGTCCGTGGCCCACTACGTTAGTCAAGAAGGCCATCCCCACCATACAAATTAGAATGGCTAAGTAACTCTTGGGCTCCGGCCGCTGATGGAAAAACAGCCACACCACGAACGGTACAATCACGACGTAGATAGCAGTAAGAAACGCGTTATTCGCCGGTGTGGTGTACATCAACCCGACCGTCTGAATCTGGTAACCCAGGAAATTGATGATCCCGCAGTGAGGCCAATGCGCAAATCCAACTGCGACATGTGGTTCACCGCCCGATGAAACAGTAAATACACCAGGCCGGCGTAGATAAATCCGCGGATAGCGTTGATTAATCCGGCGTGCATCCCCGCGTTAGTGGCCTGCTTGGACCATATATATCCTGCTCCCCAGATGATGGCAGCCACAAACAGCATGATGTTCGCCCGCGACTTTGAAATTTGCATCTTAATTTACCCTCGACTCGTTAGTTTATGGCGGCAATGTGGGGCTAATCGTCAACCTCAGACATGCCGCTATCACTCCGTGATGACACACTGGTCACCTTAACCATTCACTATCTTGACATACATACCCAGGTACTGGCTACCCACGATGGGGCATATTATGGTCATCCAGTTAAACCTAATTTGAAAAACGGGACAAATTATCAGAAAATGATTGACCAATCCCGCGTCATAGCCTATGTTGAAGTGACTTGGGTCGGATAAAATTAGCCATTGGGGGGCACACGATGAACTTTGCACCATACATTACTACTATCTTCATAGTTATCATTAGTATGCTGGGGTTTATTTCCGTCTACGCACAAATCGATGCGGGCACACGCAAGCGCGTCGTGAGTTCCCGCGCGCTAGGCCGCGCACAGTCCGTGTACCCCCTATTGATTTACATATGCCTCATGGTTATCCTGATGCGCTACCTGTACGGAACCGCCAGCAACACGATGCTATTTTGGGCGTTCGTCAACGTACAAAGCACCATCCTCATCTATTCAAACCTGCTAACATCTAACCTGGTTGGCTTTGCTATTATCCAGTTAGTGGCCGCTACTACCTACATTTCAACGGGCGCAATGACTATCACTAATTGGACGCTATTTCTGTGTGCGTGTTTCCTGATTTATGCTGAACGTTGGTACGCTAAATTATGGTCCAACCAGCGTTGGCTATACATCTTGCCCGCAATTGTTGTCGGGACCATCTTCTGGGTTGCCATGTACCTTGGCGCGCCCCGGCCTTTGCCACTCGGGCTCGCGATTGCCAACTTTATCGCATTTGTATGGGCGTACCTCGCCCTGTGGGACTTTGACCAGTACGTCCAACACGACCAGCGAATATTGGCCAAACTCACGCACGAGGTGCAATATGACGCCCTCACGCATGCTCGCAACTGGGCAACTTTCCGGAGCGACCTTAATGACACGTTCGATAACCATGACGATCACCCCCTAGCGCTGATCACCATTGATGTGGATCACTTTAAGCAGATTAACGATACGTACGGCCACCTCATGGGTAATCAGACCCTCATCGCCTTTTCCCGCCAGCTAAAGCAGCTACTTAGCAATCAAAACGACAGCTACAAGTTCTACCGCACTGGCGGCGAGGAATTCGCGATACTGTTGCCCAACACGTCCTTGGATACAGCCCGCAAAGTTGTGCATGACTGCCAGCTGGCGCTTAAAACGTTAGCCATCCCACTAACAGAGGGGCAACTACAGGTGACGGCTTCATTCGGCCTGGCAGTCGCTAACCCTAACGATAACAGTGCCACCAACTTCTTTAAACGCAGTGACCGTTATTTATATCAGTCGAAGAATAACGGGCGTGACCGTCTTACCGACGAGTCTACCGACACCGATTTAGCATGAATCAGTCCGCCTAATCACCGTTATTTATCAGCACCCCGTTGCCGCTCGCACTTGCCTCACACGCCAATCCGTGTTATATTTAGCACCAATTAATTA
This sequence comes from Lacticaseibacillus pantheris DSM 15945 = JCM 12539 = NBRC 106106, assembly GCF_001311175.1. Classification (GTDB taxonomy): domain Bacteria; phylum Bacillota; class Bacilli; order Lactobacillales; family Lactobacillaceae; genus Lacticaseibacillus; species Lacticaseibacillus pantheris. The sequence goes on along the minus strand of NZ_BBAI01000001.1, from coordinate 195,053 downwards.
TTTAAGGAGGCAGCGCGTATATGCGAATTGATACGTCCAAATATCCAGAAGGCAAAGAGGCGGTGGACCCCAAACGGGTTAAACGGCTCAAGATTTTAAGTAAGGTGGCAACGATTATGTGTATCTCGATGTACATATCGTACATCCCGCAGATTATCGCCAACTTTTCTGGTAGTCCCGTATCACCCATTCAACCACTGGTCGCATCCATTAACGCCTGCCTATGGGTAGCTTACGGCTGGAACAAAACCTATAAGGATTGGCCCGTAATCATCTCCAACTTGCCCGGGATTGTCTTTGGCCTCGTCACGGTCATCACCGTCTACGTACATTAGGCATACAATAGGCCCCCACGCCGCGCACACCATCGGGTGCACGCCGCGTGGGGGCCTTTACCATAGTTAACCGCGCATTTAATCGTTGGCGGTTAGCCACTGATCCAGAACATCAATAAATTCATCGTGCTGGTCGAGCAATGCGAGGTGGCGGCTGTTCGCAAACAGGTGCCACTTAGCGCCAGGAATGTGATCGTACACCGACTTGGCAATGAGCGGAGTGCACAAATCGTCGGTCCCGTTAGTCACCAGCACGGGTACGTGGATTTTGTGCAGCTCGTCCGTAACTTCAAAGTCGCTGATGGTGCCGTTCTCGGTGAACTCGTTCGGCCCCTCAGCAATGCGGCTCGCGCGTTGCCCGTTGGTGGGACGGCGTAGTGGTTCCGGAGAGTTCTCGTCGGGATCATCCCAGCAGTACCGCTCCATGTAACGGTCGTTGGCGGCCAAATACTTCGGGCCGGTGAAGTCACCGGTACGCTCGGCTTCAGCAATCGCCTCGCGGTCTTCGTAGCTCAAGTACGAAATCAGCCGGTGTTGCTCCTGCGTCCACAGCTTGATGGACGCCGGCGAGCCATCAATCATGACGCTCTTAATACCCTGGGGGTCAAAGCTGGTCAGGTAGTACATTTCGAGCATCCCGCCCCATGACTGCCCCAACATGTGCACCTCGTCTAGGTGCAGGTACTCACGCAACGCGATGAGTTCGGCCGCCCACGTTTCTTTGACGTACACCGATTCATCCTCCGGTAGCGAGGATTTACCACAGCCCACCTGGTCGTACATGATCAGCTGGCGGCCAGTCTCAGCATAGTCGTCCATTAGTTCAAAGTAATTGTGGGACGAACCCGGGCCGCCGTGAATCAGTAACAACGGTGCTTTGTCCGGGTTGGGCTCCCCCACGATGCGGTAATACGTCTGGTAACCGCGAAACGGCATGTATCCTTCTTCAATACGCATATGTAGTGCCTGTCCTTCGTCAATATTTGTCCTTAAAGGCGATTGTACTGCTAGCAAGGCATCAGCTCAACACAAAGGTGACGCTGCTGTACGCGCGGCGTATAATAACGGTTGTCATCAATTAAAAAAAACACTTGCGAGGTATTTAACTATGAACACAGTTTTCACAATTCTAATCGTTACACTGGGAGTTTTGCACCTAGGTATTATGGGCCTAGAAATGTTTGCCTCCCAATCAACACAGGCTAACGCGTTTGATATGGACGCTGAATTTGTGGCCCAGTCCGGAGCCCAAACCGCCCTCAAAAACCAGGGTATCTACAACGGTATGCTGGGTGCCCTGCTGGTAGCGTCCGCATTTCTGCCTGCCGGTCAGGTCAAAGTGATGGCACAACTGGGCTTGGCACTCTTCGTGCTGATTGTGGGCATCTTTGGCGGATTGACCGCCACCAAGAAAATTTTCCTAGTCCAGGCACTACCCGCGGCCATCACCATTGCTTTGGGGTTACTGGCTTACTAAGCGGGAGGGCTATACCTCGATGCGCCGATCCTGTTTTCCATCGTATCGTGTCCACAACCATCACGGTGTGTGGCTTACAGGATTGCCTGCGTAATTAAAATGGACAGCCTCGCTGAAGCTGTCCATTTTGTGTTTCGCGTGTTACAGCACTGCCTTCACCGATGCCAAACCATCTGGTATTCCGTTTGGTGGGTATCACCTTCGACTCGGCGTTCGGCAATCACGAAGCCATTACGCTGATAAAAGCGCACTGCACCCGTGTTTTGTTCAAAGGCATCCAGCACCAATACAGTTTGCTGATGCTTCACGAAAGCCAACAGTTGGTGCCCAATCCCTTGATTTTGGTACTTGGCCGCAACAAAAAGTCCGGCAATATAGTCTTTCTGAAGACCAATGAAACCCACTATCTGACCATCAGGGTTGACGGCAACAGTAATGGTCGCATTGGGCAACGATTTGCGCACTGCAGCTGCATTTTCTTGCCAGAACGCCGCCGGCACAAAATCATGAGCCTGTAAATTACCCGCCAACCAAATTGCCATTAACTGGCTCATCTGAACATTATTGATATTGTCTAACGTTTTAATTTGCATTTTCCCTATCCATCTAAATTGAATCAACCAACGTCGGGGCAGCCTAAAGCCATTAGTGGCGCCATACGCGCAATGCTCCACGTGAAACATTTCCGCTCACCCACTAGCTCTGATAGTCCACATGCGCCATGCGGGGTACCTCGTCCCACGGCACCGGGTAGCCAGCGCCATGCGCACAAAAGACCGAGTCAGGTGTGTTATCGAGGTCACTAACCGGCGCATAGTCTGCAGCGGCCACCACCTCGTCCTGGTTATGGCAAGGACGGTAACCATCCACCACGCAGTCAAACTGTCCCCGCCCGTGCGTATATGCCCGCACCTGCTGGCCATAGTCCTGCATTTCCGCGACGGGTGCGTGACCACTAATGGTGACCATCCCCGCTACATCATTCGGCGAATCAAAGTCGCCGTGCATCTGCTGAATATCGTTCAACGCACGACCAACTTGATCCCCAGCAACCGTCAGTTGAAACGCATACCAGGGTTCCAGCAACTGACTTTGCCCCTGCTCCCGAGCCATCATCAACCCTTGCCGTACGCGCGCCAAGTTGCTTCCCGAAAGTCGCCACCAACGGAGTGGACGTTGCTGGCCCGACCATTCACTAACGTAATCGTCATATCCGTGATGGGCGCACCCGTAAGTACCCCGCGGTGCTCCTTTGCCGCTAAGCTCGTCAGCACCTGATGCTGCCAGTTACTTGCCAGCACGTCAACAGAACAGTCACTGGCGAAGCGTAGGCCGCTCCCTGGCGCGGTCGGCGTGAGCATGAGGTGTACCTCCGCGTAGTGGCGCAAAGGTTCAAAGTGGCCGACGCCTTCAACCGGTGCGGTCACCGTCTCCTGATAAATGATGCCGCCCTGCACAAATGAAACGTCGAGCCCAAACCGAGCCAAAAGCAGTTGCTGCAGGACCTCCAGTTGAATTGTACCCATCACCTGGACGTGAATTTCATCCAGTGTGCACACCCACGTTACCCGTAGCAACGGGTCCTCACCCGCCAACTGCTGCATGGCCAGCAAACACTCATGGGGATCAGCACTCCCGGTCGTCACCGTATACGTCAGTACTGGTTGGAGTAACGGACTTAAGGCGTCCGGCTCGGCACCTAATCCTTGCCCCACCGCCGCGCTAGTCACACCGGTAACGGCACACACCGAACCCGCCGACACTGCCGGGACAACCGTGAACTTGGCCCCGTTGTACACGCGGAGCTGGTTGGCCTTCTCACCATCAACCACAATGTCCTTGGCGTGCAAAGCACCACCCGTGACGCGCAGCCAAGTGAGTCGCTCACCGCGTTCATCGTGACTGACTTTGAAGACACGCGCACCAAAATCATCCGGCCACGACCGAGACTTAGTCCAGGTGGTCAACCCAGTTAATAATTCATCGATGCCTGCCAGCTTGAGGGCTGCACCAAAGTAGCAGGGGAAAACCTGCCGCCGGCCAATCATTGCCGTAACGGTGTCTGGTGCGACTTTGCCCTGCTCCAGATAGTCCGCCAACACCTCGTCATCCTGTAGCGCAATCTGTTCGTAGTCCTCGTCAGTTAGTGCGTCCGTGAAATCGACACAGCCCGCGTCCAAATCATGCTGGAGTGCCTGCATAATAGCGGCACGGTCGGTCCCCGGAGCATCCATTTTGTTAACAAAGATGAACGTGGGTACCCGGTAACGTTGCAACAATCGCCAAAGCGTGCGGGTGTACCCCTGAACCCCGTCTGGTGCGGCCACAACCAACACCGCGTAGTCCAACACGCTTAAAACGCGTTCGGTCTGGGCCGCAAAGTCGACGTGTCCGGGCGTATCCAGTAAGGTCAGTGGCACGTTGTTGTACTGGAGCTGGGCTTGGTGCGTAAAGATGGTGATCCCACGCTGCTTCTCCACGGTATCCGGATCCAAAAAAAGCGTCACCTTTGTCCACACGCCCTAACTCGCGCAAGGTTCCCGCCCGGTACAGCAGCGCCTCTGATAGCGTCGTTTTGCCGGCGTCCACGTGAGCAAGCACGCCCACAGTAATATCCGTCATCTTCCGCCGCCCCTATCTAATCTTCAATGTAAGTAACAAACCGACCATCCCAAACTTGGTGGTAATGTTCCACAAGTAACTTTGTGGGAATTGACTGTCCCACGGGCTCCGTCATGGACACAGTACCATGGGCCAACTCGATGTGGTATTCACGGTCAAAGGCAGCCTTGATGGTCGCATCCAGACAGTACGGAATTTCTGCCCCACATATTTCAATAGTCCGTGCGTCCACGCTAGTCAGGACGTCCGTGAGATTCGTGTGGTAGAACGAATCCGCGTGCGTTTTACGCACGTAGAAATCGCTTGGTTGCTGGCCGAGCCCCGCTACTAGCTGCCATTGGGGCAATCCGAGCGGTAAGTCTTCGTCGGTATGTTGAACAAAAATCACCGGCTTGTTCGCGCGGTGGAATGTATCCACCCGCTCACGAATGCGGGACCGCACATCATCGCCATGGTACAACGGGCTGACGCCAACCTGCATATCAATCACGATTAACGCTTTATGTACTCCTTGGTCTGCTCGTTCTGTCACCATACGTAAACCCCTCTTCTTATGATTCCCGTTGGCACACCCGCTGAATCGCAATCGCCAGCGACCGTTTAGCATCCACCAGTTGGGATGGCGTGGGCGCGGTCTCGTCGGCATACATTACCGCTGGATCCACCCACCATACCGGTCCGGGCCGCGGTGTATCGCCATCATGGCGCGGGAAGATATGCCAATGTGCATGCGCATCACCATTGCCTAACATTTCGACGTTCATCTTGTCGGCATCAAAAGCCTGCGCACAAGCCTCCGTCACCCAACTCATTTCCAGCATAAACTGCACCCTTTGCTGCTTCGGCATTAGGTACAGTTCATGCACGTGCTCTTTTGCCAGGAATATAGTATAACCCGGGAAATATTGCGAATCTCCGAGAACCACGTAACCCGTGGATAGTTCACAAACAAAGTAAGGATTGGTACCAGCCTGAATCATTTGGATTCGCTGGCAAATAACACAATCTGTTGGCATTGGCGAGCCCCCCTTGTTGATGAATAGTATACACTTGTTGGGACGGATATTTGGTAGGGATATGTATCTCTCGGTGGTGAATACGCGCTAAAGCGGGCAAGGGCTACACGCCACCGTACTCGTTCTGACTACTATCAAACCAGTTAACACTACAGCCTCCGAATGGCACCCTCTAAGCGCTAAGAGGCTGCGCAGCACAAAACACGGCCCCCGCGCTGGGACGCGGGAGCCGATGAGGGAGGGGTAACCGGCTTCTGGGCAAGCCGGTTACCAATTTATGAAGAAGAAGTTTGTGGGTAGTAACGAGGTCTGGGTTCCTCGTTGCTATGTAAATCATTATGCCCGGAGCCTGTGAAGAAAATATGCTTTGCCAGTAACCGTTCGTAGAAGTTTGTGTAACGGGAATGTGCACTACCCTTTAATAACGTTTTTTTAACACCGCCACTCATCAATCGCCACGACCAGATAAATCTGGTACACTTACGGCGACGATGGAGGAATTGCCATGCATACATTCTGGGATCGTAGCGCCAACTTTGCTGTTCGCCAGTCCGCCCGTCTGGGCCACTGGCTGCCGTACCACGCGCTACAACAAACACTCATTAACATTATGCCCTTGGTCTTAGTGGGCACCTGGGTCCGCGCCCTCACACTCAGCACCTTTAGTCGCGATGGTTTCTTTGCACAAATATACAATCTACCCAACATATCCCCTACTTCAACACGATTCATAACGGTCTGAACGTTGTTGGCACTTTCACAATCGGCATTGTCGCCCTGGCGCTGGCATACTTCATGGCCCTCAACGTTACCGCGCTGCATGGGCGCCCCCAATATGCCGCCGCAATCACCAGCACGGTCAGCTTTCTGATTCTGAACGCAACCGTTAGCAATGCTGGCGTGGTCGGCATCAACCTGCCCAACCTCGGCATCCGGGGCGTCTTTGCCAGTGTCCTACTGGGAACCGTTGTGGGGTGGTTGTTTAGCCACGATTGGCACCTGAAACGCAAAGTTGGCCCGGTACCGGTCACAGCTTTGCTTGCACTGATTACTGCCGCGAGCGCCCTGCTGCGACTCGCGCTGTACGAGCTGGCATCCAGCGGACTTACCGGTATTATCTACAGCACCACCTCGTTGATTACCGGCAGGTCTTCACACGCAATCATCCGCATTGCCGCGAACACCAGTCTCAACAACCTATTGAGTTGGTTCGGCGTCCCCGGACCAATTAATCCGCTCAATCCTGCCCTAGCCAACACGCAAAGTAGCGCCAATTTGGAGTATGCACTCGCACACGCCAGTCTGAACAACGTCCCGTATCCAGTTAGTATGGGGACCGTTTACCAACCGTTCGCCATGTTCGGTGGCGTTGGTATGACGCTGGGACTAATCATTGCTATACTCTGGGTGAGCCGGCAACGTCAACACCGCCGACTCGCCAAAGTAGCGTTGGTACCAATTATCATCAACGTCGGGACGCCAATGTTCCTCGGTTACCCCTTACTACTCAATCCCATCATGCTCATACCGTACATGGTGGCCCCAATGGCCAGCATGACACTCGCCTGGGCAGCAATTAAGACCCACATTATGCCAGCAGCGGTATATAACGTTCCCGGAACGGCTCCAGGACCGTTTCAAGCGTTTTTGGGCACCAACGGTAGCTGGGCAGCACTAGTGGTTGCGCTACTTTGCTTGGCGTTATCCGTGCTCATATACTTGCCGTTCGTGCGTATCGCTGACAGGGCGGCACAGCAGATTCAGAACGGGGGCGAATACGATGATTAAAGCAAAGTGGCGTAAAATCTTACTGGTAATTGTGGTCATCGGGGCCATTGCCGGTATCAGCTGGCCGGCCGTGCACTGGATGCACGCCAACGTCAGTGAGGCCAAGGTGGTGCATAATTCACGGATGGAGCCCATCATCCTGATTCCCGGGAGCTCGGCCACACAGAATCGCTTCAACACTCTGATTACCGAGCTCAACCAACGCACCTCTGGCCATAGTTTGCTGAAGATTACGGTCAAAACTGATGGCTCCCTCACCTACACCGGCAGCATCGCCGCCCGCGATAACGAGCCATACATCGTGGTCGCATTCCAGAACAACGCGGACGGCTACAACAACATTAAGAAACAAGCAGAATGGTTTAACATCGCCTTTAAAAAGTTGGCGTCCACCTACCACTTCAACCGTTTTCGTGGGATCGGTCACAGTAACGGCGGACTCATTTTCACCCTGTTCCTAGAAAAATACTATAGTAGCGACGACGTTAGCATGACCCGCCTGATGACGATCGGCACTCCATACAACTTGGAGGAAAGCAACGACAGTAACCGCACACAGATGTTACAGGACATGATTGATAGTCGCACAAAGCTACCATCAAGCTTGACGGTCTTCTCCCTCGCCGGCACCGAAAACCTTGATGGTGACGGTACGGTCCCAATCGCGAGTGTACTGGCCGGAAAGTATATTTTCCAAACTCAGGTGGAGCACTACACGCAGATTACCGTATCGGGCGACGACGCCAGTCACAGTGACCTGCCACAGAATCGCCAGATTATTAACTACATTAGCGAGTACATGGTCAACCAGCCTAACCAGTCAGGCACACGAATCCAGCCAGGTACCCAAAACCAGCACGGTAACGGTGTACCACCAGCAAACGAGTAAAATTTCATTTGTAGATATAGAATAACGCCACCAGTTCTCAAACCAAACTGGTGGCGTTCTTTTTATTCTCAGCCTCGTATAACTCCAACTTTGTTTTAAAGTTCCTGGAAGTGAATAGTCATCATACACGATTGCGACCCGGCTAACTCCACATGAACTATTTCCCGGGAAATAATGCTGGACACAAAAGCCGACGTCCCTGAATGGACGCCGGCTTACATACTACCTGTTTAAACAACCTTACTTATTCGCAATGTATGCCGACTTCCAGTCGTACGGCACACCAGACGGGTTGTAATTAACACCCTTGACCTTAGACTTTAACAACTGACGACTATTGGACTGGAACAGTGGAATTGTGGCTTGTTCCTTCATCAGCAACTTTTCCGCCTTAACCAGCGTCTGCCAGCGCTTGGTGGCGTTGTTGCCGTACTTGTTTTCCGCGTCGGCCAGTAGCTGGTCAAACTCAGCGTTATGCCACTGGCTGCTGTTATAGCTCGAATCACTGGACCAAATGTCGAGGAAGTTGATCGGATCCCCAAAGACGGACTGCCAAGCTGTTAGGGCCAGGTCGTAGTCTCCCGACGTCTGTAACTGTAATCGCTGGGCGTTAGGAATTGACTTGAGCGTTACCTTGACGTTAGGCAGTTGCTCAAACTGGTTTTGGAGGTACTCTGCCACGCTCTTAGTAGTTTCGGCGTCGTTCGTGAGTAACGTCAGATTTAAACTCTTTGTGTTGGTAGCCGCCAGACCCTTTGCCAACAACGCCTTGGCCTTACTTAAGTCGTAATCAACGCCACTAGCTACTTTGCTAGATTTAGCAAAATCCTGCCCGTCCGGACCGGTGGCCAAACCAATTGGCGTGAACCCGATGGCACCGCGTGACCCGTCCTGTAGCACGTGCTTCGCAATCTCCTGTCGATTGACTACTAAGGAAAATGCCCGCCGCACATCAGCGTTCTTAAACGCCGGTACCTTGTTTTCGTTGAGGTCGACGCGCGTTAGGTTGGAACTGAGGCGGTCCACCCGTTCATTGTTGTTCGCCTGAGCCACGGCGGTTTCTCCAGAGAGCACCGTCTCATCCACTTTGCCGGTATCAAATAAGTTCAGGCCGGTGTTCGCATCCTTGACCACTTGCTCCTTGATTGTGCTTAGTTTCACATGTTGCTTATCCCAGTACTGGTTGTTTTTGACCAGCTGCCATGAATCGTTGGAACCCGTCCACTTGGCCAGTTTGAACGGCCCACTGTAAACCTGCGCAGTGGAGTTGGTGCCGTACTTTTTGCCGTACTTCTCCACGGCCTGCTTGTTCTGTGGGAAGAACAACGGCCAGGCCAGCAGCTTCTTGAAGTAGGACACTGGCTTGGTGAGTTTAATAGTCAGGTGCTTACTCCCCTGCGCGGTAATCCCCAGGGCCGAAAGCGGCTTTTTACCGGTGTTAACCTCCTGCGCGTTTGCCACCTGATAAAAGTAGAATGCATCCTGCGACTTAGTTTTTGGGTCGACCACCCGTTGCCACCCGTACACAAAATCCTGCGCCGTGATGGGGTCGCCGTTACTCCACTTAGCGTTCCGCAGTGTTACTTTGTATGTTCTGCCGTCAGGACTAACCTGTACACTTTTGGCCAAAGCCAGGTTGGTTTTCTGCCCCTTATCGGAGGCACGGTACAACCCTTCCTGCGTATTGAGTAATACGTTGAAACTTAACGTATCCGTAGCCTGTGCTGGATCGTCAGTAGGCAGTTCAGTTGCCTCCGTCCACCGCAAAACCTGCTTAGGCGCTTTACTACTTGTTTGTTTGGCTCCGCACGCTCCCAGAATCAACGCAACGGCCGCTGCGGCAAAGCCTACCGCCAAAATATTCTTCCTCATTTGCAAATTCCCCCTCAAAATATACCTGCTACCCAACAGTCCGACGGTGATAAGAACCAAAAAGCGGTCGACAACCATCAAGTTGATGATTGCCGGCCGCTTCCGCGTGCTACCACTGGCACTTCGCATCCAGGTCACCCTGAACGCCTTCAAGGCTGCTAACACAGCCTGGTACTATACGGGGTACCTGCATTGTTGCTCCAAGACCATATTCAGCCGTCTACCCGTTCCCACTCGCACCAATTCGTGGGCTCTCTTCGTCGGGTATCTGGCTTACTCATCTCATCATCGCCGTCCTGTTTATATAACGTGATTATGGCAGGTGTTATCTTGGGTGTCAAATTTTTTTCACCTTCAAGATTAGCGCGTCAAAATGTTCTGAAAAATGCTTCACGTGGAACAATGCTGACAACACGCCTCCACAATAATCGAGTATAATCAGCACTAAATACTTTCAACGGGAGTTACGTCAGATGGTCGGAATCATTGTTTTGCTTGTGGGTGTACTGATATTTACCCGCAACGCGTTACGCATGGAGAAGGTTTCACGTTGGGAAGCGGTGTTAATCCCCGCATATAGTTTAATTATGGGAATCCAGGCACTATTCAAGGCTCGTCCAGCATTGATGCTGGTAATACTGACAATTATTGTGGGCGTTGGCGCCGCCTGGTTACAGGCAGCCGGTGCGCAAATAAGGGTGACTGATAAACAGGACAAACACGGCCGCCCCATCGTGGAACTACGTCGCGGGATCACCTACCTACTGGGCTGGCTCATCATCTTTGCATTTGGTATCGGCATGGCCCTGATCACTGGGGAACACGTGAACTTACTGCACGAAATGGGTATGGAAATCACGAAAGATATTTTTAGCTTCCGGAACTTCACGACTGCCGCTAGCTGGAATATCTACCTGCAGTCAGGAATTGCCAGCCTCACTTATACTTGGTTGTTAACTCGACGTGAGCCCGTTATACGGCAAGCAATACACCGTACGGGGCAGCACAACAATTAATCTCAATCGGCACAATTAGTGTTATAATCGTAAATCGTAATGATGACGATTCAGGCACAACTTTGCCGGACGGTGTCATCAAAGGAGGTATTAGATGATGGACAGCCAAACGACAGCACTCACCCGCATCAAGGATAGCGGCCTGCGCATTACCAAGCAGCGGCGCACTTTAATTGATTACCTGTGCCAGCAAAGTAACCACTACGTCCCAGTGACCGCGGTGGACGCCCACATGCGCACGCTTTACCCGGGGATGTCGCATGACACCATTTACCGCAACCTCAAGGAATTCGCCGCGCTCGATGTTGTCGAAACTGAGGTCCAGAGTGAACGGTCCGTGGTCAAAATTCAGTGTGATTATCAGCATCCCCACCACCACCATTTCATCTGTACCAACTGTCACCGCGTCCAGGAAATACAATTATGCCCCGAGGATTTCTTTGCCCAACAACTACCGGGCGCCCGCATCACGGGCCACAACGTTGAGCTGTACGGCTTGTGCGCGGACTGTGCGCAAACACAATCACCGGCGGACAAGTAACCTCCACAACGTACATGGTTTAAGCGCACAAAAATAGACCGCACTGCTCGCACGCCAAACGCGTTACGAGTAGTGCGGTCTATTTATATACGGGCAAGTAACCGTCGCCACCTCAACCGGAATATTCAACTACCAGCTCGACTTACGCACGCCAGGGATCTGGCCCTTATGCGCGTAGTCCCGAAAGTTCAGCCGGGACATGCCAAACTTGCGCATGTACCCATGCGGCCGGCCGTCAAGTTGGTCACGGTTATGCAACCGCACCGGGCTCGAATCACGGGGTAGCTGGGACAAACCTACGTAGTCCCCCGCGGCTTTAAGTTCCTGCCGCCGTTGGGCATACTTTGCGACCAATAGCTCCTGCCGCCGGAGTTTTGCAATCTTTGATTTCTTAGCCAATTGTGCACCTTCCTATCCGAATTTCCTGGTGATCAGGCCGTTGGTTGCCGCCACGCGCCTCCGCGCAGGGTGCTTAATCACTGTTACTTCTGTTTCTTAGCATTACGCTTAACTTCATGCAAAGTCCGCAGTGCGCGCTTCCGCGTTTTGATGTTTGAACTATGCATGTTGCGCCGCGCCGTCGACAAATCAGTCTTTTCCATACTGCTGACCTCCGCGTTTAATTCGTAATCATTACTATTAACGACAAACAATATCATACAGCAACTTCCCACCGCGGTCAATATACTTAACCAGTTAACTTACTTCGCCATTACACACAAAGATACCGGCCGGGGACGCGCCTATCGTGCATCCCCCCCGCCGGTATCTATCATCAATATAGTTGTAGTTACTTCAGCGTCATTTGACCATCGCGGATCTCATACATCCGGTCGGCAAAGTCGACCAGGCGGACATCGTGGGTCACGACCACTACGGCTTTGTTGTGGTCGACAGCCAGACTCTTCAGCAGCTGCCCCACGACTGCCACGCGTTCGCTATCCAAAGCAGCGGTGGGCTCGTCCGCCAAAATAATGGCTGGGTCGGGGTACAGAGCACGGGCAATAGCCACGCGCTGTTGCTGCCCACCGGACAGTTCGTCGGGATACTTGTTCACTAGGTCCTCGATTCCCAACGTGTCGAGAATCCTATCCAAATCATCTTTGCTTAAATTACCCTCGGGCTTAACCTTGTCCACTAGCTTAAACTGGTCCGCCACGGTGAGGTAGGGCAACAGGTGGTACGCCTGGAGTACAAAGCCGATGGCGTCCAGGCGCAATGCGTCGCGCTCCTTCTTCGTCCGGTCAGAGTAGGTTGTGCCATCGACCGTCACTTCCCCACTGGTCGGGGTGAGCAGGCCACCCGCAATCGTGAGGAAGGTGCTCTTGCCGGAACCCGAGGGCCCCATGACGAGGGTCATTGTCCCCGCCTCGGCTTCAAAGTTGACGTCAGTGAGCGCCTGCACTTTGGCCGTGCCCTTACCGAATACCTGGCTCACACCAGCTAACGAAATTGCTGTCATGGTTAACCTCCAATCACACTAACGGGATCCACGCTGAGCACGCTCTTAATCGGTACCAATGCGCCTAACATCGCCATGACCAACAACGCCACCGCGACGCCGGACAAAGCCGGGATGTCAAAGGCCATCGGCACCGCCGCGGGTACTACTAACGCCGTCACGGCTGCCAATAACGACCCAATAATCAGACCACTCACCACCAGGATGAACGACTGACTCAACGTCGCTCCCACGAGCACACGGCTTGGAATGCCCTGTGCACGCAGAACGGCATAGTTCGGCAACTTTTGCATGGTCAAAATATAGAGGAACACCGCAATAATCACTAACGAGATGACCATTAAGAAGCCAATCATCATTCCGAACGTTGTGTTCTGCGCTTGATAACCAGGCAACTTGGCAATGATTTGGTCAGTGGTATAGGTCTTCGTCCCGGCACGTCCGTTCTTGTAGTCGGCGTTCCGCGAAACCACCGCACTAGCTACCGGACCGTTGGCCATCCCACGTAGCGCGCGCCACGTAGATAACTGGCCGTACACGGCGGGAGCAATATTCAGCTTTGCGTCCTTCGTAAAACCAACAATGGTGTACTTGGTTTCGTCGGCATTCAACTTGACCCGGCTGCCCAACTTGTAACCGGCAAGCTTAAACGCCTCGTCCACAACCACCTCGTGGCCAGCACGGACCCGGCGGCCACTGGTTAGTTGCACGTTCTTAGCAACAAACTGGTCAGCCTTGAGGCCAATGAACACAGCGGACAACTGCTTGCGCCCTTTGGCCTTCGCAACCACGGTGGTCTCGCCAATGTAGGCCTCTTTGCTAGTGAGTTTGCCCACCTGTTGCTGGCTGAGGAACGACTGCCGCATGTCGGTATTCGCATCGGCGTTCAACACAACTTTGTCCACGTTCCACGACCTAATCGCGTCCGTGTTCTGTTGCGCTAGGCCCAAAGCCAGACTGGTTAAGATGAAGATTAGGTAGCTGATCAGGACGATCATCGCTATAATCAGCCCCGAACGTAGCTTCTCCTTCTTAATTTCCTTTAACGCTAAAAACATACGCTATCCCCCTCGCATCAACAAAAACATTACCGTTCAAACGCATAGTTGAACTCAACCGCATTGATTCTGCAAAGCCGCGTGCAGTTGCGTTAAGCGTTCGTCCGTGTGTGCCCGATCAAGAATGACATCACGTACCGTTTGGTGGCACAGAACCGCCACGGCCCATCGCCGCGATCCGTCTGCACCGACGAGAACTGGAGTCGGCTTAACACCAACCACGCCCTCGTCGTACTGGTAGTACATGGCCACGAATCGCGAAACCCCTGTTGATCAACCGCATCAATGAAGCGTCGAATCGACTCAACGTAGTCGTCGGGCGTACCACCCCGCGCAGGTTCCGGGACGCCTGGTGCACCGCGCCCATCACGAACGCAAAGGTATAGTTGTAGGCGTCAGTCAGGTCGGTGAAATATTTGTAGAACGCACCACGCGCAATCTCAGCCTCTTGGACAATGCGCGCAACCTGCGCCTCGGCCAGCGGATGCTCGACAAACTCGTGTAGTAGTGCGTTCCGTACACGGGTTTGTTTATCCACCGCGATGTGGTTAAACGTACTCAATACCATGCGCCACTCCTTTCGGGTGACATTGTGTCACCGAGTTAGTACACTTAGTATACCGTATGGTGACACGGTGTCAACTTTGGGTGTAAAAAAAATTCCTGTAAGCCTTATTTTATCAGCCTTTTTCACTGTAAATCACCGTTGGTAGGACACCTAGACTGAATAGATTTGCCAACCACATCTAACCAGCCATCAGTTTAAAATGATGCCACGCACTCTCAACCGCACCAAACGCGTCAATTGGCAAATTATGCCCTGCGTGCTCCACCACGTCAACGCAACTACCCGCCACGTAGCGCAGCATTTTCACCTGGTCCTCGTATCCCACCACGTTATCCATATGACCTAATAGTGTATGTATTTGCACATTCCGATCGTTTAACCGATGAGGAATTTCCGCCTCATCAGGTAACGCATAACGACCAGTTTGTTGAATTTCGTCCCAAAAAGGCCGATTAAAACTACGTAATCCGGGGAAAATACTATGCTGATATTGACGCCAAGTTTCTGGATTAATTAGTACGTTTATCGAAACATAGTCAGTAAATGAAGTACTTTTCTCAACGTTCATCTCGCCAGTAATAATGTTTTTGTGGCTGGCCACACGACGTTTCCTTTCATCGGCAATTATCACAGGGCAAGTGGCAAAGACTCCTTTAACACACCTCAATTGACACGCCAGCTCATAGCAAAGATAGCCACCGTATGAGTGACCAACAAGGACAACGCTGCGTCCCCTAGAAGTACTCTTAATAAAGTCAGCCAATCGGTTCACAACATCAACGCTGCTATGAATTCCCTCAACAGACCGAGAAGATCCCATACCTGGTAGATCAATATAATACTTTTCATAACTATTAGATTTAAGAATACGCTCGTACACCGCGCTCATACTGTGACTATCTAGCGCAAGACCATGAAGGAAGTAGACCGGCTGACCTGTACCAATTCTTTGGTAAGATAATTGACTATTAGTATCAAGCATACATTCATCCCCTTAAGGACTGACTATTTCCCAAAGATCTTCAGCAACAAAAACCGAGAGATAATAATCGACCTGTCGTTGTGCCATACGCAACATCATCCCAAACTAACTACGATTGTACTAATCACGTGACAAAACGACAAACTGGACCATACTAAGGGCAACGGGTAACTAATTTGACAAGTAAGGGAAACAACATCATGAACAAACTTAACGCACAGCATTTCTACATAGCGGGGGCATTCCGCAACGTACCACTAGTCCAGCAAATTGCCGGTCAACTGAACGATGCGGGTGCCACCCAAACCTTCGACTGGACCCAGGCACAGCCAAATGCTGACCTCGCCACATTAAAGGGCATCGCCCAACTGGAACAACGCGGAATTACCAGTTGCGACTTCTTGGTGTTTGTATTCCCGGGGGGCAAAGGGGCCAACATTGAGTTCGGCATCGCCACGGCTTTGCAAAAACCAATTTTTATCTTCGATACCACTGACACAGTTAACAATATTGCGGAGACCACCACCTTTTACCAAATGGACCACGTGCAAAAATACCGCGGGACCGTTGGTGGTTTCGTCAATTTTATTGCTAATAATATGCTTTTGTAAAACGTACTGATAATCGGAACGGAGTATTTTAATCCTCCTTACGTCGCTGTAACGCCGCAATTCGCGCTAGCATGGCCTGCGCAAAACTAGTTAACGCTTCTTTATGCGGTTCTCGATTCTCTCCGCTAGAACCGGTGTATTCAGCTAACGCCCATTTTATTATGGGGTTATACATTGAATCAGTATGACCTATCGCCCAACGCCCACCGTCGGCTTTTGACAGAATAATACCGTCGCTCATATATCCAACTAACCGGCACAAATTCAATATTGTGTATACGGGATTCTCCATAATTTCGGTTGCCGCATCACTTACGTCACGCAGTGCACTATCAAAATAATCAACTGGACTAATCTCCCTAAACACACTACGGATTGGTCGTCCTGTAACCACAATTCCACTTTGCCAGATAACGGCCAAGTGAACGGCTAAGTCCGGGTCAAGCCCATGCATCGCCGCTACATAGGCTTCGGGATCATCAATATACTCCCGCTTATGCATGGGGGAATAATGCAACTCAAAGTAAAATGGATGCCGTCCCCTTTTCAATTCATTTTGTGTGAGGACATGAAATTCGAGCCCTTTTTGCGGGGCATAGGGTATTAACTTATCAAAAGTGGCACGCATTAACCGCAACTTTGTCGATTTGCTCGGCGCGCGGGAAACCACAATTACATAATCCAAATCACTAACATGCGGATTATACGAACCCAACGCGAGTGATCCGTGAATGTATACACCAACTAGGTTCCCACCAAAAACATCAGTGACCACCTGCCGTAGATTTTTAACCAGTATTTCTGTTCGAGCATCGAGATTTGGATTATTCATTTCCAGTCACCTCATTATTTGCAGTATCACCGACACCCGGTAGCTACACTCCATCAACACAGGACGCATCAATTACCATAGAACGACGGGACAGATACGTATCAAACTATGCTACGGCCATCGCCTTGAATTGTAGAATTATCTATCATGGAGAAACGACCCTAAATTCCAATTGTAGGCCTAAATGTCGGCCTACACTATTATTTTTCCACTTAATGGTTTTCGTTAATTATTTCCCGGGAAATAACCTCACTCACCATTAAGTCAACGTATCAGGTGAACTCAATATCATGATCACGGCACCATTCTTCGGCGATTTCACGATAAGCATCAGCTTGGTACTCATACCACTTATCTGTTAACCCAAAGTTATCAGCAAGCACACGAAAAGTTCGGAAGGCGCCACGACCATGGATCCCATCCCACAACTGATCACGTTGTTGTCCGTCTGCCAGACTCAGGATAAAATTTTGCATGATTTAGTAGTCGTCAATCTTGTAACTGGGCGGTAATGCGATGTATTCGCCGATTTCATTGACTTCATCGTCGTCTTCATCATCATCATCAAAATTGCCTTCAATTTCGCCTGAACTGACATTGTAAAAATACTGTACCTCATCGTCAGTAATCGAAAGAGCATCAATGACATCGCTTAGTTTAACCTGCATTACTGTTGCCTCCTTAACCATCTACAGACATTATGGACAAAAATCACAACCAAATAGTTCAATCAATACCGACAGACTGCATTAAGTCGTCCGAAAGCACGTACTCTTTGCCAATCACCGCTGCCCCGTCACTTATGGTACGGCCGCCCCGCGCTAATCATAAATGCCCGGTAAATCTGCTCCATTAATACCAGGCGCATGAGCTGGTGCGGCAACGTCAGCTTGCCAAAGCTCAAAGTATCGTTGGCCCGCTGCATCACCGCGGGACTTAACCCGAGCGAACCGCCAATGACAAAGGTGATATCGGGGTGCCCATACGTACCCAAATCTTCAATTTCTTTGGCGAAGACCTCGCTAGGGCGCTGTTTGCCCTCAATCGCGAGCGCAATCACCCAGTCGTTATCCTTAATTTTTTTCCAGGATACGCGTACCCTCTGCCGCCTTCACCTGCTCCATTTCAGCCGCCGACAACGATTCGGGGGCCTTTTCGTCGCGGACCTGTAACAGGTCGACTTTGGCAAACGCCCCTAGCCGCTTCTGGTACTCGGCAATGCCCGCCGTGAAGTACTTTTCCTTAATTTTACCAACACCAATGACCTTAATATGCACGTTGTTCACCTCGTCCCGATTATACCAAAAGGGGCCACCCGCAACCGCGGAGTGACCCCAAAAATATGTTTATCGCAGTTAACGGACCAGTAGCCACCAGCCCAGCACGCCCATGACGGCGAGGGCGACAAAGTTGATGAACGTGAAGAACACCAGGAAGCGGGTTTTTGACCGCCTACTGTACAGGCCATACTGCTTAAATGCCAGCAGGTTACACAGGCTCGCCACCAGCGTGCCCAGGCCCCCGATGTTCGTGCCGTAGAACAACGCGGCCACCTGGTTACTAAACCGGGCCACAAGGACGGTAGACGGCACGTTACTAATCACCTGCGACGTCACGATGCTAGTCAGGTAAACCGAGACCGGGCTGGTTTCCAGGTGCTTCAGCGTGCTAACAACCACCGGCACCTGGCTAATGTCGCTGACAATCACGAAGAAGCCCACAAAGGTGAAGATGATGGCGTAATCCACCTGTCCCAGAATTCGGTGATCCATCATGCTGCTAGGGCCACGACAACCAGTGCCGCCACCCACTGCGGAATAACGCCAAAAACGGCGACAAACACCAACAATGCGGCGATGCAAGTAATCGTGGTTGGCCGGGGATTAATCCGAATATCGACAATCGGGACGGTTGGCACCGGACGCTTAGGCACCAGCGAACTCAACAAGGCCAAAAAAAATCACGTCCGCAATCACCAGCGGCCAGACCCACGCCCCAAACTGTCCCAAACTAATGTGGAACTTGGACATGAGAAAGATATTGTGCGGGTTCCCAAACGGTGTGAGCGCACTACCAAAGTTAGCGGCAATGGCAATCGCTGTGACCGGGATAATTTCCGGCAGGTCGTACTTACGTGCAATGCGCAGATATAGCGGAATGCAAGTTAACACCGCCATGTCATTGGTCAGAAACATGGCCCCCACAAAGGACAGGAGCACAAAAAAACCAGCTCAACTGCCGCGAATTGGTCGCGTGGCTGGTGAGACGGTACGTTAAGTAGTCCAGAACGTGCAGATATTCAAATATTTGGATAATGGTCATCATACCCAGTAATGACCACAAAGTGGAAAAGTTAATGTCGGCCAAGTGCGGGCGCGCGAGGAACAGGCTCAATACGGCCAAAATCGCCGTAATCTGAAATACCCGGTCCTTGACGACGTTTTTGACAACGGTCATGTGCAGGAAAACATCCTTTCAGAGACTTACCGCTAACCATTGTGCGCTTTATTCGCCGCCACGACAACACCTACATGGGTATTTGGCGGAAATTATGACACCGTGCCGCCCGCATTTTCAGGAAGCTCATCGGGTCATTGCGGTTATACCCCATGCGTGACAATTTGCATGTGATTAGTACTCAGTAGGGGCCTAATCAGGCCACCCCCGTGCTATCCACCAATAATGCACCACGAAACACAACTTGTCCCCAGGACTTATGCACACGGTGGAAAACTTAGCACCCAAATATTGGGCGCGTTCATACCGACCCACCCCATATTTTGCGGTGGCAAAATGCAAGGGTAAATTTGATTTGGCCACTTTATCCACACAAATCAATCATTCGTCAACACCCTGAAAGCGGGGACAAATGCCGTCATATCGGGCACCAAACACCCATTCGGGGGTAATGTAAAACTTTTATCCACAGGAATTCCCGGAATGTGCAAAACCCCCAGGAACCCACTTATTAACACTATCCACAGAGTTATCCACAGAAGTGCGCTGCATTTGTCCCCAAAAACATACGTTTGCCCCCGAAAATAATACGAACTTTCGCCGTGATTTTAGCTAAAAAGTACATAAAAAGCGACCAACACGTCCTTTTCGGGCCGTAATGGTCGCATAAATAGCTTAATTTAGTTACTGGAACTGCTGGATGTGGATAACGATTCGTCAGTTTGGGTTAATTTAATTGACGCCGTCTTTTTGGTGCTGCCGTGGTAGTACGTGACCTTGACCGTATCCCCAACCTTGTGTTTGTACAAGGCTGTGTGCAGATCAGCAACGTCAGTGATCTTGGTGTCATCCAAGCCCACAATCACGTCATATTTGGCTAACCCCGCATCCTTAGCAATACTGCTGGAGGTAAAGCCGGCCACAACGACCCCGCTCTTCAACGAACTTGGTGTGTTCAACAGCTCACTTTGCTGATCCGAGCTAATATCGGAGAGGCTAACGACCGAAATACCGAGGGCTGGCCGCACAACTTTGCCGTTCTTCACCAACTGATTAATGATGGAAACTACTTCGTCACTCGGGATCGCAAAGCCCATCCCTTCAATCGTGGCGCTGTCGCTGCTACTGCTAGAGGATCCCGACAGCTTCATCGAGGTAATACCAATGACCTGCCCGTTCAAGTTAATGAGCGGCCCACCAGAGTTACCGTTGTTAATTGCCGCGTCAGTTTGAATAACGGTGGCCTCATTAGTGGTGTTACCACTTGAATCCGTTACGTCCACCGTCCGCTTCTTTGCGGACACTATCCCCTGGGTAACCGAAGTTGCGTACTGCGTCCCCAGTGGCGACCCGACGGCTAGTACCGTTTGACCAGCACTAATGCTGTTGGAGTTCCCAAAGTTAGCGACGGTTTTGACCTTGCTGCCCTTAATTTTGAGTACTGCCAAGTCGGTGACGGAATCAGTCCCCACTTTGTCGGCAGTCAGCTTAGTGCCGTCACTCAAAATGACTTCAAGTTTGTCCGAACCGGAAACCACGTGGTTGTTGGTCACGATGTACGCGTAGCCATCCTTCTTTTGGTAAATAACCCCGGAGCCTTCCGAGTACTCCGTCAGTTCGCCGCTACTACTGCTATTGGAGCTAGAGGAACTGGACTCATCACCAAAGAGGGCACCCCAGCCGTCGTCGCTGTTCGTGCTTGCGCTTGCCTTCTGCAGGTTAATAACCGAAACCACCGCGCCCTTAACTTTTTTTGAACGCGGACTGACTGGCACTACTCGTCGACTTAGTCTTGGTCACCGCGGTGGTACCAGCATCGCCCGACTTACTGGTCACGCCCATATTGTCGGCGGACATTCGTGAAAAGCCGTAGTAAGCCAATCCACCACCTGCACCACCACCAATCAGCGCGGCAACAACGGCGATGGTTGCCGTCTTACCGACACCATTACCCTTAGGCTTCGTGTTTGTGTCTGTCTGTGTATCGTTATTTTGCTTATCCATATTATAGTGTGGCCAGTGCCACCCTAACCCCCTTCACACGTGTAGTCATCACTTTCTATATATTCTCATAATACCGGAAATATATGATGAAAATATGACGGTACCGGTAAATTTTGGTCACATAACGCAAAGTGACCAGATGCCCATTAGCTAGGTATCTGGCCACCAATTCAATTATACCGTAAATAACGCCTCGGGGGTTTCGCGTTCCGTGTCTAACAGGCTAAAATCGTGCCCCACGGGTAACCCCTCCGCCAATAACATGTCCGCCACGGTTTGGTGTGCCAACGGCTTGGTGTTGTTATGTGCAGAACGGTGACCCAAGTAAATACGCTTCGTTCGCGGCCCAATCACGTCCATGAGTGCTGCCGCACCATCGGCGTTGGACAGGTGCCCCTCTGAGCCATAATGCGCTGCTTGAGGCCCCACGGGTACGGCCCGTCGCGTAACATCGTTAAGTCGTGGTTAGCTCCATAAGGTAAGCGTCGCTGTCACGAATGGTCCCCGCTAGCCGGTCCGAAACGTAGCCCGTATCGGTCAGGATTGTGAACGCCCTATCGTCGTGGTGGAACTGATAAAACTGTGGTTCCGCCGCGTCGTGGGAGACGCCGAAACTCTCGACGTCGAGATCGCCAAGGGTCAGCGTGGTGCCCCGTTTGAAGATGGATAGTTGGTCGTAGGGTAATTTACCCACGCTTTTAGGCAAAGCCGCAAACGTACCCTCATTCGCGTATATGCGCAAGTGCGGGTAGCGCCGCGCGAGCACCCCCATCCCCTGCACGTGATCCGTATGCTCGTGCGTTATGAACAAACTATCAACGTCAGTGAGATCCCGACCGATACTGGCCAGTAGCGCCGCAATCTTTTTCCCGGAAAAGCCGGCGTCGACCAGAACCTTATGGTGGGGTGTTTCAATGTAAGTAGTGTTACCCGAACTGGAACTAGCCAGAACGCAAACACGCATGCCAAAATCAGCGTCTGATGTCGTCACCGTCATTACCTCCGTTGCACGGTCCATATAACGGACCGTCATTGTTGCCATTCTATCACTTTTGGGTATTGGTAAACCACGGCGCACCCATGCCGACGTGTGTTTAGCTGGTAATTCCCCAAAAGTGTTCCACGTGTAACCATTTGATGCCGTACCAGCCTAGCGGTCCTTAATCACCGCTTTGCTCATGGCGTTAACTTTGCGCACCGTCACGTTCTTGGAGTTCTTGCTCGATATGCCCACGTACCACGCGGGAATATACACGGTGGTGCCCTTGGTTGTCAGCAGCTCCGTATAACCCAGCTTGGTCCACGTAACCGTCGAATTATTCACAATTTCGTTTGATCGATAAAGCGTCAGTACGGCTTCGCGGGCACTAATTAACTTCTGCGACCGGTGCATGGTCGTGACGTTCGTGGCGTACGTTTGGGTGTAGCCGGTAACCTTATCGTCACGAACCGTAACCTCCAGCCGACCATGACCATCCACGATTACGCCATAACGCGTTTTCTGACAGAACACGTACGTCGATCGCCCGCTCATGCTCGGTTCAAATTCGTACTGATTACCGCGCCACACGTTGTTGGTGTCGGTAGCAAACTTGCGCACCTGGCTAGCAATGCCCTTACGGCTCAACGCTAATGGCGTCTTGAGCTTGGCCGTTAACTGCTCCACACCGTTCGTCGTCTTAACCGTTGTGGTCGTATTGCTGGTCCGAACTGTGTTACTGGTGCTACTTTGCAAGACCGTGTTATCGCTGTGCCCAGCTAGGTATGAGCCGCTACTCTTGGTCTTACCCAACGGCGGCAGCGAAATCTGGTCACGTTTCATCTCCGACAAGGTCTCGGTCGTCGCGCCCGTCGTACTAGCGGACATAAACACCTGGCGATTCTGCACCAGACTCCACCCAAGGAAGATATCCATGCACAGAAAGACGATCAGTAAAATCCACTCAATGCGTCGAAAGTCCATTGGTATCCCCCCTAATTGCCCGTGTTAATGAGCGTCGTAATGTCGACCCGGCCGTCAACCAAATCCGCGTAGTCAACGTAAGTCCCGTTGACGTTCACGTAGTAGGTCGGCATCAAGTTCACTACCAGGCCGCTATTGGTGTCGCGTTGCCACTTGTAGGCCACCGTCAGGTCATCAATATCGCTGGGCTGTGCGCCTAGGCTCTGCAACTTTGCCAACACCTCACTCGCCGCCGGTAGTTCAACCGCGGTTTGTGAGGTCGGTATGGCCGCCTCAAGGTTACTGCCGGAAAATTCAATGCGCTTACTACTCGTTGTGTGCACAACGCGCACGGTGCCGTTCGAGGTTTGGTTGAACACCGGCAACCCGCGGACGTACGTGCGGAACGTGACCGCGCTGTCCTGCGTGCTGTAGCTAAAGTAACGGATTCCCTGAGTGCTGGCAAAGCTGAGGCTCGACAGCGCGTTAAACGCCGAACTAAGCACGCCGCTATACGTTTGTGCCGGAGCTGACGCCGCAAAGTCCTCATACTGCATCAAGCTATCATTTTTATCCACCGCCAAGCGCTGATTACTATTGACGGTGTAGACCGTCTGGTTCCCGATTTGCTTGGTATCCACGGCGCTGGTCGACGTATTATCCGTCATCAGCAAAGAGATGTAATGCGTCGCGCTCTGCTTATCAATCAGGTAGGTTTGTGGCTGCACCGTGATGCTTTGGTCCAGTAATGCCACCTCGTGGTGATCAAAGCGTTGCTCAGTAACTTTGTACTTAGTTGTGGCTGCGCCCAGCAGGTCCGCAATTGCACCGTAATTTGGTTGCTTGATGACCAGCCGCCGGGACGTTTCGTGGTAATCGTTCACCAGGTAAGTCCGTTGGTTCTCGGTGTCAAAAACAATCCGGTCAAAGGAGTAGCTGGCATCGGCTTTGCTATTATCCCCAAAGAACAGTTTGCGCATCAAGGTCCACGATACTGTACCCTGATAGGTTAGCTGCAGTGATTGTGGCTCCGTCAACAAGCGGTCGTACTCAGCCACCGACAACTGCTTTTGCGCACCAACTTTGGCCACGCGCCACTTAGCGACCGCCTTGCGCGCCCGTGCGGCCATCCCCGTGCCCGTCGAACCGAGCTGATACTTTTGCTGCGCACCCTGCCACAACACGCCCGTGGGCAGGAAGGTGTCGCGCTTAATCTCCTGGTTGGTGGTGCGCGTGGTCTTTTCAACCGTCACGTCATTATTCTGTTGCCGGGCAAAGTTTGACGGGTTATACCAGATGAACCAGGTTAGCGCGAGGCTAATGCCGACCAACATGATTAATAACAGTCGTAGTATTAAGCTTCTAAGCTTCATCCCAATCATCCCCCTCGTCGGCTATCGCTTCGTAAGGCAAGGAAATGTAGAAGGTACTACCTTTGCCTTCCTCGGAGTCCACCCAGATACGGCCGCCCATCGCCTCAATAACTTCCTTACTGATTGCGAGTCCCAGGCCGGTCCCTCCCTGCTTACGGGAGCGGGCCTTATCGACCCGGTAGAACCGTTCAAAGACGTGGTTGATGTCCTTGGCCGGAATCCCCAGCCCCTGGTCACTCACGGACAAAATAACATGGTTGTTCGTTTCTACCAACCGGGCGGTAATGGTCCCCCCATCGGGCGAATACTTAATGGCGTTGTTCATGATGTTATCAACCACCTGCATGAACTTATCCTGGTCCACGTCAACCCACAGGCTGCGCTTCGTGATTTCGCGGTTGATGGTGTACTGCTTGTGGGGCTGCTCCTGGTCGTCCACAAAGCCGTGGCGTGATTCACCAGCGTGCTCATTGTCGGTCTGGAGCATCATGTCAAAGCGGTTCAGGATGTAGTTAAAGAACTCGTTGAGGTTGATGGTTTCCATGTCAATTTTGCTCGTACCCATATCCAGTCGCGACAGGGCCAGCAGGTCGTTAATCATCCGGATCATCCGGTCGGTTTCGTCCTGGGTCACCTTGAGGAACTTGGGCGCCAGCTCCGGATCCTGCCAAGCGCCATCATTAAGGGCCTCAATGTAGCTCCGTACTGACGTTAACGGCGTCCGCAGCTCGTGGCTAACGTTGGACACGAATTGACGGCGCTCACGGTCGTTCTTCTGCTGTTCCGTAACGTCATGCAGCACAACAACCAAACCACTAATAAAGCCAGTCTCACGCTGAATCATGGAAAAGTCGGCCCGCAGAATCATTTCTTGGTGATCCTCAGTTTCCATGGTCAGTAACAGTTCCGTCTGGCTGTCCAACAGATCCCGTAACGTGTACTCCTTGTTAATCTTCAGCATCCGCAGAATGGACATACCAATGGCATCCTCATTCTTAATGTTGAGGAAATCCAGGGCCGTTTCGTTGATGATAATCACGTTACCCCGCCGGTCCGTCGCAATCACTCCGTCGGTCATGTGAGCTAGCACGCTGTCCAGCCGCCGCCGCTCGGCTTCGCTGGCCTCCTGTGCCTCCTCCACACGTACAGAAAGGTCGTTGACGGCAATGGCGAGTTGACCCAACTCATCCTGACTATAAACCCGTACCTGGCCGGAGTAATCCCCTTGCGCCATGCGGCTAGCTTGACGCTTCATGGCATCAATGGGGCGCGTGATGGCCCGGCTAATCACGATGGCGATAAAGATACCGAGCAGCACGGCCACCATACTGGCAATGAAGAAGATGCGGGTAATCGAACTGATGTTGTCGTACACCGAATTCATGTTAGCGCGAATGTAAATGGCACCAATCACACTATTGTCATCGCCGGTGGAGTTACTACTCTTCAATGGCGTAATTTTCACGTAGTACGAAGATCCACCCGTGTTGGTGAAGCCCTCGTAGTTCTGGCCCGTGTAGAGGGTATTCTTCACCTGAGTGGAGCCATTCTTTTGCCCAATTTCGGTTTGCGAGTTGACGTTGCTGTCCCCGCGCAAAACCCCTTTGGCATCCACGACCTGAATGTCCGCAGAATTAATGATGCTCGACTCATTGAGGGCATTATGAATTTGGCGGTCAGCCTTGGTCGTGTTGCTCTCCTCCAGGGCGTTGATCACCTTATCCTCGACGTAGGTTTCAATCGTGATTTGGGACTTAAAATTATCAATGTTTTGTTGTTCTAGCTGTTTGACAAAATACGCCCCGATCACCTCGACGGTCACGACGACCACGAGGATGAACACGAGCGCAATTTTGAAGTGAATTGAATGAAAAAAACCGGATCTTCTTATTCATGGTGGATGTTTACCCCTGATCAGATTCCGGACTCCGCAGATAGTAACCGACACCGCGACGGGTCATCAACCATTCGGGGTGGCTAGGCGTATCCTCAATCTTCTCACGCAGACGACGCACGGTGACGTCCACCGTCCGGACATCACCAAAGTAGTCGTAACCCCAAACCGTTTGCAGGAGGTGCTCACGGGTCATTACCTGACCCTGATGACGTGCTAGGTAGTGCAGTAGCTCAAACTCTCGGTGCGTGAGTTCGATGTTATCGCCGCGCTTGTTAACCGTGTACGCCTCCGGTTTAATGACCAGATCACCAACTTCAATATCCTTGTTGGCCTCTTCTTGTTCTGTCGGTGCCGGCGTCGAGTCCTGCCGCCGTAAGTTGGCCTTAACCCGGGCTACCAGTTCACGGTTGGAGAATGGCTTAGTGACGTAATCGTCAGCGCCCAGCTCCAGCCCCAGAACCTTATCAATTTCGCTATCCTTAGCGGTCAACATGATAATCGGCACGTCACTGTCCTTGCGAATACGCCGGGCCACTTCCAGACCGTCAATTTTCGGCAACATCAGGTCGAGGAGAATTAAGTCCGGCTGCTCATCAGCAAACTGTTGCAGGGCCGCCTCACCGTCAAACGCGGTGACGACGTCGAAGCCCTCTTTGTTCAAATTGAACTTTACGATATCTGAAATCGGTTTTTCGTCATCAACAACGAGTATTTTCTTAGCCATAATCGGCCCTCCATTTGGTGCTATTCTGTTACTATTATACCGGTAACCCCGGTGAGTCGCAAAAAGACACCCATGGGCACGGTCTACACATAATATTTCCCGGGAAATAAATTGGCGAGGAGACTTCAATATGTACATTACGGTCAATCACACCACCCTGTACTACACCCAGCACGGTAGCGGCCGGCCACTCATCCTGTTACACGGTAACGGCGCGAGCCACACCAGCTTTGCCCAATTAATACCGCAACTCGCCCAGCGGTTCACGGTCTACGCGGTGGACACACGCGATCACGGGCAAAGTAGCACCACTGATTATATTAGTTACCAGCTAATGGCCACCGACCTGGAGCAGTTCATTGAAACCCTACACCTCAATAACCCCACCGTCATTGGCGTCGGTGACGGTGGTATCAGCGCATTGTTAGTCGCCGCACACCGACCACAGCTGATTCACCGCCTCGTGCTGGCTGGTGTGCATACACAGCCACGTGACCTGCGCCTGCAGAAACGGCTCCGGTTAGCAGCTGACTATCTTAGCCGTCCCCGCAAGAAGCTCGGCCTCCAAATGTGGGGCCCACATTACTCGGAGAGAACTGGCTGCGGTTGAGGCCCCCACTTTGGTGCTCGCGGGTGCGCAGGACGACATCCACCTCCGCGCGGTACGCCGTCTAGCCAGCGGGATACCTGATGCCCACTTACGGTTAGTACCCCGCGCGACGCACACGTCATACATCGACGACACCGACACCTTCTACCACCTCATTCGGGCGTTCATCAATGCCTAAAAACAGAGTACATCAGCAAAAAGGGCCGCCCCGTTGCAGCACGGTTAATTCCGTGCCCGCAAAGAGGCGGCCCTAATTGATTTACTTACTTGATTTACGGCTGAACCGTTTAGTAACGTTTTGCCACAAGCCCCGAGCGCGCTTACCCATTGTACCGGTGAGTGTCGCCGCCTTGACTAGCTTATCGCTACCCAGATGGTCCCGCATGATGCGCAGGGCTGGCACGGCCTGACTCGCGACAAAGTTAAAACTCCGGCCATCATCGACGTCAATAAAGAAGCCGCGGACGTGCGTCTTCATGTATACCTGTGCCCGAACGCGCTTAACGTTCGCCCACGGAATCATAATGAAGCCACGGCCACTATCGGCACGGAACTCGAGCCCACCGTCACCCAAAATCAGAAAACCCGGCTTGGGGTCACTAGCACTCACCATGGAATTAACCTTAAAGGTCCCCTCCGCGGTATGGTTTAATATTTCCACTTCAACCATGATTATTCCTCCTCATCAACGCCGATCAATCTTGTCGTCCAATCAATTATAGCAAACACCGGTCAAAGAAAAACAGAACCGGCCAATCAGCCGATTCTGCCGTTCAGTTACTTAATGTTGAGACATTATGCGCCGAGGATACCTGCCCAGTAAGCCAGGATACCAACAACGAACAGTGCCAGGATGATAACGATTGGGCTAACTTTCTTCCGCAGCAGCCATACACATAACAGGGTGAGCAGCAAAGGCATCAGACCTGGTGTCAACTGGTCGAAGATATCACCAAGAGTGGTGGTCTTCGTTGGCGTTACGGAGTTCCCACCATTGATGGAAGAAATCACATCGCGAATCTTACCAACAGTGACGTTACCATGGTTAGCAGCGTTTACAAGTGGCGTAAAGTCAACTTGTGCATCCTTGTCAACCTTAACGTTAGAAACAACGGCTGGGAAGTTCATGGTCGTCCAACGAGGAACCAGGACACCCATGATAAACATACCCAAGACAGAAGCACCAACGGTAATCTTCTGTAGCAAACCACCAGACAAGTCGTTGGTGATCGCTTCACCTTGACGGTAGCCCATTTCCTGCGTGAACCACAGGAAGCCCATACGGATAATCTGCCATACAACGAAGAACAGAATAGGACCAAGCCAGCTACCGGACAGGGCAAATGATGCCGTGAAGGCACCCAAGATTGGACGAGCAGTAGCCCAGAACACTGGGTCACCAACACCGGCCAGAGGGCCCATCATACCAACCTTAACACCCTGGATAGTTTGGTCGGTAACGGGAGCACCGTTAGCACGACTTTCTTCCAGAGACATTTCAACACCGAGGATAGGTGCTGCCAGGTATGGGTGAGTGTTAAAGAATTCCAGATGACGCTTCAAAGCAGCGGCACGGTCTTCCTTGCTCTTGTACAGCTTCTTCAGCGCTGGTGCGAGGGCAAAGGCCCAACCAACGTTCTGCATACGTTCGTAGTTCCAGGAAGCCTGGAGGAATTGACTGTTCCAGAAGACCCAGAAACGGTCTGTTTTAGTTAACTTAATTTCATTAGCCATTATTTTTTTCCTCCCTTCCTAGTAGTCATTCAGTATGTCGTCGATTGGATCGCCGCCATCGTCAGAGCTGGAACCGCCAGACGTCTTGTTGAATTCTGGGGAAACCTGCAGGAAGAGCAGGGCCAGAACAACACCGATAATACCCATACCAATCAGGGTAATTTCGGACAGGGATGCCAGGGCGAAGCCAAGGAAGAACCAAGGCCACAGAGCTGGCGTAGCCATCATGTTGATAACCATGGCGTACCCAACGGCAACGATCATACCACCACCGACCTTCAAACCGTTGGTAACGATGTCTGGCAAAGCAGCCAGCAAATCAGTCACAACGTGAGTAGGTACGGCCATGATCAGGGCTGCAGGGATAGCAATACGCAGACCCTGCAGGGACAGAGCGATAAAGTGGTATGCGTACACACCGGCAAATGAACCGCGCTTACCAGCAGCATCGGCACCATGAGCCAGGAAGGTAGCAACAGTACGTACCAAGATGGTCAGAACCAGACCGGCAACAGCCAGCGGAATGGCCAAGGCAACACCGTTGGAAACACTGGTGTTCTTAACACATACCAGGATTGCAGCGGCAACGGAAGCCAGGGCGGCATCGGGTGCAACAGCGGCACCAATGTTCATCCAGCCCAAGGCAATCAGTTGGAGAGACCCACCAAGTGCCAGACCTTCAGCTGGGTGGCCAGATGCTAGACCGATCAACGAGCAAGCCAAGATTGGCTGATGGAACTCGAATTGGTCCAAGACACCTTCCATACCAGCGAGGAATGACACAATTAGGATCCCAATAATAGAAAGAAATGACATTGTGGTCCTCCTTATATAATTGCGGACGCGAAGACGCGCCTATTAATAATTAAATCCCGCTTTCTTGATCATGTTATCAAGGTTTTCAGGACTGTCGGCAGGAACCTTACGAACATCGAACTTAACGCCCTTGTTCTTCAGTTCCTTGAATGCATCAACATCCTTCTGGTCTACAGAGAGAACCTTATTGATAACCGTCTTACCCTCAGAGTGCGCCATGGAGCCAATGTTCAGGGATGGAATGTCCACACCTGCATTAATGACCGTCAAAGCGTCCTCAGGGTTTTCAAACAGAATCAACGCCTTCGTGTTACCGAATCGAGGATCGTTATAAACGTCAATAAACTTCTTAATTGGAATGACGTTTGCCTTAACCCCAGGCGGCGCTGCCTCCGTAATCATGGTCTTACGTAACTTGTCGTTTGCGACACCATCAGAAACAACGATAATACGGTTCGGGCCAGTACTCTTGGTCCAACTCGTTGCAACTTGACCATGCAACAGACGTGAGTCAACACGTGCGAGCACAATCTTGATCTTGCCATCACCAACAACCGTACCTTCAGGCAACGCAGCTGCGTGCTTCTTAGCAGCAGGTGCGGCCTTTGGCTTTGGTTCGAGGGCTTCTGGCTTAACCTTAACACCATCGCGTCCAGCAGATACCAGATGTGCGGCCAGTTCGTGAGCGGAGTCCATCGTCAAGCGTGAACCATATGCTTCAATCAGCATAGGTAGGTTCAGACCAGTAACGATAGCCCACTTGTCCTTGTGTTCCTCGAAAATTCCGCTTGCCTGGTTGAATGGTGAGCCACCCCACAAATCAATCAGAAACAAAACGTCATCTTCGGGCTCGAACTTAGTCGTTGCATCCAGAAGATGTTGCTTCAGATCGTCAGGACTTTCGCCGTTCTTGAACGTAACGACTTCGACTTTGTCCTGTTCACCGAAGATCATTTCACCAGACTGCTTGATGCCTGCAGCGAATTCGCCGTGGCTGGCTAGAATGATTCCGACCATTGTTTCGCCTCCCAAAATATTTTTTTATTTAGAAAGCCCCGATAATTTTAGGTTTGCCTAAATAATGTAGAATTGCTACCAAACTCGAAATGTAAGGGGTTTTCTTAACATGGTTAAGTATGCCTAGATGGGGACCGTTTTGCAAGCCCTTTCTTGACAAAAACAACTTACTTTTCATGAAACGCCACTGGTACCAACCAAAGACGCGAAAAAGTTTTTTTCCACATTTTGTTCACTTTGTTTAATATTGCGAGTATCTGGCAACAATAGGCCCCGTATAGGGTACATTGATTTTTAGGATAGTCTAAAACTGCAATTATCAATCCAGCCATGCCCAGGATAATACTGTATTACGGTTCCAAGTATTGACAGGGTACTCAATTCCGGGTATTTTTATAGCTAACATGAATAAATACCACGACGAAATAGAGGTCGCGGGGAAGACAACAGCTGGACGAGTGGCGGACACGGTGACTCCAGTTGAAAGCAACCCCGCCGAAATGGTTACCCGTCCGTAACGGGAGCCGTTGGGCCGGTTAACGAAAGTTGCCGGACTGTCTTGCTACTGGCAAGGAGCGCTATGATTGTTGGTTTTGCTACTATATATAGTAAGATTGGCGGGCCCATTGAGTTGTTTTTTTCAATTCAATGGGTCTTTTTCATACCCCTGTTTCCCCTCACTGGTATGTAGTTACGCACCGTGCGTGACGCTGTCTACCACACTTTGGTGGTAACAAGATGAAGGGAGAACACCAATGAAGAAAGTTTGGCTTGCTATTGTGAGTGTACTAATTCTGGCCGGGATGTGGTTGAACACCCCCGTCCACGACGTTAGTGCCGCTAGCGATAGTCAGTATTTTAAGATCGGTATGGAGGCCGGATACGCACCATTTAACTGGACACAAAATTCCAGTAAGAACGGCGCCGTACGTATTCAGGGTTCCAAGCTCTGGGCAAACGGTTATGACGTTCAGATGGGTAAAAAGGTTGCCCGTGCACTCGGCAAGAAACCCATTGTGGTTAAAACCAAGTGGGACGGACTGTTGCCATCGTTAACGTCGGGCAAAATTGATGCAATCATCGCGGGGATGTCTCCCACTGCGGAACGGCGGAAATCCATCGACTTTACTAACACCTATTACGCCTCGAAATTAACAATCGTCGTGCGTAAGGACTCCAAGTACGCGCACGCAACCAAGTTAACGGATTTCAAAGGCGCTAAGTTAACCGCGCAACTTTCCACCTACACTACACGGCCATTAAACAGATTAAAGGCGTTCAGCGGCAGTCGGCCATGGACGACTTCCCAGCCATGCGTGTCGCGCTGGAATCCGGCACCATTGATGGATACGTGTCCGAAGTCCCTGAAGGCATTACAGCGGAGAACGCCAACAAGAAGCTGACATACGTCCACTTTGCTAAGAATCAGGGCTTCAAAACTGACCCCAGCGATACGGACTTAGCCATCGGGTTACGCAAAAATGACCCGTACGAAGCCAAAATTAACCGGGTTCTGGCCGGTATCTCCAGCAAGGCGCGTGACCAGATGATGACGCAGGCCGTTAAGAACCAGCCCGTCACCAAGACTAACGGCAACTGGTTTACCAATATCCTGAAGCAGTACGGGGCAATGCTCTTACGTGGTACCGGCATGACGCTGCTCATTGCCTTGGTTGGTACCCTAGTTGGCTTCATCATTGGCCTGCTGGTGGGTGTGGTACGAACAATTCCCCGCGCCAAGAAAGGTGCGCAGCGTGGTTTGCTCGCGGTAGTAAACTGGCTGCTCGCCGTCTACATTGAGGTCTTCCGTGGCACGCCAATGATTGTGCAAGCCGCTGTCCTGTATTACGGTGCCGCGCAAGCATTCGGTGTGAACATGGACCGCACCGTTGCCGCGCTGGTCATCGTGTCGATCAACACCGGGGCGTACATCTCCGAAATTATTCGTGGGGGTATCATTTCCGTGGACAACGGTCAGTTCGAGGCTGCCCACGCGCTCGGCTTTACCCACTGGCAAACGATGACCAAAGTAATCCTGCCACAGGCCATCCGTAACAGTTTGCCGGCGGTTACTAACGAGTTCATCGTGAACATCAAGACACGTCAGTGCTGTCCATTATCAGTGTGTCCGAGTTGTTCTTCACCGCCGAGACTATTTCCGGACAAAGCTTCCAGTTCTTCCACACGTACCTGATCGTCTGTGGCATTTACCTCATCATGACGTTCACTATTTCCCGGCTGTTCCGCATTATCGAAAAACGTCTCGATGGACCCCAGGACTATAACGTCATGAACAACCAGATGCAGGTCGAAACACCTGAAATCAAAGACACGGAAGGGGATGCTGAATAATGACGGAACCAGCAATGCTCGAAGTACGTAACCTCCAAAAGCGCTTTGGGAACCACGAAGTCCTCAAGGATATCAACCTGTCTGTCACCAAGGGCGAGGTGCTATCAATTATCGGTCGTTCCGGTTCCGGTAAGTCCACCCTGCTGCGTGGACTCAACCTACTGGAGCCACCGACTAGTGGCGAAATCCTTTTTCACGGACAAAACATCCTGGCCGACAACTTTGATTTAATCCAGTACCGCACCAAGGTGGGATGGTGTTCCAAAACTTCAACCTGTTCAACAACCTCTCCGTACTGGACAACGTGGTTGTACCCCAGGTGACCGTCCTCAAGCGTGATAAGGAGTCCGCAAAGCGCCACGGTCTCGAAATCTTGCAGCAAATGAACATGGCACCGTTTGTTAACGCCAAACCAGCCCAACTATCTGGCGGGCAAAAGCAGCGGGTGGCAATTGCTCGCTCCGTGGCCATGGACCCCGAAATGCTGCTGTTTGACGAACCTACCAGCGCGTTGGATCCCGAGATGGTCGACGATGTCCTCGCCGCCATGCGCGACTTGGCGCGCACCGGATTGACCATGATTGTCGTTACGCACGAAATGGAGTTTGCCCGCGACGTGTCGGACACCGTCATCTTCATGCACGATGGTGTGGTCGGCGAACAAGGAACTCCCGAGCAGCTATTTGGTAACCCACAGGAAGATAGTACTAAGGACTTCCTGAAACGCTACTTGAACCGCGCGTAACGCCTATTAATAATTAAATTAATGTAGACAAACACCCCGGGCAGGTCCACCCGGGGTGTTTGTCGATTATTTCCCGGGAAATAATTACCCGCATATCAACTCGGTGAGGCTAATCCTTTCCCAAAAGCCGTACTACCATCTTTTTTTCACCAGTAATGGCGCACCATCTACAATCACAATCACGAAAGATTGTCAGCAGGGCCTTTTTCGCCTAATATGGTGTTAACATAGCCGTGGGAGGAACATTATGGACGTTTTTCAGGCACTGAAACTATTACAGGTGAATCACCAGCCTGCCAGTCAACGCGAACTCGTGGTCACGGACCCGACCGGCAAGCCGGACGCGACCATGTCCGCCCTGCTCGCAGACGTTTTGGGCAAATTGGCCATCTTTGGCGATTTGGATAATGCACACTCACCTGAAGAGCTCATCAACCAGCTCCACGCGGTAACGCCGCTACCCAGCGATGTGCTTGCAGAATACGATAAGATCCTCACACAGCGACTCGAACACATCAACTTTGCCACACACAAACAAATCATCGAACTGGTCTACCACCCATTCGTATAAGTAATTCGCATTCATTGGCCGTCCGCAACGCAATTTGTGGGCGGCTTTTTACTAGTTACTTTCATTTTTAGACTGCTTGCTAATCGTTGCACGACCCGGAATGAACGAATCGTGATTACATAAATCCAGTTTACTTGGTGCCTATTTGCAAAAAAACACTTACACAAAAACTTTTTTTTCTGTTAATATAACCAATTGTTGAAACGCACCATCACCAATTGCGTGGGTGTCGTCAAGTCCGGATTGTCCGTTTCGATAACGGTCCGGGCTCACAGGGGACGGCACCAGCAATTCATTCGGGATACTTATGCGCCCCGCGCGTCTATTGGTAATCAGTGTCGCTGTTTTTGATCAAGCGTATAGACTAGCAGCCTGGTCGTTACCGGACCGCTATTTTTTTATGCGTCAGAGGAGGAGCACTACCAATGGAACAAGTATCAAGCACCCCCATCAACCTGGATAAAGCACGGGTTGATGTCCGCCACCCAATGCTGGCAATGATCAGCATGTGGGTCGGCGCATTTATCGGTATGTTCAGTGAAACATCCCTGAACATCGCCCTACCCAGCCTAATGAAGAGTTTAGGCGTCAGCACTGCTACCGTTCAGTGGCTCGTGACTGGCTACATGTTGGTTATCGGTATTGTTTTACCGTTTTCTAGTTTTCTGACCAAGTGGTTTACCACCCGTCAATTGATCATCTTTGGTCTGGCCGACTTCATTGTCGGTGCCGTAGTTGCGGCCACCGCCAGCACCTTCCCCGTACTATTAGTGGGTCGGATGATTCAGGGTATCGGCACGGGTATTATCCTGCCGCTCATGTTCACGGTGGCAATGTCCATCTTCCCGCCCCACAAACTGGGCACCGCAATGGGGACTAACGCACTGGTCATCATGTTTGCTCCGGCCATCGGACCAACCCTGACCGGGATCATTCTGGCCAAGTTATCGTGGCAGTGGATTTTCTGGATCTTTGTCCCGGTTCTCGCAGTGGGTCTGATTTTTGCCTTTACCAGCCTCAAAAACGTGGGTAACATCACCAAGCCTAAAGCCGATTTCCTGTCGATGGCAGAATCCGTCGTTGGTTTTTCCGCAATCGTCTTTGGCGTTAGCTCCGCCAGTGCACAGGGTTGGGGATCACCCATCGTGATTGTCGCCCTCCTACTCGGCCTGATTGTCCTTGGACTGTACGCATACCGTCAGCTGCACCTGGAAACACCGGTGCTGAACCTGCGCGCGTTCAAGATTCCGGCCTTCACTACTGGCGCATTGCTGGTCATGATTGACTTTGGTATCATCCTGTCCGCAATGTACTTGCTACCAATGTACATCCAGAATGGTTTGGGCCTCGTCGTTGCGCTAACCGGGATTATCATGTTACCGGGTGGTGTGATGAACGCCCTCGTTTCCGCGCTGGCTGGTCGACTCTATGACCGGTTAGGTGCAAAGGGGCCGGCGCGCATCGGTTTCATCATCGCCTTTGTCGGTGCTATGATGTTGCTACTGCCAGCACGACGAGTTCCATCGCGTACGTAATCGCGGCCCACGTTATCATCATGATTGGCGCCCCGCTCGCGATGTCACCATCACAGACCTACGCGTTGAACTCGCTAACTGGTGCGCTGTCCGCCGATGGTAGCACCATCATGAACACCATGCAGCAGATTATCGGTGCAATTGCTACGGCCGTCGCCACCAGCCTGCTCGGTATCGGCCAAGCAGCGTACAGCGGCCACAGCTCTGCCGCTGCATTTACGAACGGTGTCCACTACGGCGCGTACTTCACGGTGGCGCTGACTGTGGCTGGCTTCATCATCGCTTTGTTCATTAAGCGGCCACAATATAGTGAAGACGTAAAGACCGAACAATAACGTTTAAGCATCAATAAAGGACGACAATATCCTCTCGCCTCAACGTCGGTAGATCAACTATCAACGGTGAGACATGGCAGGATAATGTCGTCCTTTTTCGTATTAAATTTTTTTCTCGGAACGATTAGCTCCGGCATCCTTTCACCGCACGTAATGTTCCACATGAAGCAATCACCGTGGAATAAAGTCCGAATGTACCGGGAACTGCCCCTCGGCCGCGCCAATAGCTAAGCGTAACGCCGCCGCACCCACGTCACGAAAGTGGTGGTCAATCGTGGGGATGCCCAGCAATTGGCCTGACAGTTGGTTTTCTTGGCCCATGACTGTTGGTGGTGTCAGGTGACCATCACGATAATACTGTAAAACCCCAGCTGCAATATCATCCCCGTTAGCAAAGATGAAGTCCGGCGCTAAATTATTGGTGCCGTAGTATTCCGCAGCGGCGTACCCGTCATCGTAAGACATCACTCCTGTCCGAATAAGGCTGGGCTCGGGCTCAACGCCAAACACATCTTTGTACGCGGTAATCGTAGCACTACTGGTCGCACTAATATCGATATCTCGTGGTAATACTAGCCCCACCCGTCGGTAATGACGCCGTTGAACCCAACGGAACGCCGCGCGGTACGACGGGCCACGTTCCGTAAACGCCGCACTAATATCAATCTGACCGGGATCGTGGCAAACTACCACCTCACCGTATTGTTTGTATGGCACCATGTCCGCAACTGGCATGGTGTGCGACGTAAAAATGAGGCCATCAAATGCGTGCCGGCGAAGCTGATCCAAATAGCCGTGCTCCACCACGGCATCGTACTTCGACGGTAGCATCAGCACGTTGTACCCCGCTGCAAAGGCGGCTGCCATAATACCCCGCACGATGTCGGTGTAGTACGGGTGGTCAATATTGGGTACGACCACCCCAATGTTCATCGTCCGACCACGGCTCAAATCCCGTGCCACGTCATTCGGCACGTAATCGAGCTCCGCAATCACCTTCTGGATGTTCTTCCGCACCTCATCTGAAACATAGTTCTTGTGGTTCAACACCCGTGAGACGGTGGAAACCGAGTAGCCACTAATCCGAGCTACATCACGAATTGTTGTCATTACGGCCCCACCCTCCTAGATTGCTTTGCCACCGCGTTCAACCGTTTTCATAGTACAGTATAACATGCGCATCGGGGAACCAAGGCTGGGAGGCGACCCACCCTGGAGCTCCCCGCTACGCATGTTATGTGAGCGGGCGTCATTCACGACGCACATTAATTATCCGGTTGCTACCAACGTTCACTATCCTTGCCTGGGTAGGCATTAACGGTTAATCTCTTTCCAAAGGGTCTTGAGACCGGCATTACTGCCCTTCAAGGAATCTAGCTCCTCAATATGGTCACTGATTGCCACCCGTGCGTTATTCAACATGTTTTGGTACTCGTCATCCGCGTCCACTGGTAATACAATGGCCACCGCAATGTCCACGCGACTGTTATCGTCACCCCACAGCACCGGTGCAGCAAAGCTCATAATGACCGCCTCGGGATGGGCAATTGCACTTGAAGTTGCATGCAGAATCACGCTTCATCGCCAATGATAATGGCGTCCTGCGCCCCGCTAGCAAAGAAACCACTCTTCAGTTCCTGTTCGGCAACGTCTAACTTGGTCGCCGCGCGGTTTGCAATGACCTTCAGGGCCTCTAATTCACTGTTTTCATCGAGTTCAATGTTCGCAACAACGTTCTTCTTCTTCAATAGTGTCAGCATCACAATTTCCTCCTCGTAGTTGAGCTCACCCCGCTCTGGATGCCGTCATGGCAACCCATACACATGGTGACGCTCCGTTTCATTTCAGTTATCCCTGCAGGTGTGGTGCGCAACCCCGCGGTGGTTGCAACCCCTTTCAACCTTGCAAACATAGTGTAATTTGTCGAACGCGTTTCAGGTCAAGCACTTATTGCAATTTTTTTTGATTTTTATTTTATACGCGAAAATCGCGGTGGCGCATTGCCCACCATCGCCGATATTGTTATTCTTATTACTAGTTGTTATAATGATGTTATCAACTAACAAAAAGTAAGAGCACATGATTGACTGCGCTCGTGGAGGGTACGAAGATGGCAAAGCAACAGCGTCCTGGGCGCAAACACGTTTGGCTTTGGCGAATTGTAATCACATTGTTGTTAGTGGTGGGCCTAGCGCTGACGTTCAACCAGCAGATCAAGGTCTTCACGATTAACTTACTGTCGCAAAACCAATACGGTTCGGCGCAGAAGCTTTCGAGCACGGACATTCAAAGAAACAAGCGTAAGCACGCCAACTACGACTTTAAGCAGGTCAACGCGCTGGACATCAGCACGGTCACCAAAGCGGCCACGGACAAGAACCTCAATCCCATTGGCCTCCTATCCATCCCCAGCGTTAAAATCGATCTCCCCATTTTAGCGGGGCTAAGCAACGAGAATCTGGCGGTCGGTGCTGCCACCATGAAGTCCGACCAACAGATGGGCAAGGGCAACTACGCCCTGGCCGGCCACCACATGGCGAACAAATCGATACTCTTTTCACCCCTAACGAAGATTAAGTTGGGTGACAAGATTTATATTACCGATAAACAGTACGTCTACACCTACAAGGTCACGCTCAGTAAGACGGTGTACAAGACCCAGGTGCAGTATATTGACGACGTCAAGGGCAAGAAGCTCATTACCCTAGTCACTTGTGCTTCTTCACTCGCGGGTGAAGAAGACCGGCACATTGTGCAAGGCCAATTGGTCAGCAAGCAGAAGGCGACTAATGCCCGGCTGGCGGTATTTAGCAAGTAGGATAGAGCTCGTACAAGCAAACCTAAACCAAAAATCGCGCCACCCCAGAAAAATCCGGGGTGGCGCAATTTTGGTTTGGTTTAGTTCCAAGGAGTTTGACTTGTTAAGACTAGTTGCTATGTTAGGCTACCCCACGCGCACGGGTGATGCGCTACGGATAGTCCGCTCCACGATATTAGTCGTGGTAGACGCCCTCGGACCACTTCTCGTTTTCTTCGTCAAAGAAGTGTGGGTTGTCCTTCTGGTCAGGGTTAGGCGTAGCAATGCCGTCAATTTTGGCAATCAAAGCCTTGTTTTCGTCTGATGGCTTGTACTCTGCGTTCAGGTAGTAGTCAACGATGTCAAAGACAAAGTCACGACCCAAAACAATCCCAC
Organism: Lacticaseibacillus pantheris DSM 15945 = JCM 12539 = NBRC 106106; assembly: GCF_001311175.1. Taxonomy (GTDB): domain Bacteria; phylum Bacillota; class Bacilli; order Lactobacillales; family Lactobacillaceae; genus Lacticaseibacillus; species Lacticaseibacillus pantheris. The sequence continues at coordinate 154,679 of NZ_BBAI01000001.1, read as the reverse complement.
CAAAGCCCAAGACATTGGCGTTCAACTGTTCCTTTGCGTAAACGGCCTGCGTAATATCGCCAACCATCGCGGCACGGATGCCTTCGTTCTTGTCGGCGGCGGTACTGATACCGATCCCCGTACCACAAAGGACAATACCAAGATCAGCACGGCCATCGGCAACATCTTCGGCAACCCGCTTACCATAAATTGGGTAGTGAGTCCGCGTGTGGTCGTAAGTCCCTTCGTCGATTACCTGGTAGCCTTCATCCTTCAAGTGGTCGGAAATCAGCTGCTTCAGGTCCGTAACAATGTGGTCGTTCCCGAGTGCAATAACCTTGTGCTTGTTGTTCTTAGCGTCTGCAAATTCTGGTGCCGGCATATCTTTCTCTAACATTGAGTATTCCTCCTAAAATAATCTGAATTAAATCATCAGAACGATGAACTAAATCATCTTTTCTAGCATGTCCAGGCGAACCTGGTGACGTCCACCAGCGTATTCCGTATCCAGGTAACGCTGGATAATCGTGTACGCAAGCTTCTCGCCCACAATGCCGGAGCCCAACGCAATTGCTTTGGCACCATTGTGCATCGCCGTCATGTGACCAGTACGTTCTTCGTTGACGTTAGCCGTCACCATGCCCTTAACTTTGTTGCTGGCCATGGCACTACCAACCCCATATTCGTCAAACATAATGGCCTTCTTCACGCCGTTTTCCAGTACCTGCTTGGTAACAGCCAGGGAGGAGTCAACAAAGTCGGCGGCAGGTTCCTCGGTCACGTCGATTACGTGGTAGTCCCGGTCCTGCAAGTACTGCTTAACCTTCTCTTTGAGTTCAAAACCAGCTTTGTCGGATCCAATTACAACATCCATCAGACATATCTCCTTTAAAAAAAATTTGTTAACAATAATACCCTACGTTTAAGCGGTCAACACTTGGGTGTGCCGACCGTAGTCAACCCGCTGACCAGCATCGATGCCGTCATCCGTAATCATGGCGGTAACGTCGTCCAAACTGTAGAAGGCGTAGAAGTCTTCCGTATCCAGCTTGGAGTGGTCCGCCAGGATGTAACGTTTGCCAGCATTGGCTAACGCCAGCCGCTGCACCTGGCCCTCATCGGCGTTAGCGTTGCTAATCACCCCGTCGCAAACCCCGTTCGCCGATACGAACGCCTTGTTGCTCCGCAGGTTCTGTAGCATCTCTACCGCCAGGTTACCAATGAACGCACCACTATGGTCACGGTAAGTTCCACCAACGAGGCATAATTCATAACGGTCGGCGTACCCCTTCCAGGTTTCAAAGACGGGGAGGCTGTTGGTTACGATCCGCACATCGCTAATAGATAGGTAATCAGCGATGAATTCGTTGGTCGTCCCTGGTCCGATGAAGACCGTATCGCCGGGCTCAATCAGGCTCGCGGCTGTGGCTGCAATTTGACGCTTCTCGTCAACGTGTAATTCACGTTTTTCCAGTCGCGTCAGCTCCTGACTTTGCTCCTGGGCTAACCGCGGGCTCTGCGCGCCACCATGTACCTAATTACTGCGTTGTTCTCGGCCAGCTCGGCCAAGTCGCGGCGAACAGTCATAGTAGAAACATGTAATGTCTGTCCGATTTCGTTAACGGTGACGATACCCTTACGGTCAACCAAGTTGCGGATTGTCAGTAATCGTTGTCGTTTTAACACACGCGCATCACCTCCTCAGGCTAGTTCGTTTGTGTTCGTATTTGTTTATACCGATAGTACACTGATAAGTTATCACCAGTTGAAAGCCTTGTCAATGCTTTTAAAAAGCTTTTGTAACCGCTATAAAAAAAAGCGCTTTACGGGGTTGACTCATGAAAACGCTTGTATATAATTAAGAGTGTAATCTGGTAAACACAAACGAACAAAAATTAACGGAGGTGATGCCGCATGCCCGATGTAGCAAACAAGACGCTCTTCGATCCCACGGCGGTATTCGTAACTGAGCAGACAACACAGGAAGGAATCTTCAAGGAAGTTTCCGACCAATTACTGGCTAAGCAGTACGTGAAGCCAGAGTTTCTGAAGAACCTGTGGGAACGCGAGCAAAACTATCCCACGGGGATCGATATGTCCGTCGTCAATCCCGACTTTCCCAACGTAGCAATCCCGCACACGGAGGGTAATTTCGTCAACGTACGGCTAGTTGTTCCTATTAAACTTACTAAGCCGGTTGACTTCGGGAATATGATCGAGCCAGCTGATAAGTTTCCCGTCTCGTTCCTGTTCATGATTTTGAACAACGACCCCGACGGCCAGGCCAACGTTTTGTCGGAGATTATGGGTTTCCTCACCTCAACACCCGCTGAGGACCTGGAGTACTTCTTCAACGAAACTAATCGGGCAGCAATCTACTCGTTCTTGAACACCTTTTTCAATCAGGAGTAACAATCACCATATAAGGTAACTAACAACCAATTAGGAGGAATTTATCATGACAGTACGTATTCTTGCAGCATGTGGCGCCGGTGTTAACTCAAGTCACCAGATTAAGGACGCTTTGGAAAGTGAAATGAAGAAGCGTGGCTACGACGTACACTGTGACGCCATTATGATTAAGGACTTGAACGAAGACATGATGGACAAGTACGACATCTACGCACAGATTGCGAAGACCGACATGTCCTTCACACCCAAGATTCCCGTTGTTGATGCCGGCGCTATCCTCTACCGGATGCCAGCAATGAGCAAGCCTGTCTTTGACAAAGTAGAAAGCATCATCAAGAGCGAGGGCCTGAACTAACGCCTGCCGCTCCCATATACAACTTTGGTAAAGGACTGCCACGTAGCCCTTTACCCCGTACTTATCTAATTTCTGGGTTCCACTTATTTAGCAGTTAAAAAAAACTGCGCTGTTTCTTTCTATATTATTCTGTTGGGTTTTATGGCAATATCGCAGTTGACCGCTGCGTTACATTCTCAAAGGGGTGAGATGTACCTATGCTGCAATTTATTATTCATTGGTCTAACGTGATCTTTAAACCAATCATCGACCTCGGCGCCGCACCTATGATGTTAATCATCTTGACGCTGATTGCTTGGGCCATTGGGGTTAAGTTCACGAAGGCCCTCGAAGGTGGTATTAAGTTAGCCATCGCGTTGACCGCCATCGGTGACGTTATCAACTTGCTGACTGGCGAATACAGTACCGCCTTGAAAGCATTCGTTAAGTCCACTGGGATCAACCTGAGTGTTACCGACTTGGGTTGGGCGCCTCTGGCCACTATCACTTGGGGTTCTCCATACACACTGTTCTTCCTGGCCCTATTAGTAATTGTGAACTTGATTATGTTGGCTCTGAAGCTAACCGACACGCTGGACGTTGATATCTTCGATGTTTGGCACATGTCCTTTACCGGCTTGATGGCCATCTTCTTCGGTGCTAACCTGTTGACCGCTACGTTGCTGGTTATCTTCATCGGTGTTATGAAGATCTTCAACTCTGACTTGATGAAGCCAACCTTCAACGACTTGCTGGACAACTGGGACAACCCAATGACCACGACCCACTTGAACTACATGATGAACCCTGTAATCATGGTGTTCGACAAGTTGTTCGACGTTATCTTCCCATGGCTCGACAAGTTCGACTTTGACGCTGCTAAGTTGAACGAAAAGATTGGGTTCTGGGGCAGCCGTTTCGCCATTGGTATTTACCTCGGGATCTTCGTTGGTTTGATGGCACACCAGGGTATCGGCCAAATCTTCACTCTGAGCTTTGTTGCTGGTGCCTGCCTGGAACTATTCTCCATTATCGGTTCTTGGTTCATTGCTTCCGTTGAACCACTGTCACAAGGTGTTACCGACCTGGCTAACAAGCGTCTGAACGGACGTGTGCTGAACATCGGTCTTGACTGGCCATTCATCGCCGGCCGTGCCGAAGTTTGGGCCGCTGCCAACGTTTTGGCACCAATCATGTTGCTGGAATCCCTGGTTCTGCCAGGTAACAAGATCCTGCCTTTGGGTGGTATCATCGCCATGGGTGTTACCCCAGCGCTGCTGGTTGTCACCCGTGGTCGTATCCTCCGCATGGTTATCATTGGGGCCTTGGAACTGCCTATCTTCCTCTGGCTGGTACCCTGTCCGCGCCATTCGTTACCAAGATGGCTAAGCAGTTGGTGCCTTCCCTAAGAACCTGGGTTCTGGTCAGCAGATTGCCGAATCCACCAAGGAAGGTCCTCTGGAACAATTCCTGGGCTACCTGCTTGGTAAAGGTCAAGGTGGCGATATGAAGATGCTCCTATTCTTCTTCCTCGCACTGGCCGCATACCTGCTACTCTTCCTGTGGTACCGTAAGCAAATGCTCAAGCGGAACCAGGAATACTCCGACCAGGGTCACCACGTTAACGACAGCGTTAAACTACGTAAGACTAACGCAGCTGAAGCCGCTAAGGGCGACGCTTAATTAACTAAGGTGGAACTACGTCGCTAACAGATCGACGTATAACCCACACCGCGTAATTCGCGGTGTGGGTTTTTATCTGCACGTCATGCCTCAATTGACCGCTCACCGTCCATTACTCACCGGCACTTTCCAGTCTTTAACCACAAATACACGTGCAATATTGACGTAATATGACTAAAATGTTGCCAATTTACACGTTTATTTTGCACATAAAACGATGATTTGCTCATGAATTCGGTTACGAAAAAAAAGTAACACCCGTTTCTTTGCATTTAGGTTACAACGTTGCAAAAAAAACCGTGATTTGTAACCTCTTTGCTGTTTGCGTGACACAACCAGAAGCTATACTTGCAAACAGTTGATAGACAAAGTCAAAGAAATTAGGAGTGAATAGTTATCAAAGCAGCTCATATGAAATGGATCGTTTCCGCAGCGTTTGCAATTGTTCCCGCAACATTGTTAGCACAGCAGAACAATGTGCACGCCGCAACTACCACTGACAATAACACCATCACGGTTCAGTCCGGGGACACCCTGTCCCAGCTGGCTGAAACCCACAACACAACTGTTAGCCAGCTAGTTAACGCTAACAGCATTAAGGATGCTAACTTCATCCTGACTGGTCAGAAGCTACAGTTGGCTAGTGCCGCTGCCAGCGCTGCTAGTTCAGCGGCCACCACTAACGTGACCAGCTACACCGTTCAGAGTGGCGACACACTGAGCGCAATCGCTGCGAAGTTCAACGTGACCCTGGCTAACCTGATTAGCTACAACAACATCAGCAACCCTAACTTGATCACTGTTGGCCAGCAGCTGAGCCTAGTCCCAACTGCTACGAGCGCCGCTTCTAGCGCAGCCTCAAGTGCCGCTACTAGTGCTGCCCCGTCGTCTGCCGCTAGCTCTGTAGCTAGTTCCGCAGCCCCTGCTAGCTCCGCAGCAACTACTGCCACGAGCACTGCAGCTTCCAGCGCAGCAGCAACCACGACTACGACCACCTCGACCACAACCACCAACAGTAGCTCGACTACTACGACTACTAGTGGTAGCGCCCGGACCATGAAGCTGAGTTTTTACGACCCAGCAGTCCTAGGTTCTGACCTCGGCTACGGCGGTGTCGCGGCTAACCTCTCCGTTTACCCAAAGGGGACGCAGCTGAAGATTACCCTGTCTAACGGTACTGTTTGGTACCGGACCGTTAATGATACCGGTTCGTTTGCCTACAGCAACCCTAACCAGCTGGATGTAGCTATGCCAAGTAGCCAGATTCCATCTGCCGGTATTCTGACCGCAACCGTTGAAGTTGTCGGCTAATTAACCAAATAGAATTACCCTAAAACACGGCCACGGCCGTGTTTTTTTTGTGTCCAGAAGCCTACTACTGCGCGACCCACCACCGCAATCCGCACTAACCAATCCAACTTTCTGAAATTAATCTGTGATTACCACTAGACAACCATGAGCCAGTCAGGCATAATGGTCACATATCAAAAACACGTGTCTTTGTTTTATAGACAAAACGAGGATATTTGGAGGGATTGCGATGTTTCAACGTTATAAGAGTGTGCCGCTCATCATGCGGATCATCGTCGGTATCATTATTGGGGCCATTCTGGGGCTAACGGTACCATCATGGACCTTTATCAACCTATTTGGGGACCTGTTCGTGGGTGCTGAAGGCCATTGCCCCACTGCTGGTATTTATGTTGATTCTGTCAGCAATTTCTAAATACGAGTCCGGTGCCAAGAACCACTTTAGCTCCGTGGTGTTACTGTACGCCGGTGCAACGTTGATTGCTGCACTTGCCGCCGTGGGTGCATCATACATCTTCAAGATTCACCTCATTTTCCCCCAAGCCACCAAAATCGCCGCGAAGGCCCCGCAGGATCTGGGCAGTGTCATCAGCAACTTGCTCACTAGCGCGGTCAGCAACCCCATCGCGGCCATCGTGAATGCAAGCTACCTCACCATCTTGTTCTGGGGTCTAGTAATCGGCTTCGGACTCCGTCACGCCCACAAAGGTACCAAGCAAGTCATTGCCGACTTTGCCCAGACCATCGAGCGTGCCGCCCAATTTATCATCGAATTTGCACCGTTCGGGATTGTCGGTCTGCTGCACAACTCAATTGCTACCACGGGCCTCTCCGGTATCGCCCGTTATGGTCAGCTGGTGCTCCTGCTAGTCGGAACCATGGCGTTCACCTACCTCGTCGTGTATTCAGCATGGTGTTCCTCATGACGCACCAGAACCCATTTCCACTCGTTTTCTGGACACTCAAGGTGTCTGGCGTGCCCGCCTTCTTTACCCGCAGTTCGGCCGTCAACATTCCCATCAACCTGCAGGCGTGTGCGGATTTGGGACTGAACGAAAAGTCGTACGCGGTTTCCATCGCCCTAGGTGGGACGGCCAATAGTGGTGGTGCAGCCATCACCGTGTCCATCATGACGCTGGCTGCGGCGAACACCCTTGGCCTCCACGTGTCGTTCCCGCTAGCGCTGCTTCTATGTATCCTCAGCGCCGTTTCGGCTACCGGGTCGTCAGGTATCGCCGGGGGATCGCTGCTCCTCATCCCGATGGCGGCCAGCCTCTTTGGTATCAGCAACGATATTGCTATGCAAGTTGTTGCCATCGGCTTCATTATCGGGGTTATCCAGGACTCCGTTGAAACCGCGGTTAACTCCGCTTCCGACCTCCTCTTCACGGCAACCGCTGAGTACCACGACCTGATGAAGGAAGGCCATCCTGTGGATATTAGCGCCGCGATCAAGCGCGCTAACCACCAGCGGGCCCAGGTAACGGACAAAGACGCACAGGCTCCCGCAGCAGCCGATTTAACGGAATAGCGGCACACTAAAACGCCCCGGACGTATTGTCCGGGGCGTTTTGATATGCCTAATTACTTTGATTTCTTAGAGTTCAGATTCTCGTTATCAAACGTGCCGTCCTGATTCCGCATTGAACTGGCGGTCCGGAAGGCCTTGTATACCCGGTGGAACCGGTTATCCATGGACAGCAGGCGTAGTAGTGCAAAGACGGTGATGCAAATGACCACACCCGTGACCATCGGTACCTGAACCTTCTTTGCCAGTGCGTTAGCTGCAATTACCACTACCGCCCAGAATAAGTACGCGTTGTGCCGTTGCTTAGCCGTTAATTGCTTTGCTGCCATATGTGTTGACCTCCTGACGAATGCTTTCTCGATAAACCAATTATAGCGCAAAGTAACCGCTAACAAAAGCATAAAATCAACATTTACGAACAACTACGCACAAATTCATGCGACGATCACGCACGGCCAACCACCCAGCACACAACCAGCCCAATGACGACCACCACCACCGCGACAATGGGGTACGCACTCAGCCATAGCATCGTGGCCACTACCGCCGTGACCAGCAGAACCAGTAAAATTACCAAAAAGTCAGTCATCGTCCATCACCTCGTGGCGCGCACAGCCCGACAGACCGTAGCGCTCAATATCGTCAGTGGTCAACTTACAAGCGTCAATCGCCTCAGGACGGCCCACCAAGAAGCTTTGGGTCAGAATGCAGAGTTCCCCATCTTCGACCGCATACAGTGCCTGGAAGGGTGCCGGTAGCTTACCTGGCACCACCCGTTTTAATTGTTCACTCGTTGCGTCCATGTGGCATCCGCTCCCTAATATCAGAACATACTTTTATTATAATATGCCAGAGAGTTATGAAGTAGCATTGACGAAAAGTTCACAAAATTTACACAGTCATTGATATTTGCTTAAAACGATAATGACGGCATTCCCGTTACACGCGCAAAAAAAATTTAAGACTAAATCATCGCAAAAGTTGTAAGCCTTACCAACGTTTTATGGTACATTGTTGGTGAACAAGAAAGGATGATTTTTTATGTACAAGGCCGATGAACAACGGTACGACCACTGCGAACCCCGTCCGGCTGGTAATAGCGGACTAGTGCTACCACCCGTATCCCTAGGTTTATGGCACCACTTCAGCTCGGCCGATCCTTACGCGGACCGGCGCGACCTCATTCTCAACGCGTTCGACCGTGGCGTTTTCCACTTTGACGTGGCTAATCACTACGGAGACAACGAGGAGGGCTCCAGTGAAGCTTTGCTCGGCCAGGTACTTGGCAGCGACCTGCGTCCCTACCGTGACGAATTAGTCATCGCGACGAAGGTCGGTTACGAGATTCACCCGGGCCCGTTTGGGGATGGTACCTCACGCAAAGCCGTACTGCAGGGTATTGACGACTCACTCCGGCGTCTACAGCTGGACTACGTGGACATCTTCTACGCGCACCGCTTTGATGACACCGTCCCACTAGAAGAAACCGTCCGCGCACTGGACAGCGTGGTTCGGTCTGGCAAAGCCCTATACATTGGTGTATCCAACTTTGAGACCGCGCAAGCGCAAGCGGCCATCAAGATGTTTAAGGACTTAGGAACGCCGTTTGTCCTTGACCAGATGAGTTACAACGTCTTCAACCGTAACGTTGAGGAAACCGGGCTCCTGGACGCACTACGCGCTGGGGGCGCCGGTGTGATTGCGTACGGTCCCCTGGCGGAAGGACTACTTAGCGACCGGTATCTCGGCGGCATTCCCGCAGACTTCCCGATTCATCCGACCAACAAGCACATCTTTGCTCACGGTCTTGATGCCGCAACGAAGAAACTCAATGACCTCAACGACATCGCGTCAGGACGTCACCAGACGCTCGCACAGATGGCTTTGGCCTGGTTACTACACGATCCCGTGGTGGCTAGCGTAATTATCGGTACGACGAGCTTGGACCACCTGGAGGACAACCTCAAAGCGGTCGACAATAGTCAGTTCAGTGCTGACGAACTCGCCGCGATTGACCAGATCGTCAAGTCGTAATTACTTAATTAAATGGACCCCAAAAGAGCCGAGACGTTCAATTACGCGTCACGGCTCTTTACGTATACAAATAGTAATTTAGAAGAAGTGTGCATACACCATCAGCAGGGCCACCAAATTCACCACGGCCATGCCCCATGGCAACCACATCCGCACCTTGCTGATACCGCGCCCAATGACGCCATCAATACCCGCAATGACAATCATCATAATGCTGACCGCAGCCAGGTAGGCCAAATTGTGGAACGTAAATACACCACAACAAATTAGGCAATTGCCACACTCCGCGAAAAGCTGTACAACGCGTTGTTCCGCGCCGCAGAACCATCATTGGGAGCAGACATCAGCGCCAAACTGGCATAACCCAGGCTAATAATGCTACTAATCGCCGTAATGGCGGCACAAATCGTATAAAAGATAAATAACCCCTCCACGTCGACTACATCACGTATGTCCGTTATACCCACCGCATGTAATCAAGATTGTAGTGCTACCACGATTTTACACTAATGTTCGCCGTGGAATACAGATTATTTTGCGTCACGCGTGAGTCCCTTCAGTTTAGTGAGTACCGCCGCCATATCTGGCAGAATCGCATCGGCCTGTGATTGGTCGATGACGTACTTGCGCGGCTTAATTGCCCAGGTTTCCATCTTGGCGCTCTCAGCAGCCTAATGCCGTTAACACTATCTTCCAGCACTACGCACTCGGTTGGTTTGAGACCCAGGCGCTGCGCCACCGTAGTGTAAATTTCCGGATCCGGCTTGTTGTGTGTCAGCTTCTCACCGTACTCAACCAAGTCAAAGTAACCCTTCAGCTGGCACTGCTCCAACATTCGGTTAATGTGGGCGGTGACCCCTGCGGACGCCAACGCAATGCTGTACCCGTTAATCTGTAGGTACTCCAGAACGTCCTTGACCCCAGGATTAAGCAAGGGGGCAAAGTTCACGGGGTGCTTAGCTTCATACTGTGTAAACTGTGCTTGCGCGTTTTCACGCTGGTCCTTGTCGGGGAATAGCTGCACCCAGCCTTCCTTGTCGCCCAGTCCGAGGTAATCACTCATCTGGACGTTCTGTGGGGACAACCCCAATTTGTGGAAGAAGTTCATGCGCCGGTCAAAGTAGTACTGCTCACTATCGACCAAAACGCCGTCCATATCGAAAATAACAGCTTTCTTCATCGTGCTACCCCCGTATAATGTGTTTTTGCACCACTAGCGAAAGCGGTTAACCCCACACTACAATAGGTCATGGCGTATTTCAAGCGCTTTCAGTTTTATTTCCCGGGAAATGTTTTTACTCTGGAATCGTTTTGACCCAGATGTACGAGCATCCTAAACTCCCCGCTCACAAAACTGGTATGATAAGCGTATAAGCACGCACCACCAGGAGGAATCATTGTGCCAGAGAACACCTTTCCGGGCGACTTTGCCCAAAGCTTTTCCATTATCCACCGCGCCTTCCAGCGCGACGTATTACCCCAATACAAAGAAATGGGCCTAAACGCAACCAGTGCGTACATCCTGCTACTGCTGCATCAACAAGGCGATAGCAGCCAGAACGAACTGGCGCGCACTCTCGTCATCAACAAGGGTCAAATTGCCCACGAAGTACGCCGGCTCCACACTGACGGTTACGTTTCCCAGACCCAGTCGACCGATAACCGGACCACCAACATTATCCACATCACCGATGATGGGCAGGCCATCATTCCTCAGATTATTAGCATTCGCAACCGCTGGTGGCAGGAGCGGCTCGATAATAATCAGATTGATCCCAATAATTCCTTTAAGGACACACTGAACGTGCTGATGACCGAACTGAAAAAAACAGCACCAACAATCATAGGCAAATAAAGGTCACGATCTCGAATCGTGGCCTTTTCTGTACCGCTACGACCACACAAACAACAGCAGCGCTTGGGAATGCCAAAGAAATTACAATTGTGTAAGCGATAACCATGCCGTCTTTATAAGATAAATCGGCGTTTACATAACGATTCATCGGTGATATTGTTCATATGTGTACATACATAATCGCACCAAGGGAGGCGTAACCATGCTAGAACTATCCGGTGTATCCAAACGCTTTGGGTCACAACAGGCCGTTGACAATGTTAGTTTGACGGTTGCTCCGGGTGAAATACTGGGACTGATTGGTCAAAACGGGGCGGGTAAAACCACCACCTTTAGAATGATTCTGGACTTTTTACGGCCCGAAACTGGTACCGTCACGTGGAGCGGCCAGCCAATGACCAAAATCGACCACGACTTCATCGGCTACTTGCCGGAAGAACGTGGGTTATACCCGAAGTTGACCATCGACGAGCAGATCCAGTTCTTTGGTCAACTCCACGGTATGAGCCGCAAAGCCGTACAAAACGCGTTGCCGGAGTGGTTAGACCGGTTCGACGTTAAGGGTAAACGGACCGACAAGGTTAAAGACCTGTCCAAGGGTAATCAGCAAAAGGTCCAGCTGATTGCCGCCCTAATTTTCATGCCGAAACTCGTGATTCTTGACGAGCCTTTTTCCGGCCTGGATCCTGTGAACGCTAGCCTGTTGGAAGCCGGCGTACGCTTCATGCAATCAAGTGGTTCAGCAATTATTTTTTTCAAGTCATGACATGCACAACGTTGAGTCGCTATCCGATCGCCTAGTAATGCTCAAAAACGGCCGGGAGGTGCTTACGGGTACCATTCCTGACATTCAGGCGCAATACGGCGAAACGCGTATCCACCTCAAACAACCCGCGGTATCGGCCCAAGCAATTACCCAGTTACCAGGTGTTGTTGCGATGCACCAGCAGGGTGACGAATTTGACCTCGAACTAGACGACCCGGCCCGCGGTCGAGAGGTCTTTCAGGCGGTCACGCAGGGTGAGTACATCACTGGTTTCAGTCAACACGCGCCCTCCCTCGACGAGATATTCCGCATGAAAGTAGGTGACGACAATGCGTAAGCTTAAACTCATTGCGGGCATGGTGTTCCGCAAAAACTTCCGGAGTTTCTCCTGGTGGTCGTTGGTCCTCACCCCTTTGCTGGCAGTAGCATTATTGGCGGCATCAAGTGGTATATGAACCAAACCCACGAAACCGCAACTGTGGTAGTCGTCGCACCCCAAAGTATCGGCGCATCATTGCACGCCGCGTCAAATGATGACGTCACCTACAAAGTCGTCCCTACCAGCAAGCGGGGACAAAAAGAATTGAAGGCCAAAGATGCTGATGCGCTACTGGTGATCCCGAATTCGGGGGCAGCTAGTGCCAAACTGTACACACGCGACGACGGTAACAACGTCAGCAAAACTGCAATTACCACGACGCTATCAGGACTCAATACTATTAGCACTGCTCAAAAACTGGGTCTATCTTCTGCCCAACTAGCCCAGCTAACCAAGCCAACGCGGCTAAGCAGCAAGAGCGTCAGTTTCAAGGCCAACAAGATGGTTATTGCGAGCGGCAAAAGCGATACCCTTAAAACTATTCTGTCATTAGCGGTCGGCGCGCTAATGTACGTCTTTCTCCTGAGCTATGGGGCATTATTTCCCAGGAAATAGCCACCGAAAAAGGGTCGCGCATTGAGGAGTCAATCCTCACCGCCATCAGGGCCTCGACCCAGTTTTACGGCAAATTGTTGGGCGTGGCGGCCCTCCTTGCGGTACAGCTTGGCTTTTATGCCGTCTTTGCTGCCCTCGCCTGGATGCTGCGCGATCACGTGCCCGCAATTAGTCAACTAATCAACGGCATCAATTGGGGAGCGATTGGTTGGCCGTTCGTTCTCAGCATGCTGGCCTTCTTTGCAATCGGCATTATTAGCTACACCATCCTGGCGGCGCTATGCGGCTCACTTGTTAGTAATCAGGAGCAAGCCGGCATGGCATTGCAACCCGTACTGTACCTCGGGATGATTGGCTACTTTGCCGCCATTAACGTTAGCAGCGGTAGCGGCCCCATCCTGAAGGTCTTCAGCTACATTCCGTTTATCAGTCCGTTGGTCATGCCCGCGCGTTTTGGCGTTGACCAAGTGGGAATCAGCGCCGTGCTGATTGCCGTTATTATTAACGTCATTTTCCTTGCCGGGTTTACCTGGTTCAGCGCACGCGCATACCGCGCGAACGTGTTAGTTTACAGTGATAGTGGCCTGATGAACGCGTTCAAAAAGAGTCTCACGCTGAGCAAACACACTAAGTAGATGCCAGTTAGTTCGTCCCTACACCGTTAAGTGCTGCTTTGGGATACAATAGCCTCAGAGGTGATCAGAATGTTATCCCAGACTGCAATAGAAACCCAGCTCAAACAAACCCTGGACGAAGTACTCGCCGCGGCGCGACTACACCCCGGCGACCTCTTTGTCCTCGGATGTACCACCAGCGAGGTGGTCGGCGGCGCATTGGCAAGGCCTCAAGTCCCGAGGTTGGCGATTGGATAGTCACTACCTTATTAGAGACGTTACGACCGCTAGGCGTGCATCTGGCCGTGCAGGGCTGCGAGCACATTAACCGTGCGTGCGCAATTGAGCGCAGTGTGGCTATTACCCGTGGCTACGAAATCGTCAACGTGGTCCCCGCACTGCATGCCGGTGGCTCGTGCTCTATGGCGGCATTCAAGCTGTTTGACGACCCCGTTGAGGTTGAACACATTAGCGCACAGGCCGGCCTGGATATCGGCGACACGAGCATTGGTATGCACGTACAGTTTGTCCAGGTACCTGTCCGGCCAAGTAACAACGAGCTCGGCGGTGCCCACGTAACTGCGCTACGTTCACGGCCAAAATATATTGGTGGCGAGCGCGCACAGTACCGCCAGCTATAAACCACAATAGGCGTGCCAGACCATCAATTCAGGTCTGGCACGCCTATTATCGTACCGACGGCGCACAAATTGGCGGCAACAAAAAAACCGCCGGACATTTCTGCTCGACGGTTACTATTCTGGGTGGTCAGGGGATCGAACCCTGGACCCACGGATTAAGAGTCCGTTGCTCTGCCAGCTGAGCTAACCACCCATACTGCTACTGTCGCCTTGACGACTTAAATATATTATCATGCATACCAACGCCACGCAAGGGTTTTGCGGTATTTTGTCAACAATAACACGCCCAATTGTTTCTCCACCCACCACTATAAACCCTGTCGCGCCCGCCAATCCGTTAGCCGTTGAACCATTAGCTGGTATTCCCGCTTAAACCGATTGTGGTATAAATCCGCATAATACATTACGCCGGCCAACGTTTGTTGCCGTGTAGCCAAAGGGATGGGGATAAATTTATCCGTTGGTGGCACTAACGCGGCATCGACGACTTTGCCCAACACCAACTGCGCCGTTGACGCCGCGTCCATAATGTACAAGGACAGTACGTAGCCACTGACCGCCGGAGGAGTGTCGAGCGTAGTGATCATCGCCGTGTACTTGGCCAACACCGCATTTTCCGCCAGGTACGCCACCTCCGTGACGGCGTCATCAGCCTGCTGCCGCTCTGTCATCGTCAACACCCCCTCGGTCAACGTCGCCCTCTAGCGTAATCCAAATATGGCGGATATCATCAATGGCGACCCGTCGATCATTAATGTAGACATCATTTTCTTGGTAGCCCTGCACCATACCGCTAAACATGTCGTCCAGCTGCCCGTTCGTGTCGACGTGGCGCGTTTGCACCGTCACGGCCCGCCCGTTACGGTAACCCGCATCCAACACGCGTGTGACCGCGTGCACATCCTGTTCCGGCAAGCGCTGCTCTGGATGTAGGTACCGCTCATGCTGCTTGTTGAGCGCGCTGGTGTGGTCGCTGAGGTAGTACCCCTGCCACTTCTTCATCCCCCGATCACGGTATTGGTGCGCAAAGAAGTCCTGCACCACGCCCGGTGTTGCGCCCGTGTACATATCCGGTAATCCGTACCGCCGCTGCTTAGCCATGATGACCACCCCCGTAATTTGTTGACTTAATTATACGAACATATGTTCGCATCGTCAAGCTCACTTTGCTGGTCATATCCGGAACATCCGTTCTTTACGCAAAAAGAGCCGGTACGTTTTTACGCGTCCCGGCCTCACTTGCATGCTGCATCAATTATTCACACTGCTTAATGCCCGTTTCCAGCATCTCAATCTGCTGAATCGTTTCCTCATCGCGCACACCTTTGTCCGCGCCCTGCGTCAAAGTCGCGTATATGCCTGCGTACACACGGCTGTAGTCCCCCTTCACCGTGGGCACCTTCTCCTCGTGATACTGGTCATCATCGTCATAGTACGCCAGCGTACCGTAATCCTCAGGTTGATCGAGCCCAAAGTCATCGTGGTCCGGCATGTAGAAGTGCTTCAGGTCCACTTCTTGCCGGTCCATGGCGGCCTTCGTAAACACACCGCGTTGACCGTACACAACAAAACTTGGCCGCGCCTGCACGCGGAAATAGCTGGACGCCACGCGCACCTTCACGCGTCCGTAGTACATATCGATATCAAAGTAATCGTTCATGCGGCCGGGCCCTAGCAACTGACGAACGTCATAGTGGGTGCGGTCGGGGCACCCAAAGTAGCTCAGGATTTGGTCAAGCGTGTGGCACCCGTGCCCGTACAAGAAGCTGTCAATCCGGCTAAAACTGGTGGCCTGCTCCGGTACGTACGGACGGTAATAGTCGTAATTCGACTCCACCTCAAAGAGGTCGCCGAGAACGCCACTTTCGATCACCTTTTGCACGGTGAGCCAATCAGAGTCAAAGCGGCGGTTCTGGTAGCACTGAATAAACAGGCCGCGTTCGTGCGCCAAAGCAAACAGTTCACGCGCCTGCGCGGAGGTTTCCGTAAACGGCTTTTCCACCAACACGTTTTTGCCGTGTTCCAGCACGTCTTTGGCCGTCGTGTAATGGTACCGACTCGGTGTGGTCACAACCACCAGGTCGATACTATCGTCACCGTAGATATCATTGAGGTCGGTAGTGTAGTGCACACCATCAATCGGTTGCCACCGCATTCGGCCGCTGGGTGAGTAAATCGTTTTGACGTGAAATTGATCTGGTAATTGCAAGATAAACGGTAAATGGTAACGGTTGGCACTCTTACCATTACCAATATAAGCAACGTTTAACATAGTTATTCCTCCCATATGTAGCAACATTACGCAGCACGAGGCGCGTCAGCCACCCTGTGCACGTATCGCTTACTTGAATTTGTAATCGTTACCACTAGCATAGCCCAAAGTATCCGTGACGCCAATATATTTACCGTTAAATCGTGCGTCAGGGTTGGACAGCCCCCACCTTTGCATGTAGACTAACAGGTGACGTTGTCGCCGAGAAGAGGTTGCCCAATGAAGATTGCAATTGTTACCGACAGTACCGCCTACATCACGCCCGAACAGATTGGGGACCTCCCCATCCGCGTAGCCACCACACCCGTTATTATTGACGGCACCACGTATAACGAGGGCGTCGACATTACGACCGCTGAATACTATGAGCGCCTCAAGGATGCAAAGGAGTTTCCGCACACCTCGCAGCCGCGGCTCGGCGACGTGATTGATATTCACCAACAGTTGCTCGACGAAGGGTACGATACCGTGATCGATATCTACCTGTCCGCAACCATCTCCGGCATTAACGGTACCATCAGCGCGATGGCGCGTGACAATCATGATCAGCACATCGTCGTGTACGATTCACAGATTACCGTCATCCTGATGGGCGAAATGGTCCTTACGGCCGGCCGGATGGCGCAGGCTGGTGCCAGTGTCGACGACATCATCCGTCAGCTGGACGTACTGCGCGCCTCAACGGGCGAGTACTTTATCGTCAACGACCTGCAACACCTTGTACGGGGTGGCCGTCTAAGCAACACGGCGGGCCTGCTGGGCAGTATGTTACGCATTAAGCCGCTACTCACGTTTGATAACGATACGCATAAAATTGTGGTGGCCGAAAAAATTCGCACCCTCCCCCGCGCCTACCACCGGGTTGAGGAACTGTTCACTCAGGCCCTCGACCAGGCGGACTACCCGCTCCGGGCGTGGGTAATTGACGGCAACGACCCCGAGTCCGGGAACGCATGGCAACACGATTTGCAGCGACAGTTCCCCGGAGTCCGCATTGAGCGCTCCTACTTTGGGCCCGCCATTGGCACACACTTAGGTGCCAAGGCCATCGCCCTTGCGTGGATGCGTGACCTGGGTAACGACTAACTAAACAAAGTCACAAAAAAACCGCACCAAGCCTGTGCTCACGCCGATTCACGACGATTACAAAGACCTTGTGCGGTTTAATTAACTTTGTCGTTGATATTGCCCAACACTATATAATATTTGATTATCAAAAATCGTGCGACTTCCAGACGAAAGCGCACGATTTTTTTTGGTGTAATCGACAATAGCCTACTTACCCTTCAGCTTCTGTCGCCGCTGCACAATTGCCGCGTTGATTCGCTGAACTTGCACAGCATGTTGTACGCGAATGATTATCCAAAATGCAACGTAAAGGACCACGAACACAATCCAAAATGACGGTGCCAGCAACCAACCATTGAATCCCATCATGATTGTTACAAGTAATAATGTCCCGACAAAATGAATTCCTAGTTCCGCGAGCCACGGCAGGGCGTCACTCTCAAATACCAACGAGATCCAGCCAATGCCGGCACTCATGACGAGAATACTAATGATGTTGGCAGTGGTCGGCATCGTGGTTTGAACCTTGAATAGTAGCACCAAAACGTACGCGAAGGAACCGAAGCCGATACCAGTAATGGTGTTGCGGGCAATTTTCTTCACCATAGTTACACCTCCAAGCGCTGCAGCAATTCTTTGACGTACTTACGGCTGATCTCGGTCTTCGTCCCGTTAGTTAGTCGCGCCGACATGCTCCCGGAGAAGCTATCTGCCAGTGATAACAAATGGTCAAGATTCAATGCGGCATGCTTAGAAACCTGGACAAGGCTTGAGTTCGCTGCTCGACCCAGGAAGTGGCTGAGGGTTTCATTAGTGGTAACGATGCCCGCGCTGGTCGTGAGCAGAAGCTGGCCATCAACCAAGTCAGCCAGGATGATTGTCCCCGGACGGATCATCAAAATCTGATCATCGCTTTTCACCGGCAAAATCGTGGGGGCCGTCACGTGGTAATGGTCAATGTAACTCATTAGTGCCTGTATCTCCGGGCCTTAGTCGCAGCCTGTACAATCACGATTGGCTCGTCCGCAACAATGTGTGGATTTTCTTCAAAACGGCTTTGAACCATAGCTGGCTCCTTTCGCGCCTATGCCGTCAGCTGACGACGCTGCCGTCCGGCAATCAGCTGCGGTATTAGGGTTAAGGCCGTAGCCAGAACCAAGGCTACAATCACTATATTCAAAGTTTCTTGACGGGTCAACAATCCATCCCAATCGAGGCGGACACCCAGCAGTTTCTCGAAATGGTGTTGTGTCGATAAGTGATCGCCAAAAGCGCTGGCTAGTTGGTCATTCATCAGCACTTGTCGATTCAAAGAGGCAATGTAACTACCAGGGGTGACTTTGATCAACTTCTGAGCAAAATCGGGCAGCTTCCCAATCGGAATCAGTCCGCCAACTAAGAAGCCAGCGCCGGTGCCAATCACCGTCGACAGACTGGCCAGACTACTCATGGACCTCACAAAGTTAATGACGACAGCATTAATCGCTGCGGACAGTATTGCATTGAGTAGCATCAAAGCTAGCAGCAGACCCGTCTGTTCCCACGTGATGCTCAGGTTATCTTGCATATGGAAATAACCGAGCATTATGGCGAACATGATTATTTGCATCAACACGCCAATTAAACTAGCACCGGCCAAGTAACTGATCATGAGCTGGGTATCGCTAATATCGGTTTGTAACAGGTCCTGACGTACTTGCGATTCACGGTCGGAGACAACTTGAGTTAGACCGGCTAACGTTGTGGTGATTCCAGTAATTGCCAGTGTGCCACCAATCAACCATTGATCGAGTAGGACGTCACTACCCGGATACGACTGCCAGCTAGATTGAATCATGTTTTTCAAAAAGACTAGGTACAATACAAACGCAATCATCGCCCCCATCAGTGAAAATAGTACTCGAGAATGATTACGAAAATACAGCAGTAAATCGCGTTGAACTAAGGCTATCATTAGCGCACCTCCTTGCCAGTCAATGCAACGAAAGCATCGTTCATCGTTCCTGGACGGAATTGAAAGTTTTGGATGAGCGTCTGGTTCTTCGTCAGCAGTTTCAAGGCTTCCTGTGCCGTTCTAATTTCAAAAATGAAGTCGCCGTTTTCAACCGTGAAAGTGTGTTGGACGAGTTGAGCCCGCAACTGTTCGCTATCGACCGGCGTAATTCTTAGCTGGTTCGGCGCATATTTAACCTTAATGGCGGCAGCGGTCCCGTGGGCAATCACACGACCTTGGTCAACGACGAACACACTGTCTGCGGAGTCCGCTTCGTCCAAGTAGTGAGTTGTCAGCACGATGGTCAGCCGGTGTTTTGCCTGTAAGTCATGCAGCAACGTCCAGATAGCGTTACGTGTCTGAATATCCAATCCGGTTGTCGGCTCATCAAGATATAAAATATCCGGCTCGTTAAGTAAAGCTCGGGCAATATCAACGCGGCGCTTCTGACCACCGGATAGCGTGTGATAGCGCTGCTTGGTAAATGCCGACAAGCCGAGTTGCTCGATTAACTGTTCGATTTTGCCAGTTTTTACGTGCCTGTATTGCCGGGCACGTATTGCCAAGTTTTCTTGCACAGACAAATTGGCATCAAGCACGCTGGTTTGGAATACAATTCCGACTTTGGTGTCTGGGGCGTACGTAATCGTGCCGGTACTGGGCGTAAGGTTCCCCGTCAGCATGCCCATGGTGGTCGATTTACCGGCGCCATTTGGACCCAGAATGGCAGTGAAGCTACCACGTGTGATTTCGAGATTCAACCCGTTCACGGCCACGTGGCTACCGTAAGCTTTTGTAAGATTTTGGGCTGTTAGTAACATGATTTTGTGCCTCCACAGTTGATGGTCACAGCGTATCAATTACTTGCAAAACTGTACGCAAAAAGCCGGTTAGAGGTCCTATACGACCTCTAACCGGTCAAATAGCTGCAGTGAAATACATGACTTGCTGGTAAGGCGTGGTGCAACCTGGATCGTGCCGGAAGATACGGCTGATTGTCGCGTATTTTTATAGTGGTGGCCGCGTTATTATGCTCGGGAAAGCATACCTTAGTGGTGATTTTACGCGAGCAGGCAAAATAAAAAAAGCCGACAAATCGTTGTTTGTCAGCTTAGCAGTGTTTCGCGCGAAACACTGCTCAACTTAAATTAAGTGCAAAACAAAAGTGACACCAAAGCCAATCAGGATAACACCGAAAAAGCCACCGCTCCACAGCGCCATCAAGCTAAACGGTGGCGTACTAGCGTCACCACTGGTTTGGTTTGTATACCCCTAAAGTAACGCCACGCTAAGAACAGCTGCGCGCAGCCCGCTATAATTGCTAGAATCCCGCATATTGTCTCAACCATAATCACGTACCCCCAGTACTTAAACCACAAAGTCCGCGTGGTATCTTAACCCCAGTCTCCAAAGCTACTTTTTACACCCTAATAGTAGCACCAAAAATTGGGGGGCAATAAGTATAACAATAATTATCGTCAAAACTAAGCTACCACTTTATCCCCGTAATTCCTGCAACATGCTCGTCTGCAACGCGGCCAACTGCGGGGCCAAGTATACATGGTAAGTATCCGGGTTGACCAGCCGCAAAACGGGCTGTGGTAACTCCCCAAGCCACCCACGGCTGCGTCGTTGCACGTCAAAGACATTCACGTGTCCATCATCTGACATGACGGGTCGTAGCAACGGCCGCGCCACGTAGTCCGTCAGCGTCACCTGCTTGTGCGTACTGAGCGGGTCGCTATTTACCACCGTGAGCGGATGGCCGCCCACCGTTTCATCCGCCAACGCAATGACGTCCGCAAAGGCGGCGCCGGTATCCGGCCGGTAAAGCCGGTACACCTGCTTGCGACCCGGCAACGTGACTTTGGCCTTACTGGCACTCAGCTTGATTTTGGGCGTCACGTGCCATTCTGCTCAATGGCCGCCAACTTGTACACCCCACTTAACACCGGCGACGACGAGCTGGTAATCAACTCTTCGCCCACACCAAAGTTATCGAGCGGTGCGCCCTCCTGCAGCAACGCGGTAATGATCTGCTCGTTCAGAGCATTGGACGCGGTGATCTTGGCATCCGGAAAGCCCGCATCGTCGAGCATTGCCCGGGCGGCTTTGGCTAACGCCGTAATGTCACCGGAGTCAATCCGAATACCGACCGGCTGATGGCCGGCCGCCGCCAACTCCCTAAAGACGGTGATGGCGTTCGGCACGCCTGACCCGAGCACGTCATAAGTATCAACCAACAACGCGCTGTTATCCGGATACACCCGGGCCCACGCACGAAATGCGTCGAGCTCGCTAGCGAACGACTCCACCCAACTGTGGGCCATGGTGCCGGCAACCGGAATACCAAATTCCTGCGCCGCCAAAACGTTGGAGGTGCTACCACAACCACCAATGACGGCGGCACGGGTGCCATAAACCGCACTATCGGGCCCCTGCGCCCGCCGTGCACCAAATTCCATCACCGGACGACCACCGGCAGCAAAATTAATTCGGCGGGATTTAGTTGCAATCAGCGACTGATGATTTAATATATTTAGTACCAGGGTCTCTAACATTTGCACCTGGTCGATGGGCCCGGTGATGGTTAGCAGAGGTTCTCGGGGAAAAACGGGCATCCCCTCGGGTACGGCCTGAACAGTACAATCGAGCTTAATCGTGCTTAGCGATTGTAGGAACGCCTCACTATACAGGTGTAATCCCCGCAGATAGTCAAGGTCCTCCTGGTCAAAGTGGAAGTTGTCCAGCGCCTGAACTACCTGTTGTAGGCCTGCCGCCACAACAAAACTGCCGTGATCCGGCACCTGCCGAAAGAACACGTCAAACGTCGCTCGGGTCGGCGGCAACTCACTTTGGAACCCATTTGCCATTGAGTACTCGTACAAATCAGTTAGTAAAGTTAGATTACGCATACAACCATCCTTTTCTAATGGTGTCTTGACACCTTTGGCTACTGGTCGTAATTGTACCACTAATTGTTAGGCATCGTTACGTATACCTACATACAAAAACAATATTTGCGTTGCTATTAAGCACGCACGGAGGAAATTAATCATGAATAAAACGGACCGTCGTACCTTCATTCAGGGGCTCATCAGTAACGCGAGCGAGCCCATTAGTGCCACCCAGATCGCCCGCCGCATGGGTGTTAGCCGCCAAACCATCGTTGGGGATGT
This sequence comes from Lacticaseibacillus pantheris DSM 15945 = JCM 12539 = NBRC 106106, assembly GCF_001311175.1. GTDB lineage: Bacteria > Bacillota > Bacilli > Lactobacillales > Lactobacillaceae > Lacticaseibacillus > Lacticaseibacillus pantheris. The sequence goes on along the minus strand of NZ_BBAI01000001.1, from coordinate 132,076 downwards.
GGCTTTACTACGCGCCCGCGGCGAAGACATCATTGCCACGCCCGCTGGCTACCAGTACAACCACGTGGACGCCAATGAGGTACTGCTAGTTTGCCGCCACCTACCTGCCGACACGGCCGACGAGATGGGTCGCATCGTTGCCCTCGGCGGGATCGTCCGGGACGTTATCGTCGACCACCCGCTGTACGGCGTTCTGCGCGGTGAACTCAATATCAGCACGCCGGGTGACATTAAACTATTCGTCGCTAAGATGGCCGCGCAAAAGGGCCACCTCCTGTCCGAACTGACTAGCGGCATCCACACCCACACCATCCTGTACCAAGACGAGGAGCAGCTGGAGGCGATTCGGGCCTCACTGCGGGAAGCGGGCTACTTATACGAGTAAATGCAAAGGGGACCATACCAACGCGGTATGATCCCCTTCTCATTACCTATTCCGGGTCGCTAGGTCTAATCTTCAGCAGGTGTGGCCGCCCATAGTAATAGCCCTGGCGGTACTCGACCCCAAGCTGGTCGGCAATAGTATCGTCTTGTTGATCCTCAATGCCCTCCAGTACAAAGCGGAGGTGGTGCTGCTTTGCGACCTCCGCCCAGTACTTAATACGCTGACGGACCACAGGATTGGTTAATCCCTGATCAAAATTCTGTAGGGCAAACTTAATCTCCCGCGCAAACGGCAACAACGGTATCGCGGTTGTTGCCGTGTTCTCACCGCAATCAACGTCATCCAGACTAATATCAATGCCGCGGTCATAAAACTGCTTAAAGACGCGTTGGACGGCTGAAACTGGTATCTGGGTCGCCGACCGATCCTCGGTGACTTCCACAATAATGCGCAACGGCCGCACCTGGTTCTGCACGGCGACAATCGCGGCCCCAATCTGCGGCTTGACTAACTGTTCGCGGTTCAAGTTAACCGCGACATAGTTCATTTTCAACGACAGTCGGTCAGCGACTTTGAGTAGCTCATCCGCGATAATACGGGCCGGAATACGACTAAAGTCTGCCGGTGGGCGCCAACCATCGGTAGTGTATTCCTTCATAAACAGCTCATAGCCAGTGACCGCAACGTTAAACTTGCTGATTTGCGGCTGGACAAAGTAACGAAACATCAGGCGACCTCCACGTCACACCCACGTCGGACGGGATTGACCAGGGGTAACCACCGCGTTACGTGCAACTAACCCAATTTTACCGGGCTTGCACCATTTAGTAAACGGCAAAGTGGTTATCGCCGCTAACTAGACGGTCTGTGGCGCCACCCCCAGATTAGTCGCGACGCAGCCGGCGTGCCATCGCCATGTAGCGCGTTCTCAGCTCTATCGGGGTCTGTGCGTCCAGGAAGTACGTGTGTGGGCCCACGCGAAAGCCAATTACGGGACTCACATACATGGATAATTGCATCTGTGATGTAGGCGCAACCTGAGCAATGCCCCCGGTAGCGCGAGACTGCGGTTGTGTTGTACTTGCCACATTATTATTGCCACCCAATTGAGCACGACCACTGGCTAGTACCTCCGTACCGGTAGATGGACGCGTGACGTCACGAAAGTCACGGTATAGCAGGCGGTGCGTTTTGTAGCGTAGTCGTTTCTTCATTGGGACCCCCTAGCAAACTTTAATGGTGATAAAAAAAACCGGCATCCCCTCGGGATACCGGTTACGATTCTGGGTGGTCAGGGGATCGAACCCTGGACCCACGGATTAAGAGTCCGTTGCTCTGCCAGCTGAGCTAACCACCCATATTGCTGTACGTCGTGTTCACGACTTAAATATATTATCATTATCCTGCATACCAATCAAGGGTTGCACCCACTTTTGTCACCAAAATAACTCACTCTCCGTATCGCTTAACAAATATGTGTATATCTACAAGTAGTTACCCAGACCCGCCATTGTATGTTTTCTTGTGTTGTTGACATCCATCACTAGGCGTGCTGGTGTGCGAATGACAATTAACCAATATGCGCGACTGTGGTTCTGGCCGGTGCGGGGGCCGTGGGGTGCGGAGACGACTGGACCCGGAACGGTGACCGCTGTTTGGGGCTTGCCGCAGTAGGAACGCAGTGACGTACTGCGCGACGAACTTAGAGACTGGCTGCCCGCACTTGGCAGCCAGTCTCTAAGTCGCACCGGAAACCGCGGTTTTGCGGTTGAAGGTTTCGCCCTAGCAGCGGTCACCGTGGAGCGGTCCACAAAGTCGCAGTACCCCACGGCCCCCGTACCGGCCATAACCGCCACGAGGCCCACTTTTGTCGCCAAAAAAAATGAAGGGCAACGCCAATTAAGGCGGACCCTTCAACCATGCTGTTTTCTTTCTTGACCGCGCGGGCACCAGTACGGTACGCGCCACGTGACCAAATATTCTGGGGTGTAAAACTACGGTGTGCCTACCGCTGCAAGCACCCACACCGCTTAGTACCGTTTGGCCGGTTAGGCGCCAGCCGTGACAAGGCGGAACGCCATCCACGCTTAATGCCCGCCAGCAAGGGTAAATCGGCATTCGTAATCCGGCCAACCACGTTCCGTCGGCCATCATTAGGAAAATCAGTCAGCGCAATCTGCATCTCACCTTTGTAACGCGCATAGCCGTCATTAACCACAATCACGTCACCACGGTGAAAGTCACCCGTAACCGGCCGCGCCGGGATGGCGACTTTGCCGTACTTAATCCGCGTTAGCGTGGAGCGTAACAAGTAGGCTGACGCATCCCCGCGGTACAGGTGCTGTCCATCAATACCATCGAGTACGATGGCCCGCTCGGTCTCCGTCGCGTCCGGGATTAGGTCTACCGTGAGTTGGGGAACGGGTGCGTAGAAACTCGCCGCCGCGGCTTTGAGTTCGTCAACGCTAGCAAAGGCGTTCCCGATAATCACGTCGTCCACCATCCCCGTCAGCAGTAAGTGCTGCACCTGCGTGGCAATCGGCCGGTTGCGGTCGCTTTCCATCGTTGGCAGCCCCTCACTCACCGGCCAGGGACCCAACTGGGCACTCGGCGCGCTCACAAACGCAGCCGTGTGTAAGTTGTGTTGCCGGTACGGCCGTGAATACTGATCAAAGTATTCATCACTCAGTCCTGTGAACGCCTGGGGGTAAAAGTTATGGCAACCCAGCAAGTTATCGGTATCCGGGTGGTAACTCATGATGCTCTCCAGGTAATTCGTCCCGGCGCTCATGTTGATTTCCACCTTCAGACCAAACGGATTGCGGGTCATTTGGGCTTCTTCTTTGCCCGTAAACCCTTCATCCAGCCGGAATCCCCATACACCTAATTCGTGGAAGAAGTCTAAGTGGTCGTAGCTAACGCCCAACTCCTTAAACAACGTGGGGTTGATGTCCACGATGGTCTGGAAACCCAGCTCGTTGGCCGCCGCAATCATGGCGCGAAACTTAACCAAGTTGTCTTCGCCATCATTGCCCGCTAACTGGAGCAACGATGTAAAGATCCGGGTGTAACCCACCTGGTGCGCCTGTTGCAAGTACTCCTTAATTTCGTCCAGACTGCTGTGGTCTGGATACACTGCAATACCTAATTGCCGCATGATACCCAACCTTCCTTTGATTGTCGAGATGCTCCGCTCTGTGTCCTAGTCGAGCTGCTCATGGCATAAACCTACATGTAAGCAGTCCAACCCACCAGGCAAAGCCCGCCTGCTAGGTTGAACCACTTACACTCTGCCTTCTAACCGCATGGCTCCGCTCTGTGTCCTTAGTTCACCCTCGCCTGCTCCTCATACGAGCTCTCGATCTGCTTCGCCATCTTTTTAAACCGCCGTTTGCGCAACCAGCCTAAACAAGTCATCATAAGCCGATTGTTGGCATCAATCCGCTGGCTACTGCCCGACACGTCCTCAGTGTAGTGTAACACCGCGGTGCCAGCATCGGCATCATCAAGCTGGTACGAGACTCGGTACTGATTACGTCCAGTACGTAAGCGGTACGCGTACGCATGATCCTGCCGGTACTCCGTGACTTCCAGACGCCCGACCGCGCCGTTGCCCAGCTTCTTACGGTAGGTAAAGCCCGCCAAATGCTGCGGCTGGGGCCGCTTACCGGTCTGCGTCTCAACGTCGTACAGTACCGATTCAATCAGCCGGTTAAAGAAATATTTAGCGGGTACGCCGAGTTTCAATTCAAGTTCCATTCGTGCTCCCCCTTACTTGGTTACGCGCGCAGTTTTGCTCTGCCCGGCACGCTTAGCCGTCACTTTGCTGAGGCGAATATAGTTGCGGGTACTGATGCCCGTCGCAATCACACCCAGGATTAACCCAAAGATGCGGGGGCCACTGGGTAGCATCTGACTGGCCATAATCATGATCAAACCAACGTTGATACCGACTAAACTGCTCTTCTTTCCGTTACCCATTATGTGGTCCTCCTAATCAATGACTGCTTCTGGCTTCATGCGGTTGGCCGCCTTTACAAACGGCAGGTAAATCAGGAACCCAACGCACATGTTAAATACTTGCAAAATTGGTGCACGCCAGTCGAGTGTCCCCACTAACGCGTTCATGATTGGTGGCATTGACCATACAATCTGCGTCTTAATCGGGCTGACCCATCCGAGCTGCATCACGAAGTAAGCGATGGTCACCATCACCACCGGGGCCAGCAGGAACGGAATAAAGTAAATGGGGTCCAAAACGATTGGCAGACCAAACATCACGGGTTCATTAACGTTAAAGAATCCTGGAGCAATCGCCATCTTGGCAACAGCCCGCTGGTCATCACGCTTGGAGAACATCAGGATAGCAATCAGCAGTAACAACGTACTACCAGCGCCACCGATCCAAGCGTACAAATCAAAGGCGTTGCGGGTCCAGACGTATGGTAGCGCCTTGCCGGCATTGTAAGCCGCCATGTTGCTCAATTGTGCGGTCAGCCAAATACCATCAAGCACCGGTCCCAAAACGTTGGTGCCGTGGATACCGAAGAACCAGAACACCTGAACCAAAATCGTCAAAATCAGAACGGCGCCATAACCTTGGGACAGGTTCAGTAATGGTTCCTGAATAATCTTGGAAATCCATTCAATCACGGTTGTCGTACCCAACTTTGTAAACAGGTACGTAATAATCCCGGTAACGTACAGTGCCGCACTAGCGGGAATAATCCCGGTAAAGGCGTTGGCAATAGCCGGTGGCACGGAGTCTGGCATCGTGATGGTGATGTGCTTCTTCACCAGCCAGATGTAGATGGTCGCCGCGATACCGCCCATAATCATGACGGTAAAGAAACCGGCGGAACCGAAGTACGCGTTAAAGTTAAAGAAGCCCCAGCCGGATACGGTCTTACCCGCAACGGCTGCCCCAGCGGCGGTCAGTGTCTTGGCATCAGCAGCAGACAGCGCCTTGGTCAGCGTCAGGGTGTAGCTTTGTGGCAGGCACATCAGGAAAGTCCCGAGTGTGACAATCCCACCGGTGATTGGTTCCACTTTGTACTGCACGGCCAATTGGTAACCAAACGCAAAGGCGAAGATTAACCCCAGGACGGCCAGAGAACCGGTCCACACCTGCGCATTAATGCCAATCAGCCACTGCATGGAGTTCACAAACCCGGTCCAACCGAACCGGGTAGGAATGTCACGCACCAACGCGTTCAGCACGGACGCAACGGACCCGGCCATCGTGGCAGGCATGATGGCGATAAATGCGTCACGCAAGGCCACCAGCCACCGCACCGAGCCAATCTTCGCCGCGATGGGCACAATATGCTTATTCAACCAATTAATAAACGAATTCATAACAACAAGCCCACTTTCTCCTTGTACGGGTCGCGTACAGAATGTGTACGCAGCACCGCGAATAGAATTGCCTACAAAATCTCTACTGCGTCCCACGAGTGGCACGCGAATAATGAATCAACTGCGCACCCAATCCGGTTGACCACACGCTACCCATGACGCCTCCCTACGCGCATTATTGGTCTATACCGTATTGGTACATACCGATAATAGCGCTTTCATAAAGTCTGTCAACTTGGTACTTTCTCCTAACTACGGGTTTCAATGGGTATCCGCGTAATACAATCAGCCCACCGATAACTGTATCAAATGTGTATAGACCACGGATGCAGTGCTGACCTGCCAACTCACCAATAACTCATTTTTAACCAATAAAAAAATATTGTGCTGTTATTTCAATAAAGTGCCTCTGCATCCCCAATGTAAGGCATTCATCCCCAACATCGGCGACAAAACATGACTGAGTTCGGTTGGAGCGTACGGGCAGTTGGTCGGGATGGACGTTGGCTGACCTTGGTGCCCTAGCGGCTCCGGTTGCACGGGTGGTTTCTGCGACCGAAGCTACGTACCTCACGCTCATGCCCGTACCGGGCTACCGCGACTCCAACACAATCCGCCAAGATGAAACACAGCAAAAAAAGGAGCCCATTCAGCTCCCTTGCAATACATATTTTGTTAATCAAAGCCAATTAGTGATCGCTGTTATCAACGGCACGGACGTCAAAGTGGACGCCCAACTTCACACTGGCGGCCATGGACACGGCCGCAATCACTCCCAGGACCCCAACGACAAGCGGGGCCACCCAACCGTTCAGTATCACACCGACAACCACCACAATGGCATCCACAATCATTAGGCCAACACCCAGAAAGCCCGCCGCCATACCGCCCGTTTGGTTACGCGCATCAAACTCGCGTGCAAACGGTAGCACCTTTCCTGACATGGTCCGCCCAATTACCAGCAGTATTGCGTAGCTCATGATACTGGTGGCAACGCCGGTCGCCAGGCCTAATAGCCCGCCAAGTAGTGCCGCCACTACGCAGAATAGCAACATGAACGGCAAAAACATCCTGGCGCAAAGAACCTTGAGCGTAGCTAGCAATAGCAACCCGTCGTGGCGGAGCGGTACTCGCTGGAATAAGCGCATTGCCTGTGGTTGATCGGAAAACGCCAGGTTAAATACCGCCGTACCCATCGCAACGTTCAATACCAGCGGCCCGTAACCTACTCCGCGCCGTAGAACGCTCAACCAGTCAACGTTGTGGTTCTGACCAAAGCCCATGAACATGGCCACCACAATAATAATCATGTACGCAAACATGGGGTAAACTCGGAGTTTAAAATCACGCTGATTCCGTAACACCTTCCAACTAAATTCAAAGTAGCTTCGTTCTTCACGCGAACGTGTAAACAAGCTCCCGGTCAGGCGCATATACCAACCGTCTTTGCGTGGCTGGTCACTCGCAGTTTCCAGCTTGGCTAGGTAACGTTCAAAGTCGGCTGCTTTGCTACGGTAAACAACGAATAGCGCGGACGTACTGACAACCGCCAACAACGTCAGCACCCCCGCAACGGCTAACTCGTGCCCGGACAAAAGGATCGTGGGTCCGGCAAACCACGCCGGCACAATCAGGGCGTACACCCAATCGTTAACGTGCGCAAAACCTGCGTAGGTAGTGGCATCCAGCCGTGGAACAATCTGCCCCAGTGCGTAAATACCGATGACCATCGCAATTTGCACGAAGTTAAGTACGTTCTTGAGCCGTTCACCATCAAAGAATCGTAGCACCAACAAGTACACAAAGAGTGCCAACAACAAGGCAAACAGGCCCAGACCTACCGTACCCACCATCAAGCCGATGCAGACTAGCGGCCCCGCTTTGATGAACACAGATACCGCGGCCGGAATGCCCAACGCCACGACATTCATCGTCAAGTAATACCCGACAACCAAAATGCGAGCAACGCTGATGGTCTTCAAATCTACGCCCCGGGCGGCAAAGAGCGTCCGGTCACGCGGATCAAGCATAATTCCGGAATAGTTCGTCAACATCATCAGGAAAATCAGCACGAATAACGTCGTCATGAACACCACGGTACTCAACAACATCGGTACCGGTGAGTATAGCAACACCGCAAAGAACAGACCCACAATCAAATTAATGATGAAGGCGGCGCGCAGCGGATGTTGACCGGGATTTTTTTTGCCCCCGTCGAGCCGCATTGGTACTGCGGTCACGGTTGGTAACGGTAAATTTAGTGGCCATGATTAACCGTAACTGGCGGTAATTAACCCCATGGGCGGTTAATGGACGCTCAAAACAATCGAAAAAAACGTAGAACTTTGGGTAAAGTATCCTGGGCGGCGGTGGGTTGCTGACGCTTATTCCACGGGATTTTCAGCATCGCTAGTCCCTCCCGTCAGTACGTCCACAAATTCGCGCGCCTTTTCACCGTGCTCCGCGTAGCCAGTCAGGTCATTGAACAACTCCTGCAGATTGTTACTACCCTCCTGTTGCAACTCACTGAACGGCCCATCAGCAACGATTTGGCCCGCGTTTAGTAGCACGATCCGGTCGGACAATTTCTGCACCACGTCCATAATGTGGCTGGAGTAAAAGATGGTCTTGCCCCGATTACGCAACTCCCGCAAAATTTCTTCGACGAGCAACACTGCGTTGGCGTCTAGCCCGTTAAGCGGCTCATCCCAGAACAGGATGTCGGGATTATGAATGAGACTGGCAATAATGAGCACCAGTTGCCTCATCCCCTTTGAATAAGAGACGATACGTCGGTCAATAACATCCCCTAGTCCCACAATCCCAGCCAGTTGTTCCGCTCGCGTAGACGCTAATTCTGCGGTCATGCCGTATAGTTGCCCCACCAACTCGAGGTACTCCCGCGCAGAGAGGGCGTTAAAGACATCGGCACCTTCTGGCACGTACCCAATTCTGCGCTTATACTCACTGTCGCGGGTGCTCACCGGCTGACCAAACAGTTCCACGCTGCCGCCATCCGCCGTCAACAAACCAAGGATAATTTTCACCGTGGTACTTTTTCCGGCCCCGTTTGGACCAATGTAGCCCACAATGGTACCAGGGCTAACCGCAAAATTCACGTCGGTGAGAACTTCTTTGGACCCAAAGTGTTTCTGCAAATGTTTAAGTTCCAAGACATAATCTGCCATTTTTATCCCCCAACCAACCCACTTACCAACCAACAATCAATAACAGTTGTGCGGACGCATCCGCAATCTCGATGCCCACATTATACCTTGCGGGGCAGATGGATGACCACTAGAAGGTCCTTCTAGTGGCTGACTCTGGAAATCTTAGTGGCTCCCGCGGCTAAAGCTACGGGCCTAATGCTCACGCCCGTTCTAGGTCATAGCAATGTCAGCCATCCTAGCAAGGCACCATTGTGAGCAATCTTCTAGATATATCCAGTATTGTATCTACCGTTAAGGTTGCAAAGTCATCCGTCCAATTTTCGTGAACAGTCGTCTCTATCAAATGTTGTCTGTAGTGACCTAGCGGTGGAGGTTGTGGGCGTGGTGTCTGCGACGGCTGTATGCCCATAGTTCTGTTTGAATTATTGCCAGTAGCGCGTTAGCGCGTACTGACAGTTATGAATTACAGAATCAAAGCGGATAGACCGAGTGGTTTTCTCGGGCTAGCGGCTTCGCGGTAGCCCGGAACGGGCGTGAGCGTGAGGCTCACAGCTCCGGTCGCAGACGCCACGCCCACAACCGGAGCCGCTAGGCCACTACAGACAGCCAATAGAACAACTACAGTGACTGCGGAAACGCAAAACAAGGCGTGATTACGTCCAGATAACGTAATTACGCCTTGTTGATAAGCAACACGACTTTGCTAAGCTAGTGGCACATCCACGGCCCAGCCTTCGGGTCCTTTTTCATCGCCAAACTGAATGGCCGTCAGCCGGTTGTACAGCTTCGTGGTGTACGGGCCAACCTCGGTTTCGGAGTAGAACACGTGCTTGTGACCGTGGTGCGTGATGGAGCCAACGGGCGAAATAACGGCCGCGGTCCCCATGGCACCAGCCTCACTGAAGCGGTCCAGGTCGTAGACACTAATCGTGGTTTGTTCCGGCAGCAGGCCGAACTCCTTGGATAGTTCCAGCAACGAAAACTTAGTGATTGATGGCAGAATTGATGGTGACTTAGGGGTTTGGAAGCGGCCATCCTTGGTGATACCAAAGAAGTTCGCCCCACCCAGTTCCTCGATGTTTTCGTGTAACCGGGGGTCCAGGTACACGGCGTCGGAGTAACCACCTTTGTGCGCTAAATCGCCGGGCAACAGGCTGGAGCCATAGTTCCCAGCCACTTTGGCAGCACCAGTACCACCATGGGCGGCACGATCGTAATCACTGGTGACGTACGACGTCGGGGTCAACCCACCTGGGTAGTAGGCACCAACTGGGTGGCAAAGATTTCAAAGGTATATTCGTCAGCCGGGTGCACGCCCACCATGGGGGTGGTCCCAAAGTAGAACGGCCGCAGGTACAAAGTTGCGCCCGTTCCGTACGGCGGCACAAAGTCCTGGTTGGCCTTCACAACCTGCTTAACGGCATCGACAAACATTTCTTCGGGGATGTGTGGCATCTTCAAACGGTCAGCGGAGGTGTTAATCCGCTTGGCGTTCATATCGGGACGGAACACGTTCACGCCGCCGTCCTCACGCCGGTAAGCCTTCAAGCCTTCAAAGACTTCCTGACCATAATGGAAGGCCTGTGCCGCTTCGTTAACGGCCATGGACGAGTCTTCCTCCAGCCCACCCTGTGACCACTGTCCGTCCTTATAATAGGCCCGGTAACGATACGGTAAATCGTGATAACCAAAACCAAGTTTGTTCCAGTCAAAATCTGATGGTTGTGCTTTTGCCATGAGTATATCCTCCTATTGTCGTTAGGTTGCGCGACGATTGTGACGCTATCACCACAGTTCGCCCGGTACTACATATGTACACGACCCGGACGTATCCGAACCGCGATACTGATTAACTATAGTTGTACCACACTTTTTAAGAGTATGATTAGATTTCTGTAATTCTTAAATCATTTTCTTGGGTGCGCCCAGCCAATTTGAGGAACCGGTAGTACATCCACGAAAAGACTACGGGTACAATCACACCAAAGACGACGAGGATAATGATGCCCTTAGTACTATTTGCGGCTAGCCATAATGGCGCAATCAACGAGTTGAGGCCCAAGCCCGCGATGGCAAAAGGCACCTTCAGGCCAAACACCACCACCGCAAAGACGGAGCAAATGGCCGAAATAAGTAGTGGTCCAGCAGCTAGCACCGGATTTTTAAGTAGGTTACTAAATTGAATCTTCGGAGTCACCAGAGTTTGGGCGATGTTGGCCCCAATGGTGTTCTGGTTGTAGGACATCGCGGTGAAGGAAACGAACGCTACGGTCGTACCAATCAAAGCGGCCCCGGCCGACATTGGATCCAATTGAACGGCCACCGCCAAAGCCGCGGAACTGGCTGGCGTCATCAGGAACAGGAACCAGGCGGCAGAAACCAGTACGGCCCCGAGTACCGGACTAACCTGCATGGTAGCGGCGAGTTCGTCGCTCACCCAGTTCAAAGCAGGCGTGGTAACCGCAGCTAGGCCCAACCCCACAATGGAGCCCAAAAAGCTAACCGCAAACGGTACTAAAACCATATCCAAAGGTGTTTTACCAGTCAGCCACTTGCCCAAACATGCGGCAAAAACGGCGGTTAGTACCGCCGAAACGGGTTGACCAGAAGTGATCACCGTCGCGCCAGCCGCCTCGTTAGCCACCCAACCAGTCGCCGTAACGGCGTGGTGGATGGTGCTCGGGCTAAAGTAAACCGCGTTGGCACCGACCGTTGAAGCAATCATGGTGGCGCCAGTTACCAGGGTGGTGGTCCGAAGCATCATGGCTACGCAGACCCCCAAAGCGGGTGCGAGCAGCATTTGGCCCAGCGTTCCCGCCTTTGCCAATGCGTCCCAGTGGAAAGTGGTCCCCAACATGTTCAACAACAGGCCCATGCCCAAAATGGCCAAAATAGTGTTACCAATACCCTGTGATACGTCGTAAACCCAGTCTTTAATGGTCATCTCAGACTCCGGTTTCTTTGCAACTGCTGCTGCCATGAAAAAGCCCCCTTAGGCGTGCGCCACTGCGGACGCAAAATAGTATTTAGACACCGTTTGCCCCTATGTAAACTGCTACCGGTGTTCTATGAGGAATTATGATAACACGTTAATTTTTGATGTCAACTTTCTAATTCTATTATTAACTGATTATCGAGCTGGCGGTAGCAAAAAGAGCCGGCACACCAAGGTGTACGCGGCTCTAATTTTTTTTGAATATTTAATTGGTAAACGTTGGATTAATCGAACAATGGGTGAATTGATTCATTTTTACTAATCAACGTAATGGCCCGGCCAATTAAGTCACCCACGGAAATAACCACCATGTTGTCCAAGTGATCCTCTTCCGGAATGTCAATGGTATCCGTCACCACAATCTTCTTAAGGCCTAATGGTGCGAGTCGCTCACTGGCCCCCGCGGACAGCACGGCATGCGTGGCGCACGCGTAAATGTCCGTCACCCCGTTCGCGCGGAGTGCTTCCACTGACTCCGCAATACGGGAACCAGTATCAATCATGTCATCCACGATGATGGCCGTTTTACCCTCAACGTCACCAATCACACCGACGTTTTCGTCGCCAGGACGACTATCAACAATCGCCAACGGTGCGTCGAGGTGTTCCGCCATCTTGCGGGCTAGCTTGGTACCCGAATGGTCCGGCGCGATGGCCACCACGTTCTGGTTAACCCCACTCTCGACAAAGTAGTTAGCCAATAGCCCCAGAGCGTTGAGGTGATCAACCGGAATATCGAAGAATCCTTGCACCTGGTCGGCGTGCAGATCCACGGCAATCACGCGGGCGGCACCATCAAGTTCGAGCATGTTGGCGACTAACTTAGCCGTGATTGGTTCACGTGACCGGGCTTTCCGGTCGGCCCGAGCGTACCCATAGTACGGCACCACCACGTTAATTTGGTGTGCACTGGCACGACGTAGGGCGTCAATCATGATGAGCAGCGCCATCAAGTTCTCGTTGACCGGATCGGAAACGGATTGGATAACGTATACGTCAGCACCACGTACACTTTCTTCCAAATCAATTTGAATCTCACCATCCGCAAAGTGCTTAACGCTCGCACTAGACAACGGCACGCCCACTGACTGGGAAATCTTTTCAGCAAGTGGCTCGTTGCTGTTCAGCGCAAACAATTTTAGTTTTGACATAGTTCCTCCGCAAATCCGCTACTATTAACACAACAATTATACACGACTGACGTCCCCGTCACCACCGCCAACTAAGGTATAATGTGGATATCAGTCATCATCAGTGAAAGGACCGGCCATGGTGTTATGAAAACTCGAACAATTGTGGGGCTCAGCGTACCCTTGATTGCAACGGGTGCGCTTGCCGCGACGGCGGAACAGTTTTACCAGTTTGCCTTTAAGCGCATCGATTATATTCCTAATGCCGGCGCAACCATGTTAAAGTACGCGCCAGATTACTACAACGACGTTAACTGGGTGAAGATGCGCCCGGACCTCACCGTGTGGCACCAGCAGGCACCAGATGGTGAACGTCTCAGCGCACTTTGGGTACCCCGGCGTGGCAGCAACAAAGTCGTCGTGATTGGCCATGGTTACAAGGGTACCGGCATCACCATGAGTAACTATGCACGCATGTTCCACCAGATGGGCTTCAACGTATTAATGCCAGACGACCGTGGACACGGAGGCTCCGGTAGTGACTACATCAGCTTTGGTTGGCTAGACCGTCTGGATTATCTGCGCTGGATTGACCAGATCATCGCCCATATGGGGCAGAATGCCGCCATACTACTGTTCGGCACCAGTATGGGCGGCGCCACCGTCAGCCTCGTTAGTGGCGAAAAGCACTTGCAGCCACAGGTGAAGGCGGTCATCGAAGATTGCGGCTATTCCAGTCTGGACGGCGAGTTTGCCTACATCCTCAAAAACGTCTTCCACCTGCCACGCAGACCGATTGTGCCGTTGGCCAGCCTCATCAATTACCGGCGGCTAGGTTATTTCTTCAAAGCAGTGGACGTCTCCGGGGCTCTCAGGCGTAGCCGGTTGCCGTTACTTGTGATTCACGGGGCCGAGGACACTTACGTCCCGACGTTCATGGGTCGCGAAAACTTTGACGCAGCTGGCGGGCCCAAGCAACTATGGCTAGTTCCAGACGCCGGCCATGCGGAAAGTTACTGGGTCAACCCCGACCAGTACCAGAACCACATCGCCAGTTTTCTAGATACGCACTTCCGTTACTAATAATTTCCCGGGAAATATTCGTTCAACTTTAGGAGGCAAAAGATGCAAACCGCAAAATTTCGTTGGTCCTGGCACTGGTTAGGGCGACAAACGCTAGCAGTACTATTAATGGCAGTCTGCACCGTAGGCCTCTTTTTCTACCAAATGCCCATTCTTTTTGTCAGCCGTTGGCTACGGTCAGCCGTTGGGCCCGATACTGAGCTACGGCTAATCCACACCTACGACTGGTGGCTCGCACTACTCACCATTACGGCGGCCGCCATCCAAATGGTGATACTAATTTGGTTATATCGGCGCCAGTTACGGCGCAATAACCCGCTACAAATCCAGCGCCGTCGCTTTCACGTTGAGAGTCTATTCTTCCTGGTGACGATGTATGCCATCATTCTGTGCGCCAACGTGACTTACAACAGCCTCACCCACAACACGGCCGCCCACAATCAGCAGGTGATTACCTCCAGTTTCAGTTACATGCCCTGGACCTACTTTGTCATGATTGCAGTACTCGCACCAATCTGGAGGAACTCACCTTCCGCGGAATCTTCATGAACCTGTTCTGGCGACGCAACAACCGTTTGAATAACATCGCCGCTTGTGTCACCAGTGCCCTACTCTTCGCGTTCATGCACGAGCAGCACGCGTCCATTGCCTACCTGTTATACTTTTCACTTGGGTTGGTTTTAGCGGCCACCTATCGCTACCACCACGACATTCGTTACTCGATTGGCCTACACATGTTTAACAATGGTATCCCCGCCCTGTTCATGCTTATCCGTACATTCGTCAGCTAGTGGTTAAGCATCATCATCAGTTAATATTCACCATCGTGAATAAGCGCGCCACAGCAGGCTTGTGAAATACAGACAACGTGTGCATCCCAGACCCAACAAGGGCTGCCGCCGGTATGCTTTTTTTATATGCACAATCACAATGGGACTTATATTTGTAATATTTATAGTCCATTTTCTCTGTTATAATTTGCAGTGCGCATTAATACGGGCCAACCACCGCGGAGGACTGGCCATGGGAGGGGTACCATGATTGAACAAACAACTTTAACGAACCGTGTCGCCATTAACAGTAGTACTTTTATCACAATCTCTCCGCAACATACGTATAATCTTGAGGTGTGGGAGTACGCCGATGATGGTACTAAGTTACACCGAATGGGCCGCATGGATTACAAATTCCGTCGTGACACCTTTGCGGGCTTTTTATACCGCCTATTCCCGGATATTGACTTCATTAAAATCCACGCTTTACAAAAGCAGATTAATCCTTTTTTTCGATTTTGAAGTTTAAAGTATTTCCCGGGAAATAATACCCAACATAGGCTCCATTTGTAGAGAGCAAAAGAGTGTGGACCACAATGTGGTTAGCTCCCGAGCACTAACGTAATAATGCCGATATTCCCGAACTTAGGAATATCGGCATTATTGTGTTAGGCACAGGAGCTGCATTGTGGTCCACGTTTGTAGGCCGGCTTCTCACCATAACTCCGATCGGTCAGAAGCGGCCGGCGTCGATATGTGTCGTTTTATCGAGGCCGCTAATTATGAACGGCGCTTTTTTTGATCTCTACGCGTTTACGCGCTGTCCTTGCTCAATGTACACCGATAAAATGGCCAAATCGGCAGGGTTAACACCGCTAATTCGTCCGGCCTGCGCTAATGTCGCTGGCTCAACCTGGGTCAATTTCTGTCGCGCTTCGGTAGCCAATCCTGAAATTTGCTCGTAATCAACCCACGCCGGAATCTTCTTTGCTTCCTGACGCCGCAACTTGGCAATGCGCTGTTCGTCCTTTTGGATATACCCCTGATACTTTTCCTGTATTGCCACTTGCTCCAGAACCTGGTGGTCAAGGTCGGGCACCGTAATCAGCTCACGCAGAACGTCGTAGTCAACTTCTGGTCGCCGGAGGAATTCTGCCGCCGTCACGCTGTCCTTAAGTGGCGCAGACCCATGCGCCTCTAGCCAAGCATTAGCAATCGCCGGCTTAATCCGCACTTTGTTAACCCGTTCACGTTCCGCGTTAATGGCATCGCGCTTGGCACAAAAGTGGGCGTAAGCGTCTGCCTTGACCAAACCCAAATCATGGCCCTTATCCGTTAAGCGCAAATCAGCGTTATCGTGCCGTAAAATCAACCGGTACTCTGCCCGACTCGTCAACAGACGGTACGGTTCGTTAGTACCTTTGGTCACCAAGTCGTCAATCATCACGCCAATATAGGCCTCATCACGCCCCAAAATAAACGGTTCGCGTCCTTGTACGCGTAACGCTGCGTTAATGCCGGCCATCAAACCCTGACCCGCAGCCTCCTCGTAGCCACTCGTTCCGTTCATCTGGCCTGCAGTAAACAGGTTCTGCACGCGCTTCGTCTCCAGGTTTGCCCGCAACTGCCATGGCTCAATGATGTCGTACTCAATTGCATAACCAGGGCGCATCAAGCGCGCGTTCTGGAGCCCGGCGACACTGTGAAGCATTTGTAGCTGAACTTCTTCCGGCATGGACGTAGAAAAATCGCCGACGTAGTACTCGTCAGTATCCCGGCCCTCGGGCTCCAAGAATAGCTGGTGGCGCGGCTTGTCGGCAAAGCGGACCACTTTGTCCTCAATTGACGGGCAGTAACGGGGGCCCACACCCTCAATCACTCCCGAGAACATCGGGGCCCGATCGAGATTATCGCGAATAATTTGGTGGGTCTGCGCGTTGGTGTAGGTCATCCAGCATGATAACTGGTCCTTGAGGTAAACGGAGTCGGGCGTACTAAAGCTAAAGTGGTGCGGCTCCTTGTCACC
Organism: Lacticaseibacillus pantheris DSM 15945 = JCM 12539 = NBRC 106106; assembly: GCF_001311175.1. Lineage (GTDB taxonomy): Bacteria > Bacillota > Bacilli > Lactobacillales > Lactobacillaceae > Lacticaseibacillus > Lacticaseibacillus pantheris. Next base: position 115,156 of record NZ_BBAI01000001.1, on the reverse strand, counting down.
GGGCTGCTCCTCCGTCTGGTCGAAGTCGATGGTGTTGCCATCTACGCGGGGTGGTGTACCAGTCTTAAACCGACGCAGCTTGAAGCCTAATTCCTCCAAGTTTTCTGACAGGTGGATGCTAGGCAACGAGTTGTTGGGACCGCTACTGTACATAAGCTCACCAATAATGATCTTGCCCCGGGAACTGGTGCCCGCCGTCAGCACGACGGCCTGCGCGCGGTACCGGGCACCCGTCGAGGTAACGATGCCCTTGCAGACGCCGTCCTCCACGATGAGGCGCTCAGCCAGCCCCTGGCGCAGAGTCAGGTGAGGTGTCTGCTCAATAGTATGCTTCATCGAACGGTGGTAAGCAGCTTTGTCCGCCTGCGCGCGCAAAGCGCGTACGGCTGGGCCCTTACCCGTATTTAGCATGCGCATCTGGATGTAGGTCTTGTCGATGTTGTGCCCCATCTCTCCACCTAACGCGTCAATTTCCCGGACGACTACACCTTGGCAGGGCCCCCAACCGACGGGTTGCACGGCATAAATGCCAGCATGTCCAGATTGAGCGTCACCAGGAGGGTTTCTTGCCCCATCCGTGCTGCGGCTAAAGCCGCTTCACAACCGGCATGGCCGGCGCCCACCACGATTACGTCGTAGGTGGCCGCATCAAATTCTCTTACTGCTTTTGGTTCAGTCAAAATTAAATCCTCCCGCTACTTACCTAAGCAAAACTGGCTAAATAAGGTCGTTATCAGTTCATCTGGTGCAGCATCCCCAGTAATTTCACCGAGGTGGTCCCACGCATCCGTAAGGTCCATCTGCACCATGTCCAGTGGCATGTCGTTGTCCAGCCCGCTGATTACGTCACGCAACGATTGCCGCGCCTGACGCAATAATCCCGCTTGGCGTGCATTGGTGACCATCACGTCCGCCTGCCGGTTGGCGATTCCGCCCATAAACATTGAGCTAATCCGGTCGGCCAGGGCGTCCATGCCCGCCGTCGTCACCACCGAGGTGCCCAATACATCAGCTTCCTCAGTCCACGGAGCCAAAGTTGTGGCGTCAAACGCAGTTGGCAGGTCCTGTTTGTTCAACAGAATAATACGGTGCTGTGCCTGTGTGGTGGTCAGCAATTCACGGTCTTCGTCCGTGAGCGGCTGGCTGGCATCCAGGACTAGGAGTACCAGGTCCGCGGCGGCCAAAGCGGCACGGGAACGCTCCACCCCGATTTTTTTCAACTTTGTCATCCGTTTCGTGGATGCCCGCGGTATCAACCAAACGTAGCGGTACCCCACGTACGTTCACGTACTCCTCAAGCACATCCCGCGTCGTCCCCGCCACGTCGGTCACAATGGCCTTATCTTCGTGTAATAGGTAGTTCAGTAGCTGCTCTTACCAACGTTCGGGCGACCCACAATTGCGGTGGCCAACCCGTCACGCATAATCTGGCCCTCGGTGGCGGTTTGTAGCAACTGGTCGATGTCCTTAATCACCATTTCGGCGCACTGGCGCATGGCGTTGGCCGTCATCTGGTCCGTGTCGTACTCGGGGTAGTCAATATTGACCTCTTCCTGGGCGAGTACGTCCAGCACCTTTTGCCTGGTTGCGCGAATTTCGGTTTCCAGTCCGCCTGCGACCTGATGTTCGGCGACGTCCATCGCCCGGTCGGTTTTGGCGCGAATAATATCCATCACACCCTCGGCCTGGGTTAGGTCAATCCGCCCGTTCAGGAAAGCTCGCTTGGTGAATTCACCGGGTTCGGCCATGCGGGGGCCCGTCCCCACGACCAGTTGCAAAACGCGGTTGGTGGCCAAGATGCCACCGTGCGTGTTAATCTCCACTACGTCTTCACACGTGTAGGTTTTAGGTGCGCGCATCACGCTGACCATTACCTCATCAACCACGGCGTGCGTGTCAGGATCGACGATGTGACCGTAGTTAATGGTGTTCGTCGCCACCTGCGTCAAGTCGTGCCCACGAAACAGGGCGTTGACGGTGGTAACCGCTTCGTTACCCGACACACGGATGATGGCAATTGCGCCCTCGCCAGGTGGCGTGGCAATAGCAGCGATGGTATCAAAGGCAGTAACATTCTGACTCATAATAACCCTCCCAATACTTGTACAGCGTAACGAGAACAAAAAAAAGCGCCCACCACCCCCATGACTTTGGGGGTGACTAAGCACTTTGACTGCCTCGTCACTTGGCGGAGTCCCGACGAGCGCGGCCCCTACCAATACGTTTTATTTTCTGTCGTTAAATATACTCAATTCGGCCGGCGGTGTCAAAAAGGACTACCGACGCGGTGACACAATCACGGAGCGCTCGTCCCCGCGGCCCTCAGAGCGCGTGTCCACGTGCGGGTTATCACCCAGCGCTTGGTGGATCACTTTGCGTTCAAAGGCGGGCATTGGGTCCAGATAAACCGGCCTCCCTGTCGAAACCACCTCCAGCGCCGTCCGTGCCGCCAATCGTTGCAAAGTTGCGCGGCGCCGCTCGCGGTAATCGCCCACATCCAGGGTAATGATCCACTTACCGCGACTTTGCCGATCGTAGACCGTCTGCGCCAAAAACTGGAGGGAGTTAATCGTCCGACCATGGCGCCCAATCAACGCGGCCTCGTGGTCACTGGACAAATGGAAGACCACGCCACCATGCACCTTCGTGGACTGCACGGTAACCTGCATACCCATATCGGTCCCGACCGCCTGTAGCATTGCACTAATCACGTTGACGGCAGCCTGATTGGCGGCCGCGTGCTTACTAACGGGTGCTTCCGTTGCAGTCGCCGCCGCCTCGTTCATCACCAATTCTTGCTCATCGCGATGACTGGTACTGGCCGGCGCATCATCGGTACGCGCCGCCGACTCTACCGCAGCGGTATGCACCAGGCCGCCGTGGGTGCTGGCGTTACCGGATCCACCCGCGTAAGTTCAACGATGGCAGGATGCGCGCCCAGGCCAAAGAAGCCGGCTTTGCCTTCCTGAATTACCCGTACCTGCACTTGCTCGCGTGTGACCCCCATGGTGAGGATACCCGTATCAATGGCGGATGCGATATTTTTGCCTTCAAACTGCGGCATAATGTCCTCCCAAAAGTAACGTTAACCAACACAACTAATCTAATACCAACGGGGCCGGTGACAACATTCGCCCCGGCCCCGACCAATAACTTCAAAATTTACGTGGCGCTACTTGTGACCCAGGGCGCGTTTGCGTGCCTTGCGCAACGCCCGCTGACGTTCCTTTTCCGCATTGGCCTTTGCTTCACGTTCACGGGCCAACTTGAATGGATTCTGAATGATAAACGTTTGTACCAGCGAGAACGCGTTGGTGACCACCCAGTAGATGGACACGGCACTAGGCAGGCTGAGCGCATGATGAAGATAAAGATTGGCATCACGGCCACCATTGCCCAGTTCATACCCGTCCGCACTGGTTGTGCCATCATGGATACCCAACTGGTTAGACCGGTAAAGACGGCTGCCAGAATGGCCATGATGTACAACGGGTCGGGGCTCCCGAGTGACATCCAGAGGAAGCTCCCCACTTTGAGGGCCTGAGTCCGGAAGATTGCCTGGTACAAAGCAAAAAGGAACGGCATTTGGACCAGCATTGGTAGACAACCCATCACGGGGTTCACGCCGGCCTCCGCATACAGCTTCTGGGTTTCATCACGGAGTTTTTCCTGGGTCTCAGGATCCTTCGAGCTGTACTTTTTCTGCAGGGCCTTCATTTGTGGCGCAATTTCGCTCTGCTTGGTCATGTTCTTCGTTGAAATGTAGGACAGTGGGAAAATCAGAATACGAATAATCAACGTAAAGGCGATAATCCCGACACCACTGTTGCCACCGAACAGCTTGGCCAGCCACAGAATGAACTGGGCCGCGTTGTAGATGACGTACCGATCCCAAAAACCGGTACTATGACTCGTTACCGGGCTAGTTGAACAGCCCGCCAGAACTAACACCAAGCCGAGCATGGCCACTACGGCGATGATGCGTTTTGTCTGTTTTCTCACGTGAATTTCCCCCACTATAATATAAGTATTGAAATTATTTGGTGGTGCTATGTGCCGGTGTGTCTAACGCCGTTTGGGGCAACATACCTGCTAATACAAAGGCGTGAATCAAATTACGTTTAGTGCCCGCCATGTCGAGGTGGGCCGCACCCTTGCGCGCAATAATCAGGAAGTCGACCTGATCGGGCAACTGCCCCTTCAGCTCCAGCAAGGTTTGGCGGACGTACCGTTTAATTTGGTTACGCAGGACGGCCCGATGTCCTACCTTCTTACCAACCGAGATACCCACGGTAATGCTTGGCATCAGGCGTTCGATATGATAAATGACAAAGTTGCGGTTGGCCACGGACTGACCATGGTCAAACACATCCTGAAATTCGTCTTCCTTTTTGATGCGGTACGACTTGCGTACACCCATAGGTCCATACCTCCTGTAGCCAATCAACCTGCCAACAGTATACCAGTCACAGCTAGCTTCCAACAATGCTTACCGCAAGTTGACCGACTTTTTTTTAAAGCGCAGTGCCCTGCTCAACCAACTCCGCATACCATATAAAAATAGGGGCCAGGACACTTACGTCCCCGGTCCCTATTATCAGTACTATTCTGCGGAGCAAATGCCCCAACGAAAGCCTTAAGCCGTTAACTTCTTGCGACCCTTAGCACGGCGACGCGCCAAAACATGGCGGCCGTTCTTAGTACTCATACGCTTCATGAAGCCGTGAACGCGTGCACGGTGACGCTTCTTTGGCTGGAATGTACGTTTAGTAGTCATCAGGGCACCTCCTCGCGTGAACTTTTTATGTTCAGTGCAAATTACAAACTCAAACAAGATAGTATTATACGTGTCCGTCATGGTGCCGTCAAGTATTTTGACTTGAAAACTACCACTGACTTGTTAATAGACCAGCACGGGTTTCTGTAAATATCCCCAAGCAACCGGGTCCAACCAGTACCAAACGACTCAAGCACGTGCAACTTATCAACAGGTTTACGGAATTGCTTTGTCCACCAACCGGCGCGTGCATTGGCTGTGGATAATTCAAAGTCGTTGTTCCTGTTGATCAACTTATACCACATTTGTCAACAATTGCCCCGGGAATGCACAGGGTGTTTAAAGATTATCCACCGTTCCGGCATTGCCTGTGGATTAACCCCGCAAGCGCTGATTTACCAGCCTTGGTTTTCCACAGGCCCCTGGTGAATAAGCTGCTGTCTCCGATGAGTTATCCAGTTATCCCCAAGAAACAGAGATGATTATCCACAGCTTGGTGCATATGTGCTTGCTCGTGCCGGTGGATTGTGTGGACGATTTATTTTTGTGCTTCTCATCTGCTACCTGTGGAAAACTCCTTACGAAACTGCTAAAATATACCAGTCAGCACCAATATCCGACCGGCGTCGTGTTCCATTGACCCACTGCCGTTTTTTTACGGCGATACAGTCCCGATATACGGGCAATTACACATAGTATGCCGTAATCAGCATATAAATACATGAAGAGGGGGAGCTGCCGTGGCCGCACTGGATGAATTATGGTCTTATATTGAAGAACAATTCCATAAAACGATGACACCCATGAGCTACACAACGTGGATTGAACAGGCCACTCCACGTAGCCTTGAGAACAACGTTTTTGAAGTTCAGGTTAACGACTCGCTACACAAGGAGTACTGGGACAAAAACCTGGTCACTAAGGTGATTGAGTTTGCGTACGCTTATAACGGTATCGAAATTAATCCGCACATCTCCATCCGCTCCGATCAGGACCAGGACCCAGTCGTTAGCGCCAGCGAGGCCGCGGTTCGTGCAGAAATCCCGCGTGGTGACGACCGTTTGAATAGCCGCTACACCTTTGAAAACTTCATTATTGGTAAGGGCAACCAGATGGCCCATGCCGCTGCACTGGCCGTGTCGGAAGATCCAGGAACCCTGTATAACCCACTGTTTCTCTACGGGGGCGTGGGTTTAGGTAAAACCCACTTGATGCAGGCTATCGGTCACCAGATGCTGGCGACCAACCCGGACATCCTTATTAAGTACGTCACTAGTGAAGATTTCACCAATGACTTCATCAACTCCATTCGTAATAATGACGGCGAACGCTTCCGCAACGAGTACCGCAACGTTGACCTATTAATGGTCGATGACGTGCAATTCTTCGACGCCAAGGTCGGAACGCAGGAAGAGTTCTTCCACACGTTCAACGCCCTCTTTGATAAGAAGAAGCAAATCGTCCTGACGAGCGACCGGCTCCCCAACGAAATTCCCACACTGGAAGAGCGGCTCAGTTCGCGCTTTAAGTGGGGGCTATCGGTCGACATTAACCCGCCTGACCTCGAAACCAGGATTGCCATTCTCCGTAGCAAAGCCGACAACGAAAATATTTCCGCTCCGGATGACGCACTCACGTACATCGCTGGTCAGGTTGATAGCAACGTCCGTGAGCTGGAGGGTGCGTTGCTACGCGTTAAAGCCTTTGCGGCCCTTAAACATGCGGCCATCACTAGCAGTTTAGCCGCCGACGCGTTAAAGAGTCTGACCGTCGCGAAGAAGGACAACGGCCTGTCGATCCGGCAAATTCAGGATTCCGTTGCGCGCTACTACCAGGTGGAGGTATCCGACCTACTCGGCCGTAAGCGCGTTAAACAGATTGTGATGCCCCGTCAAATTGCCATGTACCTCGCGCGTGAAATGACCGACAGTTCGTTACCTAAAATCGGCAAGGAATTTGGCGGTAAGGACCACACAACCGTGATTCACGCGTACGAAAAAAATTGAGACCATGCTGAAGACGGATAAGGACCTCAAGAACGAGGTAGCTGATATTCGCAACCAGCTGAAAAATCGTGGTTAACCACAAGGCTGTGGACAAGGAGCGAGTTTAGGCCGAAGTTATCCACATGTGTATACACAAGCAAATTGCCGGCAATATTAGCACCACCGTCCATTTGCACAGCATTCACAGCACCTACTGCTTTTACTACTTTTTTTACTTAATAATATATATATATACGCTGCACGCTACCCGGGCACTAGGGAGGATTGAACATGAAATTCACCATCAACCGCAACAGCTTCATCCGAACGTTTAATGACGTTAGTCGCGCTATTAGTACCAAAACAACCATTCCCGTTTTGACGGGTCTCAAGTTAGTCGCTGAAAGTAACGCGTTAATTCTCACCGGTTCTGACGCCGATATTTCCATTGAATCAACCATCAGCGCCGATGATGAGGACAACGAACTGGCCGTTACTGAACCAGGAGCCATCATCTTGCCAGCTAAATTCTTTGGCGAAATCATCAAGCGCTTGCCGGAAAGCACCATGACGGTCAGTCAGAGTGGGGATTCACTGCAAACAACCATCACTAGTGGTGCCAGCGAATTTACCATTAACGGTTTGGAAGCAGCGACCTACCCACAACTACCAACGATTACAGCGGCACAATCATTGAACCTGCCAGCAGACATTCTGCACCAAGTGATTGCCCAAACGGTCATTGCCGTATCCACGCAGGAAAGCCGGCCGATTCTGACCGGGGTGCACGTGACCATCAGCAACAACCAGCTACTCGCGGTTGCGACCGATTCGCACCGTCTAGCTCAACGTAAAATTGAGTTGGACGGGGAAGTGAGTGATGCGGACTTCGTCATTCCCGGCCGGAGCTTGAATGAACTGGGGCGGATGTTAGCCGACGACGTGAAGACCGTGGAACTACGGATCGCCGAAAATCAGGTGCTCTTCAGCTTTGACCACACGGCCTTCTTCTCCCGGCTGCTGGACGGCAACTATCCGGACACGTCCCGACTCATCCCAACGAGTGCCAACACCACGGTTGAGTTTGATGCACCGGCACTTTTGTCAGCCATCAACCGGGCCAGCCTGTTGTCACACGAAAGTCGCAACAACGTCGTGCGGCTAGCCCTCAGTGTTGCTGACCAGACGGCCACACTGTTTGGTAACTCACCTGAAGTTGGTAACGTGGAGGAACAGCTATCGTTCACCAACCTGCAGGGGGAGGATATCGAAATTTCCTTTAACCCTGACTACATGAAGGTTGCCCTCCAGGGTGTGGGTCAAAGTACCATTGAGGTTGCGTTTACCGCGCCACTCCGACCGTTCACGTTGGTGCCGAGCGAAGATCATGATCACTATGTACAACTGATTACGCCGGTCCGGACCTTCTAAAACAATTTATCAGCTTAATTATCACACGCGACGGTCGCACTTTTAGTGTTGATCGTCGCGTTTTTGATTGGGGCAAAGGGGATAATAGCCCGTCCCCGTGCCCGTCCGTTTGGTCGGAAAAATACGAATGGGGGGTACTCGGTTACTCGTGAAAATTAGTAGTGAAAATAACGTGGGTTCCAGTAAATAGCCGGTACTGGCGTGACACCCTGAAAAATACGCTGGCAAACGCAAATCGCCCTAAAATTCGTTCTCAGGCGTTTTAGGGGGCTGTCGATACCGTATACCATACAAAGTTAATGCGCGATAGCGGCCGTTATATGCCCGGTTTAAGTTGTATACCGTAATGAAAAACGATATACTATATAAGTAAGAAAAACACGATTGCGGCAACTAAGGGCGCTAATGGCCCGTGCTTAAGGGAGTGAAAATGAATGCAGACAATTACAATCAATACGCCGTACGTTACCTTGGGGCAAATGCTCAAAGAGGCGGGAATTATTAGTACTGGCGGCGCGGCCAAGTGGTTCTTAGCTGAAAACACCGTTCAGGTTAACGGTGAGGACGAGAGTCGTCGTGGCCGTAAATTAACCCCTGGCGACACCGTAACTTTGCCTGATGGCGCCATTTTCACCATTGCACAAGCCTAAAGATGTACTTGCAACACCTCACCCTGCGTGATTATCGCAATTACCAGTCAGTCGACACGGACTTTTCGCCGCAAATCAACGTCCTGATTGGGGCCAACGCCCAGGGTAAAACCAATTTGCTGGAGAGCGTGTACGCCCTGGCACTCGCGCGGAGTCACCGGACCAACAACGACCGGGACCTCATCCGTTTTGGCAGTGAATTTGCCCGCGTCGACGGCACCGTTGTCCGGTCAACCGGACCGGTTAAGCTCGGCCTGGTTGTCAGTAAGCAGGGGAAGCGTGCGCGTATTAACGGCCGCGACGCTCCCCGGTTGTCGCAGTACTTGGGTAAACTCAACGTCATCCTCTTTGCTCCTGAAGACCTGAACCTGGTCAAAGGTAGCCCCGCGCTCCGGCGTCGGTTTATCGATATGGAGTTTGGGCAGATGAGCGCGAAGTACCTATACAACCTCGCCCAGTACAAAGTGACGCTGAAACAGCGTAACGCGTACCTCAAGCAACTGAAGTACGGACAGGCGCGGGATACCGTCTACCTGGACGTGTTGACCGAACAACTAGCGCAGTTCGGTGCGGCGGTGGCCGTGGCTCGCGCCGAACTACTAGCTAACATGGGTCAGTTTGCTGGCGTTATCCACCACGACATTACGCGTGGTGGGGAGGAGTTACAGCTGCGGTACGAGACGCAGATTGACGATCAAGCGTTACAGAGCGAAGAAGCCACCACCAAGGATCTACTGGCGCAGTACCAGCAAGCGCGGTCCCGAGAACTCGATCAGGGCACCACGCTGGTGGGACCGCACCGCGACGATATTGAGTTTATCGTCAATGATCGGAACGTAGCGGTTTATGGTAGTCAGGGGCAGCAGCGTACCGCAGCTTTGGCGGTTAAATTAGCTGAAATTGACCTAATGAAGCAGGAGACTGGTGAGTACCCGGTGCTATTACTGGATGATGTCTTGTCGGAACTAGATGATTCACGGCAAACGCACCTGTTGAAAGCCATTCAGGATAAGGTCCAAACATTTTTAACGACCACGAGTCTGGACGGTATTGCCCGGGAAATAATTCAGGCACCCAACGTTTTACGGGTCCAAGCGGGCACCCTCGAAGCCGCTGGTAACGATTAGATACGCGGCATAATTAATTTAAGGCGCAGCAATGTAACGTACTAGGGAGGAATCATAGTGAGCGACAAGGATATTGAGCAGGAAACCAAGGCCGAGCAGGCAGCGGAATATGACGCAAGCCAAATTCAGGTGCTTGACGGTCTGGAGGCCGTTCGTAAGCGTCCTGGGATGTACATTGGCTCCACGAGCAGCCAGGGTTTACACCATCTGGTCTGGGAAATTATTGATAACGGGATTGATGAAGCACTTGCCGGCTTTGCGACCACGATTGACATTACCGTTGAGCCGGATAACTCGGTCACGGTTGTTGACGATGGCCGTGGTATTCCCGTAGACATCGAGAAGAAGACCGGGAAGCCCGCTCTGGAAACTGTTTATACGGTCCTGCACGCCGGTGGTAAATTCGGCGGCGGCGGGTACAAGGTTTCTGGTGGGCTGCACGGGGTGGGTGCGTCCGTCGTGAACGCCCTGTCGACCCACGTGGAAGTTGAGGTCACCCGTGGCGGTAAGCGCTATGGTATCTCCTTCAAGCGCGGCCGGGTGGATAAGCCAATGTATGTAGTTGGTGATGCGCCCGCGGGTGAGCACGGGACCAAGGTCCACTTTGCTCCGGACCCGGATATCTTCACTGAGACTACCGTTTACGACGACAAAGTATTGGTACGGCGTATTCGCGAACTGGCCTTCCTGAACAAGGGATTGCGGTTAACGTTTACGGATAAGCGTGCGGATACCGCCGAGAAGAAGGAATTCCTGTACGAGGGTGGTATTCGCCACTACGTTGAGTATCTGGATGAGGCCACGAAACGCTGTTGCCCGAGCCAATTTACGTTGAGGGTTCACAGAACGGGATTACGGTTGAAGTGTCGTTGCAGTACACGGATGACTTTAAGACGACGCTCCTCACCTTTGCGAACAACATCCACACCATTGAAGGTGGGACACATGAGTCCGGCTTCAAGGCGGCCCTGACGCGGGTAGTGAACAATTACGCGCGTAAGAGTGGCGTGTTGAAGGAGAGCGATGACGCTCTGGGCGGGGATGATGTCCGCGAAGGGTTGACCGCCGTCGTGTCGATTAAGCACCCGGACCCGCAGTTTGAGGGTCAAACCAAAACTAAGTTGGGTAACTCGGACGCCCGGACGGTCACGGACCGGATGTTCTATGATCACTTCACCAAGTACTTGATGGAGCACCCTACTGAAGCGCGGATGATTGTCGATAAGGCGATGTTAGCCAGCAAGGCCCGGTTAGCGGCAAAGCGGGCGCGGGAAGTTACGCGGCGGAAGAGTGGACTGGAAATTTCGAGCCTACCCGGTAAGTTGGCGGACAACTCCAGCAAGGATCCAGAAATTTCCGAACTGTTTATCGTCGAGGGTGATTCCGCCGGGGGCTCCGCTAAGAGTGGTCGGAGCCGGTTGACGCAGGCCATTTTGCCAATTCGCGGTAAGATTTTGAACGTGGAAAAGGCCAGCATGGAGCGAATTTTAGCGAACGAGGAAATTCGGACGTTATTTACGGCCATGGGGACCGGCTTTGGCGAGGAATTCGACGTGTCCAAGGCGCGGTACCACAAGCTGATTATCATGACGGATGCCGATGTTGACGGGGCGCACATTCGGACGCTGCTATTGACGTTGATTTACCGTTACTTACGGCCGATTTTGGACGCGGGGTACGTGTACATTGCGCAGCCGCCGTTGTACCGGGTACGGCAAGGCAAGATGATGCGGTATATCGATACTGATGAGGAGTTGGATGACGTGTTGGGGCAGTTGCCGCCATCACCGAAGCCAGAGATTCAGCGGTACAAAGGTCTGGGGGAAATGGACGCTTCGCAGTTGTGGGAGACGACGATGGACCCAGAGCGGCGCCGGTTACTGCGGGTATCCGCAGAGGACGCGGCGGATGCAGAAGAGGTTTTTGAAGTGCTGATGGGCGACAAGGTGGAGCCACGGCGGCAGTTTATTGAGGATAATGCGGTTTATGTGGATGCGAAGAATATTGATGCGTAGAGAGAGCGGAGCAGGCCGTTTAGAAGACAGAGCATAAGTAGCTCTAACCGAAAGGCCCGGTTTTGGCCTTTTGGTTAGAGTTGCTTATGCGGCGTCTTCTGGCCTGCGCAGCTCGTTTCCATACGCACGAGTAGCGCGGCGTAGTAGCATTTACCAGTTAACTTAGCGGTAATAGCGGGAAGCCCGCACTTGGCTTCCTGTTCGCAACTGCTTATGCGGCGCTTTCTGGACTGCGCAGCTCGTTTCCATACGCACGAGTAACGCGGGAGCGCAGTAGCGTTTACCAGCTAACGTAGCGGCAACGGCAATGAAGCCCGGGTTGGGCTGCATTCCCCAGCACTCCGCACCACCCAATTCCACGTAACTAACATCAATACCCGGTTGGAGGAAATTAACAAATGGACAATTCAGGCGATCACCGCATTGAGACCGTTAAACTGGTCCCAACGATGCGTAAGTCATTCCTGGAATACGCGATGTCCGTCATCGTGGCGCGGGCGCTGCCCGACGTTCGTGACGGGTTGAAGCCCGTGCAACGGCGGATTCTTTATGGGATGAATGAATTAGGCGTGACGCCGGACAAACCGTACAAGAAGAGTGCGCGTATTGTCGGTGACGTTATGGGTAAGTATCACCCCCACGGTGATTCTTCCATTTACGAGGGGATGGTCCGCATGGCGCAGGACTTTTCCTACCGTTACATGCTGGTCGACGGCCACGGTAACTTTGGCTCGGTCGACGGTGACGGGGCTGCCGCTATGCGTTACACCGAAGCCCGGATGAGCAAAATTACGATGGAAATGCTGCGGGACATCAACAAGGACACCATCGATTGGCAAGATAACTACGATGGGACCGAGAAGGAACCGGTTGTATTGCCGGCTCGCTTCCCGAACTTGCTGGTGAACGGGGCAACGGGGATTGCCGTCGGGATGACGACGAACATTCCGCCTCACAACCTGGCGGAGGTCATCTCCGCTTTGCACGTGCTGATGGATAACCCAGACGCCACCACCGCGGACCTCATGACCGTTTTGCCGGGACCTGATTTCCCTACTGGCGGGATTGTCATGGGTAAGTCGGGAATTCGTAAGGCTTACGAGACTGGTCAGGGTACGATTACCTTGCGGGCCAAAGTTGAAATTGAGACCACGAAGACCGGCCGCGAACGCATTGTCGCCACGGAAATTCCGTACATGGTCAACAAGGCTAAGTTGGTTGAACGGATTGCTGACCTGGCGCGGGATAAAAAGATTGACGGTATCACTGACGTTAACGATGAGTCTGACCGTGAAGGGATGCGCATCGTGGTCGATGTGCGTCGGGACATGAGCGCTAGCGTTATCCTGAACAATTTGTACAAGATGACACCTTTGCAGGTCGGTTTTTCCTTCAACATGGTCGCCATCGTTGATAACGCACCGAAGACCCTGTCGCTCAAGTCCATCCTGGAATATTACCTGCTGCACCAAGAGCAGGTTATCCGCCGGCGGACCGCCTTTGACTTGAAGAAGGCCGAAGCGCGCGAGCACATTTTACAGGGGTTGAAGATTGCCCTTGACCATATTGACGAAATTATTAAAATCATCCGTAGTTCGCAGACGGGTGACATCGCGAAGCAGCAATTAATCAGTCGTTTTGATTTATCCGATAAGCAAAGCCAGGCCATCCTCGATATGCGTCTCGTCCGGTTAACCGGTTTGGAACGGGACAAAGTCGAGAAGGAATTGGCCGACGTGTTGGCTAACATCGCTGATTACAAGGATATTCTGGCCAAACCAGAACGTATCCACCAGATTATCTACGAAGAACTGCTGGAAATTCAGAAGAAGTTCGGGGATAAGCGGCGGACGGAAATCCAGGTGGGCGATATTGCCAGCATCGAGGATGAAGACTCATCGAAGAGGAAAACGTCGTGATTGCGCTGACCCACAATGTACGTGAAGCGCGTGCCTGCCGCTGAGTTTAAGACCCAAAACCGTGGTGGTCGTGGTATTCAGGGGATGGGCGTTCATGATGATGACTTCATGGAACACCTGATTTCGACCTCAACGCACGACATTTTGCTGTTCTTCACGGACGCTGGGAAGGTTTACCGCATGAAGGGGTACGAAATTCCTGAGTACGGACGGACGGCCAAAGGGTTGCCAATCATTAACTTGCTGGGGATCAATGCCGACGAGAAGATTCAGGCGGTCATTACGGTGCCACGTGACCGTGAGGGTGAACACTACCTCTTCTTTGTCACCAAGCAGGGGATCGTCAAGCGCACCGCCGTAGCGGAATTTGGTAACATCCGGCGCAACGGGTTGATTGCGATTAACCTCAAGGATGACGACCAGCTCAACAACGTGATGCTGACGGAAGGTAACGATAACATCCTGATTGGGACGCATAACGGGTACTCCGTCACGTTCAACGAGGGTGCTGTACGTGGCATGGGTCGCTCTGCGGCTGGTGTGCGCGGTATCCGTCTGCGCGACGGTGACTACGTGGTTGGTAGTGACATCATGCGGGCCGGTAGCGATGTCTTTGTTATCTCCGAAAAGGGGTACGGTAAGCGGACCCCCGTCGATGAATACCCAGTCAAGGGTCGCGGCGGTAAGGGGATCAAGACCGCGAACGTCACCACGAAGAACGGGCCGCTGGCAGGTGTCACTACGGTGGACGGTTCCGAGGACATCCTGGTGGTGACGAACGCTGGGGTTATGATTCGCTTCCAGTCCGGCAGCGTTTCGCAAACTGGCCGGGCAACGTTGGGTGTCCGTTTGATTCGGGTTGATGATGATACCAAAGTGGCATCGATGGCTAAGGTATTACCAGATGAGGATGATCCTGAAGGTGCCGATACCACGCCAGTTGCTGGTGACGGTGCCGAGATGGCAACGGACACGGCTGACAACACTGACACCGCGGAAACTACGGTAGCGGACGGAACGGACGAGGACACGAGCGACGTGGACGAACTGGTCCGTCGTGCCGAGGCGGACACGGACGACGATGCAATCAACGGTGATGATACCGACGATAGCGACGAATAATAATTAAAAAAAAGCAGCAGCTCCTGCGCGTTTTGATGCAGGTGGCTGCTGATTTTTGCGTTTCTTCATTGGTGATTGGGGATGTGATGGTGCTGGATGAGCGTTATGCGTCGCGGTTAATGAGACCGTACTTCACCTTCACGCGCTCTAGTCGTGTCAGCATCGGGCGGGCGAGTACCCACAAAAACATGAAGGTGGAAATCGCGTGCACGGCGTCCATGGGTGCCCCCGAGATGTAGACGGCTAGGAGTCCCTTCCAGGTTGGGGTGGTGGTAAACATTAGTAGTGCGGCGGGATTCATGATGAGGCCGTAAATACAGAAAATACTCATGAAGCCAAAGGTACTGAGGGCCACCCGGTGTGTACGGAGCCAACCCCAGCGGTAGAAGAGGCCGGCCGCCAAGCCAATCATGCCAAATGCGAACATCTGCCATGGGGTCCATGGCCCCTGGGTAAAGAAGAGGTTGGAAACCAACGCCGTCATGGAGCCCACCAGAAAACCAGTTTCGGGACCAAAGGAGATGCCGCTAATAATGACGATGGCGGCCACGGGCTTAACTTGCGGGAACATAAACAGCGCCCCCCGGCCCGCCACACCTAAGGCAATCAACACCGCAATCACCATGAGTTCCCGTGTTTGCGGCCGCCGGTCCTCGAACACCATGAAGAATGGGACTAGGGCTAGGACGAGCATTATTAGGCTGACTGCTAGGTACTGGCGGTCACCGATACGCCACCCCCACCAAATAACGAGGGGCATCATGACTAGTACAACGCCGAGTTTGCACCAGGTCCGCCAACTGAGGGGCTGCCCGCCATGGGGTTGGATCCAGCGGTTGGTGGCGAGCGCCGTTGTATTGATCGGGGAGCTCTGCACATGTGCGTCAGCTTTGCCCTCCGTCTGGTCATGGTAAAACGCCGCTAAGAACGTGTTGCGTGCAGCCATGTGCTCACCTCCCTCACGGTAATGGCGTCAGGACACCAGCTATGCACCAGGCGGTTTGCCGCCGTGGTGTAGAAGCTGTTACCCGCAAAGAAGCGGCGGGTAGGCTGTACGGTTGCTAACTGCCCGTCAAAAAAACAGGCCCACCCGGTCAGCGTGTTCAGCGACAAACGTCAGGTCGTGCGTGACCAACACGATGGTCACGCCCTCTTGGTGTAGTTGTGTGAGGATGTCCCTAATTGGCCCTTATTAACCGCGTCCAGGCCCTTAGTGGGTTCGTCGAGTAACAATACCCGTGGACGGAGGAGAAGCACCTTAGCGAGCGCGAGACGCTGTTGCTCGCCACCACTCAGGTCGTATGGGTGGCGGTCCAACAAATCGGTGAGACCAGTTAAGTCCGCCATGCCGGAGACCGCCGCGTCTTTGCTCATCTCCAGGTCGTACGCAGGAGTGGTGCGCTGTCGGTGTCCATCAATGACCTCGTAAAGATCCTCCCGAACGGTTGAACGGACGAATAAACTTTGCGGGTCCTGGGGCAGTACACCTAGGTTGTGGTGGTACAGCTCGGCGTCGGCGTAGCGTGCTAGGCGCTTGCCGGCGAGGTTAATGTGGCCCCGGTAAGGTTGGTAGATGCGCCCCAGCAATGATAGCAACGTACTCTTACCGCTACCGTTACCACCAACAATCGCCAGTGTCTCGCCGCCATAAACGTCTAGGTTGACGCCACGGAGGACGTCGGGCCCGTCCTGATCGTAGCGGAACCACAAGTCACGGGCCCGAATCAGCGGCTTGCCGGCGGGCTCGGCGGGCGGTGCAAAGTGGCTAGCAACGGGTAGGCTTTGGTTAGCGAGCCACTGCTGCCCGGTTTTGATGGTCAAAGGTAGGTTGTCTGCCCGGCGTAAACCGGTGGTGGCTGCGTAAACCCTGGTGGGAGCGGGTAATTCCGCCGTGAGCGCGTGGTGATCAGCATACAATGCTTGGACAACTTTGCTGGCGCTGCCCGCAACGGTAATTTCACCGCGCGTCATGAGGGCGACCTGGTCGGCGAGTGGCAACACGGCGTCGAGTCGGTGTTCGGCAATCAGGATGGTGGTGCCCAGGTCCTGGTTGAGTTTTACCAGCGTATGGATGAAGTCGTCGGCCGCAATAGGGTCCAGCTGGGCGGTGGGTTCATCAAGAATTAGTAACGCGGGCCGTAGCACCATGACGCTGGCTAGGTTCAGTAACTGTTTTTGCCCGCCAGAAAGGGTGCTCACGTCGCGGTGGAACCATTGGTGGATGCCAAAGTAGGCCGCCATTTCGGCCGTCCGGACGCGAATCTCGTCCTGTGGCACGCCCAGGTTTTCCAACCCGAAGGCCAATTCGTGCCAGACTTTGTCCGTCACAATCTGGGTGTCGGGGTGTTGCTGCACAAAGCCGACCTGCAGTTGGTGTGGACGGACCGTCACGTCCGGCGACCACGTAACGGTACCGGTGTGTGTGCCGGTTGGCCGCAGCGCGGGGTCTAGTTGCCGCAGCAGGGTCGTTTTGCCGCTACCGCTTTGGCCAAAGAGTAACGTGATTTGGCTGTGGGGTAACGATAGGTCGACGTGTTTAAGGGTCGCCGGTTGGTCGGGATAGGCAAAGGTGAAATCGGTCACCGTTAATAGGTCGGTCATAGGCGGGCCCCCTCTTGAGTAGTGTGGTACTTTCGCTGGCTGTCAGTGGTGGGAACGCGGAAGTAGTCGGGCAAGGTGGCGTGGGCCGTTCCCGCGTGGCCGACTTTGCGCCAACGCCAAGCAGCGAACAACCTTAGTATGAGTGGTAACCAAACCAGGACGGTTGCGGCCACTAGCCCCAACATGCTCAACGGCGTGAGGTGTGCGCTGGCAAACCCGGTCACCATAATGGTGGGATTATACTGCGCCATGAGTTGGTGCGTACTGATGGACACGACGAGGAGCACAGTTAGTAGCAGAATCAGCCCCACCAGCAGCCATTCACGGGTGCGCATACGGTAAATTGCAAAGCTGGTGCGGTGGTGCTGCCCGTATCCCCGAGCCTTCATGGAATCAGCCGTGGTGATGGCGTTCTCTAGCGCCCACGTCAGCATGATTGACCAGATGGTGACCCAGGCGTGCGGGCGACGCCACAAGCGCACCTGCCGCGGGGCACGGCCGAGACTTTGCTGACCGTGACGGATGGTACGGAATTGCCGTTGAAACAGCGGCACAAAGCGAAACACCATGGCTAGCACCAGCGAACCTACGGGGAGAATCCGCCCAAATAAATAGACGAATTTATCACGGGTCATCACCAGATTGATACTGACAAACCAATTGATGACTACGGCCAAACTGAGGGCGAGTATCACGCCGTAAACAATGGCTTCGACGGTGATGGAATTGCCGTCGTTAAGCACGACGAGCGGGGTCACGCCGTAATGGTTAAACGTGGGGTTCAAAACGGCCACAATCAGCATGCCGGGGATGACAAAGGTGAGGTTGAGGCGTAGCACGTGGCGCCACCCACGGAGACTGGCCGCGTAAGTCATGGCGGCGAGGTAGCTCATGATCAGTATTACGGGATGGAGGCAGAAGGTGGCGATGCCCACCACGGCCACGTAGTAGAGCGCATTAACCAGGGGGTGGCTGTGAGCAAAGGAATCGCGTTGAATCATGTTGTCACCTTCCTAGTCGTGATTAATTATGTATGCATGTACACCAAACCAGTATGATTTGCGTACATGCGGCGGTGATGAACCGGATTATTTCCCGGGAAATAATCCGGTTAGTGGTGCCATGGATGTGAATATTCTGTTTTCGGACAGCCAATTATTGACTGTCACCGACGTCCGCACCCAGGTCACACGTGTAGACCCACTGGATATTGGACCCATTTTTGAGCGTAGTGTATTCCGAGGAACCGTAATTAGGGAACCAGCCGTCAACTTTGTACATCCATCCTGACAGGTTACCAACGTCAAACTCGTACAGATTGCCTATACCCTGAATGTAGTACGCACCGTAAGCCGGCGTGTACTTAGATTCCATCTGAATTCCTCGGGCCTTAGTTACCTGCACTAGCGCGTCATAAACTGAAGCAGTCTTGGAAATAGATACCTGGGTGGGCCTCAGAATCCACCCGCTACTAGGCACCAGGCTTTTTTTTGTTTGTCGCTACTTTGTCCATGTTTTGTAGGATGGTGCTGGTACTAATCGACATAGTGACCGTGATGTGGTTGCTATCGTTGCTTGATGACTTAGTGTCGTTGGCATTACCCGTAGATGATGAACCGTTGCTGGCGGTACCGTTGCCATTGTTATTGGTAGTTGATGTGTCGCTGGAAGCACCGCCAGCAGCGTTGTTGGTGGCTTCTTGCTTGGTCTGACTAGTAGCCGATTTTTGATCATTTTTGCTCTGGTTGTCCGCCGACTTGCCCTGACCAGTTGTGGACGTAGAGGCAGCCTTAGTGCCTGATTTGGCCTTACTTTTAGCGGCTTGAGCCTGTTGCTTGGCCACCGCTTGGTTGTACCCGCCGACCAAATAATAAGTGCCATCGACGCTAGTAATACGTAGCTTGATTGTGGTGCTATTTTGGCGAACGTGTACGGTCGCGTGTGCGTCGTTGAGGGTGCGCAACTGGCCGTGCTGCTTTGCAACCAACTTTAATGTATTGGCGTGCCATTTTTTGGGGATGGTGATGGTGAGTGTGGGGCTCCCGGCAAGGTGAAAGTCCTGTAGCCGGAAACCTAACGCAACGGGTGCATTATTGGCCGCACGTTTGATTGCATTAAGTCCGGTAGTGGTAAAGGTAATCCCAAGTTTTTGGCGGGTAGGATTTTGTATTTGCAGAGCGGAGTACGCCCATTGATATTTGATGTGGTGATTGCTACCAGTGAAGTAGTAGGTACCCGTTTTACCCTTAATCGTGGCCAGTTGGTTTTTGGTAATGGTGCCCGCTGCGGATAATTTGGTGGTGGTACTTAACGGTTTAGTGGCGGTAGTTTGGCCATTGGCGGTATTCGTACCACACGCAGTGAGAATTAACGTTAGGAGTATAATGCAGCGCACGAACCAACGACGTTTATTCATGTTTGTGCCCCCTACCTAAGTGGCGTCGCAGGAATAAACGGCGCTGAACAGGATAATGAGTACGACGAGGGTTGTCCATAGCAGCACGTAATTAGTACCGCCATTTGTCTTAGCTGCTTGAGTGTCCTTTTTGCTGGCCTTTTGGGATGAAGTTGAGCCTTAGGTTTGTAGTTCTTACTGCTAAATGTCCAACCCTTGCTGTGGGACTTTTTCTTGGTGGTTTTACTCTTGGTCGATGGGGCGCTAGTACCAGTTGTGGCCGCTGTAGCAATGGTTCCACCTAAATTAGCGGTAGTGGTGGTAGGCACACTGGTTGATTTGTTAACGGCCCGGCCTGCTAATACTGTTTGCGGATTAACGGGTGCAGCGGAGCTGGTGGTGAAACCCGCGCCTTTAGTTGGTTGGCCGGTCGTAATGCCCTGCCCATTCTTTGACTGGGGGTGCTTGTCCCCGCTGTCTGTGGAAGTACTATTGCCGTCGCTAGTAGTGGTGGTTGCTGATTGCGGGGCGTCTTTTTTTTGTCGTTATCAGTCTGCGTATTTGTTGATGGCTGCTGATTGGTCTCCGTACCCGTGCTACTATCCTGGTTTGAAGGAGTAGTGTCGTCACTTTTGTCGCTACCGGAATCAGTATCGCCCGAGTTGTCGGGGGCGGTTTGGCCGGTTGTAAGGGTAGTATCACTCATATTATACAGACTGGTGGCCCCAGTGAGGTAGCGCCGGTAGGCAATCAGGGCGTAGTAATCCTGCTCCGTCGCCATGCCGTTCACGGTCCCGGTTTTAGCCGTACTGTCCGTAAAGGTATACATAAAACCACTGCCGTTGACGTGGTAACTAAGCAAAGCCGTAACGGGGTTGTTACCGTTATGGTCGAATTCACCGCTGGTTGGGTTAATGCCGAGGGCAGCGAGGGCAGTTACCACCTGCGCGGTACTGTTCGAGTTGACGGTACCCCATGAGGTATACGAACCGTCACTATTTTCCATGCTGGCGAGGACACCCACCCCTTTGTCAATCGCGTTGGTGACCGCGTGATTGGCATCCACGCTGGTGTTCTTAAACGGAGCGAGGGCCTGTAACGCCATGGAGGTGATGTCGGGATCGGACTTTGAGCCGAACAGCGCCCAGCCGCCATCGCTCAACTCCTTACTGATGATGTAATCCACCAATTTCTCCTTGGTGGTGTAGTCCGTAACGCCGGCAGGTTGCGTGAAGTGGTACTGGGGGTTGCTGTTAACCGCAATGAGGGCAAAAATAGCTCCGTTAATACCTTGGTAAATAGTCTTTTGGTAGTCACTCAAGTAATCAAATAGGTCGTAACCCCCAATGCTTTGGGCATTAATCCCCAGTGCGGTGAGCGCAAGCGTGACTCGTGAGTACTCGGTGTAAGCGTTGGAACTTAACTCGCCGTTATTTTCTTTGAGGTAAGATGCAATGCTGTTGTAGTAATTAGTGTATAGTGGCAGCGCGGTTTTGGGATCATCACGAGCTAAATCCATGATCATCCACTCGCTACCGTACAACTGTGTGCTGCTATCGGCGTCAGCAAATCTTCCCTGTACGTAGTTACGCGTTTGGCTTAGCGCCGAGTCAATGGCCGTTAAGCTAGCGTCAACGGTACTTGCGGATGTGGTAGCAGTGGCCCCAGTCTCAGCCGCCTGCACGAGTTGTGGGCCGCCCAAACTGACGACCATTGTGACGATAATGGCCCAAAAGGCGACGACGCGCCGCCAGCGATGTTGTTGTTCCCCCATAAGTATCAACCTCTTTTATGTATTTAGTGGGCACCACGGATGGTAACCACAAGCTACCATTAAGGTTAAATGCACCATATGTAGTTGTCAACGTAAAAAGCACACACTATATCTTGTGGATAACGGTGTGGGTAAGTTGCCCGCATGTTATTTTCAGAGGTATGTAAGCAAGGATGGCACGGGTTCCCGGAGCAACTTTGTACAATTAAATCCTGTGGGTAACCGCAGTAAAAAAAACTACGTCCGGGCATCATTATTGGATTACTAAGCGCAGAAATTGTGCGCCCAAGTTGCACGGAGCGCATTTGGTGGTGGTGGTGGTAAACTAGTAGCAACGAAAAGCGGTCACAATGTGGTCGACAACAAACATGCTCACGGAGGTACATTATGCAAAAAAATTGGGGTTATCGGCTTGGGTAATATTGCGCAAAAGGCGTACTTGCCGTTGATGGCGGGGTTGCAGGATCAGTATGAGTGTCACCTCGCGACACGTAACCAGACCAAAGGTGAGTACCTGGCCGGCCGGTATGGGTTTCAGCACCTCCACCAAACGTTAGACGAACTGATTGCTGAGCAACCCGCCGCGGTTTTTGTGCATACACCGACGAGTACCCACGTGGCCGTAATTGAAAAGTTACTCCAGGCTGATATTAACGTGTATGTTGATAAGCCGGTGGCCGAAGATGTGGACGAGGTCCGTCGTCTGTATGCTTTAGCGGACGAGCGGGGACTGTTACTAACCTGTGGCTTTAACCGCCGCTTTGCTCCCGCACAGCGCCGACTCAAAGATATGCCCGATAAGCAGCTGGTGATGGCCACCAAGGACCGTAATTTTATCGAGCAGGATGCCCGCTTTGCCATCTTTGACCTCATGATTCACAACGTGGATACGGCTGCGTGGCTCCTCGATGAGCCCATCACCGACGCCCGCGCTCGCGTGCTGACTGACGCGGCGGGTAACTTGATGCAGGGGTACCTCGAACTGACTACGGCGCACAGCCAGGGCTTTGTGTCGACCAACATGGATGCAGTTAATAGCGAAGAGGTAACGGTGACGACTCCCGGATTGCGGGCCCGTGTAACCGACCTCGCGCACAGCGAATTGCGCGATGGCAACGGGTCGACCAGCCTGGAGCGACCGGGCTGGGAAACTACGCTACGGACACGGGGCTTCGACGCGCTGGTGCAGGAGTTCCTGGATGCGGTGGCCAATGGTGGGGCCAACCCCGTGAGCCCCGAGTCCAGTATCCGCAGTCACGAACTGTGCGCTTTGCTAGTGGATGCAATCGACGCCCAGTAAGCCCAGTGATAAAAAAAGTTGGGCACGTAGTAGTCGTTACGGGCCCCTTTGCGAAATGACCTTACACAACCGTTAATAAGCGTACGCGACGTCTAGATGTGGTCCGTACCCACCGGATGTATTTGCGACTAAGTGCCAACTATGGTAAACTGCTAGATTGTGAGTAAGTAGCCATCAGGCTACGTTTACTCCTTGCTCGCGGCATCGACCGTGGGCCCAAGACCATAAGGAGGTGAAAAGTCAAATGGCTGAAACTAAGTACGAGATTACCTACATCATTCGTCCAGATATCGACGAAGCTGCAAAGACCGCACTAGTGGAACGTTTTGACAATGTTGTAAAGGATAACGGTGCTACCATCGTTGATTCTAAGGACTGGCAAAAGCGCAAGTTCGCTTACAAGATTGGCAAGTACACTGAAGGTACGTACCACATCATCAACGCTACTGCTGAAGATGACAAGGCTGTCAACGAATTTGATCGTCTTGCTAAGATCAACAGCGACATTCTGCGTCAGATGATCGTTAAGCGCGAAGACTAATCTGGGAATCGACCCAGTCATAGGGGGACGAAGGAATGATTAATTCTGTCGTATTAGTTGGTCGCCTGACCCGAGAGGTAGACTTACGCTACACCCAGAGTGGTGCGGCGGTAGCGAGCTTCTCGGTGGCCGTTGATCGGAACTTTACCAATCAGCAGGGTGAACGGGAAACCGACTTTATCAACTGCGTTATGTGGCGGAAAGCCGCTGAAAACTTCGCAAACTTTACGCGTAAGGGTTCCTTGGTGGGTATCGAGGGCCGGATTCAAACCCGGAACTACGAAAACCAGCAGGGCCAGCGCGTGTACGTGACCGAAGTGGTGGCGGACGACTTTAGTTTGCTGGAAAGCCGGGCCACGACCGAAGCACGGCCGCGTGAAACTGGTGACGCCAACAATAATCGTTCTTTCAATAATCAAGCTGCTCCACAGCAGCAGGGTGGTCAGACGGGCGCCCCGTCCGCAGGCTTTGGCAATGACGGTAGTCACAATACTGCTCAACCAAGTAGTAGTGCTGCCAGCCAAGACCCGTTCTCCAGTCCCGATCCGTTCGCTAACAACAATAATGGTAGCGGCTCGATCGATATCTCGGATGATGACTTACCCTTCTAATAACAGCACCGGGTGGCATTGCGCAGCAGCGTGATGACCCCTGACTATGAGAAGGAGTGATTTCAATGGCACAGCAGCGTCGTGGTGGCCGTCGTCGTCGTAAAGTCGACTTCATCGCCGCAAACCACATCGAATACATCGATTACAAGGATACCGACCTTCTGCGTCGGTTTATCTCCGAACGTGGTAAGATTTTGCCACGTCGGGTAACCGGTACTTCAGCAAAGAACCAGCGTAAGCTTACCGTCGCTATTAAGCGTTCACGGATTATGGGTCTACTGCCATTCGTTGCAGAAGACTAAGCATAGCAAGAAGCGCCCCGCCGAATGGTGGGGCGCTTTTTTTAGGTACTCAAGCAGTGGCTGATTTAATAATCATTGGTTTTATTCGTGACCAGATTGCATGCAGGCCAAACGCAGAGGCAAAAGAAATGCACCAGGTTAAAACGTATAGGAGCAAGATACCGACCCAAGCGTTGGCGCTGGTTAAATTCCTGCCAAATAATAGCCACAAGCATTCTGACCAAAAAAACGTTAGATAGATAGGCTTTATAGGCAAAACCAGCAAACTTATGCACGAAATTGGTAAATGGTAATTGTGCCTTGACTTGGTACAAGCAAAGCGCGGAAAATAGGCCAATCGCTGCTAGGTCGTATAGCGTCATTGATGGCTTGTAATAGGGCGCGTTGCCTAAGTTGATTGGAAACCCGTAGCTGAATAGTTCATGATTGGTCCACCAGAATGTGGCTATGAATATTACGGCGATTGCGGGCCACCACTTCATGATGAAACTGTTGAAGTGTGAGCGATATTGCCAAGCCAGCATTCCAAATACACCGTAAATGAAGAAGCTGATGAATAAGCGATCAAATAAATACCAATCGCGTACGTGCGGGCCGGTAAATACTTGCGTGTCATAAAACCATAGCCATAATGCTGCGATAGCTATCGTTGTGCAGGCTATGATAATTCCGCGCTTAGTGTGTTGACCACACCAGCGACCAATTGCCCAAAACAGTGGCATTAAAATTATGAATTGCAACATCATGGTGTTATACCACAAATGCGGTGCGGCATTCCCGTTAACAAAATGCCAGATAAAGGACCCTAAATTGTGGTATCGATTAACTTGTTGCATCTGCGGCATGACCAACAGGTAGATAAACGTCCACCAAATTGTAGGCACAAACAAAGCATGCCACATGTTTTTAAGATATTGACCATATGTCAGTTCATAATTATTGATGGTTGTGCGTGTGGTTGTGTAAAGAATCCCAAAAATAAAGGCCGGCGCAGTGTATTTGACTAGGTTATACATGACACCAATACCAGTTTGTGCGCCAATGCTAGGATTAGTCGTCAAGGCATAGCTCATAATGGGTTGCGACATCACAGCAGTACAGGCGCCTAGCTTCAGATAGTCGCCAATATCAGCGACCGGTTCAAGCGGTTTAGTCTTACTCATTTAGTTGTCCCACCTTAGTTCAGATTTGTGAGGGCCGATCGGCGGGAGCTGTCGGAATCAGTTTAACTAGTTGAACGAATAGTTGCAAGCTTTTACTTTTGGGATGGAGCCGTGTGTTCGTGGGGATATTATACCAACCGGTTATATCTTCAAAGCTTTTGCTCTGGCTGATACAAACAGCGTGACTAGCGCATTGGCAACTTTGCGCGTACGTACATCTTCAGTAGGCTGTCCCTCTGTGAGGTAAATGGTCCGAAACGGTGGGTCGGGAGTGATTCGTGCTATATGTAGCTGTTTGCCCGCCTCGGCCCAAGTCACAGAGGGAATAAAGCCAATTCCAATTCCAGCAGCCAACATGGCACGAATACTGGCGGGATCATCGGATTCGTACTGGAAGTTCAAGTGTAAATTGAGTTTACTAAAATAATGGTCCAGGGTGTCGCGAAGCGGAGTGTGGTAGCCTAGTGAAACGATAGGCTTGCCAACCAATGAAGACGGTGAAATATAGGCAGAATCCGGCTGTTGAGGGGCTGAACTACCAATGAGAATTTCTTCACTCAATAGGGGAATTGAGCGTTGGCCCCGACGTGGGGGTCGTGTTGAGATGGTAAAGTCGAAGTCGCGGGTTTCGTTAACCGCCGTAATTCGTTGGGTTAATTGAATCGGAGTATCAGGGAATATAGAGTGGATAGTCTTGATGATGTCGGGTATTAATGCTGAAGCGACTTCAACTAGGAGACGAATCGGCTGCTGACTTGTCGAGGGTTTTGAGACGGCGGCAATGCCCTCCTCAATTTGGTCGAGGCCGGATTCCACAAAGCTGAGAAAAACGCGACCCGTATCGTTGATTTGTATACCACGCCCGACACGGTTGAAAAGCGAAACGCCAAGTTCTTTTTCTAATTCTTGAATCATTTTGGTCATTGCTGGCTGACTGATAAATGCTTGCTGAGCTCCCTGGGTGATGCTACCAGCTTGTGCAGTATAAACGAATCCTCGCAGTTGAGCTAAATTCATAGTTGCCCCCAATACATAACCGTAGATTATACATATAAGATAAAATCATTATACAACGCTATCTTTCTGACTTAAAGTTTATGCGTGAGGGCGATCGGATCACAATAGAGAGAGGGTCAATCGTGAATTCATTATGGATATTTCCTGGTCAAGGAGGGCAAAGCGCTGGAATGTTGAAACATGTGGATGCAGATTTGCGTCAGCATGTGGAGAGTTTGTTAGGCGTTAAACTTTACGATTCTGATGAAGCTTACCAGGACTCAGTGCAGTTACAACTTAGCATCGAGTTGTTGCAGGTAGCGCAAATCAATGCTATGCGTGAAGCTGGCCTTAAGCCGCATCTTGTTGCCGGACATAGTTTAGGGGTGTTTGCTGCGGCTTACGCCATTGGGAGTCTTGGCCAGGACGACCTGTTCCGTGTGGTTAAGCGACGCGCTGAGCTAATGCAGGGAGCTTATCCGCAAGGGTATGGGATGGGCGTAGTCGTTGGGCTAAGTCGTTCTGAGGTTGAGGAGCTCGTGTTACGAGTGAATAACTCAGCACATCCGGTTTATGCATCTAACCAGAACGCTGAAGATCAAACGGCACTGTCTGGTGATTTATCTGCAATTGATCAGGTAATTACTTTAGCCAAACAAAGCGGGGCTAGCCTCGCCCGTCGACTTATGGTGCCGGTACCTTCGCACTCACCGTTAATGTCAAAGGTTGGTACTCAATTGGCGACTACGATGAAGGACGTTCCACTGGAAAAGCCGGCCGGTATTTACCTGACGAATTATTCTGGACGTGCGGTCCGGCAAGCCGCGGCGATGCGAGAAGATCTCAGCTATAACCTGGCACATCCTGTATATTTTGAGGCCATGATGGGTGTTGCGCACGATTATGAACCTGATAGTATCGTTAACTTTTCGCCTGGCCGACCTTTTAGAAAGGTTTTGGGTCAAAAGTTTGGTGATCTGCGCCAGGTCAATCTTGATCAGATGAATGTATCGGATGCAGTGTTTTTGTTAACTAAATGGGAAAGAGGTACTTTCTAATGAGTGAAGAACGTGATTGGACAACGCATCGCGAAGCTAAAGCAAACAAGCTATCAGCAATTAGTAATCTTATCGATGGTAAGTTTGCAAGAACCACTGATGCAAAGACCGTTTTAGAGGGGTTAATTGCCCCGGGTGACAAAGTCGTTCTGGAGGGCGATAACCAAAAGCAAGCGACATTCCTGTCGAAGATGCTGGCCTCAGTTGATCCGGCAAAGGTTCATTACTTGCACATGATTATGAGTAGCATTTCCCGACCAGAACATTTGGATATTTTTGAAGATGGTATCGCCTCCAAGATGGATTTCTCCTTTGCTGGCCCGCAAAGCACAAGGGTTTCGCAAATGATTGCTGACGGCACTTTGCAGGTTGGTGATATTCATACCTATCTTGAATTATATGCTCGGCTCTATGTTGATTTAATTCCCAATGTTGTTTTAGTCGCGGCAGACAAAGTTGATCACGAAGGTAATTTGTACACTGGATACAACACCGAGGAGACGCCAGTAATCGTTGAATCCGCCGCCTTTCATGATGGCATTGTGATTGTTCAGGCAAACGAAGTCGTCGATAAGTTGCAAGGGTTGATATTCCTGCTGACTGGGTCGATGTAATCATTCCAGCGGATGAACCTTACCAATTGGAGCCGTTGTTCACCCGTGATCCTCAGAACATCACCGAGTTACAGATACTGATGGCGATGATGGCTATTCGTGGGATTTACGAAAAGCACAATGTTCAATCCGTTAACCATGGGGTCGGGTTCAACACAGCGGCCATTGAACTGTTATTGCCAACATATGGCGAACGGCTTGGTCTGAAGGGAAAGATTGTGCCTAACTGGGAAGTTAACCCGACGCCCACACTGATTCCTGCAATCGAATCAGGTTGGATTCAATCCATTCATTCATTCGGTGGCGAAGTAGGCATGGAAAAATACATTGCGGCTCGTCCTGATGTTTTCTTCGTTGGTAAGGATGGCACAATGCGCTCTAACCGAGCTTTTGGACAGATGGCTGGGCAGTACGCATTAGATATGTTTGTTGGCTCTACGCTGCAAATTGATCAGTACGGGAATTCCTCAACGGTGACTAAGGGACGGTTATCCGGATTCGGTGGTGCCCCTAACATGGGTTCCAATCCAACCGGACGTCGTCACTCTACGCCTGCATGGCAGAGTCTACGACCGGATAACGATCCACTGGGTAAAGGCCAAAAACTGGTTGTACAGATGGTCGAAACTTTTGGTTCCAACAAGCGACCGGTATTTGTTGACTCACTTGATGCTGTTGAAGTGCGCAAGGAAGCCAAACTGCAGAACGTGCCCATTATGATTTATTCCGAGGATACAACGCACATTGTCACCGAAGAAGGGATTGCCTACCTGTATAAAACTGATTCTATGGCCGAACGACAGGCGGCAATTGAGGCTATCGCTGGCGTTACACCAGTTGGTTTGCGATCTGATCCAGCTGTGGTGAAGGATCTGCGGGCCCGTGGTATTGTGGCCTTCCCAGAGGATCTTGGTGTCAATCGCAATGAGGCGACAAGGTCATTACTGGCCGCTCGGAATATGGAGGACCTTGTGAAGTGGTCTAAGGGGTTGTACAACCCACCAGATAAGTTTCGGAGTTGGAGCTAAAGAGTGTGCTGGCAGTATTTAGTGAGTACCAATAACTGCTAGTTGCTAATTTAAGCGTGCTTATGGTTGTATCCAGCCTAACGGGAGAGGAGTTCCATCATGGAAAAATTACATTTTAACTATCAAGCAACGCAGTCAATTGAACATCCAATTCACATTGGCGTTGTTGCTTCCGGAGACCTTGAAGTGATTATGAAGCCAACGGATAAAAAAAGAGTCTGAATTAAATATTG
This sequence comes from Lacticaseibacillus pantheris DSM 15945 = JCM 12539 = NBRC 106106, assembly GCF_001311175.1. Classification (GTDB taxonomy): domain Bacteria; phylum Bacillota; class Bacilli; order Lactobacillales; family Lactobacillaceae; genus Lacticaseibacillus; species Lacticaseibacillus pantheris. The sequence goes on along the minus strand of NZ_BBAI01000001.1, from coordinate 85,514 downwards.
TGACTGGTAGTGATGGGTTTAAGGAAGTTTGGCAGAACGTGCTGAACCGTTTCTTCGCACGGTACCCATTACTAGCTGAAATTGAAATCAATGATTTTGGTGCCACCCCAGGTGTTGTTAATCTGCGACTTACTCAGGCAATGGAGGCGTTGAAAGATGAGCAATAGTTTTGTTGAATTGCACGCTCGCCAGCGCGCAGAAGTGTTACTTGATACGGGTACCGCTCGTGAATTAATTGGTCCTTTTGACAACATGATTTCCCCACATTTGGAGCCCCAAAACATCGTTCCTGAAGCGGATGATGGTATTGTGGTCATGAAAGGGCAGCTGAATAAAAAGAATGCCGTAATCATTGCCATTGAGGGTGCTTTCCAAGGTGGCGGTATTGGTGAGGTTTCGGGTGCGAAGATTGTCTCCGCGTTAGAACATGCCTTAGCCGATAATAAGGCTGGTAAGACAATTTATCCGGTGATTATACTGGATACTGGTGGTGTTCGTCTGCAGGAAGCTAACTACGGGCTACTTTCAATTTCAGAAATTCACAACGTGATTATTGCGTTGAAGCAATACGTTCCGGTTATTGGTCTAGTTCCTGGGCGCGTGGGCTCGTTTGGTGGGATGTCTATCACTAACGCGCTACTTTCATACGTAATTGGCACCGATAAGGCCCGTATCGGTTTGAACGGGCCAGAAGTGATTGAGCAGGAGGCTGGCGTTAAGGAATGGGATTCTTCAGATAAAAACCTGATCTGGAACACGTTGGGCACTAAGCAACGCCAGGCGACCGGTATCATCGATGAAGTTGTCGATGATGACGTGAACGCATTCCGGACAGCTATCATTGCTGCGGTTAATGAAAAAAAGGATTCCTATCGAGATCGACGGGGAGATTTCTACTTGACCCTACTTGATCAACTCGACCCAGAGAAGCCTCTAGATATCACGTCATATAATCATTTATTCAATCAAGTCGTTGCCAAGCCGCATCATTTAGAACCCGCAACGAGTGGTATTCATCCCGGCACTAAATCGCGCGGACGTAACTGGTTTGAATTACTCACTGGCATAAAAAAAACGCACAAAGTGATGTGCCGACGGTCCTGCACGCCCGGGCCGACGGACGTGAACATGTGGCAATCGTGCCAGATGAAAATAACCGTTTTCCAAGGGTTCGGCACGGTGAAGCAGGTCTGGAGGAAGGTTACACCGTGGGTAATGTGGTTAATGATTTAATCGCAGCTGATACGGACAAACCAATTGCTGATAAAACTCCAATCGTAATTGTGGTTGATGTCCCTAGCCAGGCATACGGTTACAAGGAAGAACTGATTGGAATTCATATGGCACTTGCTTCTGCGGCTAGCGCTTACGCACGGGCTCGTCAGGCCGGCCACAAAGTTGTTTCATTTATTCCTGGGGATGCTGTTTCGGGTGGTTTCTTAACCCAAGGACTACAGTCCAACCGGTTGGTCGCACTCGATGATCTAGATATCACAATTCAGGCGATGAGCAAGGCGTCTAGTGCCCGAATTACTCAGCGTACAATTGCTGAGCTGGAAGAAGCAACGAAACACGTGCCCGCAATGGCGTATGACATTGAAAATTATCAAAAATTGGGTTCTTTGTACAAATTGATTAAGGGCATTAAAGGATATGATTCTGACGACAATGCTGTTGCTACAGTCAAAGCAGCGCTTAATGATACCTTCAAGAGTCTAGAAGATGCACCGAGCGACTTGTCCTTCCGTTACACCAATGACATCGCCGTGAATGGTGAAAGTGGTGGGCGTAAGGCTACTAACAAAGTTCGCGCCATGATGGATCAGCAATGGTAACTTTAACACCGCACACACTTGTCCGGCTTAAGGCAATTAATGGTTTAACTAGCACACTGCCGTTGCCTGATTGGGCCACATCAATGTTAAATGAGACGCCGTACGTAATTATAAGGCGGGGTGCCCAGGCCGACCGGATTCCGGTTGGCTTCGTGGCTATCAAAAGTCTCAACGCTTTGCTGCCTTTGTACCTACCACACAATTGGCAGAAGCCATTACCCCACAAGAGGCCTTATCACTTTTACCCCAGTTGGATGCTGCACGTGCCCAACTACCAGCATTTCAAAAGCTCAAATCTGTACGACCACTTCTGGAAGGATACGATTGGGGAGTCGGTGGGAGCTTGCAATTTGAGTTGGTTACGGGCTTAAAAATGGCGCGTGCAGAATCCGATGTGGATGTGATTATGACCCGACCTGACAGGCCAATGTCGGTAGTGAGCGCCCAAGAGTTAATTTGGCAACTACAGGAACTAGCGGGAGCGCACGCAGATATTCAGGTTGTACACGGTCAAAACGGATTTTCACTGGAAGAATACGCACAGCATCGTGACCGGCGAATTATGATAAAAACGGCCAGCGGACCGCAATTAACGGCGGATCCATGGCACTTTGTAGGTGAAAACTAATGCAAAATTCCTTTTCTACGACCAATTTGGCTATATCGGTCGTAGGTGATGGGCGACCAGTCGTCTTTGTTAACGGCTTTGGCAGTTACAAGGAAATCTGGACGGCACAAGTGGCGGCGTTCAGACGTGGTGTTCAAACAGTTTGCTTTGACTATCATGGTCAGGGTGAGTCCGCGGGAGTAATGGCGACTAATTTGGAGCAATTAGCGGCAGACCTCGCCCACGTCATCCGGCAGCAAAAGCTCGTAAGACCGCTGCTGGTTGGGCACTCTATGGGGGCCAGTGTGATATGGGCAATGCGCAGGCAGTATCCGGAGCTAATGGTTAGCGGCATAATGGTTGTCGATCAATCTCCCAAAATGATTAACGATGCCCAGTGGCGGTATGGGTACAGGGGGTTGACTTCTAGGACGCTACTGTTCAGCTACAGCAGCCGCGCCAAGGCCACGAAACATTACGTGGTATGGTGCCGGCAGTAACGGACGCCTTCATTCGTGCGGAGAGCCACCGTCCGTTTGACCGTGAGCAGGGAATGAAGCTGTTGTCAGATCACTTTCAGGCTGATTGGCGGGCTCAAATTGTCGCCGAGAGAGCGCCGGTATTGTTTGTTACGGCAGCGCAGACACCGTATTTCAACAATGGATATGGTCAATGGTTAAGTAGTCGCAACCCACAGGTACACGAAGTAATGATTCAAAATTGTGGTCATGATGTCATGGCCGAAGTCCCCGACTCATTTAATCAAACGTTGCGTCATTTTATGTTGCAAAACAAGTGAAAGGATTTTTTTTATGTCGTCATTCTCCGTTGCCCAACTAGCCAATTTTGCTACCCGTGCTTTGATCTATGAGGTTAGTGTTAACCCCAAACCGGGATTAGTCGACCCGGTCAGCTCCGGTCCGCATCCAGATATGACTGTTTTTACATTTATTGACTCGAGCCTGAGTCTGCAACCCTACTTGCAACTTTGTGCTCAATTGGGGGATTCGTGGACCGCCGAGCTACCTGGATTGTTTAAGGAATTACGTTCAGCAGGGGTCAAGGCTGAGCAAGCGATGTTTTCTGCGACTGGCGGTATTAATACGCATAAGGGTGCTATTTTTTTCGCTAGGAATTTTGACGGCAGCTACGGCTTATCAACAACGGCATCCGGAACTGATGGTGCCACAGGTAGTTAAAACTATGCTGGCAGGATTATCTGATAGTGACTTTTCCGATGTGGCCGCAAAGCCTGCTACTGCGTTAACGGCGGGGGAAAGGCTGTATTTGGATCATGGTATAACCGGCGTGCGGGGTGAGGCCGAGGCAGGCTTTCCCAGTGTCTTCAAAGTGGGTCTGCCGACGCTTCAACGTGCACAAGGGACACTCAACGAGAGGCTACTTGATAGTTTGCTTTCGATTTTGAGTCAGTTCACCGACACTAACCTCATTCATCGTGCTGGAACACTATCTATCTTGCCAGTGGCTCAACGACAGGCTCTAGCCATATTGAGGATTGGTGGTACGCACACAACAACGGGAAAGATGCTGTTGCGGAAGATGAACACTGATTTTATGCAGCAAAATTTGAGTCTTGGTGGTTCGGCTGATATGTTGATTTTGACTATCTTTATGGCGTTTGTTGAGGAAAGTATATAGAAGTAACTGTTTAACCTAGCTGACAAGTTACTACGATTAAGTTCTTATTTGCGCTTTTAATTGTGCAGAGGAATAAGTATAGCAAGAAGCGTCTCATCAAGTGGTGGGGTGCTTTTTTTGGACCGTTCGATTATCGTAATTGTTTCGTGCGAAACAATGCGTAGGTTGGGCCGGTAAGCTGTGGCTTCTACTGTGTTGCACCCCGGTAGTGGTAACCACTCTGGCGTCGAGCGTCTGTAATAACTGGATGGATTAATAATAGAGTAGTACGTTTCCTGCCTTGATTCTGGGGCTATGACATAGTTTAACGCTCTGGCCAAATCTTGAAGTGAGGAGTACCGGCAAAGTGATGGTGGTGTGAAGGCGTCGTGTCCGGAGACGCGGTTGTTACATTAGTGTGAGGCCGCGTTGGTTGAACCGGCGAGCGGAGGCGTGTGGGGTCGGAGTGGTAACCGCTGCCAGGGGGTACCGCCGTAGGAACGCAGTGACGTACGGCGCGACGAATTTCGAGACTGACCGGTGCTTTTCCGGGCAGGCTTGAAATCGCGGCGGAAACACGCCCGGGTTTGGCGGGTTGGAGCCTTCGCCCTAGCTGTGGTTACCGCGTAGTACCCCACGTAAGCCATAGCTCACCGGTTCAACCAACGCTGCCGTCAACCACTAACGTCGCAATCACTAAAATTGCGGGCAACCCGCGCCAGAATGCGGTATGATGGGCATGATAGGGGGCGAAGATATGTCATTGATAGACAACCTCAACCAATTAACCGGCACCACCGCCGCTGAGCAGCGGATTGCCGAATATATTCAGCAAAACCTGACCACCATTCCCACGACGACAACCGAGCAAATGGCCGCCGAGACCTACACCTCACATTCCGCCATTGTGCGGTTTGCGCAGAAGCTGGGTTATAGCGGGTTCGGTGAACTCAAAGCCGCGGCGGCGAGCCTCGCCGAGCAGCAAGCACCCGACTTTGCGACCACCGACGCCGGGTTGCCGTTTCGTGCAACCGACCCACTTGCGGCCATTGCCGATAGCATCGCTAACTACACGTCACGTAGCGTGGCTGATGCCCGGAAGCGGCTTGATTTAGACGGTATCCAACAGGCGGCGCAGGTTCTATTGAATAAGCGGCGCATCTTTATCTTTGCGCAGGGGGATGCGCAGCTGCAAGCGCGCAGCTTTCAACGGGAGCTAGTGAAACTGAACCGTTTTGCCGTCCCGGCGTTGGACTACGCGGATGCTGCTCGCGTTGCCACTAACCTGGATATGCACGACGTGGCGGTGTTGTTCATGGATACCGCGCAGGCCGGTGAGTTTACCCGCGTGTTGCGGTACCTACACGACCGGCAGATTACGACCATCCTGTTGGCTAATCACCCACAAGAAGCCGTGTCGTCGCTGGCCGACGTGACCATCAACACTGATCGTAGTACGCGCGAGCAGCCTCAGGGTGGGACCTTTGCCACCCAGGCGGTGGTGGCCTACACACTCGACACCTTGTTTGCGGCGATGTACGCGTATGAATTCACGGAAAACCTCTTTGCGGATACGCCGACCACGGATGTATCCACACCAAAGATGCCACCAGCAAACGACCTGTTTGGGGACGGGGAGTAGGCGGCAGCTGGTTTAACTAGTATTTTGGGGGCTACGGGAGTGCAAATTTCATCAACTAGCATCAGCGTGCCGATGCTGATTGCCCAGGGGCTCACCATGCTCTTTTTTTGCCCTGGGATTCGTGGGGTATTACTCACGCTTTTGGCGTTGGCTGAGTCAAACTAAAACTGCAAAAAGTGGGATCAATCGCATCCTGCGTCTGACCGCACCAGCTGCGGCCATTGTGATTGCCGTGCTCTTCGACCGTATGGCCAGTGGGCGGCTTTTACCTGTGGGCGGATTGGTGCAACACGGCATGAGCCTCTTTGTGGTCACTTTTATTATCCTGGATGCCGATATCTGGCCGAGCGAGTTATTGTTCCGCGTGGCAGGCATGATGACGGTATGGGGCCTCAGTCACGCTGGGCTCGGCTGGGGACCACTCGGCGTGCTGTCGGCAGTGCTAGCCGTAGCGTGGGCGGTTGCCACCTGGTATCTCGGACCAAAGATTCGTTACCACATCTTGCCCCACTTTGTATGGCTAATGAGCATCGCCGTCCTCTACTGGGTGACGATTCCCAGCGCCACTGCGGGGTTCATCATGACGCCAAAGTTGGTTGTCCAGGCCAACCTGCTCTACGCGTTCGCGGTCATTGCGACCGCCGTTTACCTCACCCAAATGCGGCAGGAGGAACGCCAAAGTGCAACGAACGCACGGCGGGTCACCTATGACGCGTTGACCAACGCCAAAACGTACGCCATCTTTCAGCACGATATTGAGCAACAGTTTATTGATGCGCAAAGGGACGGATATCCACTCACGGTGGTCGCGATTGATGTGGACCATTTTAAGCAGGTGAACGACCACTACGGGCACCTGGCGGGCAACGAAATTTTAATTAGTGTGGCCGCGACCTTGCAGGATGAACTGGATCACCATCCCGGCCGTCACCAGCTCTACCGTACTGGTGGTGAGGAGTTTAGCATTATCTTTGGTCACACCACGGCGCCAGCGGCCACGGCCACCGTGCGCAATTGTTGGGCGGCCGTGAAGCATAGCACGTACCACGCACGGCAGTACGCGCTGCAGGTGACCATTTCGGGTGGGATTACCACGGCGCGCCCGGAGGATACCCACGTGGACGCGTTGTTGCGTCGGGCTGACGACAACCTGTACCAAAGTAAGCAACACGGCCGTGATACCCTCACGGTTGAGGGGACGACGTTGCACGACACCGCGCGGGTGCAGCCGCAGCAGTTGTACGCGTACTGCACGCAGCAGGTGTGTTCCGTGGCGACCGGTCACGACGACATCGCCACGGAGGTGTTGGCGGCGCGGTACCTGGCGGCCAAGGATCAGTGGCAGTTGTCCGACACGGCGCGCCCGTTTGAACAGCAACGCGACTTTGTCGAGCAGGTCGCACAGGATATGGGCAAAGTCGCGTTGACGTTGCACCTGACCATCGGTGACTGCCAGGCGCGGCGGACCCGTGAGCGTCTGGCAGCATTGTTGGCGGCCGGTAAACGGCCAGCGCGGCTCCGCATCGTGTTGGACGCACCCGTTACGCTGACGGAGTTGGCCGCGTTGCGCGCAGATTATCGGCAGCTAGCGGTTGGCTTTGTGCTGGCCTTTCCGGATGACGGGGACGACATGATGGTGGAATCACTGTTGCCATTGCTGGACGGGGTGCGGATACCGTTGGCGCTGTTGCGAGCAGCGGGCCAAAGTGTCCAGACTTCCAAGCGGGTAATGGCATTTCTCCACCAGTGTCAGCAACACCACGTGATTATGGTTGCCGACGGGATTGATAACAGCGTGGACGGTGAGTATGTCCGTCAGACGTGGCCCGTTGACGGTGGTCGGGGCTACTTTATGCACCATACGGACCTGCCGCGGATAGACTAATAATTATGCGGTTACTGCTCGTACTTTTGCTAATTACGGTGTAAAATAACAGGCGTAAGCTATCATGATATTAATTAGCACAACAGGAGGCAATCAAATGGCAGATAAAACATTTACGGCGGCCGAGTTGGCCCAGTTTAACGGCGTGGACGGTGCCCCAGCATACGTTGCGATTGAGGGTACCGTTTACGACGTGACCGCCATTCCCCAGTGGGCGGCCGGCAAGCACCACGGCAACCTCGCTGGTTTGGACCAGACGGAGGCTATTAAGCAGTCGCCGCACGGGCAATCAGTGCTGAGCATGCTCCCCGTGGTGGGCAAGTATGTCGGTTAGTGGAATTAGTTAGGGCAAAGGGGCGGCGTGGCGTAGCTACGCCGCCCCTTTGCCCTAGGATTGGTGACGGAAAGGATTGATTTGATGGATAAAGATTGGCTTCAGGCGTTGCCCGTCCCCACGGTCACGGTCGCCACGCCAGTGAGCGGCGGCGACGTGAACCAAGCGTGGCACTTGCAGACGCAGGACGGGCAGGATTATTTTCTGCTGGTACAGCCCGGTCAGCCGGGGAGCTTTTATGATGGTGAGGTGGCCGGGCTCCGCGCCTTTGCGGATGCGGATGTGCTGGCTCCCCGCGTGGTGGCTCAGGGCACCATTGCGCGCGACGGTTTTCTACTGTTGACCTACCTCACCAGTGGGCGCGGAAGCCAGCGGGATTTGGGTCGGTTGGTGGCGCGGCTCCATGCACACCGGAGCCCAAACGGCAAATTTGGCTTTGATCAGCCCTACGCCGGGACTAGCATCAGCTTTGCTAACCGGTGGGTCGATTCGTGGATCCATCTGTTTGTGGAGGTAATTAACTGTACTTTAAATCATGGAACAAAGCGTAATAATAGGGTGTTATCAAGACGCAATAATTAAGTGGAAGACATCTTGATACCCAGATGTAGTAGTTGCGACTAAATGCAATCATTTGTTGCAATTATTGAACAACCATAGCTTACTCTCCAAATTGTAAACCGCATAGAATAGGCAAAGCCTACTAAACACTATCAAGTCATGCTTGTTGAGTGCCTCACGACCGGCGTAAAATTTAAGGTGTTGAATAGTTGCTGCGGTGCTTTATGTTTAGGTTTGGGGAGTGAGCCAGAATGATTAAAACACACAAGATTAAGTTGTACCCCAATGCCACCATGCAACGCGCATTCCAGCGACTATTTGATTACCGACGTTACTGCTATAACCTGGCGCTCGAAACATGGAACAGTATGTATGATGAGTCATTGTTAATGGACGATAAGTCATTACGGCCCAATGAACGTAAAGTACGTAATGAGCTGGTCAACAACAAGCAAGATTGGCAGTACCGACTCTCAGCTAGGGTCTTGCAGCTGGCAGTACACGATTTAGCTCAAGGGTGGCAGAATTTTTTTTCAATCCGCAAATGCCCAATCACAGGCAACCCCGGTTTAAGTCCAAGAAACGGTCACGCAATACATTCACAACTGACCGGGCGCAGGTGCTTAACAATAGACTGCGCCTAGACCGACCACGGGGGTGTACATCGTGGTATGACATCCGGATGGCTGAATCAGTACGCTGGATTGGCCAGCTAAAAACCGCGACCGTGGTGGAAGAGGCTGATGGCTATTACGTTGCGCTAGCTGTTGAGGTTTACGAGAGTGTCACGATTAAAAACGGGCACGTTGTTACCGGCGTAGATGCCAACATTGCCCGCTTTGACTATCGTGACGCCACGGGCTACCAATCAGTTTCGACCATGACTGCCAAGTTATTGCGGTTGTACGAGCGTATCACCCATTATCAACGGTTGTTAGCGCGTAAACGATTAGCAAATCCATCCCATTTCCGGTCCCATAACTACTGCGCAACGAGAGCCAAGTTGCAGCGGGATTATCAAAAGGTGACCCGAATTCAACTGGATTTACTGCACAAGTTTACGCACCATTTAGTTCAGGCCAATGATGTGGTCGCGATTGAGGATCTCGATAACTTGCACATGCGTATGAATAAACACTTAGCGAAAAACTTGCATCGCTCGTTATTTGGCAGGTTTAAAGAAATCATGCAGTACAAGTGTACATGGAACGGCGTTAAGCTAGTCATGGTTGATCGCTTCTATCCGAGCACCCAGCGCTGTTCGCAGTGTACCTTCGTCAAAACTGGCGCGGACAAGATTGCCTTAGAGGGCAATCGTCTGCATCGTACGGGGCACGACCAATATATGTGTTATCAATGCGGTGCAAACATGCGCCGAGACCAAAACGCGGTGGAAAACTTAATCCAGTACGCCATGGTCAATTAATCATTCTGGGTATGGCTAATACCTTATAGTTCAAGAGTCAGTCAATGTCGTGCGGATGTTTATCCAAGTGGGAATACTGATGATGACGGGACTAAGTGAGATGCAGAATGTCAATCAAGAAAGGAAATATATAAACCTTTATTGGTGTCCAAGAGACATTCTTCCACATTTTATATAGCAGCGGCAACTTCATGTTTACGCAGGATGGGCGCCCGGCACTGATTGATCCGGCCGCGATGTACGGTGACCGCGAGTTTGATATCGGGGTATCGACCGTCTTTGGCGGCTTCACGCAGGACTTTTACGCTGCGTATCAGGAAGCGTTGCCCCTGGCGACGGGGTACGAGCAGCGACTCCCGTTTTACCGGTTGTACTTGCTAATGGTCCACCTCGATAAGTTTGGCCGCACCTACTACGATAGTGTTGCGCGGACCCTGCAGACGATTCTGGCGGGCTAAAGCAAAGTTGTGTAGACAACGCAAAGAGGATGGCATCACCAAAGCTACTGCTCGCCTTGGTGATGCCATCCTCTTTGCCCAGAAAATTAGTGGTGCTGATGGTACGCCATAAAGAACGCCATGCCCGCATCAATCAGCATAATGACGGCCATCAGCTGCATTGCGTGCGCCATGTTGTTCATGTTCATCATGTCGGTACCAAAGACCAACCAGCATAATATTACGTTCAGGATGACCATGACCCAAGCCATCACCTTTGCGCTTACCTTCATAACAACGTCCTCCTCAATATGTTTGCTGACTTACCCTCAGATACAGTGTAGCGCTTGGGTGGCATTGACAAAGAGCAATTTGAGCGTAATTGTGCGAGTAAATGAAAGCGTTCTAATATTGGCGGCACGGCGGCGTGAAGCATAGTACAATAACGGTACATGAAACGAATGGGGGAGATCACAAATGCAGACGATGAAAATTGGCACGGAGACGGTTCCGGTACTGGGTATGGGTACTTGGCACATGGGGGAAATGAGCCCGACACGGACCCAGATGGAAGTGCAGAGTTTGCGCTACGGGTTGGACCACGGGCTGCGTGTGATTGATACTGCCGAGATGTATGGTGACGGTGCGGCCGAGCGCGTTGTGGGGACGGCGATTCAGGGTTACCCGCGCGACCAGGTGTACTTGATCTCGAAGTTCTACCCGTGGAATGGCACGAAAGCAGGGGTCCGTAAAGCGCTGACAGCCAGCCTTAACCGTCTGGGTACGGATTATTTGGACCTGTACTTATTGCACTGGCGGGGCAAGGTACCGTTGGCGGAGACCATTGCGACTTTGCAGGAGCTACGCAAAGAGGGATTGATTCGGCAGTACGGGGTGTCCAACTTTGACGTGATGGACCTGCAGGAGGCGTTGGCCGTCGATGGCGGCCAGGGCGTGGTGGCCAACGAGGTGCTGTACAATATGGCGGCCCGCGGCATTGAGTACGACCTGATTCCGCGGCAGCAGTTGGACAAAGTCGCGTTGATTGGGTATTCGCCATACGGTTCGGGTGCGGGTCTGTCCATTAAGTTGCCACAACCACTGCTTGAACTGGCGGCGGACAAGCATATTACGGGGCACCAGTTAATGTTGGCCTGGGCGCTTCGTTCGGGTCAGGTACTCAGCATTCCCAAAGCGGGTACGCCAGAGCACATGGCGGAAAACGTGGCGGCCGCGGAGGTCACGATTACGGCGACCGACGACGCGCTCATCAGTCAGTACTTCCCGGCGCCCGTGGCCAAGGAGCCGCTGAAGGTTATTTAGGCGGGGCATTGTCTGGGGATATTCTATGGCCCCAGGTAGGTGAGTCTTCTAATTCGAATAAAAGCGTTGCACCCCGCAACCTGAAACCGTTTCCCACGTTTTAAGTGTGTGGGGGTGGCGTTCATGTTAAAATAGGCTCGGGTATATGACCAAATTGGGGGGAAATGCTCAAACGAGCCTCATAATATGAAAAACATTCTAAACCGCATTAAGCTACCCGCGTTCCTTGAGAACACGCAGCTGCGTTACGGCGCGGTGGTGATGGTGGTGCTGGCTTTGGCTGGCGTCATCGCCTCCGCCTTTGTTCGTCCGTGGGTAGCACTCATTATGCTGGTCCTCTTAATTGGGCTAGTGGTCGCCTCGTTCAACATGCTGGCGACGATTACTAGGAACACGAATAAATACATCAATGACCTATCATACCGGGTCAAGCGTGGTGAACAAGAAGCCTTAATCAGGATGCCCATGGGGATCCTGATGTTTGATGATGACCTCAATATCGAATGGCTGAACCCGTTTCTACGGCAATATTTTGGTGAGGACCATATTCTTGGCAAGAATCTCAAAGATGTAGATGAGAACCTCGCCAAGATTATTAGCAATGCTGGGGATGATACCAAAACCCAGACGGTGACTTGGGGTGACCACCGCTTTTCGACCGTTGTGCAGAAAAGCATCGGCGTCATTTACCTCATGGACATCACCAACTACGCCCAAATCGAGGAGCGCGCTAACGCTGAACGGTTGGTTATCGGGCAGATTTTCATTGATAACTATGACGAGGTGACGCAAGGGCTGGAGGACTCCGTGGTTTCTGGTCTGCGTAGTTACGTCACCACTACTTTGAGTGACTGGGCCAACCAGTATGGTATGTTTGTGAAGCGGATCGACAGCGACCACTTCATGATGATTGCTTACGCTCAGTCGCTGCACGAAGTAATTACGCGCGATAAGTTCAAAGTGTTGGACGTGATTCGTGAGGAAACGAGTAAACAGAATGCCCCGTTGACGCTGTCGATGGGGATTGCGTACGGTGATAGTGACATTACCACTTTGGCCACCACGTCCCAGAGTAATTTGGACCTGGCACTCGGCCGTGGTGGGGACCAGGTCGTGGTGAAGAGCCATGACGGTGACGCTAAGTTCTACGGTGGTAAGACCAACCCGATGGAAAAGCGGACCCGTGTGCGGGCGCGGATGATTTCGCAGGCGCTCCAGGAGCTGTTTAAGCAGGCGGACAAAGTTTACGTGGTCGGGCACAGCCAACCGGATATGGACTCAATCGGCTCATCGCTGGGGATTCGCCGGATTGCGCAGATGAACGGGAAGGACTGTTACGTGGTTCTGGACCCCGACCACCTGCACAGCGACGTGGAACGGTTAATGGAAAAGGTCACGAGCGACACCGAACTCGCCAACTGGGTAATTACGCCCGAAGCGGCTTTGTCGGGTGCCACTGACCACAGCTTGCTGGTGATGGTTGATCACAGTAAGCCGTCAATTACGACGGCCCCGGAGTTGTTTGAGCGCATGAGCAACCGGGTGGTCATCATTGATCACCACCGGCGGGGCGAGGAATTCCCCGATAACCCGATGCTGGTTTACATTGAGCCGTACGCTAGCTCGACAAGTGAACTGATTACCGAGATGTTCGAGTACCAGCCACAGAGCGCGGCGCCGCTGAACAAATTGGAAGCGACGGCGATGCTCGCTGGGATTACCGTCGACACGAAAAACTTTTCGCGGAGTACGGGGACCCGCACCTTTGACGCGGCGAGCTATCTGCGCTCCATTGGGGCGGACAGTACCAAAGTATCGTTATTGCTCAAAGAAAATATGCATAACTACCTCCAACGCAACCACCTGATTGAGAGTGTGGACATGATTGGTGAGGGACTTGCTTGTTGTACCGGTGAGGAAAATCGGACGTACGATCCGGTTATTGCGGCCCAGGCTGCGGATACGTTACTCAGTTTGTCAGGAATTACGGCTGGCTTTGTGATTACCAAGCGTCCAGACGGCAACGTGGGTATTTCCGCGCGGAGTTTGGGTGACTATAACGTCCAGGTAATTATGGAGCGACTCGGCGGCGGTGGGCATTTGGGTAATGCGGCCACGCAGCTACACGACACGACGGTGGCGGAGGCCAAGCAGCAGTTGGTTGATGCTATTGCGGCGAATGAGGCAGAAAATGACGCGAGGGCTAGGATTATCATTGGCCTGGTAGGGGACAAGTAGTACAATCGCAGTAGAGAGCGGAGTAGGCCGTTTAGAAAGCAGAGTATAAGTTACTAGCGCCGAAAGGCCCGCACTTGGCCTTTTGGTGCTAGTAGCTTATACGTCGCTTTCTGGCCTGCGCAGCTCGTTTCCAAACCGAGCAGTAACGTGGGAGCGGTGTAGCATTCTCCAGCCATTTCTGTGTTCATCGCGCCTAGAGGTGCAACTCCAAGCGTTACTCAACTCACAGTACAAGAAAGAGAGGACGTAGCAGCATGAAAGTAATTTTTACGCAAGATGTCCGCGGCAAGGGTAAGCGCGGTGAGGTTAAGGAAGTCCCAGATGGCTACGCCCAGAACTTCCTCATCAAGAACGGGAAGGCCAAAGTGGCAACCAAGCAGGCGATGAGTCAGCTTGAGGGTCAGCGGAAGGCTGAGGAACGGCACGAGGAAGAGTTACACGAAGAGGCGCTGGCACTGAAGGCGCAACTCGAGGACGATAAGACGGTGGTGGAACTGACGGCAAAGGCGGGTTCCGACTCGCGGTTGTTCGGTTCCATTCCCAGTAAGCAGATTGCGCAGGCACTACAGAAGCAGTTCCAGCTCAAGATTGACAAGCGCAAAGTTAAGTTGCCAGAACCAATCCGGGCACTAGGCTACACTAACGTGCCGGTTGAACTGGCTCCGGGCGTGGAGGCTAAGATTCGGGTGCACGTCGGGGAGCAACAGTAATCGTACTTAATAACAATTAAGAGTGGCGGTGCCCAATGCTGGGCACCGTTTTTACGTCGGTTGCGTGGTTTAACTTGCAATAGCCGATTAACCTTAAATTACCTAGGCAAGGTTGTTCATGCCAAGTTGGCGATGGGGGTGATGGCAGGTGTCGTGCTTGTGCCTACCATAGTAGATTTAGGCCGCGTCGGTCGGACCGGTGGGCGGAGGCGGGTTGGAGCCTTCGCCCTAGCAGTGGTAACCATGGAGCACCCCACGGAAGCCGCAGCTCACCGGTCCGACCAACGCTGCCGTCGATCACTCAGCCACGACCAATGTACACGCAGGGTGTGCTACAATTTAACCAGCTATTTGAACGGAGGCATACACCATGGATGAACCGACATTAAGTCGTCAGCCACCATACAGCGAGGACGCCGAACAGGCGGTTCTGGGTGGGATTTTGCTGAACCCAGACCGTTTGGCGGACGCGCAGGAGTTGCTCGAGCCGGAGGACTTTTACCGCCGCTCGAACCAACTCATCTTTGCGGCGATGAATTCTCTGAACGACCGCGAAATTAACATCGACGTGGTGAGTGTCAAAGAGGAACTGGAACGCGATAACCACCTCGACGACGTGGGCGGGGTGGCGTATATGGCCGAACTGGCGGACGCCGTGCCGACGTCCACCAACGTGGGTTACTACGCGAAGATTGTCAACGACAAAGCCACCATGCGGCGCGTGATTCAGGCGGCGCAGACCATTGCGGCTAAGGGGTACGACGCGCCGACGAGCCGATTGACCTGCTGTCTGAGGCCGAGGAAACCTTTAGCCGTATCAGCCAGGGCGGTCGAGATACCGGGTTCCGGGCAATCCGCGACGTGCTCCAAAACGCCATGGATGAAATCGACAAAATGGCGACGAACGACGACCAGGTGACGGGGCTCGCAACCGGGTACCACGACCTGGATCAGCTCACCACGGGCTTTCACGACGACGAGTTAATTATTATCGCCGCGCGGCCTGGGATGGGTAAGACCGCCTTTGCCCTCAATATCGCCCAGAACGTCGGGCGCGACACGAACAAAGCCGTGGCGATTTTCAGCCTGGAAATGGGTGCCGAATCGCTGGTTAACCGTATGTTATGTAGTGAGGGAAGCATTGACGCCACCCACCTGCGTACGGGGAACCTGAACCAGGACGAGTGGGAACGCCTCCTGGTGGCCATGGGGAGCCTGTCAAAGATGAACATCTACTTTGACGACACCGCGGGGGTCAAAGTCGGCGAAATTCGGGCCAAGTGCCGGCGCCTCGCCAAGGATCCGGATGTTGACCTGGGGCTCGTCATCATTGACTACCTCCAGCTGATTGAAGGCTCCGGGCGTGAAAATCGCCAGCAGGAAGTGTCCGAAATCTCCCGGCAACTTAAGAAGCTGGCAAAGGAGCTCAGTATTCCGGTTATTGCGATGTCACAACTATCGCGTGGCGTGGAACAGCGTCAGGACAAGCGGCCCGTGCTGTCGGATATTCGTGAATCCGGGTCCATCGAGCAGGATGCCGACATCGTGGCCTTCATCTACCGTGATGATTACTACCGTGATGAGGACGGCGATGACGACGATGGTGGCGGCGACCAGCAAGAGAGCGACGATCAGGACGTGGGTGAGGTCGAAATCATCCTCGAAAAGAACCGTAGCGGGGCCCGGGGAACCGTGAACCTGTTATTTGCTAAGTCTTTGAATAAATTCGTTAATATTTCCAACCGGACAGAGTAGCGGGTTGCGTCGTGCGCCGAACGGTGTAGAATGCAACCTAACAAGGAAAGAAGGTGACGCCATGAATACGCTTATTCAGAATTTGCGTAGCGCCAAACAACAACACCTACTAATTAACATCTACCAACGGGACAGTGAGGACTTTTATACCGGATACGTCCAGATGGTCGGTGATGACGGGGTCGTCGTGGCCACGTACAACGATGCCGGGTTAGCTGACGGGGCGGCACTGATTACCTATGACGCCGTTGACTCGATTGAGATCGGCGGCCCAGACATTGACAGTATGGAATTCCGCATTGCGGCGGCGACCAAAGAGGACTTTAAGGCGCTACCGGCAGAGCCGCTAGCATTGCCACTGAACAACGAATCACCAATTGCCTACCAGGTCGCTGAAAACATGCGTCGCACTGGCCAGGTGGTGATGGTCATCGCCTTTGACATCGAAAATTACCTCGAGGGTCAGATTACCGAAGTGACGACGGAGCACTTCACGATGGACGTCATCAATAAGTTTAATTACACCGACGTGCGGAGTATCCAGGTCGACTTTGCCAACCTGGGCGTACTCGAATACGATGGGTACGACCTGTTTCTCGCCAGCGCGATGGCGGCCAAGCGGGACTCGTTGCGGCACGTAACGACTGTGCGGCACCTCAATACCGGTAACATGGCCGAGGTGCTGTCTGATGCGCGCGATGAAGAGAGCCTGATTGCCATCGTGGGGCGGCAGAGCATGGACCAGTTCTACGTTGGGCGCGTGGTCGCCGTGAACGAGACGTTCGTGGTGCTCTCCCTGGTGGACATGGGCGGCCAGTTCGGCGGGTACACGTTATTGCGGCTGCGGGGGATTCACAGCGTCATTGTGGCGTCGGATTACCTCCAGTCGATGATGATGTACGAGACTTGGGGACAGACGCACAACTTTGTCCAGGTACCCAAGCTGAACCACGAGCGGGTATTTGATGCCTCCGACGACCTGCTCGGGAACCTCATCGGTGAGGGGGAAGTCTTCGGCCGCGTGTTCCGGTTGCGGACGGCGATGACCAAAGAAACGTTGATTGGTACGCCGACAAACGTCACCAGCGACGGCTTTGACTGGCTACCCTTTGGCGATCCGCAGGCCGAGACGCAGCACTTCAAGATGGTCCAGGTGCTCGCGCTGAGCTTTGGGAGTGTATATTCCTACCTCCAAGAGCAGTGGGTACAGGATAATTCAGATGAATAAGATTGGGCCGGTAACCGTTGTGGTTGCCGGCTTTTTTTTATTGGCTAAAATTTTGGAGCGGCTTGCCGTACAAACTAAAAAAACCAGCTCGCCGATATGCTGGCGGGCCGTGTATGTGGTTACGCGGTGACTATTTTTCTGCCAATTTGTAGGTAAACAGTCGCGATGTAAATAATAATGAGAACGCCAGCTATGAGTAAGCCTGCTCCCAGCTGTTGCGCAAGCATGGTGGCAATGATGACACCAAGGGGCATGGCGGTTTGAGAGGCACCGAACATAAACGAGAAAACTTGGCCTTGAATATTGATTGGAATATTAGTTTGCATGTAGGTGCTCATTGGTATTTCCATCAGGGATAGTGAAAATCCATAGATGGTTGCAACCACAATGAATGTTGTGAAGCTAATCGTACTTTGAAGAGACAGCAAGCTGACGGTGCCGAACACCGCAACCATGCTACCTAGTAACACCATTGCTTTGGCGCTAGTGGCGATAGGCTTGGCAAAGTTGTGCGTTTTGGCCAGAACCAGTCCCGCAATAAAGGTGCCGAAGCCGGACGCAGTTTCCACGTAGCCGTATTGTTGGGATGAAAATGATAGTGTGTGCATCATCAAAAGTGGAAGGCCGGTGCTGACTAACGCGACAACCAGGTTGATGGCAACCGATGCAAGCACCGAGTATGCGACCAGGGGACTATGGAGGATGGTGGCCAAGTTTATTTTACCGTCGTTAGTTTCCGGATTGTTAGTATTGGTGCCCTGTTCCCTGGAGAACGATAGCAGCACTAAAAATATAATTACCCCGATTGATAAAATCACGCGAAACGCTAGAACAAAGGTAATACCTGAGACGGCGAATAGCGTTGCGCCAATCGTGGGCGCCAGAATTTGTGCAATCGAATTGCCACTTTGTTCCAGTGAATTTAGGCGTTGGACGTCATGATTGCCGACCATCTGAATAACTGATGCCTGGTAGGTGGTTTGGGTAAAAGTATTGGTAATCGCGTTCAGCAAAATCACCGTCAGTGAGCCGAATAGTATCACACGGTGGGATGCGGAATTGATGAACAGTAATAAGTACAGGCTTGCGATTATGACGTTAGTGGACTGGGAAATAATCAAAATCGGTTTGTGGCGAGTATGGTCAATGAGTGTCCCGATTTTGCGGGAGAACAGTAACGCTATTAGTGGCGGTAGAATTTGGGTTATTGCAAACCACAAGGCTGATTTTGAGGCGGATAGAACGTATAGGCCAATTGCAAAGCTGAGTAACCCACTGCCAAAGGTGGATAGGAACCTGGCAGTCGTTGCGATAAATATTTGTTTTGAAGCGGAACCCTGCATAAAAGGTCATCTTCTTTGTATATACTGTTTCTATTAGTGTACTATTTTCATTGCAAAAAAAGAAAGAAAATAGCACATGAATATTAAAATATTGACATTTTCAAGCAACGGTGCTTTAATGGCCACAATTACGAAAGGGGTGAGCAAATGTCAAATTTTAAGTCTTTGGTACTAAGAAACAATACGGGCATTGATGATTTGCTTCCACGGCAGCAGGATCGTGATTTCTTGCATCGTATTTATAATAGCAAGCCGGCGTTGTTGAAGGGGATAAACACAAAGTCGATTGTTCTTATTTTGACGAGAATTGAGGATCCTGAAGTCGATCGAGTAGCCACTATGCTCATTCAGAGTGGGTATGGCTATCTCCGTATTAACGCTGAACAACTCATTAATGAAGTGACCGTATCTGTTTCGTTTGACGGTGGAAATGTTGATGGTTATGTCGAAAGCATGGGAGAGCGTGTTGAGATTGAGAACATTGCATTTATTTGGCGGCGACACTTTCACAGCGATTCGTTTAGTCTAGAAGGGTATTCACAGGTAGAGAGTTATTATATTCGCGATAACTGGATTTCCTTGGTTAACTCGTTACGTTCGCTCCCTGATGTTCGTTGGTTTAATGACCCGGAGTCAGAGGACTTAGCTACAAAGCCGGTGCAGTTGATGGTCGCCGCTCAGGATAATATTGATGTACCGCAAACTGTTATTACTAATTCTCCTGTTGGTGTAGGTAAGTTTTTGGATCGTAATAGTTTGGCATTTGTTAAGGCTGTTCATCATCACTTTGTGGAATATCCACGTGACGAGCTTAATAATGCATACGGCTTCTTAATAGATAAGCACAAAAAAAATATTAGATAGTGAGATCGCAGTGGTTCCTACCACCTTCCAAAGAAAAATTTCAAACGCGAGTGAGATTAGAGTTTTCTATATTAACGGGATATTCTTTTGTGGTCGGTATCATGATATTCAAAATCCAGACTGGCATTTGGATGGTGTTGGTGACATTGAGGTAGTTCCAACAGACCTGGATACATCAATTAAATCAAAACTGAGTGGGCTTATGGCAAAGCTTGGGCTCAATTATGGAGCAATTGATTTATTGATAACTGACAATAAATGGTATCTGTTAGAGGTAAACCAGTGGGGAGATTGGCTTTGGATGCAGGCGAAGACAGGTCAGAAAATTACGGAGGCAGTAACACAATACATTATTGATACTGGTCTAAAGGCAGATAGCTCCTTGTTGAGTAAAACAAAATGATCAAGTAGCAATATTTTGCTATTAGTCAGGCTATGGTTCTTGTCTAGCCAAACGACGGAAAAGCAGGTGCTCTATGCTTGGCGGTAAATGACGCAAGGAAAATTTGCTTCCATCTAGGAGTTGGTCTTTATTGAAGGAGAATAAACGGATTAGTGGAGATAGCTAAAAGGACTGTTAGTTCGTTTAATTCTGAAAGGAGGTGATTTCTATGACTAAGTTGGAAAAGGAATTAGCCGTTGAGGCTGATCAGTATAGCGCACAGTTGAAGGACAACGAACGCGTTGCTGGAGACAACAAGAAAGATTGTTAGTCCCGTGTAATTCTGAAAGGGGGTGATTTCTATGACTAAGTTTGAAAAGGAATTAGCCGTTGAGGCTGATCAGTATAGTGCACAGCTGAAGGACAACGAACGTATCGCCGGCGATAACAAGAAAGATTGTTAATATATATTTATCGACAACCTTTATTACCTGAGGGGACCGCACTATGCGAGGATTACAAGAAGAAGTGGATTTACAAGTTAACCGATATAAACCATGAATAATGAAGAATAAGTTGCATGCATTAATAAGAAACATTTTTAGTGCGCCCTCCAGTCATCTATTGAAAGGCTTACTATGATATCACTCTATAGACCTCCCCTAGTTTTTTTTGGTGGAGGTCTTCTTATGCTTAGCTAAAGTGTGATTTTGATATGTAGATAAAATAATGATTGTTTTAGTGCAATCATTAAGTGAACAAACATAAGGATACACACTAATCAGCTTCGTCATTTTTAAATGTAAGCAATTTGGCATATATGATTAGCTATACATTTACGTAAAGATGTCAGTTGAATAGGTAAATATTTTTCCTGCCTGTCGAATCTTTTGAAATCAAAAAAAAGTTCGTGAATAATAATGTAATAGCTGCATATTCATCTCTACATAATACTAACAATCAAATTAATCCGAACAATATCCACCCACACCCTTGTGACCGTCCCAGTTAACTGCTATCATGGTTATTGTTTTGGGCGTCGTCGGCGTTCAAAGTTGAGACAGTGGCGGTAGCGACTTTGCTGGTGTCATAATCGAGGAGGAATCATCAATGGGTACAGCAGTAATTGTCGGTATGCAGTGGGGTGACGAAGGTAAGGGGAAGATTACGGATTTCCTAAGCCAGGGGGCGCACATGATTGCGCGGTACCAGGGTGGCGACAATGCCGGTCACACCATCCACGCAAACGGTCAGGTGTACAAACTCCGGTTGGTGCCATCCGGGATTCTCCACCCGCACCAGCTATCCGTTATTGGTAATGGGGTTGTGGTTAACCCGGCTAGCCTGCTGCGGGAGCTCACCGCGTTGCGTGAACAAGGCGTGCCCGGCGAAAACTTGCGCATCAGTGACCGCGCGCAGGTCATTATGCCGTACCACATCCTGCTCGATAAGTTACAGGAAGCAAAGAAGGGTGACGCCAAGATTGGCACGACCAACCGCGGAAT
Organism: Lacticaseibacillus pantheris DSM 15945 = JCM 12539 = NBRC 106106; assembly: GCF_001311175.1. Taxonomy (GTDB): domain Bacteria; phylum Bacillota; class Bacilli; order Lactobacillales; family Lactobacillaceae; genus Lacticaseibacillus; species Lacticaseibacillus pantheris. The sequence goes on along the minus strand of NZ_BBAI01000001.1, from coordinate 63,801 downwards.
CGGCCCGGCCTACGTGGACAAAGCCGCGCGGGTGGGTATCCGGATGGCTGACCTGCTCGACAAGGACACCCTGGCCGCAAAGTTGCGGATTAATGTAGACGAAAAAAAACGAGTTGCTGACCAAGATTTATGGCGCAGAACCCGTTAACTATGACGATATTTTTGGCCAGTACTACGATTTTGGGCAGCAACTGGCTCCCTACATCGTGGACACCAGCGTGATTCTGAACGACGCGCTGGATGAAGGGCGTAACGTCCTCTTTGAAGGTGCCCAAGGAATCATGCTGGACGTTGATCAGGGGACTTACCCCTACGTGACGTCCTCCAACCCTGCTGGTGGCGTCTCCACTGGGACCGGCGTGGGTCCGTCACGGATTGACCGGGTGGTAGGTGTTGTGAAGGCGTACACGTCCCGCGTGGGTGATGGTCCGTTCCCGACGCAGTTGGATGACGCGCAGGGTGACTACATCCGCAATGCGGGTCACGAGTTTGGTACGGTGACTGGACGGCCGCGGCGCGTGGGCTGGTTTGACACTGTGGTGGTGAACCACGCGCGGCGTGTTGCTGGGGTCACCGACCTGTGCCTGAACTCGGTGGACGTGCTGACGGGTCTCGACAAAGTAAAAATCTGTGTGGCATACGAGAAGGCGGACGGTACCCGGATTACGCGGATGCCCGCGACGCTCAAGGAGCTGGGTGAATGCCAGCCAGTTTACGAAGAACTGGACGGCTGGACTGACGACATCAGTGGTGCCCGGAGCCTAGAGGACTTGCCCGCTGCACCACGTCGCTACGTGGAACGGATTCAGGAACTCGTCGGGGTTAACCTGTTAACGTTCGGTGTGGGCCCAGAGCGTAACCAGACGGTGGTTCTGGATAACGTTTGGGCGACGGACTAGATAATGTAATGTGCACACAAAAGAGGCCCGATTATAAGTAGCGGCTTCGGAAAAAAAGACACACATCGACGCTGGGCGGCTTGTGACCGAGCGGAGTTATGGTGAGCAGCCGGCCTACAAACGTGACCCACAATGCAGTTCCCTGTGCCTAACGTAATAATGCCGATATTCCCGAACTGAGGAATATCGGCATTATTACGCTATTGCTCGGGAGCTAACCGCATTGTGGGCCACTCTCTTTTTGCTACATCAGGCACCAACACCCCAGGGTGAGTGCCTGCAGGTGGGAAGCCTTACCAAAGTCGCGGGCAACATACTCGTCCATCGCGGCGAGCGAGTCGCCCGTGAACAATATCTGGCCGAACTGCGCCCCGCGGAAACGTGCGCAGGCTGCGAGGGCCGCACACTCCATTTCGACAACGGTGTAACCAGCAGCGCGGTGCGCGGCGACTTTGCCCCGCGTTTCCCGAAAAAAAAGGCGTCGGTCGTCCACGTTTGGACGGCGTGCACCGGGACTGCGTGTTGCGTGAGTACGGCTTGGATGTGGCTGGCAACATCGGCGTCGAGCGTGATGCTGGGCGCGGGTGGCAGGTAGTGGAACGACGTACCTCGTCACGCAAAGCCGCGGTGACAACCATAAACTGGTTTTCGGGAGCGTCCGTGAGTACACCGCAAGAGCCGACCGTCACGATGCGCTGGGCACCATAGGCAATCAGAAACTCGAGGAGTTGGGTGGCGGCCGATGCGCCCAGCGGAGCCCGGCACAGTCCGACCTGGTGCCCATCGACGTCGAGCTGGTACACGTGAAACTCGTTGGAGACCGTCTCAAAGGTACCGACGATGGTGTGGGGGTACTGCTCCACGAATTTAAGGATGTTGGCGGCCGAGATAAAGGCGAACAACATCCGCTGCGGAAACTGGTAACCCTCGTCACGGAAGGGGTTAATTACGGCGTCGGGGTTGGCGTCGAAGTGCAGCAGTGGCAGTGATGTGGGGTGCATGGCGACACTTCCTTTGCAATCAATCTATTTAATCCGGCGGTATAGTACTACGGCCATCACGACGCTGAGGAGGATGGTAATGATCATGGTGATTACCCACGCGCCGTTGTTTTGGCAAAGGGCAGGTCAACGTTCATACCGTAAAAGCCGGTGACGATGGTGGGTACGGTGAGTAGTAGTGACCAAACCGTCATTAACTTCATGGTGTCGTTCAGTTCGTTGTTCAACACGTTGGTGTACGTGCTGTTCAGTTGGTCCATGATTTGCGAAGTGGTTTGGGTCATCTCGCTAAACTGCTGGGCTTCAATAATGACGTCATTCAGCCGCTCCCGCTCCTTTGCGTTGAGTCCGCGGAATAGTGGTTGGAGCTTAAACTGTTCCAGTACCATCGCGTTTTGCTTCGCAGCCGTGACTAGGTAAACCAGGCCGGTTTCGAGGTCTGATAGCACTAGTAGATTGGCCTTGGTGGCTTTGCGGCGCAGGCGGTCGGCGACGTCCTGGCGTTTTTCGTCCACCTTCTCGATGAGCGGAAAGAACGATTCGGTGAGGATGAAGAGGCCCTCAAAGAGGAATTGGAACGCCGAGATATCGTCGTCGGCTTCAAGCTGGGCGGCGAGCAGGTCGCACACGTAGTCAGCCTTGGCCCCACCAATGGTGAAGATGCGTTCACCGCGAATGATGAAGGTGAGCGGCACGGCGGCAAAGTGGCCGTGAACTTCGTGCTGGTCGGGAACGTTGTAGACCAGCAGGAAGGTATTGCTGACGGCGTCGTACTCCACGTGGGCACGCTCATGGCGGTCCAAAGCGTAGCCCAACATCTCGTCGTCGAGCGCGTAGTCTGCGCGCAGGCGGTCCAGTTCGTCTTTGTTGGCATCGGTCACGTGAATCCACTCGTTTTGACCGTGGCAGAACGTGGTTTGTTTAATCATACTGTCGGCTTCCTTGTCTCTAGGGTAGTTCGTGCGGGGGATGGCTCTACCCCGCCTGGTACAAAAAAAAGACGAGACCGTAGTCACGCCCCATATATGTGTGCGGGGTTACGACCCCGTCAGGTGGCATTCGCTGAGAATACCGAATATGTAACGGTGGGGGCGCAGACCTTCTGAACGCTTGCGCGCCGATCGTTGCTATCCCACCCATGGTTTGGCACCACGCTAATAGCTTATCATGCGTGATTGGCGGTGTCTAGGGTGAATTTTGGAGAGCGGGGCAGGCCGTCCCAATGCGGCTGACGGCAGCGTAGGTCGGCCCGGTGAGCTGCGATTTACGTGGGGTACTCCGCGGTAACCACTGCTAGGGCGAAGGCTACAACCCGCCAAGTGCAGGCGTGTTTCCGCCGCGATTCTGAGCCTGCCCGGAAGCCCGCCGGTCAGTCTCAGAATTCGTCGCGCCGTACGTCGCTCCGCCCTTGGGCTGGCTGCGCCAGTCCTGCGAATTAACTCCCAGTAGGTGCTAAAGCACCAACTGGAAGTAAACCTACGGCGGTGCCCCCTGGCAATGGTTACCACTCCGACCCCACACGCCTCCGCTCACCGGGCCTGCCGTTACTGTAGTAATCACAGCTTTTGACGTCCCCTTCCATAAGCGTTGACAACAATTTTGGTAACGTGGATCACGAGCGCATGCATTAAGTCGCACTGGAAACCGCTGCCGGGGAGACAGCGCGCCTGTCTAATAAGTTTCACAGCCATTGAGGTTATTTCTGGACTACTTCGGTCAATATCAGCACTATTTTTATGCACGAACTATGCCAGCAGTTTATTGATTATTTTGGGGTCCCTATCTAGTAGCTCTAATAATCTACGTGAACTACCATTTGGGGTTGATCGGCCCGCTTCCCACGATTCAACGGTGCGTGGCGATACTGCCAGAACTCTGGCCAGGACACGTTGAGTTGTACCAACTTTGCGCCGAATACTTTTCACATCCTCGGAACCGTACATCGGGGGACTGGATAACTTAACACGTTTAATTATGACCTCGCTGGCATCGCCGTTCGCAAATTTCTCTAGTGAAACGATGCTTTGCCATAACGTTGATTTACTTGGCGTGATTAGTCCTCGCCTTCTCTTAGTAGTCTCAACTAGCGTGGTATCCACGAACCATGGACCGCCCATGCATGATAACGCTACTTTAATTAAATTTCACCATCTATGAAAATTTATTCGGCAGTATACCTGGTTGAAGGGGGCCGACTCAATAAATTAAATATCATCTGCCTGCACTTTGGCGTTCACCCCGCTTTGCCGCCTGCGTAATCGCCGCCAACCGCACCATGCACCCAGCGCCAGCCAGCCGAGCGGCGCTACCCACAGCAACAGTTCCGCCCACCAAGCCGCCCGGAACTGGACGATCATGGTGTTTTTGCCCCGCCGTGATTGCACGATGGGTGCGTTGATGCGGGACCGATAATATTCCTCTTGCATCAGTCGGTGGCCGTTAACCGTCACCTGGCTCTGGTGGTACGTCACGACCGGTACGGATTGCCAACCTGCCGTAGTTTCGTGCCAACTAATCTGCAAGCGGCCTCCAGGCAGGGCCGTGTAAGTGAAGTATGGGTGATAAAACAGAATTTCGCGTTTATAGATGGAGCCGGGACTCAGGTCGCCCGTCCCTTGGTGGCCGTTCACGGGTAGGTAATCGCTACTGTGTTTCTCAGCAGTCGCTAAAATGGCACCCGGTGCTTGCTGTGCAGGGTGGCCCGGAGTTCCCTGGGTGTGCTGTTCAGGAGTAGCATCGCCCCAAAGCTGCGCAGGACGTGGCTACGCTGTACGTCAACACTGCGGATGGTCATCCGCGCTACGTTCGGTACCGCTACCCCCAAGGCTGCTAGTACCACCAGGGTTGACGTTACGCGCCGTACGGATACCCGCGACCACTCCATGTTACTCAGACTCAGCGCTAAACCGCATAAAATGAGTGGAAACGCATGGTGCTCATCCGCACCGGGAACTGCAGCATCTGGGACATCTTTGGTACCAGCCGGCCAATTAGGGCCCACGGCATCACGCGCGAGGCCGCGAGCAGGATGGCCACCCCCATGGCGGTAACGCACCAATTGAGGCGGGACGTGCGGCGCCTTTGTAGCAATAGCAACACTACCTGGCCGGCGATGATGGCGAGCGGAAAGAGGGCGAGTTCATTGCGGCTACCCCGGCCGACGCCGATTTGGAGCACGTTTTGCGCGAGGCTAAAGGCGGCGGGGTAGGCGATCCGATTGGTGCTAAACATCAGCAGCATTGCGCCCCAGACGTTGGCGGTGAGCACCAGGGTGATGCCCACCGCGGCGGCGGTTCTACCCACCATGCGTAGCCGGTGGTTAGCGCGCACCCACGCCACTATCCAGAAGGGAATTAGCGCGAGTACGGCAAAGATGGTGCTGAGAACGTGCGTTTCAATCAGAATGGACATAATGAGCGCTAGACGGACGGGTTGCACCGGCTGCTCTCGGTGGCGCACCATGTGCACGCCACACGCGAGGGCGTAAGGCAGGAGGGCTGCACCCAGCGCGGTCATATTCTGGTTGAGTCCCCACCGCGGTAACCAGCCAATATTCATAAAAATAATGGCGGTAGCAAATGCCGGCCACATGCGGGCACCCGCGCTCCGTGCCAGACGGTACATGCCATAACCACCAATTAAGTAAACCGCAAAGGTGGTAAAAAGCTGGAAGTGGTACCAGCTACGAAATACTACGAGTAGTGCACCCATTAAATATGCAGAGTACGGGCCGTAGACTGCGTTAACGACGCGACCGCTTTGCTGGAAGCCAAAGTTGGTTTGCCAGTAACTCCAGTAACCCGTACTAATCTGCTTGGCCGTGTCGTAAATGCGGTTAAAGTGAAAAATACCGTCGCTGCCAACGATGACGCTACCGGTCAGCAGTTGCGGCACAATCATGATGAAGCTCATGATGGCAATTCCGGCGACGGGCGCCCAACGCGACCGTAACCATATGTTTAATTGACGCATACTGACCACTCCTGACGTAATTAATACGGCCATTGTAGCACTACATTGCTAGAGTTGTGGCGTGTATGTGTGTAACTTAACTAATGTTTACCCTAATAACCATCGCTAAGTCGAACAATATTTATACGTATGTCCGTAATGTTAACGAATAGCGTGATAATTGGTTGACTTAACCGTATAAATAGCCTATATTGTACTCTTGGTGTGAATGATAAAGAAATCATTCACGGATAATGTTCGTGTTTATGGAGGTAACGATAATGCAGCCAACCGACGTATTTGATTATGAAGATATTCAGCTGATCCCCAACAAGTGTGTGGTCACTAGCCGCAAGGAGATTGACACCTCCGTTCAGTTCGGCCCCCGTAAGTTTAAAATACCGGTGGTGCCAGCCAACATGGAGACCATTATTGATGAATCGCTGGCCAAGTGGTTGGCGGCCAACGGCTATTTTTACATCATGCACCGGTTTAATCCGGAGTCCCGCCGCGACTTTGTCCAACAGATGCACGATGACGGTTTGTACGCCTCCATTTCGGTCGGTGTGAAGCACTCCGAGTTTGACTTCATTGACGAACTGGCGGCGGCCAACGCGGTGCCGGAGTATATTACCATCGACATTGCGCACGGGCACGCTCAAGTAGTTATGGATATGATTGGGCACATTAAGGATAAACTACCGGATAGTTTCGTGATTGCGGGTAATGTGGGTACGCCACAAGCCGTCCGCGACCTGGAAAACGCGGGGGCGGACGCCACCAAAGTGGGTATTGGTCCCGGTAAGGTGTGCATCACGAAGATCAAGACTGGTTTTGGGACCGGGGGCTGGCAACTCGCGGCCCTGCGGTGGTGCGCCAAGGCCGCTAGCAAGCCGGTGATTGCGGACGGTGGTATCCGTACGCATGGGGACATCGCCAAGTCGATTCGCTTTGGCGCGACGATGTGCATGATTGGCTCCCTCTTTGCCGGGCATGACGAGACGCCGGGCCAACAAGTGACGCGGGACGGGCAGGAATTTAAGGAGTATTACGGCTCCGCGTCCACGTACCAAAAGGGCAGCCACCACAACGTTGAGGGGAAGAAGATGCTGATCCCGGCGAAGGGGCCGATTGCCAATACACTGGTGGAGATGCAGGAGGACCTGCAGTCGGCCGTCTCCTACGCGGGTGGGCGCAACCTGATGGGTCTGCGGACGGTTGACTACGTGATTGTCAAAAACTCCATCTTTAATGGTGACCAGTATTAGTTCATCGTTAGCCCACTTAACGGTGGGGCGAGCTCAATCTAGCTGTTATAATTAGACCATAACAATCAGAATGGAGTGGTCCTGATGGCAAACCAAGTGCAAGCACGCCAGTATGTCTGTCCTAAGTGTGGTAACCAAAGCTACAATAGCGGGCAGTTCCAAGCAACCGGAGGCAACTTTGCTAAATTGTTCGACGTCCAGAACAAGAAGTTCACGACGATTTCCTGCAACCAGTGCGGGTACACCGAACTTTACCAGGCACAGAGCGCAGCCGGCATGAACGTCCTTGATTTTTTTGCTGGGTGGCGGCTAAAACCTAGTTCACTGACCGTCTGCCGTGAGGAAGACGGTTTTTGAATACCCGGAAGTTCGCGCATGGTAGCTAGGCGGTAGTGTGCTAAAGTAGCGGTATGCATTAAACACACGGAGGAATGTACATGACACCAGTAATATTTAGCACGGACCCCGGCATTGATGATGCGGTGGCCATCGCCATCGCTCTGGCCGACCCAACGTTGGATGTACGCTTGATTGTGCCGTTGAGTGGCAACGTCGACGTGCACCTCGCCACAAATAACGTCCGGAAATTGTTGACCTTTCTGGGGCAAAGTCACGTGCGCGTGGTGCCCGGTAGCGCCACGCCATTGTTGCGCCCGTTAATTAACGCGGCGGATATTCATGGTGAAAGCGGTATGGACGGCTTTGATTTTCCGGCGCCCACTGTGCAGGCTGATACCACAACGACAGGGGTTGAAGCCATGCACGCCGAAATAAAGGCTAGCGCTGAGCCCGTCACCATTATTGCCATTGGTCCACTGACCGACGTGGCTGTGCTTCTGCAGCAGCACCCCGAGGATAAGGAACGGATTGACCGCATCATGATTATGGGCGGTAGCTTGGGTCGGGGGAACATTGGCGTGCTGTCCGAATTCAACTTTGCCGTGGATCCCGAAGCCGCCAGTATGGTGTTCAAAAGTGGCGTGGAGCTACACGTCGCGCCACTAGACGTGGGGAATGCCGCCACCATCATGCCCGAGATGTCGGAACGGATTCGCGATTTGGGCCCAGTGGGCGACATGTTCTACCACCTGTTCCGTGCGTTCCGGAGCGGTAGCTTTGAAACGGGCCTGCAGATTTACGATCCGCTGGCGGTGGGGATGCTGTTGGTGCCCGATTTGTTCACAGAGGAGTACACGCACGTTGCCATTGATACGGCCAGTGAGTTAACCGCGGGTGCGTCGCTAATCGACCTGCAGGATTACCTGCACCGGCCGGCTAACGCGCACGTTGCGGTTGATGTGGACGTGGACGGCTTTCGCGAGTGGTTTGTTCAGGCGATTAAGTTAAGCGATTAGAAGCAAAGAGGGCTTTGACAAAAGGCGGTCAGCTCTCGGTATACAATGATGGACCAGTGGAAATCCCGCACTGAGGATTTCTGCTGGTCCATCATTGTATGTTAGGGAGTTGCCTTTTGGCGCGCGACCAGGAGGCAATATTTATATACACCCCTTTGCGTTTAAGCATTACTGCCAAAGTGGCGGCCGAGGATATCCAGGTCACGACGCTGCCCGTCCATCAGGCAATGCGTGGTAGGTGGCCCCACTGTTCAAAGCCGTTGCGGGTAAACAGCCGTTGACTGGGAGTGTTGTGGTGGAAGACATCGGCAACGATTGTATCGAGACCGAGCGCGGGTAGTTGGTCGAATACAAAGTCGAGCGCGGTCTGTCCTAAGTGTTGATGTTGGTAGCTGCGGTCAAAGTAAATGCTAATCTCTGCGGTTTGATGATACGCGTACCGTTCGGAAAATTGTTGGAGGCTGACCCAACCCGCTATTTTGCCATCTGCGAGTAATAGCCAGATGGGGTGACTCGTATGGTCGAAGGCAGCAAACCAAGCCTCTTTGCTGGCTACCGTCACGGGTTCGAGGTCTGCGGTCGATTGGCGGGTGGGAATTGCCTGGTTGTAAATTGCCGTGATGGCGGGTAGGTCGTCATGGGTGGCGTACCGAAATTCGATATTCATTGCTGGTTGTGCTCCTCGCGTTCGTTGATAAGTCGATTGTAGGTGAACGCGGGCGGAACAACAATTGTTTTGGTGAGGTAATCTAACAAGAAACGTTAATCAGCGGACCATTCACGGTATAACTTGGAGTAAATGGCGGCGTCGTGCAGGATACCGTTTACGTTGAGATCCTCACGCAGTACGCCGTCGAGGTGATAATTGGCCCGTTCGGCTACGTGCCGACTGGGCAAGTTATCGGTTGCGGCCAAAATGTTAATCTTGTTCATTCCCAGTTGGTCGAAGCCCAGGTCCTCCATTTGGGCGAGGGCGTGGTGCATGACGCCTTTGCCCGACGCATTAACGCCCAGAAAATAACCGATTTCCGCGTGGCGGTGCTCGCGGGTAACGTTATGTAGGTCAATGGCACCGACAATTTCGCCGTCGAGTTGGATGGCGCGCATGTAGACGGAGCCGAGGGCCTCTTTGTCGGCCATCATACGCAGAAACTGGATTTCATCATCGACCGTGGTGGTTGTGTAGGCCCACGGAAGCCACTGCCCGATGTAGTCGCGGTTGGCGTCGACAACTTTGAATAGGTCCTGGGCGTAGCGTGGGGTGGCGGGGATGAGGGTGATGTTGGACATAGTGAGACCTCCGAAAATGTTTGTTGGGGCCTATTATACGCGTGTTCCTTGAACATACGCTATTTTATTGTTATGACGGCTAGAAAGTGAGATAAAGTACGAATTGGACAAAGGTGTATACTAAGCGACGTTGAAAACGCTATCGTTGGAGGCGACGTCCATGCATATATTTCTAATTAATTTGTACTTACTAGTCGCGGGAGTACTGGCGGGTTTGACCAGTTCAATGGCGGGCTTGGCATCGATTGTATCGTATCCGGTGTTGTTAAGCTTAGGGGTCCCGCCGGTCAATGCCAATGTCACCAACACGGCGGCGCTGGTATTTACCGGGGTTGGCTCGACGGTATCCTCATCGCGAGAGTTGCTCACGCACAGATCGGTAACCGTTAAAACAACGATTATCGCCTTAGTCGGGGGTGTGGTGGGGAGCTTTATTCTGGTACTGGCCCCGGCATCGTCGTTTGAACGGGTTGTACCCTTTTTAATTCTGTTTGCTGGCTGCCTTATGTTGTTTTCTGAGCGTAGCAGTGCAAAGACGGTCACTGTTCGCCAGGGACGTTCCTTAATCGCCAGGATTGTCTCGGCTGGCGCCATGTTTTTGGTGGGATTATATACGGGGTACTTTGGCGCTTCAGCGGGGGTCATCATGCTGGCCATTCTCATGGCGACGAACAACCTCACTTTCGCCGTTAACAATGCCATCAAGAACTTTGCGTCGTTTCTCGCTAATTTCGTGGCCTTTGTCGTCTATGCGTTCACCACTAAAATATACTGGGCCATGGTAGTACCCCTCGGTATCGGTCTCTTCATTGGCGGTTATGTCGGGCCAGTACTGGTGAGATACATACCAGCAGCGATTATGCGACGGGTCATTATTGTAATGGCCTTTGCTTTGGGTCTGTATTTGTTTGTTCAGGAATATTTTTAACGTGGTACTGATAAACGGGCGAATGAGGATTTCGTCCGTTTTTTTTATGTACGCGCAAAGTGGATACTGGGTGTTTTAATCAAGCTCGTCACTGAGAATGGACGTCAACTGATGGTAGCTGCTTGCTCGGTCTTCACGGGGTAGACATCCGTATTGTTCCTTGTATTTGTGGTAAAAGAAACTGGAATTGCTGATGCCGACTGCACGCATGATGTCATTAATTGGTAACTGTGTGGAGCTAACCAGCTCACGTGCATGGATTAAGCGTTCTGATGTTAGTGCCTGGCTAAAAGTTTTGCCCGTTTCCTTGTGGAATTGATTGCCTAAATAATTGGCGTTGTAGGAGTATTTTTTTGGCTATGTCCGCTAAGCTGATATCCTGATAATTACTGTGGATTTCTTGCAGCGTCTTGATGGCAAGTTTTTGTGCAGGCGTGGTTGGCGCTGACGGAATACGATAATTACGCACGAGCTTGGCAATGAGGATGTTGAGATAAGCCTGAATAATAGTGTCAGCAAAGGAACGGTGACTGTAATACTCTTCAATCAGTCGATCGACCGTTAACTTAACGTCGTCGTTGCCACGCTCCTTAGGAAAAAGCAGGTACTGACCAGACGCTTGCTGGGGTTTAAGCACGCTGTTGATTAGGAAGTTGTACAGTTCGCTCTGCTTGCTTTGAATCTGGTTTAGCAAATTGATTGAGATGTTCTTGTCCCGGAAAAGAATGTTCATCATGATGTCATCCTTACCGGGAGCAGCAATTGAATGTGAACTACCAACATCCAGTAGGAGTAAGTCATCTTTCTTGAGTGTAACCGGGTCGCCATTAACAATTTCATGAATTTCACCAGATAGCACGTAGTTGATTTCGAGGAAATGATGACTGTGTAGTGGGTATGGCGCAAAACGGTTGTGTTTGCTGACGAAAACGTCACGGTTGTTAAAAAAAATAGTCGTTGAAGACGGGGCGGTTTAAGCGATACATGCCGGCCAAATCAAGAGCAGCAGGAGGAATGTCGTCATTTAACGACTGACTTTTCAGCTGCTTTTTTTTCTACTGATGAAAGTTGTTGTAAGCGCATTAATAATCCGGGATTCATAATTACACCACCTGTGAATTTGTCCTTAATGTAGTGAACATGTGTCGTTGTTAGTATATCTTGTAAGCGCTTTAATATCAACTGTAAGCAAGTAGTAACAACAAAAACGATTGATTAGGAGGTTTGTGATATGGCCGCAGAAGGGTCTTTTAAATCCACAGTCCGGGTGTCAATTACCAATTTTCTGGACTCAGGAAGTATTGTTGCCGGTTCCGCCGGGTTAACGCTTTGGACCAGCCATTTTGGCTTTAACAGCTTTGCCGTTGGATTATTAGGTGCACTATCAGCCAACGCTTTTGGTGCAGCCTTTGGCGCATTGATTGGTGGCCCACTGTCAGATAAGTTTGGCCGGAAGGTTATTTATACCTATGACATGTTGGTTTACATGGTCGGTACTATTCTCGTTATGTTTGCTATAAATTTTCCCATGTTACTGGTTGGATTTCTCGTCACTGGTCTAGCAGTTGGCGCCGGTGTTCCAGCAAGTTGGACGTACATTTCCGAAACATCTAACGATGATGCTCGTGCAAAAAAACATCGGTGTTTCCCAGTTTGCTTGGTCATTGGGTCCAGCAGTAATTTACACGCTAGCCGTTTTACTTTCACCACTAGGACTGATGGGCAACCGGATTCTCTTTGGTTTTCTAACTGTTGTGGCTTTCATCGCTGGAATTTACAGCGTGGGTTGGGTGAATCCAAGGCGTGGGAAGAAGAGAAAGCGCGCGCGAAGGCTAGCGGAATCAAGCAACACCCATACCGGACGCTATTTTCTAACCATACCTCTGTTAAGTGGTTGATGTTTCTCATTGGGGTGTACATGTTCTGGAATTTGGTTGCCGGAGCGATGGGCTTCTTCATGCCGTATGTTTACGAAACGGCCGGTGGAATCTCTAACAAGTCAGCCGACATTCTGCAGGCAGTGCTCTGGATTCTAACGGCACTAGCAACGTACTACGGCTTTGCTAAGTTTGGTGACAAGGTTAACCACCGTATTTTCTTCTTCACCGGCGCGGCAATGGCTGCTGCTTCATGGGTGGTTCTGACTTTTGTTGGCATGCAGCAGTCCTGGAGCCTCTGGGCCTTCGTTATTCTGTGGGGCCTAAGCGCAGGGATTGGTGCTCAGGCTTGGTACGCATTGTGGGCGACCGAACTATTCCCGACCCAGTTCCGTGCAGGCTCTCAGGGCGTCATGTTCTTCGTTGTTCGGGCCTCGGCAGGTATCTGGTCGATTATATTCCCGACTGTTCTAAATTCGCTAGGGTTCACAGTCGCTGGCATTTGCATGATTGGTTTACTGCTAGTGTCGTTAGTTATCGGCACAATTTGGACGCCGCAAACCAAGGACAAGAGTCTGGAAGAAATTACTTTAGAGCAATACGGTCCTGACTTTGTCGAAGGCGAAACTGCCAATAGTGCTCACCACGACAATCAGCGACTAGATAGTGAACCTAACGGTAATGTGGTTTTGCCCAAGACAGGTTCAACTAAATAATTCTTTATTTAACGGAAGGTGAGCATATGAAAGCGTACGTTGCTGTCGATATTGGAGCTTCATCAGGCCGGTTGATGTTGGCAAAAAGAGTTGATGATCAGCTTGAATTGAAAGAAGTACACCGCTTTAAGAATGGATTCAAAGAGGTTGATGGGCATGACTACTGGCAGATTGATCACATTATTGACGAAATATTTGCTGGGCTCGAAAAGGTTAAACGCTTGGGTTTTAACCAAGTAGACCTTGGCATTGATACCTGGGCGGTAGATTACGTCTTGGTCGGCAATGATGGTCAGAAACTGCACGATCCCATTAGCTATCGTGACAAGCGGACTGAGGGGGCTATCAATGCATTGACGACCAAATTGTCTAAGCAGTATATCTATGAAAAAAACCGGGATTCAGTTTCAGGCGTTCAATACCCTCTATCAGCTATATACAGAGGATAAAGAAAACTTGGCCCGGACGGATAAAATCCTGATGATTCCGGACTACATTGGCTACGTGTTGACGGGCAATGCAGTTACAGAGGAAACAAATGCCTCCACAACGCAGATGTTGAATTTGCGGCAGGGACTGTTCGATAAGGATCTGGCTAAGTCTGTCAATGTTAATGAGAACCAATTTCCACACCTAGTTGACGCTGGTACCGTCTTGGGCAGCGTGAGCCATAAGTGGCACGTAAAGTATGATTTGCCCGAAACGGAAGTTATCACGGTTGCCACTCATGATACGGCCAGCGCGGTTGTAGGAGCACCCGGTAAGGGCGACAATTGGGCGTTTCTCAGCTCGGGAACTTGGTCATTACTGGGTGCAGAGTTGAACGTCCCGGAGAACGGCTTAGACGCCTTTGCCGAAAACTACACTAACGAGTGGGGCGCATATGGTACCTACCGTTTCCTCAAAAACATCATGGGGTTATGGATTTTACAATGCGTTCGCCATGAGCTTAACGATCAGTACAGTTTTAACGAATTGGCCAGTCAGGCTGAGCAGGTTGAGCCGTTCAAAACATTTATTGACGTTAATGATGATCGCTTTACCAATCCTAAAAGCATGATTGGCGCTATTCAGGATTACGCTCGTGAAACTAATCAGTTTGTGCCCACCTCGCCGGGTGAGTTAACCCGCGCTATCTATGACAATTTGTCTTTGTTCTACGCTAACGAGATTCGTAAGCTGAGCGGAATTTTAAATAAGCCTATCAACACGTTAAACATCGTAGGCGGCGGGTCCAACGTAGAGCTTATGAACCAGCTAACTAGTACTCTTGCTGGAGTTGAAGTGGTTGCGGGTCCTAGCGAGGCCACAGCGATTGGTAACATCATTGTACAGATGATTACTAGTGGTGAACTTGAAAACGTGGTTGCTGGACGCAAATTAATTGAGAGTTCCTTTGGGCTGAAGCATTATGTTCCGGAACAAGGAAAGTACGAAGGTGTTTTAACCAAGTATCGTGATTTTTTTTGAACAGTGTACAGAAAACGGCAAAGGAGGCTGTTTAAAATGAAGCGCATTGCGCAAATTATGTTTTTACATGCCGACTCATATGATGAATATCAAAAGCGTCACAGTGAGTTATGGCCTGAGATGAAAGCCGCACTAAAAAAAATACGGCGCAACTAACTACTCCATTTTTCTCAACCGGGATAACGGCGAGCTGTTCGCGTATTTGGAAGTGCCGGATGTCGATAAGTACAACGAGATTGCTAACACGGACGTTTGCAAGAAGTGGTGGGCGTACATGGAACCGTTGATGTCCACCAATCCTGATAATAGTCCCGTAACGGTTGACTTGGATGAAGTGTTTCACTTGGGTTAGAAGACAAAAATTAGAAGGGAAGCAATTAAAATGGTTAAAGCAGAATCAGTTGATAAGGCATATGAGGTCGCAAAGGAACGTTATGCAGAACTCGGCGTTGATACAGAAAAGGCAATGCAGCGTCTCTCTAAAATCCCTATTTCAATCCATGCCTGGCAGGGGGACGACGTTAAGGGGTTCTTGTTCCCAGAGCATGATTTAACTGGTGGCATTGGGGTTTCCGGTAACTATCCGGGTGTGGCTAAGACTCCTGATGAGCTGACCGGCGATCTTCACGAAGCGTTGTCCCTGATTCCTGGTAAGCAGCGTGTCCAGATTCACGGTTTCCACGCGGTTACCAGTAAGAAGAAGGATTTGGACGAACTTGAACCAGAGGACTTTAAGTACTGGGTTGATTGGGCCAAGCAGGAAGGCATCGGAATGGACTTCAACGGTACGTTCTTCTCACACCCCAAGGTGGTCAACAACTTTACCCTAGCCTCACCGGACAAAAAGATTCGCGATTTCTGGATTGAGAACGGCAAACGGTCGCGGGTGATTTCAAACTATATTGGTGAACAACTAGGCTCGCAATGTATCAATGATTTCTGGATTCCGGATGGCTTTAAGGACAACCCTATTGATAAGCGCAGCCCACGCGAACGCCTGCTGAAGTCATTGGATGAAATTGAAAAGGACAGCTTTGACGAAAAGAACACGACCGAATCGTTCGAAGGCAAGCTGTTCGGAACGGGGATCGAATCGTACACTACTGGTTCACACCTATTCTACGAGAACTACGCGCTGACACGCGGCAAGTATTGGACCATTGATGCCGGACACTTCCACCCAACCGAGGATGTTTCGGACAAGTTCTCTTCGTTCTTCCCGTTTGGTGGTAAGGGTATGTTCATGCACGTTTCCCGTCCGGTTCGTTGGGACTCTGATCATGTAGTTATTATGGATGATGCATTGATTCGCATTGCTCGGAGCATTATCCGTGACGGTTACGAGGATAAGATTCACCTGGGAACTGACTACTTTGACGCCACGATTAACCGTGTGGCGGCCTGGGTTGTCGGCACACGTGCAACACAGAAAGCATTGCTGATGGCCTTGCTAGAACCAACTGCACAGTTGAAGCAGGCCGAACTTGACTTTGACTTTACTACACGTCTGGCTGAAACCGAGGAGCTGAAGTCCATGCCGTTCGGAGCCGTTTGGGACAAGTATTGTGAAAAACAGGGTGTACCTGTAGGGATGGACTGGACGAACAATGTTCACCAGTACGAAAAGGACGTCCTTTTCAAGCGGAACTAGTTTCTGGTCATTGATTAATTGATGGAAGAAGGACACTAAATATGGCTGATGAAAAGCAAGAGTTTTTGAACCCAGAATATACACAGGCGTTTGTTGATTCTCCGTACGTTGCGCAAATGAAGCGGGTGACCTGGTTATCGTATGACCATGGCTGGGATGAGCGTAACGGTGGTAATGTCAGTTGTCGGCTGACGGAAGATGAACTCCGCGGTTATGGGGATGTTCACGAAGTAAAGCGGGTCATTCCAATTAAGTTTGACGCCAGCGAACTGGCCGGGGATTACTTCCTGGTTACGGGTACGGGTCGTTACTTTAAGAACGTGCGCGACTTTCCTGAACGCGATACCGGGCTGGTTCGAATCCGTGAAGATGGGCGCAGCGTTGATCTGATGTGGGGATTCTCTGACGGCGGTCAACCTACTAGTGAATTTCCTGCCCACTTGATGACGCACATTAGTCGGTTGAAGCAAGATCCCAAGCAGCGTGTGGTTATGCACTGCCACCCCACTAATCTAGTGGCAATGAGTTTCACGGTGCCGTTAGACGAGAAGGGCCTGAGCCGCATTCTGTGGAAGATGCAGGCGGAGTCGATTGTGGTTTTCCCTGAGGGTATCGGTGTATTACCGTATATGACGCCAGGTACGAATGAAATTGGGGCTGCAACGGCTGAAAAGATGAACAGCTTCCGGTTGGTTCTTTGGCCACATCACGGAATCTTTGGTGCTGGAGAATCCATTGATGAAGCGTTTGGTTTGATTGAAACCGTTGAAAAGGCGGCTACTATCTACACCGCCATTCAGTCACAGGGCGGTTCAATCCTGAATGAAATTACCGATGAGAACCTGCAACAATTGGCTGACCGTTTCGACTTAGTACCTAACCAGGAATTTCTGCATGGGGAATCACTGGTTAGTCCGTTAGCCAAGGTCACTGCATGAAGTGATTTGATTGAGTACAAAGCAGGTCGCCCAATATGAGCGTCAGTACTCGCCCGGTGAGTAGCCGGTAACCTCGAAAAAAAAGCCCCGCGGTTCAACCGCGAGGCTTTTCGAGTGGTACCAATTAAATTGCTAATCCTTGGTCGTACAAATCCATCTTGCCACGCACAATGGAATCAACCAGTTCGGAATACTTGATGCCGGCTGCTTCCGCCTCCTGTGGTAGTAGCGATAGTGGCGTCATTCCCGGCAAGTTGTTGGCCTCAATGACGTAGACTTTGTCGTCGGGTGTGACGAAGAAGTCGATCCGCGCGTAGTTTTGCAGGTCTAGGGCGCGCATGGTGGCCTGGGCGACGTCCTTCATTTCCTGGTGGATGCTTTCGTCCAGGTCATCCGGTGGGGTGACGAAGTCGGTGTGCCCCGGTTGGAACTTGTGTTCAAAGTCGTACCAGCGTCGTGGACCTTGATTTCGATGGCGGGCATGGCCACACCGTTCACCACGCCCAGCGAAAATTCTCGGCCGGTAATGAACTCCTCCACGATGGCGCTCGGGTCAAAGCGGAAGGCCTCCGCGAGACCAGCCTCTAACTCCGAGGCGTCGTGGGCGATGGTCATCCCCACGCTTGAACCACCGCTAGTTGGCTTCACAATCATGGGGAAGTTGAACGGCATCTGCTGGTGCGTGCCGTCTTTGCGGAGGGCTTCCTTGAACTTGGCGGTTGGGATGCCGCTCTCCAGCATAATTTGCTTGCTGAAGACCTTGTTCATGGTCAACCCAGACGCGAGGGCTCCACTACCCGTGTAGCGAATGTTGTTCAGGTCCAAGTAGGCCTGCACCTTACCGTTTTCCCCGTCGCCACCGTGTAGGGCAAGGTAGACGATATCGGCTGCCTGGGCGATTTCGAGGACGCCGGGACCAAAGAGCTGCGTGCTCCCGTCCGTCCGTAGTGCGTTGATGTCGTCGTCGGTTAACACTGCATCGCTGATTGCCAAGCCGTCAATTAGGTTGGCATCACCGAAAACATCGTTAACGTCCTGGACACCGCTCATGTCGTAGCCCAAGAATAGGTCGACAAAGGTGGCCTGGTGGCCGGCTTCGCGCAGTGCTTGCGTGATGCGCGTACCACTAGAGATTGATACGTTGCGTTCGGTACTGCGACCGCCCGCTAAGACGCAAATTTTCATATCCATAAAACCTCCGATGTATTTAGAACCTTAAGTTTAACATATTCGGCCACCACGTAGAGTTGATAGCGATACCAAATTAGGTTAAATTTAATGGGCTTAATACTTGCCTGGATGTGTTCTGCGATTAACTGTATTAAGATGGTGGCGGACATGGCGCCGTAGAGATATGTCACATAAGGAGGGAACAACATGACTTTACGCAGTACGGAAATTAGCGGTCCCAACGGGCAGTGGTTACTGGTCGTGGATGATAACAAAGTCGCGTACATCGGCTTTCCAGGTGAGGACGTGCAGGATGTGAACAAGCTCCTCAGATTGCCAGTGGGAGTAACGATTGATGACCATGACGTACCGCGTAAGTTGGTTACGGCTGTGACCGCCATGGTTGTGGACGACGTGGCGTTGTCCCCCGACAACTTTGTGGAAAACGGTACGCCGTTTCAGCAGCGTGTTTGGCAGGCGTTACGGCAAATTCCTCGCGGTCAAACGCGAACGTATTCTGAGTTGGCCGCAGCTATCGGCCAACCCACGGCCGTCCGCGCTGTGGCCCACGCCGTAGCGACGAACCCCGTCCCGTTGGCCGTGCCGTGCCACCGGGTGCTGCCTAAGTCAGGCAGCGTCGGGCAATATCGTGGTGGCAGCAAATTAAAGGCTTTCTTACTATCCCGCGAGGGGGTTAATCCGGTAAAATAGAGGTATAAGGATTAATGGGTGTTTATCCCAGGCGTCACCTTATTAGTAAATGTTGCGAATTTTGGCGTACATAGCGCCGCAAAGATGAGAGGAGCACACATTCTAATGAAAATAGTTTCTTTTGGTACCCGTCCTGATGAGGCACCGTATTTAACCGAATGGTCTGAACGTACCGGCATTGAGCTGAAGCAGATTACCGCGACGCTGAATGAAGATAACGTGGACCAAGCAGCTGGTTATGATGGCATTACGTGCATGCAGACGGTACCGTACAGTGCCGCTTTGTTTCAAAAAAATGGCCGATTTAGGCATCAAGTTTCTGTCCATCCGCAATGTTGCTTGGACAATATTGATATGGCCGGCGCCAAAGCTGCTGGCGTGCGCATCAGCAACGTGCCGGCGTACTCGCCAGAAGCCATTGCTGAGTTTGCCGTGACGATGACCATGCACCTGATCCGTAATATGGGTCAGGTTGAGCAACACCTGCGCGAGAACGACTACAACGGCGCGATGCACTATATTGGGCGTAACGTCGGTGACTGTACGGTTGGGGTGATTGGTACTGGCCGGATTGGGCGGGCTGCCATCCAGATTTTTGAGGGCTTTGGCGCCAAAGTACTGGGTTACGACCCGTACCCAGCTAAGAATACGGACATTGACTACGTTGACCTGGACACTTTGCTGCGGGAATCCGACATCATTGACCTCCACGTGCCGGGTCTGCCATCGAACACGCACATGATCGACGCGGCGGCGTTTGACAAGATGAAGGACCGGGTCATCATCGTGAACACTGCGCGGGGGAACCTCATCGACACGCAGGCGTTACTGGATAACTTGCGTTCAGGCAAAGTCGCTGGCGCGGGTATCGACACCTTTGAATACGAGGAACAGGACCTGCTCAACCTCGAGCAGCACGGTAGCTTCAACGACCCCGTTTGGGACGAAATGATGCAGATGCCCAACGTGGTGCTGAGTCCCCACATTGCCTACTACACGGAAACTGCGGTGCGGAACATGGTTGAGTTCTCGCTAGCCAACCTGATGGGCTTCCTGGAGAAGGGCGCGGCGGAGAACGAAGTAACGAAATAGATAAACAAACGCGAAATCGCCCACAACTTTGCACTCGCATGTAAAGTCGTGGGCGATTTTTTGTTGGCGTTATTCCGCTACCGCTTGAGCCGCCACCGTACTGGTGACCCCGGCAGCGTCTGGCTGGACGGCACGGACCTGCCATTGCGGCCATTGCTGGCGGGCGACGGCGGCGATGGCGTACGCATCGGCGGCATCGTGGGCAATCGCGAGCATGGTGGATCCGGAACCAGAAATAAGTGCGACCGCGTTATGCGTCGTTGCCAATTGCCGCACCGCCGCAAACTCGGGAATTAGCCGTGCACGGTAGGGTTCCTGCATTTTGTCGGTGGCCGCGTGGCCCAACATGGCCGCATCCCCCCGGCTAAGCTGCCGTCATCAACGTGCACCGGCCCATCTGGTAACTGGCATCCGCGTAACTCAGGGTATGCGGCAAGATGGACCGCGCGGCGTTGGTGCTGACGGGGACGTTTGGAATGAGCACGACCATGCGCCAGTTCGGGTTTAGCGCGTACTGGGCAACGCACGAGGTGCCGTCCGCGTTCATGATGGTGGCACACAGCTGGCCAAAGATGGCGGGGGCAACGTTGTCGGGGTGTCCTTCCATCTCCGTGGCCATCGCGAGGAGGTCGTCGCGTGACCAGCGGGCCCGGTATAACTGGTTGGCCCCTTCCAGTCCGGCCACGATGCAGGCGGCCGAACTACCCAGACCGCGGGCGGCGGGCATATCCGCGTCAGTCGTGATAGTGAGGGGTGGCACCGTGGCGTGGAGCCGCCGAGCGCCGAAGCGGAAGGCTTGGTAAATGAGGTTGTCGGCGTTGTGAAAGCGCGCGTCACCACCGTGAATGTGGAGACGACCGTCGGGGCTAGTCGCAAAGCTGGCGTGTAGGTACATATTGACGGCTAGACCAAGCACATCGTAGCCGACGCCCAAGTTGGCACTGCTGGCTGGTACTTTAACGTTAATCATAGACCGACCTCCTGGGATTGGTGTTTGTTTTGCAGTGCCTGTTGTTCGACGAATGCTGCATCGCGTCGGGTGTTAGCCGCACCGGCACGCGGGCGGGTAGCCGGTCGAGGTGGCCGAGGTTGTTGGGGTTAGGTACGCCGGTTTTAGCGGCGAGTTGGCGCATCAGGTCAAAGTCGTCGCCGTGTAGCTCGGGAGCGACGGCGGCCGCTACTGCGCGGGGAAACTTGTACGGGCTCGCCGTGCTGAGCAACACCGTCACACCGGACAGGTTACCAGCGAGACTTTGCTGTGCGGCGTACCCCGCCGCCGTGTGTGGATCCATCAGGTAACCGTGCTGCTGGTAGGCGTCGCGAATGGCATCCTCGACGGCTTCATCGTCGGCGCTGGCAGCGACAAAGTCGTTCTGCAGGCTGGCCAGTAGCTCAGGGCTGACGGTGTAGGCGCCGTCGCGGTCTAGGTTGGCCATGAGCCGCGTGACCAGGTCGGTATCGCCGCCACTCTTGTAGTACAGGAGTCGCTCAAGGTTGCTTGAAACCTGGATATCCATGCTGGGCGCCACCGTTTTAAGGAATGGCCGGTTACGGTCGTACCGCCCAGTTTGTAGAAAGTCGGCGACGACGCTGTTAGCGTTAGTGGCGACCACGAATTTGGCGACCGGCAGCCCCATCATTTTGGCGTAGTAGCCGGCCAGGACGTCACCAAAGTTGCCGGTGGGCACCGTGAAGTTGATCAGCTCGCCGGCGCGGATAGCGTCCCGGTCCACCAGTTGCCGGTACGCGGCGAAGTAATAGACTACCTGCGGAATGAGTCGCCCGACGTTGATGGAGTTGGCGGCAGTGACGCTACTATCGCTTTGTCGGAGCGTGGCGGCCAGTTGACGATCGTTCAGAATTTGCTTCACGGCGGTTTGGGCATCATCAAAGTTGCTTGGATCGCCGCCACCGTAGTATTTAACCCGCCGGCAGTGAGCATCTGCCGTTCCTGGATGGGGCTGACGCCGCCGTCAGGGTAGAACGTGG
Source organism: Lacticaseibacillus pantheris DSM 15945 = JCM 12539 = NBRC 106106 (assembly GCF_001311175.1). Taxonomy (GTDB): domain Bacteria; phylum Bacillota; class Bacilli; order Lactobacillales; family Lactobacillaceae; genus Lacticaseibacillus; species Lacticaseibacillus pantheris. The sequence goes on along the minus strand of NZ_BBAI01000001.1, from coordinate 41,495 downwards.
TGATACGGGTATGGGGCACATCCTGAAAACCCGCCAACGCGGCTTTGCCCGTGTCACCACTGGTGGCCGCCAGTACCAGGACATCCTCCTGGGGATTCAGTGCTTGGGCCATGATGTGTGGTAGCAGCTGGAGCCCGATGTCCTTGAAGGCACTGGTTGGCCCGTGGAACAGCTCCAAGATGTGCAGGTCGTCAACGTCGCGCACGGGTGTGATGGCGGGATCGTCAAAGGTATTGCTGTACGCTGCACTAACGGCCGCACTCAATTCGTCCGCGGTATAGTCAGGCAGGAGTGCCGCCAGCACGATGCGGGCCATCGCTTGGTAGCTAGTGGCCGCCATCATGGGCGCGAATAGTTGGTGCTGGCTGATGTTGGGATCCACGTAGAGGCCGCCGTCCGGTGCGGTGCCGCGCTTGATTGCGGTCTTGGCGTTAACGGCGTTGTGGTCACCACGGGTGCTGATGTATGGCATAAATATCACTCATTTCATTACAGTTTGTTGGCGAACGTGACGGGCTAGGGGATGAATCTTGGTTGCCGTAGCCGTTCAGGATGTTGCCCTGAATTAATCGTTGCGTGCGCCCTTGCATTCGAATACCCATTATGATACTTTGTTCATTAAACAAATACAAGTGTTCACGAAGCAAAAACAAAGAATTGGGGTTGACGCTTATGCAAATTGCTATTTTAGGGTATGGAACGGTTGGTGGCGGCGTGGGACGTTTGGTTGCCCAGCAGCAGCATCAGGTACAGCAGCTACAGGTCACCCACATCTTTGTGCGGCCCACGCACCCGCGCACTCAACCCGAAATGAGCGACGACTTCGAAGCAATCATCAACGATTCCCATCTAGATGTGGTCGTGGAGACACTTGGCGGTGTTGAGCCGGCGCACCAGTACATTCTGGCCGCCCTGCGTCACGGCAAACATGTCGTCACGGCGAACAAAGCTGTGGTTGCTCGCTACCTGCAGGAATTCACTCAGGTGGCTGCGGCGCACCACGTGCATTTCTATTACGAGGCCAGTACGGGTGGCGGTATTCCCTGGCTACGCAACTTGGAGCAAGCCGCCCGGGTAGACAGCCTTGATCGCCTGGCCGGGATTCTAAACGGAACGAGCAACTACATTCTTGACCAGATGGCTAGCCAGGGTGTGGAGTTTGAGGTGGCGCTGCGGTCCGCCCAGCAGTTGGGTTACGCGGAGGCCGACCCTACGGCTGACGTGGCGGGGATAGACGTGCAAAACAAGTTACGTATTAGTACGGCGGTTGCGTTCAACGTTGACCCGCAGTTTGCACTACCCACGTGGGGGATCAACGGGGTGCGGCAAAGTGATATCCGGGACCTACAACGTCTAGGTTTAACCCTCAAGCTCATGGGGACGAGCGTGCGCCACGGTGATCACGTGGCGGCGGTGGTCGCCCCAACCGTGGTGGTGAATGACAGCCTCTTTGCCCACACCCCGGGTAACTTCAACCTCGTCGCGCTGCACGGCGAGTCGGTGGGTGATTTACAATTTTACGGCCAGGGTGCGGGGGCGGCACCGACGGCTACCGCGATTGTCCAGGACGTACTGGATATCGCGCACGGGGTTCCACACTTACACCGCGACTTTGCTCAACCCGCCATTAGTGACGACGATTTGTTAACCGGCGATTATCTGGTTCGCGGTGCGGTTGGCGCGTGTCCCGGCGTGACGGATTCAATGGTGGGAAGTTACTACTGGGCGGCTGATGTGCACCCGGCGGTGATGGCCCGGTGGGTGGCGTCACACCCAGATAGCTTGGCGCTACGCTTATCGCCAGCGGCCAGTGCCCAGGTGCGGCCGACCGTAGCCCAGTTAGCACAGGGTCGGCGCGCGTTTGCTTAAACTGGAAGTGTGGTGTGGCTGGTCGTGCGGGGTTGGCGGTGTCGTTCCCGGGGACGCGGTTGCTACAGTAGTGGTATCCGGCAGCGTAGGCCGGGTTGGTGAGTTACGGCTTAGTGGGTGCTCCGCGGTAATCCACTGCTAGGGCGAAACCTCCAACTCGCCAAGTGCATGCGAGTTTCCGCCGCGATTTCAAGCCTGCCCGGAAAAACACCGGTCAGTCTCGAAATTCGTCGCGTTCTAATGGCTAAAGCCAATGGAGCTCTCGGACTGGCTTCGCCATTCCTGCGAGTAGCACGCAGCAAGCGCTAAAGCGCAAACTGCCTGCGTTCCCTTGCAGTGGTTACCATTCCGACCCCACACGCCTCCGCATACCGGCCCGACCGACGCGGCCTCCCGCTACTATAGCAACTACGTCTCCGGGCACGACGCCTCCACCTCACCACCGCTTCACCGGCACCCTCTAGTTTGATAAGCGTCCATAACTATGGTATTTAGCGGACGGTTTTATACTTTAGTTTTTCGTGAATGCGATATGTGCCCGTGCTGGGTCGACGGCTGTAGCCACATGCCCGAAGTTACGTAGGAGTAAAACGACGTACAGAATTCAAAAATTGAAATCGTGGTGACCGCAACTGTCAATTCGGTTGCGGTATTTTTGTGCATTAATGGAAAAATAACTAAACATTTGGGCCGATGCTTGTTATCGAACCGGTTTGTGGCGCTAGTATAAAGATGTCAACATAACGTTATGTGAGGAGGTAGTTAACTGTACTTTAAATCATGGAACAAAGTGTAATAACGGGATATTATCAAGACGCAATAATTAAGTGGAAGACATCTTGATACCCAGATGTAGTAGTTTCGACTAAATGCAATCATTTGTTGCAATTTTTGAACAGCCATAACTTACTCTCCAAATTGCAAACCGCATGGGATAGGCAAAGCCTATTAGAAACTATCAAGTCACGCTTGTTGAGCACCTCAAAACCAGCGTAAAATTTAAGGTGTTGAATAGTTGCCGCGGTGTTCTATGTTTATGTTGGGGGAGTGAGCCAGGATGATTAAAACACACAGGATTAAGTTGTACCCCAATGCCACCATGCGCCGCGCGTTCCAACTACTGTTTGACTACCGACGCTACTGCTATAACCTGGCCCTCGAATCATGGAACGGCATGTACGATGAGTCATTGTTCATGGACGATAAGTCATTACGGCCCAACGAACGTAAAGTACGTAATGAGCTGGTCAACAACAAGCAGGATTGGCAGTACGAACTCTCAGCCCGGGTTTTGCAACTGGCAGTACACGATTTGGCTCAGGGGTGGCGGAATTTTTTTTAATCCGCAGATGCCCAACCATGGACGCCCACGGTTTAAGTCCAAGAAACGGTCACGCAATACATTCACAACTGATCGTGCGCGGGTGGTTAACAAAAAAAACTTCGCATAGATCGACCACGTGGTTGTACATCGTGGTATGACATCCGGATGGCGGAACCGGTGCGCTGGGCTGGTCAGCTAAAAACAGCGACCGTGGTCGAAGAGGCTGATGGCTATTACGTTGCGCTAGTTGTGGAGGTTGACGAGAGTGTCGCGGTTAAAGCTGGGCATACAGTCACGGGAGTAGATGCCAATATTGCCCGCTTTGACTATCGCGACGCTACGGGCTACCAATCGGTTTCGACCATGAGTGCCAAGTTACTGCGGTTGTACGACCGCATTACCCACTATCAGCGGTTGCTGGCACGTAAACGGGTGGCAAACCCTTCAAATTTCCGGTCCCAGAACTACCGCGCAACGAGAGCCAAGTTGCAGCGAGATTATCAAAAGGTGACCCGAATTCAAATGGATTTACTGCACAAGTTTACACACCAGTTAGTACAAACCAATGACGTGATTGTGATTGAAGACCTTGATAACTTGCATATGCACATGAACAAACGCTTAGCCAAAAACTTGCACCGTTCACTGTTCGGCAAGTTTAAGAAACTTATGCAATATAAGTGTGCATGGTCCGGCGTGAAGCTAGTCATGGTTGATCGGTTCTATCCGAGCACCCAGCGCTGTTCGCAGTGTAGCTTCGTCAAAACTGGCGCGGACAGGATTGCATTAGAGGGTAATCGCCGTCATCATACTGGACACGACCAGTATTTGTGTTATCAATGCGGTGCAAGTATGCGCCGCGACCAAAACGCGGTGGAGAATTTAATCCAGTATGCAATGGTCAATTAATCATTCTGGGTATGGCTAATACCTTATGGTTCAAGAGTCAGTCAATGTCGTGCGGATGTTTATCCAAGAGGGAATACTGATGATGACGGGACTAAGTGAGATGCAGAATGTCAATCAAGAAAGGAAATATATAAACCTTTATTGGTGTCGAAGAGACATTCTTCCACATTTTATATAGCAGGGTTATCATGCAATTTTTTTGATTTAAAACGTCCGGCCAAACTGGGGTTATCAATTCCGGAGCAAAAGCACCGTTGGCTCCGCGAATTTTTGAAGGCGTTTATGGTTGTCTTTATGGTTTATTTCTGTATGTATTTGGTGCGGAACAACCTGTCGGCAGCGCAACCGCTATTGGTGAAGCAGGGTTTAACCACCACCCAATTAGGTTGGATCGGGTACGGCTTTTCTTTAGCCTATGGGATTGGTAAGACACTGTTGGCTACGTGGTTGATGGGAAAAACACGAAACGGTTTATGTCGTTTCTGCTGGTTCTGGCAGCGGTAATGACGCTCTTGGTAGGGGTATTGTTGTTAATGAATCAGACCCCCGTGGGCTTGATCTTGGTTCTGTGGTCATTGAACGGACTGTTTCAGTCCCCGGGTGGATCTGCATCGTTATCCACGATTTCAAGGTGGACAACCACTACTACGCGTGGGCGCTACATAGGTATTTGGAATATTTCCCACGAGCTTGGTGGAGCCGTTGCAGGGATCATCGCACTTTGGGGTGCAAATCACCTGTTTGGCGGTAACGTCGGGGGTATGTTTATCTTTCCGGCTGCAATTGGTTTGATTGTTGGCTTCTGGGGCTTGTTTTTCGGTGCTGATGACCCGCAAGAATTAGGTTGGGATACCAGTGAGGTTATCTTTGACGAACCCGTTCCCGCGGCTGATCAGGAAGCGGCAAAGATGAGCAAGTGGGATATTCTGAAGACCTTCGTTATTAAGAGCCCGTGGGTGTGGCTACTCTGTATCGCGAACGTGTTTGTGTACGTGGTGCGGATTGGTATAGTTAACTGGGCGCCTTTGTATACGGTACAGCAGTTGCACTTTACCGTGGCGCAGGGCGCGAATACGTTGCTGCTTTTCCAGCTCGGCGGTATTATTGGCAGCGTGGTTTGGGGGCTGGTTTCTGACTGGCTCAAAGGACGGCGAGCAGTGGTTTCCATTCTGTGCCTGGTGTTAACCGCAGGAGTGGTGCTCGGGTACCGTTACGGGACGACGCCGACGATGATTAACATGTCGCTGTTCTTTCTGGGGATGCTGATATACGGGCCGCAATTACTGATTGGGGTGTCCGTGATCAGCTTTGTCCCCAAGAATGCGCTAAACGTATCGGACGGGCTCACCGGCACCTTTGCCTACATCTTTGGTGACCTGATGGCCCAGGTTGGTTTTGCGGCCATCGCCGATCCAAAGGCGCACGGGCTGCGCGTGATGGGGCAGCTGTTGCACGGTTGGAACGACACGTTTATTGTGTTCTACGCCGCCGTGGTGCTGAGTGTGATTACGCTCGCCGTGGTGGCAGTGGGGGAGGAGCGCCGAATTCGGGGCGCGGCAGTGGCAAAGTAACGGTGTGAACGATAACTAATTGTTTTGTATGGAGATGAGATGGCTCACCTCTATTTTTATGGGCGTAGGTATTGCCGGACGCGTTGGTCAGGATGCTGCGGTGCCGTTGTTCCCGGACATATGATGAATACAGTAGCGGGAGGCCGCGTCGGTCGGACCGGTGAACTGCGGCTTACGTGGGGTGCTCCATGGTAATCCACTGCTAGGGCGAAGGCTCCAACCGCCAAGTGCGGGCGTGTTTCCGCCGCGATTTCAAGCCTGCCCGGAAAACCACCGGTCAGTCTCGAAATTCGTCGCGTTCTAATGGCTAAAGCAAAATGGAACTCTCGGACTGGCTGCGCCATTCCTGCGAGAATCAGTCAGTAAGCGCTAAAGCGCAAACTGACTGCGTTCCCCGGCAGTGGTTACCATTCCGACCCCACACGCCTTCGCTCACCGGTCCGACCGACGCGGCCTCACGCTACTATAGTACTCACGTCTCCAGACACGACGCCTCCGCCCCACCACCACTTTTACGGCCTCGTTAGTTCGACGCATCCGTAACAGTGGTCTTTAGCGAACGATTTTATACTTTGCTATCGGTGATTACACCATATCTTTCGTTCCGGGTTGACTGATAACTAAAGTATCAGGTCGTTATCTGATAACACATGTCGCGGACGAGTCTCACAGCGATTAGTGCAGGCAAAGTGGTGTTGGGGTGGATGCGTCGTTACCGTAGACATGGTTATCGTAGTAGCGTGAGGCCGCGTCGGTTGGGTTGGTGAGTGGAGGTGTGAGGGTCGGAGCGGTAACCACTGCCAGGGGGTACCGCCGTAGGAACGCAGTGACGTACGGCGCGACGAGTTATGAAACTGACCGGCGGGCTTCCGGGCAGGTTCATAATCGCACCGGAAACTCACCCGGTCTTGGTGAGTTGGAGGTTTCGCCCTAACAGTGGATTACCGCGGAGCGCCCACTAAGCCGTAACTCGCCAACCCAACCAACGCTGCCGGCAAATACAGCGCAGGCACATAACCCACGCTACAACAAAACCACCACGGTCCCGCACCGTGGTGGTTTCGCATGTAACATTGTAATCTGGTGTAACGTAGCAAAGTTAGCTGAACATCTTCTTCGTAGCCCGCAGCAGCACCTGAGGATCCTTGTCGTAACGCGGATTCTTTACGAGGTGGCTCATTGGGATACCAGCAAAGTGGTAGGCGGCAATCTCGCCGGAACGAACGGCACTTTGCTCGGTGAAGATCATCTGGTATGGCTGCTCAACGAACTCACCGGTGAAGGCGAGGTTGGTTGAGTGGGCCGGGATGACCAGCGGCCGGTCGCTCTTGGCGCGGTTGTTGAACAGCGCGGAGGCGTACGGCATGTAGACGGGGATGTTGTTGATGATGGACTCCATGATCTCGTCATGCTTGTCACGAATGTTGCCGGGACCCGGGTCGACTTTGCTCAACTGGCCAATCAGCTCTTCGACCATTTCCTTACCGTTCATTTCGATGTACGGCTTGTCGACAAACTCACCGTGACGCCGTGGGTACAGGAAGTAGCCCCAGAGCACGGTCTCGTTCGGCTTTTGCGTGGTGAAGTGCGGCTGGTGGTGAACCACGATGGACATGTTGACGTCAACCTGACCCAAAGGTGAAATGGGGCTAGTGGACAGGAACGAGTTCAGCGCGTTACCTGGCACCTGCGTCGTGATACGGCTGATTTCGTTAAGCAGCAGGTGGTTCTTGGTCGTCAGGGTGAAGCTGACCCACTCACTGGCGTTGCGGTCGGCAAAGAACTTGTCGGGGTTACCGACGTTGTAGAACCGCTCCGCGACTTTCTTCCACAGCCCAGCGGCAGCGCCGTAGTCCATGTTTTCCGCGGCCGGGGTGTTGAAATCGCCCTGGGTGGCGGAGTCGGTGATGGAGCCGTTGGTGAAGATGACGGCGGTGTCGTCGTCAACCTCCACGTGCTGCTCCTCGCCACTGTTGACATCCGTCATGTGGATGCCAGTAACGGTAATCTCGTCTTGCATGGTGGACTCGGCAAAGTCGAAGTCGGTGACGCGCCGGTCAAGCACAATCCGCACGTTTTGGTCCTGCAGGTACTTAATCAGCGGCAGCATAATGCTTTCGTACTGGTTGTAACGCGTCCGGTTCACGCCGACCAGGTGTTCAATTTGCGTAAATTCGTAAATCATTTGGTGCATGTAACGCCGTAGCTCCTGCGCAGAACTTTGTGTGCGGAAAGCAAAGGTGGTTTCCCACATATACCAGAAGTTAGTCTGGAACATGTGTGGGTCGTCCTTGAAGTACTCGGCGATGGAGACGTTGTCGAGTTGTTCCTCGTCGCGGTCCGGCATCAAGACCAACTTGCTGAGCAGGATGCGGTCCTGGTTGTTCAGCCCCAGGTGACCACCGTTGATGATACCCTTACCCCCTTGCAGCAGGCGGGCCTTGTCAAAGGTGCGGTGCTTGCTATCAAAGTCGTGGGTGTCTTCTGCCGCGGTCATGCCGGGTTCAGTGACGGATTGAACGCGTTGTAGCAGGTCCATCAAGTCAACGTAGGTGCGGTAGTTTAACATCCGGCCACCACGCGCAACGTAACCCTTGGTGTTCTCCATCGGGTGCTCGCGGTTCCAGTATTCGTCGGTGGTGTCGTTGGTTGCCGCACCGTCGTTACTGCCGTGGTCATCGAGGGAGTAAAAGGTAATGTTTTGGCCCGGCCAGTGGGCCTCTTGAATTAGGTACACGGCGGCGGCCATGTTTGCCAGGCCGGCACCAATCATAATGGCTTTAGTTTTGGTCATATCTATTCCCCCCAATCTAGTCTTCCGGTTCAAACGGCCGGTAGTCAGCGGCCTCGTCATGGCAGAGGTCAAGCTTGTCAATTACTACGGCTGTAACCACCAGTGCGGCCACGCCGCAGGTCAATACGAATACTTTCTTCATTGCAAAACCAGCTCCAATCGCTTTATTCAGGTTCCATACGGGCTCCTACCCTACGTTTTACATTGTAAGCGCTATCCGGACAGATATGAATGGACAAACGGTTATGTTTGTTTAAAAGCCGACAAGGGGTGAAAATAACGTCAGTTTGGTGATGTTATCTTGTATGGCCGCGGGTGCTGTTTCGGTTCGCGTTACATTTAGTGAAGAGCGTTACACTTGCGGTTAACCATACAAGTCAGCGTTTGGACCAGACCAATTTGTCAGGCCACAGCTGAGGCATTACAATGGTACTAATAACACGGAGGCAAATCTTATGACCCAGCTAACAACTGAGGACGTACTCGCACGTACTTTGAAACAAATGATGGAAACAACGTCGCTCGATCACATTACGATTGGTAAATTGGCCAACGCGGCGCACATCAACCGCAATACCTTTTACTATCATTTTGACGATATCTACGAGTTGCTCCGTTGGACTTACAAACAGGATATCCTGATGCAATTACAGCAATACACCCAGATTGACCGCTGGGAGCATGCGTACCAATTGATGTTAGATTACATCGTTGACAACAAGCATTTCTGTCAGGAATCGTTAAGGTCCGTTGCGCGCGAGTTGCTGGAAAACTTTTTATACTCGGCGGCTACGGGCATGGTGGAACGGGTGGTAATTAGCGTCGACGCAAATACGCCGGCCAAAATCAGCCACGCCATTACCGACTTTTATGCGTGGGCAATCGTGATGCAGGTCGTCCAGTGGCTAGATAGTGATTTGGAAGAGAGCAAGGATGACATGATCAAAAAAAGCCGAGATTGTGCTTAATGGCACCATTGCCAATGCCATTAGTAATGGGCACGCGGTTTATGGGGTATAGATTTAATTACATATTTTTAGTGACGGTAGTTGCATATCTGGCCATTCTGTTGGTGACAACTTGGAGGGAGATATGCCCTTTTTTTTGGTCTAATAATTACGAATGTGATTTATTGAGGTTATAGCACCGTTTGTGTACGACAGCAGCCTAATTTCCGGCTAAGTTGAACGCTGTTATTAATCTTTTGATACCGGTAACAAGTAACCGGCCATTGTAACCGCTTCCTCCTGTGTTTAGCCTAGTATTTAGAAAAGGGAGGATGTATATGAACGATTGGTATAACCATGCAATAATTTATCAAATATATCCCAAGTCGTTTCAGGATAGTAATGGTGACGGTATCGGAGACTTAAATGGTATCCGGCAACGTATTCCATACTTAAAGAGACTGGGGATTACTGCGGTCTGGTTGAACCCAATTTTTGTTTCGCCGCAGGTTGATAATGGGTACGATGTGGCCAACTATTTTGCCATTGACGAGTCGATGGGCACTATGGCTGACATGGACGCTTTAATCAATGATTTCCATGCGGCCGGAATTAGAATAATTTTGGATTTTGTTCTTAACCATACCTCTGATCAACACCCGTGGTTTCAGGACGCGGTAACTAGTAAGGATAGCATTTATCGCGATTATTACTTGTTTGCTGGTAGTGGGAATCATCGCCCTAATAACTGGGGTAGCTTCTTTGGTGGATCGGTTTGGTCTCCTGATCCAGCGGGTAGTGGTCAGTCATACTTCCATTTATTTGACCAAAAAATGCCCGATTTAAACTGGGCGAATCCCGAAGTACGGAGATCCATGGGCGATGTTGCGGAGTTCTGGCTCAAAAAAAGGGATTGATGGCCTGCGGTTAGATGCGTTCATTCATATTGCCAAGCTGATTTGTACCAAAACTATCCCGTGCTGGGTGGAGATAATAAGCCAGTTGTTGCTGAACCGTTTTTCGCTAATCTACCGAAAGTACAAGAGTGGTTACGCCCCTTTTGTAGTCGTATAAGGACTGACTATCCAAATGTATTTCTATTGGGCGAAGCCGCCTCAGCAAACGTTAATCTGGCTGCTGATTACACTAATCAACAGAGCAAATTAATGGATGCGGTGATTACGTTCCGATACTTTACGGACGATGAAAGCAAGCTTAACTCTAATATCCCGGCGCAGTATCAACCTAAGGCTATGGACTGGTTCGAATTTAAACGAACACAGGTTGTATGGCAAGAGACGTTGAAATCTGTCTCCTTACCGGTACTTTACTGGGGTAATCATGATATGGCTCGTGTTGCCACACGAATTGCCGAAAATACCACACAGGCACGAAGCTTAGCTCTATTGATGTATCTACAGCGTGGCATCCCCATTATTTACTACGGTGATGAATTGGGTCTGCACAATCTGAAATTTCAAAATGTTGGTGATTTTAATGACGAAACGGTTGCGTCATTTGTTTCGAAATGTGTTGAAGCGGGCATGTCACAAGATGAGGCTTTAGCAATGGCTTCCTTAGTTCATAAATTGCCGGCTCGAGGGTTAATGCCCTGGGATGATTCGGATAACCACGGCTTTTCTAGGCATACTCCCTGGATCCATGGCCGGGAAGTTGATACGACTGATGTGTTTAGCCAGATACATGATAAGGACAGTATGTTCCACTTTTATCAGCAATTAATTGATCTTAAAAAAACAACCATTGTTTGAGGATGGTGACTATCGACTGATTGATACGAGCGGTCAGGTGTACGCATATAGCCGTAAATTAGGCTCAAAGGCCGCAATTGTGATGGTCTCGTTAAGTGGTGATCAGTGTACTGTTACCATGCCATATCATCAGTATCGGCGAATGATGAGTGTCGGCGATTATGAACTCCAAGGCCAAGAAATAACCTTGGGCGCATACGCGGCGTAGTTTTGGAACAAGTCAAAGGAGAGTAATAGTATGAATATTGCAGCACTTCGTCACAGACCGGAGAGCGAAGATTGTTTTCTTTATGATCAGGACTTGCTGGTACTTCGCCTGCACACCGCTAAAGGGGATGCGCGGCGAGTGAGCTTAATCTACGGTGATCCGTATATGACTGTCACCGACGCAGCGACGACTACGCTACGTGGAAGTATTCGGTCGCAGATATGGTTAAGGTCGGTGAAGGGCAAACGGACGATTACTGGTCGCTGAGGGTAAAAATGCCTTATCACCGGATACAGTACCAGTTCGCAGTTGAGGGTAGTGATGGACAACACGTTTTGCTCTCAGACCGAGGTATTCGTGCGGACACGGCAGAGAATCGTTTAAAAAAATAATTTTCGGGTACCATATTTTCAAGAAGTTGACCGTGTTAAAACCCCTGATTGGGCTAAAACTACGGTGTGGTATCAGATATTCCCGGAGCGGTTTGCAAATGGCGATCAAAGCAATGATCCCCAGGGTGTGAAACCCTGGAATCCTGAAGATCATCCTGGTAGAGAGGATTTCTATGGTGGTGATTTGCAGGGGGTACTAGACCATTTAGATGATTTGCAACGGTTAGGAATCAATGGCCTGTATTTTTGCCCCATTTTTAAGGCGTCATCCAACCATAAGTACGACACAATTGATTATTTTGATATAGATCCTGACTTTGGTGACAAAGATTTATTTGAACGGTTGGTTAATGAGGCTCATCGCCGCGGTATGAAGGTGATGTTGGACGCCGTGTTTAATCATATTGGTTATCAGAGTTTGCAGTGGCAGGATGTCCTCAAGAATGGCGATAGTTCGCGTTTTGCATCTTGGTTCCATATTAATTCATATCCGCTGACCCCATTCAACGACCCCAGCAATAATGGTGGAAATCCACAGTATGATACTTTCGCATTTGAACCACATATGCCAAAGCTGAATACCGCTAACCCTGATGTGCAGGACTACTTGTTGGAGATTGCCACCTACTGGATTAAGACGTTTGATATTGATGCTTGGCGTTTAGACGTTGCAAACGAGGTTGATCACCATTTTTGGCGGCGTTTTACCAAGCAACGCAGCAATGTAAAAAAAGATTTCCTAGTCATTGGTGAAGTGTGGCATTCTAGCCAGCCTTGGCTTAATGGTGATCAGTTTTCTGGCGTAATGAACTATGCATTTACGGAACAGGTGGAGGAGCATTTCCTAACTAGTCAGCAGACGGCACAGAACATGGTGGAATTACTGACTGATCAATTAATGATGTATCGTCAGCAAAATGCACAAGTCATGCTCAACACCCTTGATTCGCACGACACTGCACGAATATTAACGGTCGCTGGTGGTGATGAGAAACGGGCTCTGCAGGCATTGGCATTCATTTTTACCCAGACAGGCATGCCCTGCATATACTACGGGACAGAGATGGGGATGTCAGGGGATAACGATCCCGATTGCCGTAAGCCAATGGACTGGAGTCAGTTAGGCCAACCTATTTGGCAAAAGGTTCATGAGATCGTTCAATTTAGGCGTGATTATGCTCAACTTTTGGGTACGGGCAGTACGCGGCTTAGCGTAAATAGCACGGGCTTAATTAAGGTTGAGCGTGTTGGCTCGGCGCACCTGACCGCTTATTTCAATACCACCAACAATGCCGTTCCCTTGTCAATGGAGCCGAAGCTTGCCCAGGGTTACGACGGGGAGAATCTGGCCCCGAAAGGATTTGTCATCGAGGTGATTTGAGTTTTTGATAGCGGTAACAGAGTTTTTGGGGTATAAAAACTAAACTAGCCAATCCATAATTGCATTTGTAAGCGAATACAAGCGTTATCACTTGAAAGTGAAGGGTTGGATATGAAACGAATTTTTTTCAGTTGATCCATGGCTAATCCAAAGCATGAACTTAAGCCGGAGGACAAGCGGTTGCAGGAAAGTATCACTGCAATTGGAAATGGTTATATGGGTTTGCGTGGTAACTTTGAGGAAGGCTACTCCGGCGATAAATTACAAGGCACCTACCTAGGCGGGGTATGGTTTCCAGATAAAACGGTTGTCGGGTGGTGGAAGAATGGTTATCCCAAATACTTTGGCAAGGTAATCAATGCACCCAGTTTTATTGACATGAAGTTGGTTGTTAATGGTCACAAAGTGGATCTCGCGCAGGATTCTTACCAGAACTTTTCGTTAACACTCGATTTACATCAAGGATTGCTCTCGCGGAGTTTTATCTATGTGGGTAATGACACAAAAGTTCGATTTACGTTTCGCCGTTTTCTAAGCAATGTTATCAAAGAGGCGGCGTTAATTGAGGTTAAGGCGGATGTGCTTGCGGGACAGGCAACCATTAAGCTTGATGCCAGTTTGGATGGTAACGTCACTAACGAAGATAGCAATTATGGCGACCGTTTCTGGCAACCAATTAGTGAAGATGGCAATGAACATACCATTCAAATGGTGACCAAGCCTAATCCTTACGGTGTACCCCGGTTTACCGTTTTACTTAAGCAGCATTTGCGGTTGAACGGAGCTGCATATAATGGTGACGTTAAAACGGCCACGGGTATTATTAGCGAGAACTGGGAGGATACCCTGCAGGCTGGTCAATCCGTCCGCATCGAGAAGGATGTCATCGTGATTACCAGTCGTGATGTAGTACCCGACGAGCAGGTTGAACGTGCTGCTGAGCTTATGTATGAGCTACAAGCTAAATCGTTCACTGAAAACTTAACGGAGCACACGGCAGTGTGGGGAAGCCGCTGGTCTGCAAGTGATGTGGTTATTGATGGCGATGAGGCCGCGCAACAAGGTATTAGATTTAACATCGCACAATTATTTATGACTTATCACGGTGAGGATGAAAGACTAAATGTTGGTCCTAAGGGGTTTACGGGTGAAAAGTATGGCGGGGCTACATACTGGGATACTGAGGCATACGTTGTGCCGATGTACCTAGCAGTTGCCCAACCACAGGTAACGCGTGGATTACTGCAGTATCGCCATGATCAATTACCCGGAGCCTATCACAATGCCAGACAGCAGGGATTAAAGGGAGCCTTGTTCCCAATGGTTACCTTCAACGGGATTGAGTGTCATAACGAGTGGGAAATAACATTCGAAGAAATTCATCGTAACGCGGCAGTTGCCTTTGCGATTTATCAGTACACCGCATATACCGGAGATGAAAGCTACGTTAACCATGATGGTATTGAAGTTTTGGTGGCAATCAGCCGTTTTTGGGCGGATCGTGTCCACTATAGTCAACATCAACACAAGTACATGATTCACGGTGTTACCGGGCCAAACGAGTACGAGAATAATGTCAACAATAACTGGTATACCAACACAATGGCTGCTTGGGTTCTGCAATACACACTAGCCAGAATTCCCCATGCTGATCACGATGTAATGCAAGGGTTGGCCGTCACCGATGAAGAGCAGGCATATTGGCGAGACATTGTGGACAACATGTACTTTCCAGAGGACAAAAAGCTGGGTATTTTTTTTACAAAACGATACCTTTCTGGATAAAGAACTCCGACCGGCTAGTAGTATTCCCGAGGATGAACGGCCAATTAATCAGCACTGGTCCTGGGACCGTATCCTCCGCAGTCCGTTTATTAAGCAGGCTGACGTGTTACAGGGGATATACTTCCTGAATGACCGATTTACTTTGGATCAAAAGGAACGTAATTATGATTTCTACGAACCGTTAACGGTACATGAGAGTTCACTCAGCGCATCCGTTCACTCAATATTAGCGGCAGAGTTGGGGAAGCAGGACAAGGCGGTGGAATTATATGCCAGGACGGCCCGGTAGATCTTGATAATTATAATAATGACACTACGGATGGTTTACACATTACGTCAATGACCGGATCGTGGTTAGCTATTGTTCAAGGGTTCGCAGGTATGCGCTATGATCACAATCAATTGAGGTTCAAGCCGTTTATTCCACATGGGTGGACGCATTATTCCTTTAAACTGAATTACCGTGGTCGATTACTGGCGGTGGACGTTACAGCTGAGAAAACACAAGTAGAACTACTTAGCGGTGATGAACTGGATGTTGAACTCAACGGCCAGATTGTCCACTTGGAGAGGGGGGATGTCCATGCTTAAAGGCTTGTTATTTGATTTAGATGGTGTATTAACAGATTCGGCAAAGTATCACTTACAAGCATGGGGCGAGCTGGCCAAGAAGTTAAATATTACGTTGCCTGAGTCCGCTAATGATGAGTTACGGGGACGTTCCAGGTTAGACTCGCTTAACGTGATTCTAAAGTTTGGAAACCAGCAGTATTATTCTGAACAGCAAAAAAAAAGAGTTTATGGATACAAAAAAACAGAATTTACTTGCATTTAATCCGGGCGATGACACCGCAGGACATCCTTCCAGGAATTACAGACTTGTTGGCGGATGCCCAGGGCGCTGGCTTGAGGATGGCCATAGCTTCCGCGTCACGAAATGCGCCGATTATTCTCAATCAGTTGGGCATTGCAGATTTGTTTGCGGGTGTGGTAGACCCTGCAACTCTGATTCACGGTAAACCTGATCCTGAAATTTATGAGCGGGCCCAACAGCTACTACACTTGAGAGCTACCGAAGTAACTGCGTTTGAGGATGCAGTGGTTGGTGTACAGGCTATTAAGGGTGCGGGGCAATTTGCGGTTGGTATTGGCAACAAACATGTTTTACGACAGGCTGACTACGTGGTGCCAACGACTGGAGATTTAAGGCTTAGCGACATTATAGCTAACTTTGATAGTCGAAATAATGGCAAAGAAAGCAGGCAAATACATGGTTGAAATTGATTTGGACCACCTATACAAAAAAATACGACGATGCTGAGGATTATTCTGTGGAGGATTTTGACCTGCACATTAAAGACAAAGAATTTATCGTCTTTGTTGGGCCTTCTGGATGTGGTAAGTCAACAACTTTGCGGATGATTGCAGGCCTAGAGGACATTAGCAAGGGTGAGCTAAACATCGATAGTCAGGTGATGAATGACGTTGCACCCAAGGATCGTAATATCGCCATGGTTTTTCAAAGTTATGCACTTTACCCGCATATGAGCGTGTATGACAACATGGCGTTTGGCTTGAAGCTTCGTCACTACAAGAAGGCGGATATTGATCAACGTGTACAAAACGCGGCAAATATACTAGGCCTAACCGACTTTCTGCAACGCAAACCCTCTGCGTTATCTGGTGGGCAAAGGCAACGTGTAGCTTTAGGCCGGGCAATAGTCCGTGACGCACCAATCTTCCTTATGGATGAACCTTTGTCTAACCTTGATGCAAAATTACGGGTCTCTATGCGTGCTGAGATTGCCAAATTACATCAGCGACTCAACACGACGACTATCTACGTTACTCATGATCAAACCGAAGCGATGACGATGGCTGATCGGGTGGTGGTTATGTCGGTTGGGCACGTACAGCAAATTGGTACACCCGCCCAGGTTTACGAAAATCCCCGCAATCAGTTTGTTGCCGTTTATGGGTAGCCCCTCAATGAACTTCTTCAACATGCGGTATAGCATGGTATGGTGTCGGATGGTAAGACCATCCAGTTAAAGGTTCCAGCGGGCCGGGCGCGAATTCTGGATGATCAGGGTTACGACGGTAAGGAGATAATCTTTGGGATTCGTCCTGAAGACATTCATTCGGAGCAAGCCTTTCTAGAAACTTGGCCCGATGCAATTGTCAATTCTGTGGTCTCCGTTTCGGAATTATTAGGCGCGACAGAGCAACTTTACCTAAAGTCTGATGACACGGAATACATCGCAAACGTTAATGCGCGTGATTTCCATAATCCTGGTGACCAGGTTAAGGTCGGGTTTGATATTAATAAGGCGCACTTCTTTGACAAGGAAACAACAATGGCCATTACTAAGGACCGGTTCCACTGGAAGGGTAGGGTACTTGGAGACTGGAACTTGTTTCGATGGGAGGATGATGCGCATGCAGCCTTGGTGGCAATCGGCAGTTATTTATCAGATTTATCCGAAATCATTTCAAGATAGTAATGGCGATGGTGTTGGCGATATTCCAGGGATAATTAGTCGCCTGGATTATTTACAGCAACTAGGGATTGATGCTATCTGGTTGAGCCCCGTGTATCAATCGCCAGGCGAGGATAACGGTTATGATATTGCAAATTACGAGGCCATAGACCCGCAATTCGGTACCATGGCTGATATGGATCAATTTATTAGTGAAGCACGCAAACGACACATTCGTATCGTAATGGATTTAGTGGTCAACCATACTTCCGACCAGCACGAATGGTTTTTGAGTTCGCGTAGTTCACGAGACAGTCCTTACCGCGATTTTTACATTTGGCGGGACCCGGTGGATGGGCACGAGCCTAATCAATTAACATCAACATTTTCTGGATCTGCCTGGCAATTTGATAAAAAAAACTGGTCAATATTATCTACACTTTTTTTGGCCCAGGACAACCAGACCTTAATTGGTCAAATCCTCAAGTACGTAACGCTATTTATCAGATGATGAATTTTTGGATTGATAAGGGTATCGGTGGTTTTCGGATGGACGTTATTGACTTGATTGGTAAGGACCCTGATCTAGAGATTCGCGAAAACGGGCCCTCTTTACACCAGTATCTGAAGGAAATGCATGGTAAAACGTTTGGGCCTCATGACCTGATGACGGTCGGTGAGACTTGGGGGCTACGCCCAAAATTGCACAACAATACTCAGATCCAAGACGTGAAGAGTTATCGATGGTTTTTCAGTTTGAGGCCATGCAGATAGATCAGCAGCCCGGTAAGGAAAAATGGGATTTGAGAAAGTTTCGTCCCGTGGAGTTGAAGCAAGTCCTAACTAAGTGGCAGGAACAACTCGATTATGCGCATGGTTGGAATAGTCTATTTTGGAACAACCATGACTTACCACGAATTGTTTCACGATGGGGCGACGACCAAAAGTATCGTGTTCGTTCCGCAAAAATGTTTGCTATTTTGCTCCATCTACTGCGCGGAACGCCATACATCTATCAAGGCGAAGAAATTGGTATGACTAATTACCCGATTTCCTCGATAGATGAAGTTAATGACGTTGAAAGTGTCAATATGTATCGTGAACGGATAGCGAGCGGTTATAGTAAAGCAGAAATTATTCAATCAATTAATGTCAAGGGTCGCGACAACGCCCGCACCCCTATGCAGTGGAACGAGAGTGCATACGCGGGGTTTAGTGCCGGCAAGCCTTGGCTCCATGTTAATAACAACTTTCACGCAATTAATGTGGCAGCGGCTCGTGCGGATTCAAACTCCGTGTTTAGTACCTATCAACAGTTGATACGCTCCGCCACAATAATCCAATTGTAGTGAAAGGTAGTTTTGATTTAATTAATCATACTGTACCTGAAGTGATGGCATATCACCGTGTTTTGGGTGATGAGCGTTGGCTGGTAGTAGCCAATCTTTCTGGGCATAAGCAGTTCTTTAAAACTGAGGATCAGATTAAAAAAGTGTTGCTTAACAACATCGACACGATCCCCGATGATTTACAAAATGCAGAATTAGCGCCATATCAAGCATTTGCAGCTATTATTGTTTAAGTTATTTAATTCGGCAAATTATAAGATTCCGTTGGGAGGAATAATATCATGAAGTTATGGCAAAAGATTGCGTTAGGGAGCACAGCACTTATTGCGGCAACGGTACTCGCTGCTTGTGGGAAGTCGTCCAACTCGGACAGTAGCAGCAGTACAAAGACCACTGGGACTGTTAAACTTTGGGTCGACACCACCCAGGTTTCATACTTTAAGAGTATCGTCAAAAAAATTCAACAAGGAATATCCAGACGTTACCGTCAAGGTTACGCAGAGCCCGAACGGTTCAGCTAACGCCAAAACCGACGTAGCTAAGGATCCATCCAAGGCTGCAGATGTATTCGAAGTACCAAACGATCAGCTGGGATCCATGGCTAATCAAGGCTATATTAATCCATTATCACCAAGTGCATCTAGTTACGTTAAAAAGCATAATGTTGCCGATGCAGCTAAAGGTGTGACTTGGAAGGGTAAGATGTATGCCTATCCTGTTTATGAACAAGTTCAGACGCTGTTTTATAACAAATCTAAGCTATCCGCTGAAGATGTTAAGGATTGGGACACACTCACTTCTAAGGGCGTAGTCGCCACAGACTTTACGAATGCTTATAACTATTACCCGGTATTCTTCAGTGCAGGAACTTACCTATATGGTAAGAATGGCGAGACTCTGAATGGAACAAACGTTGCCAATTCTAAAGGTGTTGCGGCTATGACCTGGCTTGCTCAGCAAAAGAGCAATAAGAATGTTATGCAAACGTCTAATGCGCTAAACCAGTTGAAGTCCGGCAATGCCGCTGCCACACTCGATGGTCCTTGGGATGCTGCTAACATCAAGAAGATTCTGGGTAAGAACTACGCGGTAGCACCATATCCAACTATTACGATTAACGGTAAGAAAGTACAGATGCAAGCGTTCAAGGGTATCGAAACATTTGCCGTTAATGCGCACACGGCTACCAAGAACCAAAAGGCTGCCGCAGCTTTGGCACAGTACATCACCAACAAGCAGTCTCAGCTAACCGTTTACAAGCACTCTGGTCAAATTCCTGTCGACAAGACGGCACAAAAGAGCAGTCAGTTGAAGTCGGATCCTGAGGCCCAAGCAGTGATGACGATGTCCCAAACTGGATATTCAGTCCTTCAGCCAAAGATGAGTCAGATGGCAACATTCTGGAACCTCTCTGCCCCACTGATTAATGGTGCATACACTGGTTCAATTAAGGCAAGCCAATACAGCACTAAGCTGGAAACTTTCCAAAAGGCTATCTCGCAAAAGAACTAGTAGTTGAGGGTGTAAAAGCACCTTTAACGGTTGCTTGAGGCCTTAGTAAGGAGAAGTTATGTTTAGAAAGAAAAATACTTTACCTCCTGCGGCGACGTATAAAGAAGTGTGGCGTAATGGCGACCAGTACACAAAGCTATCCTTTGTGTTCATGGGCCTGGCGCAGATCAAGAATAAGCAATGGGCGAAGGGGTTCGCGTACCTAGGTACCGAAATAGTCTTTCTACTCTGGTTTGTGTTTAGCGGGATTAGCACACTGAGCATGTTGACAACGTTGGGTGTGAATAAGACCAAGCGGGTTGTCTACAATCAGTCTCAAGGTGTGTATATTACCAAATTACCGGATAATTCCGTTGTCATTCTACTATTTGGTGTCCTAGCGGTAATCCTGCTATTAGCAATGGTATTTCTGTATGTGACTAGCTTGAAATCATTACGCACACTGTATGTTCAGAATCGTGATGGGACACATGTTCCCACCAACAAGGAACAACTGAGCTCCTTGCTGGATAGCAAACTACACATCACTTTGATGAGCATTCCAATACTCGGAGTAATGGCATTCACCGTGTTACCAACGCTTTATATGATTTCAATGGCCTTCACGAACTATGATTCCAAACATCCAATTGGTTTCTCCTGGACGGGCTTTAAAGCTTTTGGCAACGTTCTAACCGGTGATTTGGCCGGCACGTTCTTCCCTGTGTTGGGTTGGACGCTGGTTTGGGCGGTTGCCGCAACGGCGACCACGTTCTTCTTCGGTGTCTTACTTGCGCTGTTAATTGAATCAAGGGGTATCAAGCGTAAGGGCTTGTGGCGGACAATCTTTGTAATTGTGTACGCCGTACCGCAATTTGTTTCGCTATTGATGATGGCACAATTTCTAGACTTACAAGGGCCGCTCAACACGGTACTGATGAATTGGGGCTGGATTGCGCACCCAATTAACTTTATTGGTGCCTCGGCCAATGCCACAGTGGCGCGTATTACAGTTATTGTTGTTAACATGTGGATTGGTATTCCGGTATCAATGTTAACCTCAACCGCGATTATCCAGAACTTGCCACAAGATCAGATTGAAGCCGCGCGAATGGATGGCGCCAATCCATTCCAGATTTTCCGTCGGATTACATTCCCGCAAATTTTGTTTGTGATGGCGCCGGCATTGATTCAGCAATTTATCGGCAACATCAACAACTTTAACGTAATATTCCTGCTCACTGGTGGGTATCCAATGAATAACAGCTACAACGGTGCTGGTGATACTGATTTACTGGTTACTTGGCTGTACAACCTGGTATTTGGACAAACACAAAGATATAACGCATCGGCGGTGTTAGGCATTCTAATTTTCATCATCAGTGCTACGGTGTCCCTGTTTGCTTACCGGCGTACAAACGCATTTAAGGAGGGGTGATTAAAATGTCATCATATCATGCAAAACGGCGGCTATCGCTCATCCTTCGGTACGTATTACTAGCTGTGCTGGCGATTGTTTGGATTTTCCCGATTGTTTGGATTGTGTTGGCCAGCTTTTCATACAACGACACAGGTTTCGTTTCGACGATTTGGCCTAAGCAGTTTACGCTTAGTAATTATATTGGCATTTTCACTAGTGACCAATTCCCGTTTGTTTATTGGATTCGCAACACTCTGTTTGTGTCGATTGTATCCATGATTCTGTCGACGTTTGTCACAATTTCTGTAGCATATGCGTTGTCCCGCCTACGTTTTCGTTTTCGGAAACCGTACCTGCAAATTGCGCTAATACTGGGGATGTTTCCAGGATTCATGTCCATGATTGCGCTCTACTACATCTTGAAGAGCTTCGATATGCTGAATCTGGTGGGCTTGATTCTGGTTTATGTTGGTGGTGCAGGTTTAGGATTCTACATTGCCAAGGGCTTTTTCGATACTATCCCGCGTTCAATCGATGAAGCTGCTGAAATTGATGGGGCATCACGGTGGCAAGTCTTTGTCCACATTGGGTTGCCGATGTCCAAACCAATCATTGTATATACTGCATTGACTGCGTTTATCGCACCATGGACGGACTTCATTTTCTCGGGAATCATTCTCTCCAGTTCTGGTAATTCAAAGACGTATACGATCGCATACGGCTTGTACAACATGGTCCATGCAACAAAGGGTACTTCAACCGCCTACTTCACTTGGTTTATTGCAGGCTGTGTAATTATCGCAATACCAATTACTATTCTGTTTGTAGTTATGCAGAAGTTCTATGTTAACGGCATAACCGCTGGTGCAGATAAAGGCTAATTATTTATGTTATGTTAGCGAGTAATGATAGGCACCAATGAGGATTCGATATGTTAATCGAATCCTTTTTGGGGTGTTAGGGTATTGCCCGAAGATATGGTGTTAGATTTTAAGCAAAGTATATTATGATGGATATATTACTGTTAGTGTGTGATTGAGGGGGCCCATATGGTTACGCTTTCTGATGTAGCAAAGCAAGCAAACGTTTCTAAGATGACAGTTTCTCGTGTTATTAATCATCCCGAACAAGTTACACCTGAACTTAAGCAGTTGGTTGAGGACGCCATCATTGCTTTAAATTACCAACCAAACTCAGTGGCTAAGGCGTTAGCGAATAACCGCACGAATGTAATTAAAGTTGCCATTCTGGAGGATATTGATACTACTGAGCCGTACTATATGAGTCTTCTTTTTGGGGTTGCTAAGGGGCTGGATCGCAAAGGATATGCCTTGCAACTGGTTACGGATCGGGCTCGTCTTAGCGTTGGCAATGTTGCCGATGGTTTCATTGTGACCGGCGCGCGGTCAGAAGACATCCCCTTAATTGACAGCCTGTCGCAGCCGACAGTTATTTTTGGCGAGAATCACAATGGATATGACTTCATTGATACTGACAACAAGGAAGGCACTGCTTTAGCGACTGCGTACGCCTTAGCTAAAAGTTATCAGTCCGTGATATTTATTGGTATTGACGTAAAAGAGTCGTTTGAATACTCTCGGGAAGCAGGATACATTAATACGCTCCAACAGCATAAAATAGTGCCCAAGATACATCGCATGGGGAACCACAGCCATCAATCACAAGCATTCGTCAACGATAATTGGCGTAAGTTTGCTCGTAATACGTGCTTTATTTGTGCATCCGACCGTTTAGCAATCGGTGTCGAGAGGGCTATCATCCAAAACGGCGGTAATATACCCAACGATTTTGCGGTTATCGGGTTTGATGGTGTTTTTCTGGATCAAGTGGCTAATCCTCAATTAACGACGGTTAAACAGCCAGTGCAGAAGCTCGGCGAATTGTTAGCACGCATGTTGATACAAAAAAATTGCTCAAAGTGGGGCGCAGCAAGGAGAGTTATTGGTAAGTCCGGAGTTAGTAAAACGTGGCACAACTAGAAACTAATTAAACAGGATTATTACTAAATCGCCCACCGGCTTTAAAACTGGTGGGTTTTTGCTTATGGTCGTTTAATAACGTTCGTGATTATCCGAACAAATGCAACGTAGCCATTGCAATTGTTCATGATTAATCGTAGAATGATGCCATCAAGAGGAAAAGGAGCACGTAATGGAACACTTTTTTTAAGCTAAAGACGTACAATACGTCCGTTGGTACCGAAATTTTGGCTGGATTCACTACATTCTTTGCCATGTCATACATTCTTTTTGTTAACCCCCAGTTGCTCTCCTTGACGGGGATGCCATCCCAGGCCGTCTTCCTGGCAACCATTATTGCCAGTGCTACGGGGACCCTGGTTATGGGGCTGTTTGCCAACGTACCCTACGCCCTGGCACCAGGATGGGGCTCAACGCCTTCTTTACTTACACCGTCGTCTTTGCGCTCGGCTACTCCTGGCAACAGGCGCTGGCCCTCGTGTTCATTTGTGGCCTGATCAACATTTTGATTACCGTCACCAGCATTCGGAAGACCATTATTGCGGCAATCCCACAGGTTATGCAGCATGCCATTAGTGGTGGTATCGGGGTATTTGTTGCCTACATAGGGTTGAAAAACGCTGGGTTCCTCCAATTCACTTCCGATTCATCCGACATTTTGTCCATTAACGACAAGGCGTACAATGCGCACGCAGCGGTGAAGGGTGTGACTAGCGTGGTCACTGGCGGCGGTATCGTACCCGCGTTGACTAGCTTTACGCAGTCTGGTGCTTTGCTCGCACTGATTGGGTTGATCATCATGACCATTCTCGTGGTGAAAAAGGTACCCGGGGCCGTCATGATTAGTATCATTGCAACCACAATTATTGGGATCCCCATGGGCGTGACTGACCTGAGCTTTGCTTCTAGCAACTCCCTGGGTTCGTCCATTCACCAGCTAGGTACCACGTTTGGCGCCGCATTTAGTCATGCCGGATTTGGCACGCTGTTTAGCAATAGTAGCCATATTCTCCTGACGTTGATGACCATCTTTGCCTTCTGCTTCTCCGATACGTTTGATACAATTGGGACGTTTATCGGTACTGGTCACCGCAGCGGTATTTTTACCGACGAGGAAATTCACGAACTGGAAACGACTAAGGGCTTTGCGACCCGGTTGGACAAAGCGTTGGTGGCAGACTCCGTGGCCACAAGTATTGGCGCCGTCTTTGGTACATCCAACACGACGACCTATATTGAAAGTGCTGCGGGGATTGGTGCTGGTGGCCGTACCGGGCTGACCAGTGTGACCGTTGCCATCCTGTTCGTTATTTCGGGCCTGTTTGCACCGATTATTTCCATCGTACCGACGGAAGCCGTAGCACCAGCTGATTCTGGTTGGGGTCATGATGGCTTCTAGTCTCAAGGAAATCAACTGGAGTGACCTCTCCGAAGCTATCCCGTCGTTCATGGCCTCCGTAGTCATGGGACTTATTTACAACATTTCTTACGGGATTGCGGCCGGCTTCATCTTCTACTGCCTGATTAAGATTATTGAAGGTAAAGTGCGTGAGATTCACCCAATGTTGGGTGTGGTGACGATTGGGTTTATACTTAACTTCATTGTATTGGCCATTCTCTAACTAATTAGTTAGGCTCGTTTACTTGAAATATGCGCATCATTATTGGGGGTCACCTGGCGAATGTCGGGTGACCCTTTTAGGTGCGTTGGGACTGGGGAAGGGATTTGCCTGACAATTTGGCTGGTGGTTGGCGGCCCTTGGTGGACCTACGTGTTAAAATACAATAGTAAAGTAAGTAGACAGGGGGTGGCGTTGTGGCCATCTTTGAGAAGTATCACCCAATTATGTCGGTGCACTACACGATGGACTGGCTGACCATGGCCAAACTCAAAGAAGTATTTGCACTGCGGCAGGATCCTGAAATTGCTCGTGGTCAGGAGCGGCCGGTTGACACCGTGATTGGCGACACCGCTCACTACGTTAACCGCGCCATGGCGCTGGTGATGCGCAACCAGGCGCTACTCTATGGCGTGCAGGATCGGGCCACTGGCCGACTGATGGGCACCTTTGGTTTGTTCAACGTGGACGAGCAACGCATGACGGCGTCGGTGCGTCTTGCTACGCTGGCGGACACCAATCCGGCAGTGATGGCGGAGGTGTTACCCCGAATGCTGGGGTTTGCGGTGCACGAATTGGAGCTCCAGTGGTTAACGGCTGAGCAAATTGTGCGGTCCACGGATGCGGCGCTGTTTCAGCAGCACCACTTTGCGCCTGAGGGCCAGCACCTGGTTTTGGACGCCAGCAAAATTATGCATGACGAACAGTATATGTTTTAGCTTAGATTGATGATGAACGGGGGTGTCCATCTATGCGGCAAGAATCCCTTTTTGGTGATGACGCGGGAGATACGCGGTCAGCACAAGCGGACCAGGGCTATCAGCCACTGGCTAGTCGCTTGCGGCCGCAGACCCTCGCTGAATTTGTGGGGCAGGAGAACCTGGTTGCTCCCGGCCAGGTTTTGTATAACCTGATTGAACGTGACGAAGTGAGTTCCATGATTTTTTGGGGTCCGCCCGGTGTGGGTAAAACCACGCTGGCCCAGCTGATTGCGCGACAAACCAAGGCTGCCTTCGTGACCTTCTCTGCGGTCACGAGTGGCATCAAGGAAATTCGCAAAGTAATGGAAGAGGCGGAGGGCAACCGCGAGCTGGGGCAAAAAAACCATCGTCTTCGTGGATGAAATTCACCGATTTAATAAGGCCCAACAGGACGCGTTTTTGCCGTACGTTGAACGCGGCAGCATCATTCTGATTGGGGCGACGACTGAAAACCCGTCGTTTGAGGTCAACGCCGCCCTCTTATCGCGGATGCGGGTCTTTGTGTTACACGCATTAACCGCCGATGAGCTGGTGCACCTACTGCATAATGCCATTGAGAGCCACCGCGGCTTTGCCGATTTCACCATCGATATTAGTGACGACTTACTCCACGCCATCGCGGATTACGCGAATGGGGATGCGCGGACGGCGCTGAATACACTTGAGATGGCGGTCACTAACGCCCGAATTGTCGATGGTGTGACGCAGGTGACCAAAGACGATTTGGCGCAGATTATGGGTACTAAAGCCTTGCTGTACGATAAGCACGGCGAGGAGCACTACAACATCATCTCGGCTTTGCACAAATCGATGCGTAATTCGGATGTGGATGCTGCCATCTACTGGTTGGCCCGGATGTTGGAGGCGGGGGAGGACCCGCTGTATGTGGCACGGCGGCTGGTCCGCTTTGCGAGTGAGGACGTCGGGATGGCGGACTCACGGGCGCTGGAGATTGCGATTGCGGCGTACCAGGCGTGCCAATTTCTGGGGATGCCTGAGTGTAACGTGCACCTGACGCACGCGGTGACGTACCTGGCGCTCGCACCGAAGAGTAACCAGATGGAAGTAGCGTACAACAGTGCGGCGGCGGACGCTAAGAACACGATGGCGGAGCCGGTGCCGTTGCAGATTCGTAATGGGGTCACGGGTTTGATGAAGGACTTAGGTTACGGCAAGGATTACCAGTATGCGCACGACACCAAGGATAAGCTCACCACGATGCAGACGATGCCGGATAATTTGGTGGGGAAGCGGTATTACCACCCTACTGATCAGGGTAGCGAAGCGCGGGTAAAGCAGCGCGTGGAGCAGATTCGAAAGTGGCATGAGGAACATGATGGGAGAGCGGAGCCCCGCGGTTAGAAGGCAGAGCATAAGTTACTATCGCCGAAAGGCCCGTACTTGGCCTTTTGGTGATAGTAGCTTATGCGTCGCTTTCTGCGGGGCGCAGCTCGTTTTAAAACGCACGAGTAGCGAGGGAGCGCAGTAGCATTTCACCTTTACTCGGCTACCGAGACCCGGACGCGTTGCAGTTAATCATTTTACATTCCATATGAAGGAGAAATACTATGTGGCAGGCACTAACCGGCATCTTTGCCGTTGTATTTATCGTTGCGTTGGTGCTGACCATCGTGATGATTGTGAAAAATCGGCGTAATTGGGCGTCAATCATGGTGACGTTAGCGACCATTAGCTTTATTGCGGCGTTGGTGTGCGCGTATCTATGGGGGCAAGCATAGAACATCTGCCGATTTTATAGCGAGATGCCACTGTTTCAGTCCAGACTAAATAAACTCAAAAACCGTGCTATCTATACACTCATCTAGTGTATGGATAGCACGGTTTTGTTAATGCTTATTCTTCGCTGTGTTCCCCGTCGCTCCCAATGAGGTACCCGATTGCGGGTATCATCAGTGCGACGCTGAGAACTGCAATGACTACGAGAATCACGATGCTGGTGATCACCGTGCCGGACGCGATGCCGTCGGTGAGTGCCTCGCGGTAGCCGTTGATTGCGTACGTCATCGGCAGGAATTTCTGCATGGATTCGTACAGCGGGCTGATGGTTTCAGCCGGGAACAGACCACCGGAACCGCTCAGTGTCAGTAGCGCCAGTGCGATGAAGATACCAACGCGGTTGAACGCCAGGTTCAGCAGCATGGTGAGGTACTGCGCTGCGAGGGCAAAGAGGATGGTGATGCCGTAGAACGCGGCCACGTGGTTCACGTCGAGGCCGAACGCCATAATCAGCGTGGCTTCGACCACAGCCATGGCTACGGCCACGCCGGTACCAACAGCGAGCTTAGTGCCCAGGAACTGGAATACCGATTCGTCTTTGCCATTGCGACGCCGCATTGGGTAGCCAAAGTTGAAGATGATGATCCAATGAAGAGGGCAAGGGCGAGTACGTATGGTGCCAGTGCCTGACCGTAGTTAACCACCTTCGTGTACTTGATTTCAGTATCCTTCGACGGTTGGGCAAACATCTTTGCGGTCTTGCCAGTCAAACTGGTCTTGGCGATGGTGTCGCTACCGCTCTTCAGGCCGGTGGTGAGCTTGTTGGAACCTTGTGCAACTTCTTCACGCCGCTCACTAGGGTTGGCACACTCGCGTTCAGCGTACCTAAGCCACCGCTAATCTGGCTGGAGCCGGACACGAGGGCGCTGGAGTTAGCGTTCAGCTGCTTGGTGCCGTCGTATAGTTGGGTCACACCAGAGGCCAGCGTTGGTACGCTGTTGTTCAAAGTAGCGAGGCCGGCGTACAGCTGGCCGGAACCGGTGTACAACTGGGAAACGCCACTCGATAGGGTAGGAATGTTGCCACTAAGAGTGGTGAGACCGCCAGAAAGTTGCTGGGCGCCGCTGTTCAGAGCAGCGGAGTTGCTATTAAGGGTGTTGGCACCGGCAGCTAACTGGTTAACGCCGGAAGCCAAGGTTGGTACCTGGCTGTTAAGGGAATTGAGGCCGGTAGATTCCTGGTTCGCCCCGTCTGCCAGTCTTTGAACGTTACTAGTTAACGTTGGTACTTGGGCTTCCAACTTTTGGAGGCCGTTGCTTTCCTGTTGCGCACCATCAGTCAGTTGCTGAATACCGGTAGCCAGTTGTGGTGCCTTACCATTCAGGGTATCGAGCCCGGTGTTAATTTGCGCCGAGCCAGATTTCAACTGGTCTAGCGCACTGTCGAACTGACTGATTGCTGATTGCAAACCGGTTGGATCGCCAGCAGAGTCTGTCGCCGTGCTGGTTAAATTAGTCTTCACGATGCTCAAGACGCTGCTTTGGGTGGAGTACGCGGTCAACGTGGAGCTTTGGGCCGTCTTGACCTTGGCCCAGGCCGCCGTTAACGCTGCTTTCTGGTCGACATCCGTTACGCCGTCGATGGCGGTCTGCATTTCGGTATTCGCTGAGTCCTGGTTAGCTTTCAAAGTAGCGTAGGACTTCAGGATACCGGACATCATATTCAGGGTGGATACTTGCGAATTGATTTTACCCTGTAGCTTGTCCATCTTATCCTTCATCTGGCTGATACCGTCAGCGAGTTGCTGGCTACCATCATCCAGTTTCTGGACGGAGCTGGTCAGGTCGGTGTCCTCGGT
Source organism: Lacticaseibacillus pantheris DSM 15945 = JCM 12539 = NBRC 106106 (assembly GCF_001311175.1). GTDB lineage: Bacteria > Bacillota > Bacilli > Lactobacillales > Lactobacillaceae > Lacticaseibacillus > Lacticaseibacillus pantheris. The sequence goes on along the minus strand of NZ_BBAI01000001.1, from coordinate 11,828 downwards.
GTCGCCGTTAACCTGCCCGTTCAGCTGGTTGGCGCCACTGTAAATTGAGCCGGCACCCGTGTTGAGTTGGTTGATTGCTGATGCCAAAGAAGGGTTGTTATCGCTGCCAGTAGTAACGGCAGCGTTCAGTTGGTTCAGGCCGTCACTTAGTTGGGTGCCACCGTCGTTCAACTGCGATACACCTTTGGACAACGTCGGAACGTTACCTTGTAGCTGGGATAGTCCACTTTGCACCTGGCCAACCCCGCCAGTGTAGCTCTGCACGCCGGACGCCAGGGTTTTCCCGCCGGCATCTAGCTGGGTCACCCCGCTAGCCAGCGTTGGAACCTGAGCGTACAGTTGGCCGAGCCCCTTGTACAGCGAACCGCTACCGGTGTATAGCGCGCTCACACCGCTAGAAAGTGTGGGAATCTGGGCGTACAGCTGGGACATGCCGGAGTGCACCTGCGCCACGCCGTTCGTGTAGGTCACGACGCCGGCAGTGAGTTGGTTACTACCCGTTGCGAGTTGCGAGACGCCACTTGGCATTGCGGCCGTGCCGCTTTGGAGGGTACTGATACCGTCCGTAATCTGCTGGGAACCGTTAGCCGCGGTTTTGAGCTGCTTGCCAATGCTACCAATTTGCTGAATAAAGGTTTGTGCGTATGTTTGTGTGACCTTGGCCTTAATCTGGTCGTTGAGCTTATCACTCCCCACCTGGCTCATGACTTCCCCAATGTAGTTGAGGGAGCCGTTGGTCTTGTAAGTAAAGTGCATCTGTTGGGGAGTCTTGTCGAGCACCGTAGCCGCATCCCGGGAGAAATCCTTCGGGAATGTGATGACGGCGTAGTACTTGTTGTCCTTGAGTCCCTGCGCTGCGGCTTTGGCAGTCGTGACGTGCCAACCCAGCTGGTCGTCTTTGCGTAACTTGGCGACCGTCTGCGCACCCACGTTGACCCGCTGACCCTTGAGCGTGGTGGGCTGGTCCAGGTTGACTACCGCGATGGGTAGCTTGCTGGTACGGCCGTAAGGATCCCAGGCCGAGGTGAGAAAGCAGTAGGAGTAAAAGATGGGGATGAGGATGGTCGCAACCATTAGCCAGATCACCCATTTATGCCTCAGCATGTGGTGTAACTCTTCTTTGATCATCGTTATTTAACGCTCCTTCTTCGATATCTCCGGTAATCTGATACACGTGTAACTGATAACAAATTAGTACGGTAAAGTGTGGTATGGATGGACAAATAACACCGTGATATCAATTGTTTAGAACTCACGTGGTAATTAAAAAGCAACAAAAAAAATGGCGAATACCGCGCAGTTCATGGGAGCCAGTTTACAGAAATCTTTATAACTTTTGAATGATACGTTTGTAACCTATACATCAATAAAATTGTTTGTACCACGTAAAAACGCCCTCAAACGCGCTGAGGCGTTCGGGGGCGTTGGGGGTCAATTGACCTAGATATTATTCGGCGTTGCTATCGTTCGTGTCAGATTCTTCGTCTTTGCCGATGATGTAGCCAATTGCCGGGATCATGAGGGCGATGCTCAGGATAGCGACCACAATTAGAATGACGGTACTGGTGGTGACCGTGGTGCTACTAATACCGTCAGTAATCGCGTTGCGGTAACCGTTAATGGCGTGCGTCATGGGCAGGAATTGTTGAATGGACTCGAATAGTGGGTTGATGGTCTCGGCGGGGAAGAGGCCGCCAGATCCGCTCAGGGTCAACAGTCCTAGGGCGATGAAGATACCGACCCGGTTAAACGCCAGGTTGAGTAGCATGGTCATGTACTGTGCGGCGAGGGCGAACAGAATGGTGATGCCGTAGAATGCGCCGACGTGAGCCACGGGCAGGCCGAGCAGCATAATCAGCGTAGCCTCGATGATCGCCATGGCAACTGCGACTACCGTACCGACCGCTAATTTGGAGAAGAGGAACTGCATCACGGTTTCGTTACGATGATTCCGCCGCCGCATCGGGTAGCCAAAGTTGAAGATGATAATCGCGATGAATAGTGCGAGGGCCAATACGTATGGTGCCAAAGCGGCGCCGTAATTCGCGACCTTCGTAAACCGTATCTGCTTGTCGGTTGCAGGGTTAGCAAACATTTTGGCGGTTAGCGGCGTGAGGTGGGCCTGACTAATTTGCAGGGCACCATCCTTCAGCCGGTGGTGAGCTGACCTGAACCATCATTAAGGCGGTTAATACCGTCCATCAACGTTGGTAGGCTGGCGTTCAGTGTGCTCAGCCCACCAGCCAGCTGACTAGCACCACTCTTCAAAGCGGGAGAGTTGCTGTTCAGCAGTTGGCTACCGTCGTAAAGCTGTTGTACGCCTGACCGTAATGTTGGTACGGCTGCGTTCAGTTGGTCGGCACCATCGCGCAATTTGCCGGAGTTAGCTTTAAGCTGCTGGGTGCGTCGTACAGTTGCTTGACCCCGGAGGCCAATGTTGGCGCAGCGGCGTTCAACTGCCCGGCACCGTCGCGGAGCTTGGCGGAGTTAGCGTGGAGCTGTTGCGTGCCGTCGTACAACTGGGTGACGGCACTGGCGAGACTGGTGGTCTGGTGACCCTGCTCGTCAACACCCACGTTCACAGCATTGTTCAGCTTAACCAAACCGTCGCGGAGCTGGGTGACGCCGGCAGTCAGGCTGGTCGTCGTACTGCCATCAGCAGCAACGCCCACGTTGACGGCGTTGTTCAACTTGTTCAGGCCGTCCTTCAACTGGGACACGGCACTCGCGTACGTTGGGTGGCCGCTGACGTCAGCGTGGTTTAACTCGTTGTCCATGGTTTCCAGGTTATCAGCAAATTTCTGGATGGCGACCTTCAGCCCCTTGGGGTCGCTACAGCGTCGGTGTCCGTCCGCTGGATGCTGTTTTTGGCAAAGCTGAGGTAGCCTTAGTGGTGTTGTAGGCCGTATCCTTAGCGTCTTTGGCACCGGTGTAGCTGGCTTCAAACTTACTCAAAGCCGCCTGGGCGTCGGCGTCACCGGACTTAGCTACCGCCGCCTTGAGGCTAGCTAGGTCGTTATCAGCGTGGTGGTGGCAGTTTTTTGCAGCTTCTCAAAGTGAATTAGCGGGTAGACTTTGTCGGTGCCGGCCGGGAGACCGAGATCGCTGGTGGTGATGCCTTTTGGTGTCAGGATAGTCGCAACGGGTAGCCCGATATCAAAGGTCTGGAACGCGGAACTAATCAACGTGTTTTGGTCAGAGATGGCCTGTAGTAACTTGGTCATCTTGTTGTGTAACGTGGCGACGCCGTCGGGCAGGTTGACCTGGTCATCCCCCAATTTGGCCTGAATGGTGTAGTGGTCCAGGTCGTTAATACCGGTGAGTAGGGCCTTAGTACCCGAACTCAAAGTAGAGTTGTCACTCGATTCCGGCACGACACTGGTATACATTTGGTTGATGCCGTCAGTCAGTTGCTGGACGCCGCCGGTAAGTTGCGGGGCGTTGGCGTTAATCTGTTGGATACCGTCGGCCACCTGGTCCGTGCCGCCGGTGTACTGGTTAACCCCGTCGGCCAGTTGACCAATGCCACTTTGCAGGGCCGGGGTGTTGCCGTAGAGTAGACTGATACCATCGGCCACCTGATCCGTGCCGTTAGTATACTGGTTGATCCCGTCATCGAGTTGGCCGACTCCAGCAGCCAACTCGGGTGTTTTGGCGTGCAGTTGCCCGAGCCCGTCCGCTACCCGACCAACGCCATCCGTGTATTGGTTGATGCCGCTGGCGAGCTGGCCGGAGCCAGCGGTTAGTTGCTGAACCCCGCTCGGCATCGCCGCGGTTTTGGCCTTCATTTGCCCCAGCCATCGCTAATCTGGGTTGAACCGTCAGCGGCTTTGCCCAGTTGCTTGCCAATACCGTGCATTTGGTCGATAAACGACTGGGCGTAGGTTTGGGTGACCTTGGCCTGAATTTGGCTGTTCAGTTTGTCACTACCAACCTGACTCATTACTTCACTAATATAGTTGAGTGAGCCGTTGGTCTTATAGGTAAAGTGCATTTGTTGCGGCTGCTTATCCAGCACCGTCGCCGCGTCGCGCGAAAAGTTGCGCGGGAAGGTGATTACGGCGTAGTACTTATTGTTTTTCAGCCCGCGGGCCGCTTCCTGGGCGGAGGTGATGTGCCAGCCTAGCTGGTGGTCCTTCCGTAACTTGGCGACGGTTTGTTCACCAACGTTGACGGTTTGCCCCTGTAGCTTGGTCGGTTCATCGAGGTTGACGACCGCGATGGGCACCTTGCCCGTGTTACCGTACGGGTCCCAAGCAGAGGTGAGGAAGAAAAACGAGTAGGTGATTGGAATCAAAATGGTGGCGACCATCAGCCAGATGACGCCGCGATTGCGTATGATGTGCTGCAGCTCGGATTTAAGCAAAGTGGGGTACTCTCCTTCATGGTTGTTGTTGGGGTGACACATTTAAATAACGCGCATCGTTATTTAAAACACATGACGATTAATTGAGCCCAGAACGTTAATACGTGTGCCTGACCTGCAAATGCATGGTCGACCCAAACATTACAAATTGCGTATAGCCTATGAAGGTAGTTTACATGGGATTTGGGTGTCTTGACTACGGTACGAGTGTCACGGATAACCGAACTAATTCTACGCACGCAACCGCTTACTATAGTAGAATAGGTGTATTACCAATACGGGGGTACGCAACATGTCAGACCGGTTACCACAGCAGCTGCAAGAATTACTGTCCGCCGAGAGTGTGTTCCAGGCGGTTCAGGATGGCGCAACCAAGCGTCTACTGGCCAATTTAACCAAAGCCGAACGGGAAGCGTTACTGACCGCGATTCCCAAGATCCTGCTGGCGGCAGACAGCAAGCCAGACGCTGCCGGCAAAGTGGATGTGGAACAGATGATCCACGACTCGCATAACTTGCACCGTGACTACGACTTGCTTAGCGAGTTTGGCCGCATCTTTGAATCTCGCCGCAAAAAAAAGGTAGCCGCAAGCGGCTACCGTAAGTTGGTGTGCGGATGTGGCTGGCTGGCAACGTTACCCGCAATGACGCGGGTACGGTGCCGCTGTGCCGGGCGCGGGGTGCGTTGTGGTTCGGCGGCCGGCAATGGTCGCGGTTCCTGGGGCAAGTCCGCGGGGGCTTCGACAAACGTGATCTTGGCGTGCACCCGCTGAATGAGCATGACGGTGGCGGCGCCCGCGATGAAGGCTAGTGCTGTGGCGGTTTTAGACATGGCTTTTCCTCCCTCTGTGACAATTGTTACTATTATTTTAACATGGTGTGCACCCCGTGGTGTACGCGGTAAAATGGTGTACAGGATGGTCGAACAAATGGTCGTTCTGCGCTATACTAAAGTAAGGTGCTGTGAGCGGTTACCAATCACGGCCGGTCTATTGTTCGTGCGGCGTAATGCCGTGCACCTTTGACCCAAAAAAAATGGAGGTTGCTGTAATGACGGAATATTCTACACCCGAGTACTTTGCAAAGATGACTCGGTACTGGCAGGCTGCCAACTACTTGTCTGTCGGCCAGTTGTACCTGAAGGACAACCCATTGCTCAAACGGACCATCGTGGCTACGGACGTTAAGGTTCACCCAATCGGCCACTGGGGCACGATTGCGGGGCAGAACTTTATCTACACCCACTTAAATCGTGTCATTAACAAATACAATCTAAACATGTTCTACATTGAAGGCCCAGGTCATGGTGGCCAGGTCATGGTCTCCAATTCATACTTGGACGGCACTTACACTGAGGACTATCCTGAGGTAACCCAGGACCAGCAGGGGATGCAGAAACTGTTCAAGCAGTTTAGTTTTCCTGGTGGGGTGGCGAGTCATGCCAGTGCGCAGACACCGGGATCAATGCATGAAGGTGGCGAATTAGGCTACTCCCTCAGTCACGGCGTTGGTGCTATCCTGGATAACCCGGACGAGATTGCGGCCGTTGTTATTGGCGATGGCGAAAGTGAAACTGGCCCGCTCGCTGCTAGCTGGTTTAGCAACACGTTCATTAACCCGATTAATGATGGTGCGGTACTGCCAATTATTCACATGAACGGGTTTAAGATTAGTAACCCGACCATCTTGTCGCGTAAGTCCGATGAAGACGTACGGAAGTACCTGGAAGGCGCAGGCTGGGCACCCATCTTTGTTGAGGGTGACGACCCAGAAAAGCTCAATCCAGAAATGGCACGGGCCCTGGACGAGGCGGTGGAGAGTATTCGTGCCATCCAGCAGAATGCTCGCGAGACCGGCAATGCTGGTCAGCCACACTGGCCAGTGGTCGTCTTCCGTTCGCCAAAGGGCTGGACGGGCCCGAAGGAGTGATGATGACCCCATTGAGGCTCATTCCGCGCACACCAAATCCCGATTCCCGTCACCTCTGAGGACATGACTCACGTTGACGCGCTGACCTCATGGCTAAAATCGTACCATCCTGAAGAACAGTTTGATGCTGCAGGGCATTTGGTACCGGAACTGCAAGCGTTGTTGCCGGACCACGACCACTTGATGGCGGCCAACCCGATTACTAACGGGGGCCTGTCGCCACAGCCGTTGAAGTTGCCCGACTTTAAGAAGTACGCTTTGGACAACTCGAAGCCTGGCCGTTTAACCAAGCAAGACATGATTGTTTGGTCTGACTACCTGCGCGATTTGATTAAGCTGAACCCGACGAACTTCCGCGTCTTTGGTCCGGACGAAACGATGAGCAACCGGTTGTACGGCTTGTTTGAAGAGACCGCGCGGCAGTGGCTTGAACCAATTGACGAACACACGGACGAAAAGCTGGCGACCTCTGGCCGGATTATTGACTCGCAACTTTCTGAGCACCAGAGCGAAGGCTTCCTGGAAGGCTACACGCTGACCGGACGTCACGGCCTCTTTACTAGTTATGAAGCCTTTCTGCGGGTCGTGGACTCCATGCTGACGCAGTACTTCAAGTGGGTTCGTGAGGCCAGTGAGCAGCCATGGCGGCGTCACTACCCATCATTGAACGTGGTTGCAACTTCGACCAGCTTCCAGCAGGATCACAACGGGTACACGCACCAGGATCCAGGGATTCTGACGCACCTGGCAGAAAAGAAGCCTGAATTTATCCGGGAATACTTGCCAGCGGACGCGAACTCACTGCTTGCTTTGTCACCAAAGCTGTTTAGTAGTTCCGAAACGGTTAACTTGCTGGTGACCTCTAAGCAGCCACGGCCACAGTTCTACAGTATCGAAGAGGCCCAACGCCTCGCTGATGCCGGGATGGGCCGGATTGATTGGGCCAGCACCGACGATGATGGCGCACCAGAGGTAGTGATTGCTGCTGCTGGGACTGAACCGAACATGGAAAGTTTGGCTGCCATTGACCTGCTACGGGTTACGTTCCCGAACATGCGGATCCGGTTCATTAACGTCATCGACCTGCTTAAGCTCCGGCGGCCGGAGCAAGATCCTCGTGGCTTGACCGACGCTGCGTTTGACGACCTGTTCACGGTGGATAAGCCCGTCATCTTTGCCTTCCATGGCTATGAAGGACTCATTCGCGACATGTGGTTCGGCCGGCACAACCAGAACCTGCGTATCCACGGCTACCGTGAAGACGGTGATATTACTACGCCGTTCGACATGCGGGTACTGAACGAACTTGACCGTTACCACCTGGCCAAGGATGTGATTGAGGCCGTTGGCGGGTACGGCGACGAGGGCAAAGCCTTCATCGACCGGATGGACGCCACGCTGAAGTACCACAATGACTACATTCGCCGCGAAGGGGACGATATTCCCGAAGTACGCGAATGGCAGTGGACGCCAGTGAAATAGACTATGCTCAATTAACGTTGGCTATGCACATTGGGGCTGTGACATTGGTTACGGCTCCTTTGCGTATCCCGGGGGTTGATTAGCACCGAACGGGGCCATTGTTTAGAATTATTGCGGGTAGTTGACCTTTGATATTTGTCGTTCCTGTGCGATACTGATAACAAGAAAAGTGGCCGCCGCTGGTTAAGTGACCGCTGTTGAACGTGGTTCCCAATGAACGAATGGAGCACCAATTTATGAAAGTAGTTGTGATTGGTTGTACCCATGCAGGTACGGCCGCGGTCCAGGAAATACTCAACCGCGATCCCGAGACGGAGGTGGCGGTATATGAGCGCAACGCGGATATCTCCTTTTTGTCGTGCGGTATTTACCTCTACCTAGGTGGGGTTGTCCGCGACCTACACGACGTTTTTTTTATGCTACCGGGCCTGAGGTTGAGGCGATGGGACTGCACGTGGGCGTACATTTACGGCATGACGTCACGCTAGTTGATGCCAAGCGCAAAGTAGTGGAGGTTCAGGACCTCGAAACTGGCGAGAAGTTCAGCGATACCTACGACAAGCTGATTGTCACCACTGGTTCGTACCCAGTGGCTTCACCTATCCGCGGCGTGAACGTCGAGAACGTCTTTTTGTGCAAAAACTTCAAGGATGCCCAGGCAATCAAAGCTGCCTCTGACCAGGCTAAGCGGATTGCGGTTGTTGGCGGCGGGTACATCGGCGTCGAGATTGCCAGCTCCTTTGCCCAACAGGGCCGCCATGACGTGCTGCTGATTAATGGCCGCCACGGACTGCTGAGTCATTACGTTGACCGCGGGTTGGCGAGTCGAATCGGGGATGACCTGCGGAACCACGGGGTTGACCTACATGATGGCGAACACGTGCTGGAATTTGACGGGGATGGCGATGGCCGGGTGTTTATCCGTACCGATAAGGGCGAGATTGAAACCGACATTGTGATTCTATGCGTCGGGTTTCAACCCATGACGGAGTTGGTTGCCGGTATGGTGGACCTGGACCGCAGTCAGGCCATCATCGTGAACGACCAGATGCAAAGTAGCGACCCGGACATTTACGCGGCGGGCGACTCGACCGTGGTGCGGTTTAACCCCACGGGTCAGTATGCCTACGCCCCTTTGGCTACCAACGCCGTACGTCAGGGCAAGATTGCGGGAGCAAACATTATTAATCCCGGCAGCATCCACTACATGGGTACGCAATCCACTAGCGCGCTAAGCATTCTGGAGCACAACATGGCGACCAGCGGCCTGACCTACAGCCGGGCCCGTAAGTATTTTGACGACGTTGATTTTGTTGAATTTAGGGATAATTATCGTCCGGAATTTATGCCGACGACGACGCCGATTGAGGGTACGCTGGTATTTCGGCGGTCAACCCGGCAGATTCTCGGCGGGCAATTTTACAGCAAGCTGGATATCTCGATGTGCGCAAACGTCATTTCGGTAATGATCCAAAATAAGAATACCGTGGACGATTTGGGGTATGTGGATATGTTGTTCAACCCCAACTTTGACCGTCCGTGGAACTACATGAATTTGTTGGGTCAAGCCGCAATCAATAAGCTTGACCAACCGCAATAGACACGCACTCTGAGGAAGACTCATGAACGCATGGAACCTGATCGGTGTGGCGGCGTGGATTATTCTCGTCGCTTACCTCATCTTTATCGTGATTAACATTCGCCAGCGGCACCTCAAGATGATTGTGGTACACGGCAAGCACCGCTCCGGGCGGACCATACTGCTGGACCTTGTAGAGGTGATTGTTTTCTGCGCTGCGTTGTACGGCTTGGTTTATGCGCTGCTGCGGCCAACTAACTTTACGAATAAGGCAGAGGCCACGGTGACCTACCAGTACCAACCGTTGGTATTGCAGACGGATGATAAGCACTCGTATTACGCTGAGGTTCGTTCGGGTGCGGGGAAGAATTCGTTGATGCACTACACGTATTGGGTGGAGAACGCTAAGGTTGAGGTTAACAGCAATGACGCAACCGTTTCTAACGGCAGTAGTATTCTGAACATGCACTTCCCACTTCCCGTGGAACGCCAAGAAGCTAACCTCGATGGATCAGCAAACGGACAAGGCATTTGTGGCGACGATTAAGCCAAGTACAAAGGCAACTTTTTGAACGGCCTGGGTCTTCGTGCCGGTAAGGTGGGGGACACCTTCTCGTTGATTCGGGTGCCAAGTGATGACTTTACGACCATTGTACCGTTGAACGACGGCAAATAGATTTTGAAGTAGTGACTGTACGCTGCCGGCAAAATCAGTGGCTACGGAAAAACGATGAACATCGACGCCGGCCGGCTTCTGACCGGGCGGCGTTATGGTGAGAAGCCAGCCTACAGACGTGGACCACAATGCGGCTCCCTGTGCCGAACCCAATACGACCGATATTCCTAAATTAGGGAATATCGGTCGTATTACGTTAGTGCTCGGATCTACCGCATTGTGGTCCACTCTCTTGTTGTTCTTTGACTAATTCATAAATTTTGGCGGACGGAATGTCCGGTGGTGCGCTTTGTAGGATAATAAACGTAAAGAATATTAGTCGCAGGCTGGGCGCGACGTACAAAAGGAGAAATTAGTATGGCTTTGAGCATTATCATTGTAATCTGGCTCCTGCTGGCGATTATGTCCGGTTGGCGTCAGGGCCTGGCAATTACGGTTATTTCGATGGTGGGTAACGTTATTTTGTGGGTGATTGCCATTGCGGCGTACCAACCGCTGGCCGTCAAGTTTGGCGGGGCGGATGTTGGGTTCGTCGGCAAAATCGTCACGTTTATACTCATTATCGTGTTGGGTAAGCTGTTGATTCACTGGTTGGCTCGCATGTCACGGCACGTGACGTGGATTCCGGTCATTAAGCAGGCGAACAGCTTGGGCGGTGCGATCGTGGCGGTCATTTTCAATTACATTGCCATATTCATCGTGCTGTCGTTATTGTTATTGGTGCAAAATACGTGGATGACTTCGCAGTATGCGGAGTCGGCGCCGGCACAGTTTATTATCACGAACTCGCCGCTACTGAATAGTAATAAGTTTCAAAACTGGTTGGGGACGAGCAACAACCAGGATAACAATAGCGATACTAACGGTACGGACAATACGGATACGACGGATAGTTCAAGCAGTAGTTATTAGGACAAAGTAAAGGGACACAGTAATGTTACTGTGTCCCCCAGGGCGTCGGTTACTGGGCGCCCTTATTGAACCAAATACCTGTCGCAAAGATGGTGTGCACACCAGACGGGTCCACGCACCCGTCGTACGCTAGGTGGTCGGTTGATTCTGTGGCGGATCAACGGCGGGGAGGCGGTGTGACAGTTGTAATCCGGTGTTCATTTCCCCATATTGAACCAAAAGTCTGGATTCGTTGTAATCACTGAGCACGTCTGCGGCCATACGGGCTAACTCGGTGGTGATCCCGGCACTCACTGAGGCATCCCGTAGTAGCACGATTGCTCGTCTAATCATGTTGTATTCCCGCAGTTGGCGTAACGCGCGGTGGTAGTGATCAACGGTAATCCGTTTAACTTGTAATGTTGCGGCATCCATAGTCGCACCCCCTATCCCGGTATTGTTATCCTTAACCACGACCACAGTGTAAATGTAATTGGTGGGTAATGCATCAAAAAAACTGTTATTTTTCCGATATTTGACTATTTTTGTTTAGAGGGCAAAGCAAGGCGGTTAGAAAGCAGAGCATAAGTGGCTCTAACCGAAAGGCCCGGTTTTGGCCTTTTGGTTAGAGCTGCTTATGTGTCGCTGTCTGCCTTGCTTTGCCCGTTTCAATACCTGACACTAACGGCAGAGCGTAGTAGCTTTCCCGCCACGGGCGACGTTGAGAACTGCATCTCGTCCAACTAACAATCGTTCATCGAACTGACAGGTGTCGTCAAAATGGTGGTGTGTTGGAACATCGGGTCCGGAAACGTAGTTGTCACCATGTAGCGTGAGGCCGCGTCGGTCAGGTTGGTGAGCGGAGGCGTGTGGGGTCGGAATGGTAACCACTGCCGGGGTGTAACG